>NZ_CP010777.1:2695000-3403597 GCF_001078055.1 Rufibacter radiotolerans | reverse complement strand
CCGCACGGCAACGCGGCCAACCGGCGCCTAATCAATGAGATAGTGCTGGAAGAGGAAACCGATATTGACCCCGAGGGCCAGCCCATCAGCCATTTTGAGCTGTACGTGCGGGCCATGGATGAATGCGGCGCCGATACCCAGGTGATGAAGGACTTCATAGATGGCCTGCGGAGTGGCAAATCTGTTTACACGCTCCTGGAAAAACTGCCCGTGCCAAGCCACACCCGTGACTTTGTGAAGCATACGTTCCAGATCATCCAGAGCGGGCAGCCGCACCGCATTGCCGCCGCCTTCACCTTCGGGCGCGAAGACGTGGTGCCAGACATGTTCCGGTGCCTCATTGGCGACATGAACCGCCGCTACCCCGGTACCCTGGACAGTTTCCAATTCTACATGGACCGCCACATTCACCTGGATGAGGAAGTGCACTCGCCGCTGGCCATGCAAATGGTCTCTGAGCTTTGCGGCAACGATGACCAGAAATGGGAAGAGTGCCGTGAGGAGGCCGTGGCCTGCCACCGCATGCGCCTCCATCTGTGGGATGGAATCCTGGAGAAAATTCAGCAGAACAAGCGCGGTTAAATCCTTTGCCAAAATGTTCTCGTACTGTAAAGCCACAGACCTTAACACCTATACCTATGGATTTAGATAACCTGAGCTCCAACAGCGAGAACATTGAGAATACCGGTTTCCTTATTTTAAAGGCCTTTAAAAGCAACGGCACCCAGGCAGATGAGGTCTTGGGCTGGGAAGAGATCTATCCTTTCCTGCACAAGGAAGACGAGCATAATCATTACATGGATGTCCAGAAACGGGCCGAAGAGCATTTGCGCAACCAGGGCTATGCCACGCCAGACCCAGCCGGCCTTCGGCTTACGGAGGTAGGCTACAAGGCGGTGCAGGAGTTAGATGACCAGGACCTGAGCCAAAGTAACGCCCGCTAATGGTAAACCGATGAAGACGTTTTGGAAGAGTTTTGGAGAAAAGAGCCGTAAAACGTTTTCAATGGTTTCTTTCCTTTTATTGGGAGTCCTGGCGGGAGCGTGTACTTCTTCCAGAGACAACGCAGCCCTGGAGCCCACCGAGCCGCAACGCACCTACAGCACTATGCCCACCGTGCGCGACATGAATGAGCAATCCAGTGACGTTAACCGGAAGAAGAACATAGAAGACCGAAACCCCAACGCACCGGCCAACCAAACGCCTGCCATGCGTAGCCAGAAGATCCTGCCCGGCCGTCAACCCGCAGTCCCGGACACCATCCGACGTCCCGCGCTTCCCCCAAGGCCAGACACCACCCGCCGGCGCCGCAACTAGTGCTTCTGTTTTAAGGCCGTTTCGCTAAAAACACCCCTAAAACGCCGTCTCCCTGATTTGTTCAGGAGACGGCGTTTTTTGTTAAAACCCAGGTGAGAAGTAAGAGGAACAATCAGGGAACATGCGTGCAGTAACCGCATCGTATTTCAGGGGTGCCAGCATCCGGTGAACGAAAAACCTCCCTGCATTTTCGCTATATTTGCAGCCTAACAGAAACCACATGGCTGATTCTTCTTATCCTCAACGATATACTCTTACCGCGGCACTGCCCTACGCCAACGGTCCCGTGCACATTGGGCACCTGGCCGGCGTGTACATCCCCGCCGATATCTATGCCCGCTACCTGCGGTCCCGCGGCCGCGACGTGAAATTTGTCTGCGGCTCAGACGAGCACGGCGTTCCTATTACCATCAGGGCTAAGAAAGAAGGTATTACTCCGCAGCAGGCCGTTGACAAATACCATGAGCTCATCAAGCAGAGCTTCAGTGATTTCAACATCTCCTTTGATATCTATTCCCGCACCTCCTCCAAGACGCACGCCGAGACGGCCTCTAATTTCTTCCTGAAGCTGTACAACGAAGGCAAGTTCATAGAGCAGACTACCCAGCAGTACTTTGACGAGAAGGCCCAGCAGTTCCTCGCTGACCGCTACATTGTGGGCACCTGCCCCAAGTGCGGCAATGACAACGCCTACGGCGACCAGTGCGAAAGCTGCGGCACCTCTCTCAACGCCACCGACCTCATCAACCCCAAAAGTACCTTAAGCGGTGAGCCGCCCGTGCTGCGCGAAACCAGGCACTGGTACCTGCCCTTGGACCAGTATGAGCCCTGGCTGCGCGAGTGGATTGTGGAAGGCCATAAAAACGATTGGAAAACCAACGTGTACGGCCAGTGCAAGAGCTGGATAGACCAGGGCCTGCAGCCCCGCGCCGTGACCCGCGACCTGGACTGGGGCGTGCCCGTGCCCGTAGAAGGCGCCGAAGGGAAAGTGCTCTACGTGTGGTTTGATGCGCCCATTGGTTACATCTCGGCCACCAAAGATCTGACCCCAGACTGGGAACTGTACTGGAAAGACAAAGGCTCCAAACTGGTGCACTTCATCGGGAAGGATAACATTGTGTTCCACTGCATCATTTTCCCGGCCATGCTCAAGGCCCACGGCGAGTACGTGCTGCCAGACAACGTGCCGGCCAACGAGTTCCTGAACTTGGAAGGCAACAAGATTTCTACCTCCCGCAACTGGGCGGTGTGGCTGCATGAGTACATGCAAGACCTACCCGGCAAAGCCGATGTGCTACGCTACGTGCTCTGCGCCAACGCCCCTGAGACCAAGGACAACGACTTCACCTGGAAAGACTACCAGGCCCGCAACAACAATGAGCTGCTGGCCATCTTCGGGAACTTCATTAACCGGGCGGTGGTGCTTACCCACAAATACTACAACGGCGCCATTCCAGCCCACGGCGAGCTTACAACTTATGACCAGGAAGTGCTGGCCCAGCTGGCCGGTTTCCCCGAAAAGATTGCTGCCTCCCTTGAGCTATACCGCTTCAAGGAAGCCCTGGGCGAACTCATGAACCTGGCCCGCTTGGGTAACAAGTACCTGGCAGACACTGAGCCCTGGAAACTCATCAAGACCGATGCCGCGCGCGTGGAAACCATCATGAACATCGCGCTGCAGATCTCCGCCAGCCTGACCATCCTGTCAGAGCCGTTCCTGCCCGAAACTGCCGGAAAGCTGGCTAATATGCTGCAGTACAAAGCCGGCAAATGGGATGTAGCCGGTTCCCCGGAACTGCTAGCGGCGGGTCACGTGATTGGTGAAGGCGCGTTGTTGTTTGAGAAGATTGAGGACAGCGTGATTGAGGCCCAGGTGCAGAAACTCCTGGACACCAAGAAAGCCAATGAGCTGGAAAACGCCGTAGCCGCGCCGGCCAGGGAAGACATCACCTTTGAGGATTTTTCTAAAATAGACATCCGAATAGGCACCATCTTAGAAGCCGAGAAAGTAGCCAAAACCAAGAAGCTTCTGAAGCTGAAAGTAGACACCGGCCTGGACCAACGCACCATCGTGAGCGGCATCGCCGAGCACTTCAACCCCGAGGAGATCATCGGGCAGCAGGTGTCTGTGCTGGTGAACCTGGCCCCGCGCGAGATCAAAGGCATTGTAAGCCAGGGCATGCTGCTCATGGCCGAGAACGCCGACGGTAGCCTGGCCTTCATGCAACCCTCTAAACCCGTGGTGAACGGGGGAGGCGTTTCTTAGAAGAGTTAAGAGTTTTCTGTTTTGGGGCTGTTTTTAGGAAAACGGGCCCAAAACAGAAACAGAATAAAGCAGAGAGGCTCACCGTCAGAAACGGTGAGCCTCTCTGCTTTATTCTGTTTCATCCTATTTTATTGTCATCCTGAAAGGACCTTGTGGGCGAGCTAGAAAAGCACTGTAGTAAACGCTACTACCATCCGTCCACAAGATCTTTCCAAGATGACAAAAGAAGGAAGGTGATGAGTTACTTGATTGGGTGCTCAGTGGTTTCTATTTGCTGAGTGGTTTCAAAAACTTCCTTACTCTACCAGCAACACCAGTTTACCTATGTGTTGGCTGCTTTCCAATAGTTCATGCGCCTGAGCGGCCTCTGCAAGCGCGAAGGTCTGGTAGATGACCGGCTTGAATTTTCCGGCCAGGAGCAGTGGCCATACCTGGCGCTCAATGTCGGCGGCGAGGGCGGCTTTGAAATCGGCGTCGCGGGGACGCAGGGTGCTGCCGGTAATGGTGAGGCGCTTCTGCATGACCTGCATCACGTTAAACTCGCCTTTGGCGCCGTGCATGGCATTGATGAACACCAGCCGTCCGTCTGGCTTGAGCAAATCAAGGTTTCTGGCAATGTAGTCACCGCCCACCATGTCCAGAATCACGTCTACGCCTTTCCCCTTTAGGGCTTCGGCGAAGTCCTGGGTTTTATAGTTGATGCACTCATGGGCGCCCAGGTCCACGCAGGCCCGGCATTTCTCCTCGCTGCCGGCCGTGGCGTACACCTTGGCACCCCAGGCCCTGGCCAGTTGAATGGCTGTGATGCCAATGCCGCTGCTTCCGCCATGCACCAGAAAGGACTCGCTGCGCTGTAAGTTGCCCCGCTGGAAAACGTTGTGCCAGACCGTGAATACGGTTTCGGGCAGCGAGGCGGCCTCGGCAAAAGTCCAGTCAGGCGGAACCGGCAGGCAATGGCGGGCGTCTACCACGGCGTATTCGGCGTAGCCGCCCCCGGGCAGCAGCGCACAGACGGCATCGCCGGGCTGCCAACGGGTCACCTCAGAACCGCAGGCCTCCACAATGCCCGCTACCTCCAGGCCCGGAATGTCTGCCGGGGCACCCGCCGGGGGCGGATAATGGCCTTTCCGCTGGGCCACGTCTGGGCGGTTGATGCCGGCGGCCTTCACCTTTACTAATACCTGGTGGGAGAGCAACGCGGGAACGTTCTTCTTCTGGAGTTTTAACACGTCTGGCGCGCCAGTCGCCGTCATCACAACTGCCTTCATGATTTTTTTCTGGGAATACATCTGGTACAGCTATACCGTCTCTGGGAGAAGAGGTTGCAGTCGTCAGGTGCAGTTACCAATGAGAAGGTGTTTTAGAGGTGTTTTAGGGAAAACAAGCCTAAAACAGGAAAGGCGTTATTTTCTGGGCGTGCCTGGGAAAGCGGGCAATACCTGCAGGAAAACCGGCGACGGCAAATTAGTGGAATGGCCGGTGTACGTGAGCTTACCGGTGGCAGTATCTACTTTATAACTGGTGATGTTATTGGAGCGTTGGTTGGCCACCAGCAAGGTTTTACCAGAAGGACTGAGGGCGAAGTTGCGGGGCCAGTTGCCTTCTACGCTTATGTGCTGTACCAACGTGAGTTTATTGGTTTTAGCGTCAATGGCGAACACCACCAAACTGTTGTGGCCCCGGTTAGAGCCGTACACAAAGCGGCCGTCGGCAGAAACGTGCACATCGGCGCAGAAGCTTTCCCCCGAGAACCCAGCCGGCAAAGTAGACACCGTCTCTACCTCAGTGAACGTGCCGGTCACGGCATCATAGGTCAAGGCCGAAAGGGTGGAATTCAGTTCATTGATCACGTAGGCGAAGCGCCGATTGGGGTGAAAGGTGAGGTGCCGCGGTCCTGCGCCTGGCTGGACTTTAAACGCGGGCTGAGCCGTCTTGGTCAGGTTTCCTTCGGGGCCCCATTGGTAGCGCACAATCTGGTCAATTCCCAGGTCTACGGCCAGCGCGAACTCATGTGAAGGGTCCGGGATAATGCAATGGGCGTGCGGGGCGTTCTGCTGCTTCTTCGGCCCTTGGCCGGTGTGCTGCTCCGTAAAAGAGGCGGCTCCCAGACGTCCATCAGATTCAATAGGAAAAGCGGCCACGTTTCCTCCCACGTAATTGGCCACCATGGCCACCTTATGCTGCGGGTCCAGGCTGATGTAGCAGGGCGCGCCGCCCAAAGAGGGTTGCTTGTTCAGGAAGGAGAGTCCGCCGGTTTTGGGGTCTATGGCAAACGCGCTGACCGCCCCGCTTTTCTGGCCCTGGTACTCGGTGGTCTCGTTGACGGCATACAGGTTTTTTCGGTCAGCGGCCAGAGCCAAAAACGATGGGTTTTCGCCGCCTTTCACGGCCAGGACCTGGGTGAGTTCGCCGGTTTCCTCATTTAGCCGATAGCCAAAAATACTTTCAGCGTCTGGTTTTGCATAGGTGCCTACGTAGACCATCATTTCTTTAGGGGTTTGGCTTGGTTTAACGGTGGTGCAGGCGGCCAGGGTTATGGTTAATAGGAGCGAAGCAGAGAGAAATTTCATAACGGAAACGGTGTTTAAGGAAAGATGGCTAAAAGTTGGGAAAGGAGAAAAGGCTTTTCCGATTTAGCGCCGTTTTTCGGAAAACAGGCCAGAAACAGAAATATCAATTCGTCGCACTTAGCCTTTTCACCACCACGTAGAAACCCACCGCCGCTACCAGGCAAAGCATGGTGGCGCCCCACCAAAGTGTTTCAAAGCCATGGTTGGCAATGGTGGTGGTGCCCACGTACGGGCCCAGGATGTGGGCCGCGGAGTAAGAAAGGCTGTACAAGCCCATATAAGAGCCCCGGTTATACGGCCCCGACCGCTGCACCGTGAGCGTGCTCATAAACGGCATAGCAAACATCTCAGAAAGGCTCATCAGAAGCACAGAAAGAACCAGTACCCAAAACCCATGCACCAGGTTGAGCAGCGAGAAGGCCGTGGCCAACAGCAGTAAGCCCACCACAATCAGTTTCCAAAGGGCGTGCTTATCGCCTAGCAGGTAGACAATCACCATCTCCAGCAGAAACACCAACAATCCGTTAAAGGCCAGCAAGCCGCCAATCTCAAGCTTAGAGAGTTGGTACACCTGCCGGAAGTACAGCGGCATGGTGGAGAAGAACTGGAAAAACGCCACCGCATAGCAGCAGCACAGAACGGCAAAGAGCAGAAACAGCCCATCGCGGTAGGGGGTGCGGGCAGGGGTGGAAGACACCGGCCGTTGTGCTTTGGGGACAGGCGCATGGCCTTGGCGGTGCCGGAAATAAAAGAAGAAAAAGGCCCCAGCGGCCAGGCAGGTAAGGCCATCTGCCATGAACAGCCATTTGAAGGAGATAGTAGCCAGCACCCCGCCCAGTGCCGGCCCAATAGAGAAGCCCAGGTTAATGGCCATCCGGTTGAGCGAGAAGGCGCGGGTCACGTTCTCGGGACGGGCGTAGGAAGAAACCGAGGAGGCGTTGGCGGGCCGAAGGCATTCGGTGAGGGTGCTCAGAATCAAGATACCTCCGGCGAAAAATGCGAAGCTTTGTAGCTGCACCATCACAAAGAACCAGGCTCCGCCCAGCACCAGACTAAAGAACTGCACCTTGAAATGCCCAATTCTATCGGTGAGCCAGCCGCCCAGAAACGTACCACACATAGAACCTACCCCAAACAAGCTCAGCAGAATACCGGCCTGTTTCAGGCTGAAGCCCATGGACTCGGTGAGGTACACGCTCAGGAACGGCACAACCATGGCCCCGCTGCGGTTAATGAACATGACGGCCGCCAGCAGCCAGGCTTCTCTGGAGAGGCCGCCAAAGGCGTTACGGTAAAGGGAAAGAATACTGGTCATGGGGTGCTGCAAAGGACAAAAGTAGGCAAATGCGGCCAATCCAAAAGCCTGCCCTAGATAAGAACAGTGGCTTATGTGGGGAAAGGGATAGGTTAAACGGAAAATAGCAAGGATGGCGTTTTAGGGCTGTTTTTGGTAAAACACTTCCAAAACAGCTTTAGTACAGCCTATTTCAGAGATGGGTTTCCTCAGGACATCTGCAGTCTGCGCACCACCAGAAACAGTCCGCCGGCGGTGACCATGCATAAGGCGCCGGCGCTCGCCCAAAGGGTCCCAAACCCGAAGCTGTCTATAAGGGTGGTGCCTGCCAGGGGCCCCACAATATAGGCCGCCGAGTAGGCCAGGGTGTAAAGGCCCATGTAGGCCCCCAGGTTCTTCGGGCCAGACCGCCTGGCAGTAAGCGAAGCAATGAACGGTAAGGACAGTATTTCAGAGAGGCCAAACAACAAGATGGAGAGTATCAGCACCGGCAGGCCATGGGCCAGGTTCAGGAGCAAAAAAGCCAAGGCCATGAGGGAAAGCCCGCTCACAATCATTTTCCAGGGGGCGGGTCGGTTGCCAATGAGGTAGACAATAATCATTTCCATTAGGCACACGATCAGGCCATCCAAAGCCAGCAGGGCGCCAATCTCCATTTTAGACAGGCTGTACACCTGGTGCCAATACAGAGGCATGGTGGTGAAAACCTGCGAAAAAGAGATCAGGAAGCAACAGCACAAGGCAATGAAAAGGAGAAACAGGCCGTCGCGGTACGGGGACCGCTCTGAGTGGGATTCTGGCGCCACGGTTGCCGGTTGAGTTGGCTCCGTTTCTGGCCCCACGCTATCTTGCCTTTGCCGGAACAAGAAGTAAAAGAGGGCCCCGGCCGCAATACAGGTGAGGCTGTCTACCACGAAGAGCAACTGATAGGAAACCATGGCCAAAATTCCGCCCAGGGCCGGGCCAATGGAGAAGCCCAGGTTCATGGCCAACCGGTTTAAAGAGAAGGCGCGGATTATGTTTTGGGGCGGGGAATAAGAACTTACCGCAGCGGCAGTGGCCGGGCTCAGGCACTCGGTGAGGGCACTCAGCAGGAACAGACCGCCTACCAGAAACTCAAACCGCTGCACCCAGAGCATCACTATCAGCCAAACCGCCACCAACAGGAAGCTACACAACTGTACCTTGAAATGTCCTATCTTGTCTGTGAGCCACCCGCCAATACAGTTGCCCACCATGGCTCCCATGCCATACACGCTCAGGAGTATGCCCACCTGCTTTATGTGAAGGCCCAGCCCCTCTGTGAGGTACACGCTCAGGAACGGTACCACCATGGCACCGGCACGGTTAATGAAGATGACAGCCGTTAGGAGCCAAGACTCCCGGGAGAGACCACCATAGGCATTGCGGTAAAGGGAAAGGATCATACAATTCTTTGAAAATCCACTACAAAATGGAGATGTTTTTGGATAATTCCAAAGAAGGGGTATCTGACGTTTCTATTTGGGCGGCAATTCCCTGTTCTTGTTTGCTACTTATTAAAAAAGAATAGACCTGAGATGTATCGGTATTTATACTGTACAGGAGGTGGATTTGCCGCATTTCTGCTTTTGAGGTAACCCCTTGATAGGGTGGTAGTTTTATAGCGTGATTCCCTGTTTTGGGGCCGATTATTGGGAAACGTCCCCAAAACAAAGTTTTTCGGGAAATGGATTATTTGTTGTAGAAGTTCATGGTCCGCTCCATGCCAATCGTCCCGAAGGACTCGCACATTTCCGCGGCTTTCTCAATGTGGGTGGAGAGGTCAATCTTCTCATCTTCTGAAAACGGGCTGAGCACATAATCTACCTGCCGTCCTTTAGAGAACTGCGAGTCTACCCCAAACCGCAGGCGCGGATACTCATTGCTGCCCAGCGTCTGTTCAATGTGCTTGAGCCCATTGTGACCGCCGGCGCTGCCTTTGGCCCTCATTCTCAGCTTGCCGTAGGGCAGGGCCAGGTCATCAGTAACCACCAGCATCTGCTCAGCCGGAATTTTAAGCACGCTCAGCCAATGTGCCACCGCCTTGCCGCTCAGGTTCATGAAGGTGGTAGGCTTCACCAAAGTAAAATGCTTGCCCTTGGTCTTGAATTCGGTGACAAAAGAATGCCGGCCGGTATCAAAAGAAACGCCGTGTTTTTTGGCCAAGTGGTCCAGCACCATAAAGCCTATGTTGTGCCGCGTGTTGGCATATTCAGGGCCAATGTTGCCCAGGCCCACGAGTAAGTATTTCATATCAGAAGGAGTATCATCTGCCGGCAAAGGCTCTTTCTTGCCACCAAACCAACTCATTACATTTTTAAACATTCTGCGAAGTTAGTTGATAGTTGTCTGTTTTTAGTTGTTAGTGCTGCGTTTTAGAAAAGCCGAGGTGTTTTTGCGAGCAAAGAAAATTCCCCCTAACCGCTTCCTTCCAACTAAAGCCGGACAACTAAACACGAACAACTAAATAGCCGCCAGTCCGCGCGCCAAATCTGCCCGCAGCTCCTCTACTTCTTCTATGCCCACGGATAACCTGATAAGCCCCACCGTGATGCCTTGGCTCTCGCGCTGGGCAGGGGTTAAACCGCGGTGCGAGGTGCCTACGGGGTAGGAGATAGAGGTAGTCACGCCGGCCAGCGATGGTGCGAAGGGGATATGGGTTAAGGCGCGCATGAAACGGTTCACAGACTCCGTATCATCTGCAATCCGGAAGGAAAGCATGCCGCCAAACATTCCCTTGCCTTGCTCTTTGGCCAAGGCGTGCTGCGGATGATCTGGTAAGCCCGGGTAGAACACCGCCTGTACTTTGGGGTGCTGTTGCAGCCATTGGGCCAGGACCAGGGCGTTGGCGCTGTGCTCACGCATTCTCAGTTTCAGGGTCTTCAGGCCCCGGGCCGCTAGCCAACCTTCAAACGGACTCAGGTTCAGGCCCCAGGTGCGCATGATCTGGGCGGCCCGCTGGGCATCTGCCGCTTCTTTGGCCACTACCACGCCGGCCGTTACATCGCTGTGCCCCGACAGGTATTTGGTGACGCTATGAATCACTATATCGGCGCCCAGCGTCAAGGGGTTGGTGAGAATAGGAGAGGCGAAGGTATTGTCTACAATCAGTTTCAAGCCTTTGGCTTGGCATGCCTGCGCCACTTGGGCCAGGTCCATGACGGTCATCATGGGGTTACTGATGGTCTCTACCAGCAGCAGTTTGGTATTGTCTTGCACGTATCCTTCCAGGGAATAGATATCGGCGGTGGGTACATACGTCACTTCCACGCCCATGCGGGTGAGCTCTGACGAAAGCAGGGAAGAGGAGCCGCCGTAGATTTCCTCGGCGCACAGCACATGGTCCCCGGCCTTGGCATACACCAGCACCGCCGTCAAGATCGCCGACATGCCCGAAGACGTGACCACCGCCCCCTGGCCCTGCTCCAGTAGGTTTATTTCCTGGGCCAGCTCATCTGTGTTAGGGTTGCCATACCGGGTGTACATGTACTGCGGCCCCGGCTCAGAGAAATAGGCTTCCAGGGCATTTAGGTCCTCAAACGTGAACACAGAAGTCTGGTAGATAGGCGTGGTTTTAGGCGATATTGACACAGCGTATGAATTAAGAATTAGGAATTAAGAATTAAGTCCAAAATGGACAAGAAATAAGGTGACATTTCCTTTCTGTCATCCTGGAAGGGTCTCGGTGGCGAGCGGTAGTGACGGTGCGCTAAGGCTTTTCTAGTTCGCCCACAAGGTCCTTTCAGGATGACAATTTAGTTGGTTGCTTGGTTTGGCTGCGTAAGAACTGAAGTCGTTTATAAATTCAATTTTAAGCAATCAACCATCAGCAATTGATAAGTAGAAAAGTCCCTGCATTCAGTTTGTTGGTGAGAACACCAACAAGGGCAAAAGAACTAAGGACACTTCTAAATTAAATTATTAGCAATCAGCAATTGAACAATCAGCAATTAACAATTCTAAAGGTAAGCAGAAAGCGGGGAAAGTTGAAAATGCGTTTTAGGCCTGTTTTCAGGAAAACGGGCCTAAAAGAGAAAGCCCGCCTTCTTTGCAGAAGAACGGGCTTTCAGAATGAAAACAGGAAATCGTTAGGCGATAACGGCTTCGGCCAGGACAATGATTTTGTTGTCCAGAACTTCTACCACACCCCCGTCAATCTGGAAGACCAGTTGCGCACCGGCGGGTGGTGTTACCCGTACCGGGCCATTGGCCAGCGCACTTATCAGGGGAGCGTGATTGTTCAGCACTTCAAACCCACCGTTAATGCCGGGAAATTGCGCCGAGATCACTTCGCCTTCAAATACTTTCTTATCTGGGGTGATGATTTCTAAATACATCTGTTAATGTGCTAATTGGCTAATGTGCTAGTGTGCTAATTATTCCATCAGCACATTAACACATTAGCACATTAAAACTATTTCGCTTCGGCCATCATTTTCTGACCTTTCACAACGGCGTCTTCAATGGTTCCTACCAAGTTGAAGGCACCTTCTGGAAGGTTGTCATGCTTGCCGTCCATGATCTCGTTGAAACCGCGGATGGTGTCTTTGATATCAACCAACACGCCTTTCAAGCCAGTGAACTGCTCGGCCACGTGGAACGGCTGAGACAAGAAACGCTGTACCCGACGTGCTCTGTGTACGACTAATTTATCTTCTTCAGATAATTCGTCCATACCCAAGATGGCAATGATGTCTTGCAATTCTTTGTAACGCTGTAAGATCTCTTTCACGCGCTGGGCCGTGTTGTAGTGCTCAGCACCTACCACGTCAGCGGTCAAGATACGGGACGTAGAATCCAGAGGGTCTACCGCAGGGTAGATACCAAGCTCAGAGATTTTACGGGAAAGTACAGTGGTAGCATCTAAGTGAGCGAAGGTTGTCGCTGGAGCCGGGTCAGTCAAGTCATCCGCAGGAACGTAAACGGCCTGTACAGAAGTAATGGAACCACGCTTAGTAGACGTGATACGCTCTTGCATGGCACCCATTTCCGTGGCCAGCGTTGGCTGGTAACCTACCGCAGATGGCATACGACCTAAAAGGGCCGATACCTCAGAACCTGCCTGGGTGAAACGGAAGATGTTGTCAATGAAGAAAAGGATGTCACGACCAGCGCCAGAACCGTCACCGTCACGGAAAGACTCCGCAATGGTCAAACCAGACAAGGCTACACGGGCACGGGCCCCAGGAGGCTCGTTCATCTGACCGAACACGAAGGTAGCTTTAGACTCTTTCAGGGCTTCCTGGTCTACTTTGGATAGATCCCATCCGCCGTGCTCCATAGATTCCATGAACTCGTCACCGTATTTCACGATGCCAGACTCAATCATCTCACGCAGCAAGTCATTTCCCTCACGGGTACGCTCACCCACACCAGCAAACACAGAAAGACCACCATGGCCTTTGGCGATGTTGTTGATGAGTTCCTGGATCAATACGGTTTTACCAACCCCGGCACCCCCGAACAAACCAATTTTACCCCCTTTGGAGTAAGGCTCAATCAGGTCAATTACTTTGATACCGGTGTACAATACTTCAGAAGAAGTAGAAAGGTCCTCAAAACGAGGGGCATTGCGGTGAATTGGCAGATCCATCTCGCTCACGGGCTGAGGGATACCGTCAATGGCATCGCCAATTACGTTGAACAGACGTCCTAACACATTCTCGCCGGTAGGCATAGAGATAGGAGACGCCAAATCCGTTACTTCCATGCCACGGGTTAAGCCTTCGGTCGCGTCCATCGCGATGGTACGTACCCGATCCTCGCCTAAGTGCTGCTGAGTTTCCAGTACCACGCGGGCACCGTTCTCTTTCACCACTACCAGGGCATCCATGATGTTGGGCAACTTAGAATTCTCACCCGAGAAGCTTACGTCCACTACCGGACCGATCACCTGGGTAATTCTGCCAATATTCGCCATTTGGTTGGTTTATAATTATTTAGATAGTACTCACTTCTTTCAGGCTGCAAAAATAGAGGTTTATCTCTGCAATTCCATGGAAGTAGGTAAAAAGTTTTGGAGAGTAAGCAGGGGGCTCAGAATGGGAAGGAGGGAATTACATTATATAAGGATTAAAGCCGTTTAAAGGGCGTTTTTCCGGAAATAAGCGAAAACTGCGGGCCAGGCTTTTTGGTTGGTCAGCGAGTGGTGAAGCAAGTTGAACTACGACACACTATTTATATAATGGGGTAATGCCTGGTTCCCGCAGGAAAGATAAAGGTGAATTTCGCAGCAGGCGAAGGGGTCAAATGGTAGACGCCAGGCAGGCCATAGCCCGTTCCCATTCATACTGGCTGCGCAGGTTCACAAACCCATGATTGCCGTGCCTAGTCTTTCATACGTCTTCCAGCACCTGGGTTGTCAGGAGACAACTGGCCCCGATTTTAGAAAAGATATTCATTTATTTGGCGAGAGCCCGAGCTGCGTGGAGGCGAGCAGGAAGTCCGCCTAACAGGAGGCATTTGAAAAAGCAGATTCAGTCAATAGCCTGACTTTCACTAAACTTGGCGTGGGAAAAGGTGAGGATGTGGTGGTAAATGGCGTGGTTTTCCATGGCATGGAGGCCATCAAAAACAGCTATGGCACCGCGCTGGTGCAGATTATGGAATAAATTTTCTGATTTTTTTTAGCGGGGCCTATTGCGCTGAATAAATTCTTTCCTACCTTTGCATCACCAAACGATAGCAATGCTGTCTAAGGGAGATTGTCCGATGGTGTAACTGGCAACACGTCTGATTTTGGTTCAGAAGAGTCCAGGTTCGAAACCTGGTCGGACAACCTAGAAAGCCTTTCAGAGAAATCTGAAAGGCTTTTTTGTTTCCATTCAGCTTGCTCTCAGCAGCCCGCCTGACCCTTGCCGTCGTCTACCATTCTCTGACGGAAGACTGTTGTATTGCCCTCGCTCGCCTCTGCAACAGAATAAAACCTTTCCCGGTGCTTCTACGAAGAACAGAAACAAACCTTTGGTAACAGAAAAGCGATCTCCTTTTTCTACTGCAGGCTTTTTCTCTCTTTTCTCACGCAAGCCCTTTCTTTATGAACAACATGGCAAGTGTTTCAGAAGTCCTGAACCATCTCAAAGCAGAAGGGTACACCGAGGATTTCAACCTGAGTGACAATTGCCTGGTCTGCCACGGCAACTCATTGCAGCTCTTTCCTGAGGAATTTGTGGTAGACAAGCATTACCGGTTTGAAGGCAACACAGACCCCGGCGACGAGGCCGTGGTGTACGCCATCTCCTCTGAAAAGCACCATCTGAAAGGGATCCTGGTCAACGCCTACGGTATCTATAGTGACTCCGCCACAGATGAATTGGTAAAAGCCCTGAAGGAAAAGATCTCGGGAACTACTGATCTTTAAACCTTTCCTCTCGCTTGCACCCATGGCAGATACGCACCCCACTATTTGGACTATTGGTCATTCTACTCGCACCACAGAAGAATTTCTGGCTGCTTTACTCCATTTTGAGATTAAAGTGCTTGCCGATGTAAGAAGGTACCCAGGTTCTAAAAAGTACCCTCAGTTCAACGTAGAAGCGTTGCAGGCAGCTTTGGCAGGGGTGGGGATTGAGTACCTGCCAGAAATTGAGTTAGGCGGACGCCGCAAGCCCCACCCCAATTCTAAGAACACCGTTTGGCGGAGCGAATCATTTAGGGGCTATGCAGATTACACAGAGACAGAGCAATTTAACACGGGCCTGACCACGCTCATGCAAGTGGCAGCCGAAAAACGTACCGCCTATATGTGCTCTGAAGCGGTTTGGTGGCGTTGTCACCGCGCTATCATCTCAGATGTACTCAAGGAAAAAGGCTGGCGCATAGAACACATTATGAAAGAAGGCGTTACCAAAGAACATCCGTTTACCGCGGCCTACCTGCAAAAACACCCACTATAAAATATAAAATCCCTTACAGTCAGCGCTCTGCGAAGGTGCTTTTTCAGAAAAAGTACCTGTTCTTTTTTGCCTCTTGGGTTTGAGCCTACCAAAATAAGCAGTAGTTTTGCGACTTCATTCAGCAACCTCTTCTCCCCATGAATCCTACGGTTAAGATTTTCTCTGGAAGTTCATCCAGATATTTCGCTGAAAAAGTAGCTGCCGCTTATGGCGTGCCCTTAGGCGATCTCACTGTTCAGCATTTTTCAGATGGAGAGATCTCTGTCCATTACAATGAGTCAGTGCGTGGGTGTGAAGTGTTTCTGATTCAGTCCACGTTTCCGCCCGCTGACAACCTTATGGAGCTGATGCTGCTGGTAGACGCGGCCAAACGGGCCTCGGCGCACAAAGTGATAGTGGTAATGCCGTATTACGGCTACGCCCGCCAAGACCGCAAGGACAAGCCGCGCGTGTCTATTGGGGCCAAGGTAATGGCCAACGCCATTCAGTGCGTAGGCGCAGACCGCTTAATGACTTGTGACTTACACGCGGGCCAGATCCAGGGGTTCTTTGATATCCCGGTAGACCATCTGGACGGTTCGGCCATTTTTGTGCCCTACCTGCGCAGCCTGAACCTGGGCCAGGACCTTATCTTTGCTTCCCCAGACGTGGGAGGAGTGGTAAGAACCAGAAGCTTTGCCAAAGTATTTGGCGTGGAGATGGTAGTCTGCGACAAGCACCGGAAACGTGCCAATGAGATTGCCTCTATGCAGGTGATCGGGGACGTGGAAGGCATGGACGTGGTATTGGTAGATGACCTGGTAGACACTGCCGGCACCATCACCAAAGCCGCCGAGTTGCTGAAAGAAAAAGGCGCAAAAAGCGTGAGAGCCATTGCCACGCACGGCGTGTTATCTGGCCCGGCCTATGAGCGTATTGAGAATTCTGTGTTAGAGGAGTTGGTGATTTCAGACACTATTCCTTTAAGGCATGAGTCTCCAAAAATTAAGGTATTGACGTTCTCAGACCTGTTTGCCCGGGCTATCAGCAACGTGGTTACCCATGACTCTATCAGCTCACTTTTTATCTAATTGCTGATTGTCAATTGCTATTAAAATTAAAGAGGTCTTGTGTCTTGAATCATGATACTTGTGTCTCACCAAAGAGTTTTTTCAATTTTTATTTATATCTATTTTTATGCAAAGCTTAGAGATTATAGGGTTTAAAAGAGCAAATCTCGGTAAATCCGAAGCCAAAGCGCTTCGTGAGGAAGCTCAAGTTCCATGTGTGTTGTACGGTGGTTCAGAGCAAGTTCATTTCTCTGTTCCGGCTATCCTGTTCCGTGAGTTGGTTTACTCTCCAAACGTGTACCAGGTAGAATTGAACGTAGAAGGCACTATTTACAAAGCCATCATGCAAGACCTGCAGTTCCACCCAGTGAACGAGCAATTACTGCACGTGGACTTCTTGTTGCTGAATGACGAGAAAGAAGTGAAAGTAGACGTGCCAGTACGTTTCGTGGGTTCTTCGCCAGGTGTTATGGCCGGTGGTAAATTGGTAACCAAACTGCGCAAGCTGCGCGTGAAGGCGCTTCCAGCTAACCTGCCAGATACTATCGCAGTTGATATCTCTGACCTGGAGTTAGGTAAGTCTATCAAAGTAAACAAAATTACTCCTGAGAACTACGTGATCTTGACTAACCCACTTTCACCAGTGGCTACGGTAACGATCCCAAGAGCACTGAAGAGCGCTCAGACAGAAGAGAAAAAAGGCAAGAAATAGTCTTTGTTCTTTTAAGACAAAAATCCTGTTCTGCTTCGGCGGAACAGGATTTTCTGTTTTAGGGCCGGTTTAAGAAAAACGTGCCTAAAACGCCCCTTTGATTTCACGGACCACGCGCTCCTGATCTGCCAGAGAAAGGCTGGAGCCAGAGGGCAGGCAAAGTCCGCGGGCGAACAGGTCATCGGCTACGCCGCCGCCATAATAAGCCGCGCCATGGTAGAGGGGCTGCCGGTGCATGGGTTGCCAGAGCGGGCGGGCTTCTATGAGGCCTTCCAGCAATTTCAGGCGAAGCTGCTCAGGGGTAAGGCTACTCCCTTTTTTAAGCGTGATGCAGGTAAGCCAGCGGTTAGAGAAAAAGCCCTCGGGTTCCGGCAGCCATTCTATCTCCTGTACATCTTCCAACAGCCGCTTGTAGTTCTGGAAAACCGTCCGCTTTTGCTGCACCCGTTCTTCCAGCACCTCTAACTGGCCCCGGCCAATACCAGCGCTGATGTTGCTGAGGCGGTAATTATAACCCAACGTGGTATGGTGGTAGTAAGGGGTATGTTCTTTGGCCTGAGTGGCAAGCCACTTGGCGTGTTCCACCAGCTTGGCATCTGCAGAAACCAGGGCCCCGCCGCCTGAGGTAGTAATGATTTTATTGCCATTGAAAGAAAAAGCACTGATGATGCCAAATGTGCCGGCCAGTTGCCCCTGGTAGCGGGAACCCAGGGCTTCGGCGGCATCTTCTATGATAGGCACTCCGTAGCGCGCGGTTATCTCCTGTATTTCCTTCATTTGGGCCGGCATGCCATACAGGTGCACCAGAATCAGGGCTTTAGGCAACTTACCTTTCTGGACACGGTCTTTCAGGGCATCTTCCAGCGCAGAAGGGCATAGGTTCCAGGTGGTAGGTTCACTGTCAATGAAAACCGGGGTAGCGCCTACATACAAGATAGGGTTGGCGGTGGCCACAAAAGTGAAAGTGGAGCAGAAAACCTCATCGCCGGGACCAATGCCTAAAGCGAGAAGTGCCAGATGAAGGGCTGCCGTGCCTGAGGAAATAGCCGCTACATGCATTCCCAGATATCCCCCCAATTCCTGCTCAAAGCCGGTGATGTTGGCTCCCGCCGAGGTAATCCAGTTCAGGTCAAACGCCTCCTGGATATAGTGCTGCTCCCGGCCGCTCATGTGCGGGGGCGAGAGGTAAATGAAATCCTGGGGTTGGCTCATGCGGTTTGGGCAATGATACGGGCCGGCACACCAACGGCGGTACAATAACTGGGTAAATCTTTAGTGACTACCGCCCCGGCGCCTATGGTGGTAAAGGCCCCTACTTTCAAGTTTTGTAAAATAGAACTGTTAGTGCCCCCGTACACGCCGTTGCCCAACCGAACGCCGCCGCTTACCGCCACCTGCGGCATAAGCGAGCAGAAATCGCCCAGAATGGCGTCATGGCCAATGGTGCAGGCCAGGTTCAACAAGACGTGTTTGCCTAATGTGACGTTGGTGGTAAGGATACAGTTTTGGCAAATGATGCAGCCTTCGCCAAGGTGGTTTTCCTGGGCAGGAGAAAGCAACACCGAGGGATGGACCAATACCGGAAACGCTAATAAAGGATTATTTAACCGCGCTACCACCGCTTGTTTGGCCTGGCAACTGCCAATGGCAAGAGCTACGTGCAATGCTTTCCTGGTGGTGTTTAACTCAGCAATGGTGCCAAGGTAGGGATAACCATTCAATTGCCCAGCAGGCGCCACATCATCATAAAAACCCAAAATGTCCCACACGGGGGACACCTGGTTTATCTGCAGCAACAGCATGAGCACCTCGCGGCCCAGCCCGCCGGCCCCTACGATCACAATTGGCTTTTTTTCTATGCTCATGGTTTGTTGGCAGAACCGGTAAAGCGTTCCATGGTGGCAGTGCCGGGCGCCGAAATACCGTCGGGCTTGAACAGGTGCCGTATGGTACGCCAAAGGATCATCAGATCTACTTTTAGAGACAGATGTTCCACGTACCACACATCAAAGGTAAACTTTTCTTCCCAACTAAGCAGGTTCCGGCCGTTTACCTGGGCCCACCCCGTAATGCCCGGTTTTACCTGGTGCCGTCGCGCCTGCTCCGGTGAGTAAAGCGGAAGGTATTCCATCAACAGCGGCCGGGGGCCGACAATGCTCATATCGCCGCGCAGTACATTAAAAAGCTGGGGCAATTCGTCTAACGAGGTTTTTCTGATGAACTTCCCCAGCGGAGTGAGGCGCTGGGCATCAGGCAGCAACTGCCCGAACCTATCCTGGGCATTGGTCATGGTCACGAACTTGTAGAACAGGAAAGGGTTGCCGTGCAGACCCGGACGCGGTTGCTTGAACAGTACCTGGCCCTTAAATCCAATCCACAGCACTGCCGCCACCACCAGAATGACCGGCCAAAGCACCACCAAGGCGGCACCGGCAAGCAGAAGGTCTAAAAGGCGTTTTCCGTGGGGTTGGTACATTTGCTAATGTGCTAATTCTTAAAGGTGCTGATGTGCTAATGAGTGGGCTAAATTATCTATAAAGAAGTGCGATGATAACAATTCCATGCAAACCCATTTTGAGCCTGTTTTTCAGAAAACGGCTCCAAAACGAAAGGTACCAAATTTTGCTTTTGTATTGCTATTCACTGCTTCATGGACATTAAACACTAACAACTAATAACCAATCACTACTATCTTGCAGCATGATTCAATTCCCGAACGCGAAGATAAACCTGGGGTTACAGTTAGTGGAGAAACGGCCCGATGGTTTCCATAACCTGGTGTCCTGCTTTTATCCCGTGCAGTGGACCGATGCGTTGGAGATTCTGCCGGCGCAAGGAGAATCTACATTTACCTTGTCGGGGTTGCCGGTGCCGGGGGAGCCTAAGGCCAACCTGTGCTGGAAGGCCTATCAATTGCTGCAGAAGGATTTCGGGTTACCGCCTATCCAGATGCACCTGCACAAGGTCATCCCCATGGGGGCAGGCCTGGGAGGCGGCTCTTCTGATGCGGCCTTTACGCTTAAAATCCTGAACGAACTTTTTAAACTCAACCTTTCTTCTGAGCAACTGGAAAACTATGCCCGGCCACTGGGCAGCGACTGCGCCTTCTTTGTGCAGAATAAACCGGTGCTGGCCGTTGAGAAAGGGGATGTGTTTGAGCCTATATCGGTGGACTTGACCGGGTGGTATATACTATTAGTGTACCCCAATCTTGCCATTAGTACCGCCGAGGCCTACGCCGGGGTTTCGCCGCGTTTTCCAGAAAACAGCCTTAAAACGCTTTTGGCCCAGGAGATTACTGCATGGAAAGATACCGTGGTAAATGATTTTGAGGCGAGCCTGTTTCCTAAGTACCCGCTGCTTCAGGAGATCAAGAAACAGCTCTATGGAATGGGTGCGGTCTATGCGTCTATGTCGGGGTCTGGGTCTACCATGTACGGGTTGTTTAAAACGCCACCAGTGCCCCCATTACCGTTCCCGAAGGAGTACTCAGTTTGGCAGGGAGTCCTGTAGCCTTCTGATGCGGCGGTTTCTGATGCCTTCCAGAATGGGGTGCAGAAACACGCTGAACAGGATAATGCTGGCCCCATAATAGAACCCCGCCGACATTTGCTCGCCTTCCTTGAAGATAAACCAGGCCAGGATGATGCCATAGACTGGTTCCATGTTTACGGTCAGGTTCATGGTATAGGCGCTGAACTTCTGCATCAGGCGCACGGCGCCGGTATAGGCATACACCGTGCAGACCAACGCTAGAATCCCAATCCAAAGCACATCCCACAAGTTCACAGCCAGTTGGAGGGTGCCGGTTTCGGTCATCCAGGTGCGGTAGAAGGGCAGAAACAGCGCGGTAGCGAGGAAGGCGCCGGCCATCTCAAAGCAGGTAATGGTAGCGGGGGCGTGGGTCTTGGTGAGGTTACTGTTGATGATGGTAAAACAGGCGGCCAGAAATGCCGACCCTAACGCCATGCTAATTCCCACTACGTGGTCAAACTCAAACCGGAAGATGATGTACAAGCCGATGATGATGAGAATGGCCAACCCCACTTCATGCGGCTTAATCTTTTTCTTGGTGAACATAGGCTCCAGCAGCGAGGTCCAGAGGCTGGCTGTAGACATACCCGCTAGACAAATTGAAACCGAGGAAACCCTTGCCGAGGCGAAGAACAGAATCCAGTGGGCGGCAATCATAAAGCCCACCCCCACAATCTTGACAATATTCTGCCGGCCAATCTTAAAGGAACCACCTTTGAACCTAATTACCACCGCCAGGGCAATAGCCGCCAGAATAGTCCGGTACAAAACCAACTCCACCGCCGGGATGGAAATCAACTTACCCAGAATAGCGGTAAAACCCCACAGCAGAATGATGAAGTGAAGCTCCAGGTAATCTTTAAAGCGCGGGGTAGAAGAGTGAGAAGCTGACAAAATGATGGTATAAAGGATGAATCTGTTTTAGGGTCGTTTCTCTAAAAATAGGCCCAAAACGCTTATTATCTTTCTATTAAAATTCCTTCTGGTTCTGGCGCGAGTCTCCGACTCGTGACATGGGGTGCTAGGTAGTCTCCAGACTACCTTCGCTTCGACAGTAGCGAATTTACCTTGCTGAACAATAGCCTTTCTGTCCGCAGTTTCCGGTGAGTCTGGAGACTTACTTCATCCTTCGTCACGAGTCTGGAGACTCGCGCCAGAGAAATGCTTTGAACTAACTACTAACAACTAACCACCAACAACTACCTTGGTACCGTTCGGTAGAGGACTATGCCAATGACTGTGAACACCGCCAGCGGCACAAAAGCCGCCAGTTGCGGCGGAATTCCACCCACCGAGGCCAGGCTTCGGCTCATCATCACAAAAATGATAAAGATAAACGCCAGCACGAACCCCAATGCAATCTGCAGACCCACGCCCCCGCGCACTTTCCGTGAACTCAGAATCACGCCAATCACGGTGAGTACGGTAATGGCGAACGGGTAACTCATGCGCTCGTATTTCTCGGTCATGTACATTTCCACATCGGTGGAGCCGCGCAGCTGCTTTTCTTTGATGAGGGCGTTCAGTTCGGCGTTAGTTAAAGTCTCTTTCAGGCGGTAGGTACTGGCGAAGTCTTTGGGCAGCAGGTTAAGGGTGGTGTCTACAGCCCCGCCGTGGGTAATGGTCTCCTTGTCGCCGTTGAAGACCCTGAGGGTATAGGCGTCCAGGTGCCACTTCTGCTTGGTGCTGTCCCACCGGATGGACTCGGAGGAAAGTTTGCGGATGAGTTCTTGGTTTTTGATGGTTTCCAGGGTGAACTTGTAGCCCACGTTGGCGTGGTTGTTATAGCTTTCCAGGTACACGTAGGAGTCAGGCCCAATTCTGAAGTGCACGTTGCGGCCTTCAAAGGTGTAGGGGTTTTTGACGTATTTGATCTCAAAGGCCACGCGGGTTTTGTTGGCGTTCGGGATCACGTAGGAAGAGAAGAAGAAGATAAAGATACCAATCACCACCGACCCAATGATGTAGGGCACCAGCATGCGCTTAAACGACACCCCACTGCTCAGAATGGCCACAACCTCGGTGTGCGAGGCCAGCTTGGCCGTCACAAACACGGTGGCAATAAAGACCGTGATAGGGCTGAGCAGGTTGGCGTAAAACGGAATCAGGTTGATGTAATAATCCAGCAGAATGGTCTTCACAGAGAGATTGTTCTGGATGAAGTCATCGTTCTTCTCCACAAAGTCAATCACGCAGATCACGGCCATCAAGATGAGTACCACAAACACGAACGTGGTCAGGAACTTCTTAAGGATGTATTTATCTAATAGCTTCACGCTTTCTTAATTATGAATTAATAATTAACAATTAAGAACTTTCTCCAACGAATGGGGCAAGATTTTCTAATTATTAATTCTTAATTACTAATTATTAATTAAAGTCTCGTCATAAGTTTCTTTACCATCTGGTCTTTCCAAGTAGCAAAGGTGCCGGCTATGATCTGCTCGCGGGCCTGGCCCACCAGCCAGAGGTAAAAGGTGATGTTGTGCACGCTGGCAATCTGGGCGCCCAGCATCTCGGTGGCGTGCATCAAATGACGCAGATAGGCTTTGCTGTAGAACGTGCTGGCGTAGCCGCCTAACTCAGAGTCAATAGGCGAGAAGTCTTCTTTCCAGCGTTCATTCCTGATATTGATGATGCCCTGCGTGGTGAACAGCATGCCGTTGCGCGCGTTGCGGGTAGGCAACACGCAGTCAAACATGTCTACGCCCAGGGCGATGTTCTCCAGGATGTTGGCCGGTGTGCCCACGCCCATGAGGTAACGCGGTTTATCGGCGGGCAGTATGTCGCAGACCAGTTCGGTCATCTCATACATCATCTCGGCGGGCTCACCCACAGACAAGCCACCAATGGCGTTGCCGGGGCGGTTTTTGCTGGCAATCATCTCCGCCGACTGGATTCTCAGGTCTTTGTAGGTACTGCCCTGCACAATAGGGAAGAGGGTTTGCTCATAGCCGTACTTGCCCTCTGTGGTGTCAAAGCGGTCAATGCAGCGCTGCAGCCAGCGGTGCGTGCGGTCCATGGAGTTCTTGGCGTAGTGGTAGTCACAGGGGTAGGGCGTGCACTCGTCAAAGGCCATGATAATGTCGGCGCCAATGGTGCGCTGAGTGTCCATCACGTTCTCTGGGGTGAACAGGTGGGTGGAACCGTCAATGTGGCTCCTGAATTTCACGCCTTCCTCAATGATCTTGCGGGTGCCTGAAAGCGAGAAAACCTGGTACCCGCCGCTGTCGGTTAGGATGGGGAAGTCCCAACCGTTGAATTTATGCAGGCCGCCGGCTTTCTCCAGCACGCCCAGGCCCGGCCTTAAATACAGGTGATAGGTGTTGCCCAAAATGATCTGGGCCTTTACGTCTTCTTTGAGTTCGCGCTGGTGCACAGCCTTTACGGTACCGGCGGTGCCCACCGGCATAAAAATAGGGGTCTGTATATTGCCGTGGGCGGTGGTGAGTACCCCGGCCCGGGCTTTGGAAGCGGGATCTTTCGCTACTAAATCAAAGGTCATGTGCAATAGGTAAAGTGCTGGGGAAGCCTTCTTGTGAGGTTACGGGCCACGCTTTTGACTATAACCGCTTCTCCAAACAGCAAAGATACAAACAACCGCCCGTTTCACCGCCCGGGCGTTGCGGGGCACACCAAAATTTGTGCTATTTTTGGTTTCAGTTTTCATTCGCCTTGGATTACACACTTCTACTCCAGAATTTTCTCCTATACCTGCTAGGTGCCTGTGTGCTGGTGCAGTTTTTCTATGAGCTTTATTACTTTCTGCCGCTGGCGTTCCACAAAGACCCCGTGCCGCAGGACCCCGCCGCCTTGCCGCCGCTCTCTATTCTAGTGGCCGCCCACAATGAGGTAGAGAACCTGCAGGAGTTGTTGCCCTTATTGCTGCAGCAGGACTACCCGCAGCCCTATGAGGTTATCCTTATTGATGACCGCTCCTGGGACGGCACCCACGTGCTGGTGAAAGAATATCAGTTGGAAAATCCTTGCCTTAAATTAGTGCGGGTAAAGGAAACGCCGGCGCTCATGAGCCCCAAGAAATACGCTCTTTTCCTTGGCGTGAAAGCAGCTCAAAATGAGCACCTTCTCTTTACAGACGCAGATTGCCGGCCGGCTTCTGACCGCTGGGCACAGCGCATGGCCGGTGGTTTTGTGGGCGGGAACGACATCGTTTTAGGCGTTTCTCCGTATATGCAGATATATGGATTCTTAAATCATTTAATTCGGTTTGAAACCTTCTTGACCGCGATGCAGTATCTGTCGTTTGCCAAGCGGGGCAAAGCGTACATGGGTGTCGGCCGAAATCTGGCTTATACAAAATCGACTTTCTTCCGGAACAAAGGGTTTTCCTCCCACATCAGATCACTGGGCGGCGACGATGATTTATTTGTGCAGGAGGCCGCGCGGCATTCAACCGTACAGATCATGCTGGACGCCGAGAGCCACACGCAAAGCTCCCCCGAGACGAAGTGGCGCAACTGGTGGAAACAGAAGCGGAGACACATGGCGGCAGGTCGCCAGTATTCTGGCGCAGAGCGGTTCAGAATCGGACTTTTTGTCCTGTCAAATATATTATTTTATATAATATCACTAGTTCTTTTAGGCTTGCAGCACCAAACGCCTTATGTTGGCGTTATTATTGGAGCAAGGTACGTGGCGGTCTGGGCAATTTACATGGCGGTAGCCCGCCGACTGCAAGATCCACTCTCCTGGTGGCTCTTGCCTGTTCTGGAACTAGGGTATTATCTCAACTATATAGGGATTGGCATCTCTGTATTAATGACTAAAAAGATAAGATGGAAGTAAACAAGCAATTTTCCGCGAAAGCGAAACACGATTTTAAACTGATCCAGTCAGCGGTAGAGGAGGGGGATGAGAAGGCCTACGCGGAACTGATGCAGATTTACAAGAAGCCAGTTTATCACGTGGTCCTGAAGATGGTGCGTAACGCCGATGACGCCGAAGATCTCACCATTGAAGCATTCGCGAAAGCCTTCCGTAACCTCCACAAATTCAACCCAGAGTACGCCTTTAGTACCTGGCTGTTTAGAATTGCCACCAACAACTGTATTGACTTCATCCGGAAGAACAAGATCAAGACTATGAGCATTGACTCGGCCATCAAGATCGATAACGGCGATGAGATCACCATTGATTTCAAGGACAACAACCTGAACCCTCAGGAGACGGCCATCAAGAACCAGAAGATTGAGATCATGCAGTACATTGTAAGCAAGCTGCCAGACAAATACCAGCGCCTGGTAACCCTGCGCTACTTTGACGAGCTCTCTTACGAGGAAATAGCCACTGAGCTGAACGCACCCCTGGGAACCGTAAAGGCCCAGCTGCACCGCGCCCGTGAGTTGCTCTATGACATGGTAAAAAACAAGAAGCACCTTATTTAGTAGCACGTAGTGCGTATCAGGTAGCACAATAAAGATGAAACAGATAGAGCAGCCCCAAAGGCTGCTCTATCTGTTTCAGGCCTGTTTTTGGTAAAATAACCCCAAAACAGGGCCGAATGGGAACGTTGTAGGGACAGGGCTTGACCTGTCCGATGCGGTTCCCCACGCAACCTGCGCCTGCCAAGCAGAAAAGCCTAATTGTAGAGAAAGGGCAGTTTTCCAACTAGAAGCTACTTACTGCCAGAACCGTTTCGGACAGGTCAAGCCCTGTCCCTACTTTTACCCTGTTTCCTGAAAAATAGACTCTAAACACTAATGCAAGGAAGACCTTGTGCAAACTCAGAACTCAAGACTCAGAACTCAGGACTCGTTTCCTTATCTTTGGCCCATGAACGCAGCCTCCGTGAATATCCTGACCCATTATTTCCCTGATCTCACGCCAGAGCAACAGCAGCAGTTTGCCCGCCTAGCGGAACTATATGTGGAGTGGAACGAGAAAATAAACGTGATCTCGCGCAAAGACACCGAGAACCTGATGGTGAACCATCTGCTGCATTCTATAGGCATTGCCAAAGTGGTGCAGTTCCCGGCGGGCACTTCTGTCATGGACGTGGGCACCGGGGGCGGTCTGCCAGGGCTGCCATTGGCCATTCTGTTCCCTGAGGTGAAGTTTCACCTGGTAGACTCCATTGGCAAGAAAATACACGTGGTGGAAGAAATTGCCCATGAATTGAAGCTGCAGAACGTACGCGCCAGCCACACCCGCGCCGAGCAGGTGCATGAGAAATACGACTTCATTGTGAGCCGCGCCGTAGCCCGCCTAGCTACCTTTTACCAATGGATTCAGTTCAGCTTTAAGAAAGAATCTGTACCCGAGCAGGGCCTCTACTACCTCAAAGGCGGTGACCTCACCGAAGAACTAGCGGAGTCTGGCCTTGTGCACCAGGTCTATGACCTGAACCAGTATTTCCAGGAAGAGTTTTTTGAGACAAAGAAAGTGGTCTTTGTGCCACAGCACCCTACGGCGTAGAGTGTTTTAGGGCTGTTTTCGGGAAAATAGGCTCAAAATAGATTTTATAAAAATGAGAAAGCCACTCCCATGGGAGTGGCTTTCTCATTTTTATATAGGGTTATAATATGCTTAGTTTTTCTCTCTGTCATCCTGAAAGGATCTTGTGGGCGACCGGCAGTAGCGTGTATTTAATGCTTTTCTAACTCGCCCACAAGATCCTTTCAGGATGACAAAAGTGAGATATTACCTTTTGCTTAACTTCATTCTGCTTTAATGTCAGTATTCAACTTCTTTGGCTTGGTTTTATTTGCTTTAGCTGTATATATCCAACTAATGGCTCCAACCAAAATAAAGAGCAGAGTTAATGCTCCATAAACTAAAAATGCGTCACGGTCATAAATAACCAAAGAATTAGGATCAAAGTAATTGCCTTCCTCATTATATTTTAAGCGAAGCCTGGAGAACCAAGTAACGCCAAAAATAAAGGCGAAGGCAAAAGAACTCAAATTGATAATCCAAAGAACAATTGACCTCATTTTATTTTCTGCTCAGCTAGTATATATAGGATAGTTATCTTACCAACTCCACCTTCTCAATCCTATCCCCAATATTCAGTTGGTGCACCACGTCCATGCCTTTCACTACTTTGGCGAAGATGGTGTATTTGCCGTCCAGGTGCGGGGTGGGCGAGTGGGTGATGAACCATTGGCAGCTCTCGGTGTCTTTACCGGCACTGGCCATGCCTACGTAGCCTTCCAGGTAGTTCAAATCTGCGAACTCAGAGCGGATGGCGTAGTCGGTGGAGCCCCAGCCGTCGCCGCGGGGACAGCCGCCCTGGGCCACGAAGTTAGGCACCACCCGGTGGAAGTTCTTGCCGTTATAGAAGCCTTTCTCCAACAGCTCCACAAAATTGGCCACCGAACCAGGAGCATCTTCTACCAACAATTCAAAGATGATATCGCCCTTGGAGGTCTTCAGGCGGGCCTTCTGGTTTTTGGCCAGCTTATTAACTGTGGCCCAATTGATAGGATGCGTAAAGGGAGTAGCCGGCGTAGGCGCCGAAGTTTTGTCTTCCAGGAAGTCCAGCGTTTTCTGCAGTTCCAGGTAGGTTTCTATGTCGCGGGGAAGGGTGAGTTTGTCGCGGGCATGGGTCAGGAAGGAGCGGTCTGCATAGGCGTTCTTCAAACCCAGTTCCGGGTTGCGGATAGCACCGGCGGCAATGCCCACCAACGCTACGTCGCCAGACTGAATCGCTCTCTGGAACAATTGGTTAAAAGCCGGCCCTGCCGAGGCCTCAAAGCTTTTCTGCCCTCTTATAGCCACCAACGCCTCAATGCCCGAGGTGCTCACCGCTGGGTGCGGCGCGTTGAAGGTCTGTTGTTCAATAAAAGGGTACTGGCTCTGGTCTTTGCTCAGGGCGGTGAGCAGAGCTGCTTTTTCATACGGGTTGCTGGCCGCTTTAAATCGCTGCTGTATTTGCTGACCAACGGCACTTTTCTGAGGTACTGGAGTAGCGGCCAAAGCGGCCCCAAACAAGGTAGCGCGCACGCGCCAGTCTTTTTGTTTGGCGGCAGCTTCCTGCAGTCGGCTGGCTTCTGCGGCCGGGGCCTTGGCGGCCAGATATTCGGCAGCGCTGAGGGCCACGTGCGGGTGCGCATCAAGTAAGGCATTCCAGGCGGCAGCTTGCACCGCGGCGTAGGCCAGTTGGTTCATGGGCCGAACGGCACTCAGGCGCACCCGGTAATCAGCGTCCTTCTGCAGGGCCTGACTCACCACTCGGGCCACGCCCACCGTATCCTTCATTTTGCCCAGCGCCAGCATAACGGCCATGCGCACATTAGCGCTTTTGTCTTGCTGCACCGTAGTGAACAGCTGCTCTTTAATGGCGCTGGGGTCCAGTTTGGCGGTCCGGCCCACAAAATGCGCAGCGCCCAGGCGGGCATCTTCCTGGGTAGAAGTCAACAGCGCCGCGGCTTTAGTCAGAGCAGGGGCATGGTTGAGTTTGCGTTGGCCGGCCCGGTACAGGGCCCAGGCTTGAGCGCCTTCCATATTGGCCTGCGCCGTGTAACGGGCAATCATATCAAATCCGTTCTGGGTGGCGCACTTGCCCCAGGCTTCCAGGATCTCGGCCCGGGCCGAAATGTTCTGCTCCCGCTGATACGCCTCCATCAAGGCGGTCTCGGCGGCGGTTTTGCCAATCTGACCCAAGGCGTAGGCGCTGGCCTTTCGCACCTCGGCCTCCTGGTCCTGCAGCAAGGCACTCAAGGCCGGAATAGCCGTGCTGTCCTGCACCGACCCAAACGCCAGGGCAGCCTCACGCCGGTACATGGTTTCGGGGCGCCCCAGGAAAGGCAGCAGGTCCTGAGTTTTGCGTTCATCCTGCAGGGTGTAGATTCTGCGGAGGGTGGCATCACTGAATTTATTGACGGCAGTACTGCCACTTTGCTGGGCAGGGGGCGTACAGGCCGCGGCCGCTAAAAGCAGCATGGCGGCAATAATTTTGAAAGAGTAGTTCATAGGGTGTGGTTGGGCTGCGGAAGATACAAAACTGTCCTGAGTCTGCGGCACCTATCCAGAGGCAAGCCCAAGCCCGAAGGCGTTTTTGCCCTGTTTTTCAGAAAATAGCGCAAAAACAGCAGCAAGGCTGATCCAAATTTTAAGACCTTTGCACCTATTATGCCTACCGCTTCTACAGACGTTTACTCCCTCCGGTTCTGGTTGCTGTGTTTGAGTTCCTTCCTGTTCTCGGCTAGCTTCAACATGATCATCCCGGAGCTGCCCAATTTCCTCACCAGCCTGGGCGGGGCAGAGTACAAAGGCTATATTGTGGGGCTTTTTACCATTACCGCCGGACTGTCACGCCCTTTCTCCGGCAAGCTCACCGACACCATCGGCCGTATGCCGGTCATTTATTTTGGGGTGGCGGTCTGCGTGCTGTGCAGTCTGCTGTACCCTTTGCTCACCACGGTTACCGCTTTCCTGCTGTTGCGCCTGGTCCATGGGTTCTCCACCGGTTTCACACCTACTGGCGAATCTGCCTACATCGCAGACATTGTGCCCCTGGAAAAACGTGGTGCTGCCATCGGGGTCTTCGGCCTGGCCGGAAGTTTAGGGCTTGCCGCCGGTCCGGCCATTGGCGGGGAGTTCAGCCGGTATTTTACCTTAGACGCTCTTTTTTACGCCTCCTCCGGCATGGCCCTGCTAGCGGTGCTCGTGCTTTTAAATCAGAAAGAAACTCTCGTGAATCCGCAGAAATTCAGGTTGGGGCTACTACGCATCAAGAAGGATGAGATTTTTGAGCCCCGGGTGTGGCCTCCGTTTGTGGTGATGCTACTCACGCTATTCTGCTACGGCGCCGTGCTCACAGTTACCCCAGATTTCAGCCAACACCTGGGCATTCCCAATAAAGGCCTGTTCTTTACGTTTTACACGGTTTCTTCCATCGGGATCCGGTTCCTGGCGGGCCGAGCCTCCGATAGGTTTGGGCGGGTGCCGGTCCTACGCATCTCCACGTTTATGATGGCCCTGGGCATGCTGGTCCTCGGCTTCGCCGATTCAAAAATGATGTTCCTGGGAGCGGCCGTGCTCTACGGGATTGGCACTGGCATGAATTCTCCCACGCTCTACGCCTGGACCATTGACCTCAGCCACGCCAACCGCCGCGGCCGCGCCATGGCCACCGTCTACATCGCCCTGGAAGCCGGCATTGGTCTGGGTGCTTTTCTTTCCGCGTCTGTGTATGATAAACGGGTAGAAGCTATCCCTTACGTGTTCTGGTCGGCAGCGGCCTTATGTTTTGTGGCGTTCCTGTTTGTGTTGGTAGGCCGGTTCCCGAAGCGGGAAGAGGCGGTTTAGTTGGTGCAGCCTGTAATGAGTTTAGGCCAATTTTTGGAAAAATGGGCTCAAAATAGGTTTATGATAAGAATAAGCGTGTCATCCCCCTACCCCCTTTAAAGGGGGTAGGGGGATGCGTTCTCTCCTGTGTAAACACCCCTCTGCAGAGTTGCGCTCGCTGCCCCAAACTCTCGTTTGGGCAATCCTCAAGAGGAGAGTCTGCGTTTAAGTACCGCTATAATGTTTTGAGGTTGTTTTCCGGGAAATGGGCTTAAAACAGCAACTTCCCCCTCTTTTCCTATTCCAGCCTTTCGTCTGAGCGCCTAGCACTCGACCCGGTGCCGCGATGAGCGGCAGGCCCTGCGGGGCCCCGCGGCCGTGAGCGCTCGGAGCGAGAAGATGAAACAACTCAGCTTTTGAAGCCATAGAAAAGCCGCAACTACAAGGCAAAAGCAAATTCTTCATCCAATGGCGAAAGCCATAACAGAATCCCCTTCTACAAATATCCTTTCGCCTGCAACCTGAACAACTCCGCGTAGCGGCCGCCCTTCGCCAGTAACTCCTCATGCGAGCCAATTTCCACAAACTGCCCGTTCTCAATCACCAGAATCCGGTCTGCCATGCGGACGGTGGAGAAGCGGTGGGAGATGAGGACGGCGGTTTTGCCTTTGGTGAGTTCTGAGAAGCGTTGGAATACTTCGTGCTCGGCTCGGGCGTCCAGGGCGGCGGTGGGCTCGTCCAGGATCAAAAGCTGGGCGTCACGCATGTAGGCGCGGCCCAGGGCTATCTTCTGCCATTCGCCACCAGACAGGTCCACGCCTTTATTGAAACGCCGACCAATGACCTGATCGTAGCCCTCGGGAAGTTTGTCGATGACCGTGTCTGCCAGGCTTTGCTGCGCCGAAGATTCAATGCGGGGCTGGTTTTCTTTCTGGTCTATGCGGCCAATGGCGATGTTGGTACCCGCCGTCATCTGGAACCGAACGAAATCCTGGAAGATCACGCCAATCTCGCGGCGCAGCTCGGCGGGGTCATATTCGCGCAGGTCAATACCGTCTAACAGAATACGGCCTTCGGTAGGGTCATAGAGGCGGGAAAGCAGCTTAACCAAGGTGGTCTTGCCGGCGCCGTTTTCGCCTACCAGCGCCAGCTTTTCGCCGGCATGCAGGGTGAAGTTGAGGTGACGGATGGCCCATTTTTCTGAGTTTCGGTACTGGAAGCCTACGTTCTCAAAGGTGAAGCCATGCCGGATAGGTCTGGGGAAAGGCGGGGCCGTGGACTGACGGGTAATGCGGGGCTGCAACTCAAAGAAATCAAAGAAATCCTGGAGGTACAAGGCGCCTTCGGCCACGCTGGTGAAGCGATTCAACACAGATTCCAGCAAGCCCCGAAGGCGCATGAAAGAACCGGCCAGAAACGTGAGCTGCCCCAGGGAAACCTGGCCTTTTACGGTTTGCAATACCAGGTACACATAAGCCCCGTAATAGCCGGCGCTGCCCAGTGCGGCAAACACGCTGCCCCAGCCGGCCCGGCGGGTGGCCAGTTTCTTGTTATCCAGATAAAATTTGGTGGAAAGCTCCCTAAAGCGGTTGGTCAGGAAATCTGAAAGCCCGAAGATCTTGACTTCCTTTGCCGTATCATCGCTGGCGCCGGTCTGGCGCAGATAATCCAGCTCGCGGCGTTCCGGGGTCCAGCCGTGCACCAAAGAGTAACTGCGCTCATTGAAGTGCGACTCGCCCAGAAACGCAGGCAGTACCGCTATTAACAATAGAAGCAACAACCACGGGTAGAAGGCAATAAGACCGGCGGCCAGAAAGACCATGGTCAAAAGGTCCTGCATCTGGCCCAGCACCTGGCTCATGAGAATTGTTCGGCTCAGGGTCTGCCGGCGGGCCCGCTCCAGTTTGTCATAGAAAGCCGAGTCCTCAAACTGGTCCAGGTCCAGTTCGGCGGCGTGCTCCATGAGCCGGATGGAGGACTGGTTCGCAAACAGGTCGCCCAGGAGCCCATCAATGAGGGCAATGCCCCGGTTCAGGAAATCAGAGACCACGGCCAGTCCGAACTCAATGGCCACCAGCGTGAGCAGGTAGCCCAGCAACTTGTCGTTGGTCTGGGTCAGCCGGAGCACTTCGTCAATGATCAGCTGGCCCACGTAGAGCATGGCCACAGGGACCGCCGCCCTGAGCAGGCGCAGTACCACGTTGACCATGGCCATGCGCGGGTTGGTCTGCCACACCATTTTAAGGAAGGGCGGCAAGTGTTTTAGTGCGCTCACCCGCTCCTGCACAGAAAGTTGCGGTTTGCCCTGTTGCGGTGGTTTCTTGCCAAAAATATTATCCCAGAATGCCATAAGCCGTGAAGTTACAGGAAAGCCTTTACTTACGCGTACTGTTTAAAAACGTAAGACCTAGAAACCAGATAAGAAGAAGTAGGAGAAAGACAGACGCTCCGGCGGCGTTTTGGGCCCGTTTTTCTGAAAACAGGCTCAAAACGCCCTGCTATACTTTACTAAACCACGAAAAACCAAAAGCTAGGGAAAGAGGTTTTACCCTTGCTGCGGTTGAAAGAAGGCAACCAATAGTTCCTTCCGGGAAAAATATCGTAAGGATAATCATATGGAAGAATCATTTTTACAACGGCTTTGGGGGCTGCACCAGCAAAACCAGCTCCGGATACCTACCACGCTGCTCTGCCAGTTTCTGGACCGGTTGCTGCAGATGCTATTTCCGCCTTTGGCCGAGCAGCCCATTGCCTCTGCCAAAGAGCTGGCCCAGGAAGCCAGTTTCCTGGAAAAGGAACTGGAGTCTATGCTGGAGGGGATCCTGCATTTAAGTCCGGCCCCGGCTGCCCAGACGGTGGAGCAATTCATGGCCGAACTGCCCCGCCTGCACGAGCAGCTGATTGCAGACGCCCAGTTTATTTTGGAGGAAGACCCTGCCGCCCGGCACATTGAAGAGGTGATGCGCTCTTACCCGGGTTTCTATGCCTTGGCGGTATATAGAATAGCGCATTTTTTTTACCAGGCAGGGGTTCCGTTGTTGCCGCGCATCTTGTCAGAATCGGCGCACAGCCGCACGGGTATTGACATTCACCCGGGGGCCAAGATTAGTTTTCCGGTGTGCATTGACCACGGCACTGGTATAGTGATAGGGGAGACCACCGTTATTGGCAAGTACGTGAAACTCTACCAGGGTGTCACGCTGGGAGCGCTGAGCGTAGCCAAATACATGGTAGACCTCAAACGCCATCCTACCATTGAAGACCACGTGGTCATTTACGCGGGCGCTACCATATTGGGCGGGAATACAGTCATTGGTTCGCACAGCATCATTGGCGGTAACGTATGGCTCACCGATAGCGTACCACCTTATTCGCGGCTGTACCACCGGGCCCAGATAAAGGTAAGCCGGTCTGAGGCCCCGGAAGATATCCTGGATTTTTCCATCTAACCGCGTCCTTTTTATTTTTCTTTTTAGTCTACTACCTTGATAGAGGTATGGAGAATTTCAGTGCCCATCCAGCCCAGATGGGTCTCTTTAAGCCATTTTGAATTAAGAACTTATATGAAAGCAGAAAACATCTTACAGACCATTGGCAACACGCCCGTGGTGCGCATTAACCGGATATTTGGCCCAGAGGCCCAGGTGTGGGTGAAACTGGAGCGGGCCAACCCCGGCGGAAGCATTAAAGACCGCATAGCCCTGTCTATGGTGGAAGACGCCGAGCGGCGCGGGGCCTTAAAACCCGGCGGACGCATTATTGAGCCTACCTCCGGCAACACCGGCATTGGCTTAGCCATGGTGGCCGCTGTGAAAGGTCACCCGTTGACCTTGGTCATGCCGGAGTCCATGTCCATTGAGCGCCGCCGCCTGATGGCTGCCTACGGCGCGGAACTGGAATTGACGCCGCGCGAAAAGGGCATGAAAGGCGCCATTGAGCGGGCCCATGAGATGGCCGCTGAAGACGGAAACGCCTGGATTCCCATGCAGTTTGAGAACGAAGCCAACACCCAGGTACATATTGATACCACTGCCCAGGAGATTCTCCAAGACTTCCCTGACGGGGTGGATTACCTGATTACCGGCGTGGGCACCGGCGGACACATTACCGGCGTTGGCAAAGTATTGAAGCAGAAATTTCCCAACTTAAAGGTCATTGCCGTGGAGCCTACTTTGTCGCCGGTGCTGAGCGGCGGTGCCCCAGGTCCGCACCCCATCCAGGGGCTGGCCGCAGGCTTTATTCCCAAGATCATGGACACCTCCCTATTGGACGGCGTGATCCAGGTTACCCAGCAGGAAGCCTTTGACTACGCCCGCCGGGCCGCCAAGGAAGAGGGGATCTTCATGGGTATCTCCTCAGGTGGCTCTTTGGCTGCGGTGGCGCAGCAATTGGCTAAAGTAGAACTGGGCACCCGTATCCTTACCTTCTGCTATGACACCGGCGAACGCTACCTGTCTGTGGAAGGGCTGTTTGTATAGCCATCAGGCAAGATGAATTATTCAGAAAGCCTCCTCTGAGAAATTTAGGGGAGGCTTTCTGTTTTAGGCCTGTTTTTTGGGAAAAGGACCTAAAACAGAAAACTAAAGTACTGGATAGCGGTTTATGGTTGCTGGGGGAAGGCAGCTGTGACACCTGTGTGTTTTATTGCGTTTCAGGATGGTTCCCTTACCTTTGAGCAGACGTTTTGCCAGAACTTCGGCTTTAGCCGGTAACGCAAGGCAGGCTTCAGGTTAGATAGAACTCTGGGGCTTAATAAACGTTCAGCACATAAATCTTTGAATCCCTCCACTTAAAGAAACAATATGGCTACTGGCCTTCTCGCGCTTTTAGATGATATAGCCGCCCTGGTGAAAGTAAGTGCCGCCAGCCTGGACGACGTTCCCACGCAGGTGGCCAAAACCACTGGCAAGGTGTCTGGCATTGTGATAGATGACACCGCCGTGACGCCCAAATACGTGGTGGGGCTTGACCCGTCAAGGGAGCTTTCCATCATTTTCCAGATCGCTAAAAAGTCGGTGATCAATAAACTGCTCATTCTGGCCCCGGCGGCCTTGTTGCTGGGCTTCTTCGCGCCCTGGGCTATCACGCCCATTCTCATGCTGGGCGGGTCTTATCTTTGTTATGAAGGGTATGAGAAGGTGCATTCCATGTTCAGCAAGCACCCAGAGGACCATGACCAGCCAACGGAGGGGATAGAAACTATTACCCCAGAGGAACTGGAAAAGGAGCGGGTGGGCAGTGCGGTGCGTACTGACCTTATCCTTTCGGCTGAGATCATGGCCATTGCCTATGCTACCGTAGCAGACAAGCCCCTGCTTAACCAGATTGCGGTGATGGTGAGTGTGGCTGTTTTTATCACGGCGGCCGTGTACGGGTTTGTGGGCTTGATTGTGAAAGCAGATGATATTGGGGTGCACATGGCCCAGGACAAATTCCATCCTGCCACTCAGAAGATTGGGCGCGGGATTGTTAAATCCATGCCGCACTTCTTGAGTTTCCTGGGCTACGTAGGCACGGCGGCCATGCTCTGGGTAGGCGCTGAAATCATTGCCCATGGGCTTCCCTTCCTGCACCACCCATTAGAAAGCCTGGAACATTCCCTATCTGGCATTCCGGCCCTGGCCTGGGTGGTAAAAGTGGTGGTCTTAGCTTTAGGTGGCGTGGTTTTAGGCTTCTTTATTGATAAGATAGTGAGGCTGGTTCGGCCGCTGTTCAAGAAAGGCTAAAGAAAGAGTTTCTCAAAAAGAAGGGCCGGTTGCGTTACGTAACCGGCCCTTCTTTTTGCCTGGGAAATTACAGGTTAGAGTTCTCACTTTCTTTGCCAATCCATTCCCTGGTTTCCTGGAGGGTAGAGCCCTCCGGCGTCCGGAACCCTTACATAACGGACCTGGTAGGGCATTTGCTGAAATATAAAGTGATACCGTTTTTAAAAGACGTATCTTACATACTATCAGTAGGGTTTGCCGACAACTCACCCATCCTTCGCTACAGAATCAGGTCCGTCTTCTCTTTTGAGGCTTAGGGCCTCCTTTTCGCTGACTTAGAAACACTGGTTGAACCACCCACAAATTGCTTACCTGTGATAAGGTGAGCGCAGTAATTTCCAGTCCCATGAAAGAAAGTGAAAAAAGATACCGCCGTTTAATTGAGGCCAGCCGCGACCTGTTGGTCACCGTGAACCTGCAAGGCAACATTATAGACGCCAACGAAGCAACCGTAACCATGACAGGGGTTGCGCGGGAAAACCTCATAGGCTTAGATTTCTTCACCTGTTTCACCAAGCCCGGTAACGTGCGCGACATGTTCACCCAAGTGGTGGAGAAAGGCGATCTGGCTAACGTTCCCTTCACCCTAAGCCATGCCAACGGCACCCTCTCAGAGGTGCTTGTCACTGGCTCTGTGTACAAAGACGAGGAAGGAACGTTGCAGGGAGCCGTAATGGTAGCCCGCGAAACCGCCGAAAAGAAATGGGCCTCTAAATTGCGCCTCGCCAACAAAGAACTGGCTTTCCAGCATAATGAGAAAGAGAAGCGGGCCAATGAATTAAGTGTTGCCAACCAGGAACTTGCCTTCCAGAACGACGAGAAAGAGAAAAGGGCGCAGGAATTGGGCATTGCCAACACTGAGCTGGCTTTCCAGAACGACGAAAAGGAGAAACGTGCTCAGGAACTGAGCATCGCCAATGAAGAGTTGGCTTTCCAGAACGACGAAAAGGAGAAACGGGCCCAGGAACTGAGCATCGCCAACAAAGAATTGGCCTTCCAAAACGATGAAAAGGAAAAGCGGGCCGCTGAATTGAGTGTTGCTAATAAAGAGCTGGCCTTCCAGAATGACGAAAAGGAAAAACGTGCCGCTGAACTGGGCGTGGCTAACAAAGAGTTAGCTTTCCAAAACGATGAAAAAGAGAAAAGGGCGGCCGAGCTCAGCGTGGCAAACAAGGAGTTAGCTTTCCAAAATGATGAGAAAGAGAAACGCGCGGCTGAACTTAGTGTAGCTAACAAGGAGCTGGCTTTTCAGAATGACGAAAAGGAGAAACGGGCTGCAGAGCTTAGCGTGGCTAATAAAGAGTTAGCTTTTCAGAATGATGAGAAAGAGAAACGGGCCGCCGAACTGAGCATCGCCAATATTGAGCTGGCCTTTCAGAATGATGAAAAAGAGAAACGTGCCGCGGAATTAGTCCTGGCCAACAAGGAGCTGGCCTTCCAGAACGATGAGAAAATAAAGCGGGCCGCCGAGCTCCGTATTGCCAATTACGCCCGTGGCTTGATAGAAGCCAGCCGTGACCCGCTGGTAACCATTAGCCCCGAAGGCAAGATCACAGACATGAACCAGGCCACGGTGAACATTACCGGCATTGAACGTGAACAACTCATCGGGTCTGATTTCTTTACCTATTTCACAGACTCCCAGATGGCCCGCGAGGTTTACCAGGAGGTGTTCGCCAAGGGCGCCGTGGCAGATTCGCCCCTTACCTTGCGCCACAAAGACGGCAAACTAACCGATGTGCTCTTCAATGGCTCGGTCTACAAAAACGACCAGGGAGATGTATTGGGCGTGGTGATTGTGGCCCGTGACGTGACCGACCAGAAACGGATTGCCACCGAACTGAACGAAGCCAAAATTGCCGCGGAACTGGCCATGGTCCAGGCCGAGGAAGCCCAGCTCAAAGCCGAACTGGCCACCAGTATTGCCGAAGACGCCGTAAAAGCCAAACAGCAGTTCCTGAGCAACATGAGCCATGAGATCAGGACGCCTATGAACGCTATCATCGGGTTTACCAAAGTAGTCCTGAAAACCGAGCTTACCGATAAGCAGCAAGAGTACCTCAATGCCATTAAGCTGAGCGGCGATGCCCTTATTGTGCTTATTAATGACATTCTGGACCTGGCTAAGGTTGATGCGGGTAAAATGTCGTTTGAGCAGATTCCCTTCAAACTGTCGGCCTCCATCTTTGCCATGGTGCACCTGTTTGAAACCAAGATTCAGGAACGCAACCTGGAACTGGCCATTGAATATGACTCTAAAATACCAGAGGTGGTGGTGGGTGACCCCGTGCGCCTGCACCAGATTATCTTAAACCTGGTCAGTAACGCCGTTAAGTTCACTACCCAAGGCAAGATTACCGTGGGCGCGCGCATGTTGGTACAGGACGCCGAAAAAGTGATCCTGGAATTCTCTGTGACAGACACCGGTATTGGCATTGAGGAATCAAAGCTGAGCACGGTGTTTGATAATTTCCAGCAGGCCACCAGCGGCACGTCCAGGTTGTACGGCGGCACCGGTCTGGGGCTGGCCATTGTAAAGAACCTGGTAGAACCGCAGGGCGGCACCATTACGGTAAAGAGCAAGGTAGGGGAGGGCTCCACGTTCAGCTTTATCCTCAGTTTCAATAAAACCCAGGAAAAACCAGAATCTGAAACCGGCCTAGGCATTGAACTGGAGGCTGGCTTCAAAGACGTGAAGATTCTGGTGGTGGAAGATATAGCCCTGAACCAACTATTGATGAAAACCCTGCTGGAAGAGTTCGGGTTTGAGATGGAAGTGGCGGGCAACGGGAAAATAGCTGTTGAGATGCTGAGCCACAACCGGTATGACATTGTGCTCATGGACCTACAGATGCCCGAGATGAACGGCTTTGAGGCCACCGAGTATATCAGAAACCAAATGAACCTCACCGTTCCTATTATCGCCCTCACCGCCGATGTGACCACCGTAGATGTGGAAAAATGCAAGGCCGTGGGCATGAATGACTACATCTCCAAGCCCATTGATGACAAGGTGCTTTACAGCAAGATCATCAAGTACCTTAAAAACTCTGACTACGCCAAGAATACCGTTTACCAGGACCGGGAAGACCTGCAGACCCAACCACTTACCTGCGTCAATTTTGACTACCTGCGGCGCATTACCAAAAATGATGTCCGTTTGGTAGAAATGATCCAGCTTTACCTGCAGGAGATTCCGCAGTTGGTGGTGAACATGAAAAAGGCCATTGACCAGAAAGACTGGTTGGCGCTCAAGAATGCCACCCATTCCATCATCCCCACCTTCTCTACCATGGGCATCAACCCAGAGTTTGAAGGCATCGCCAAAGCCATCCAGGCCTTTGCGGCCAACATCATCGCGACAGATACCCAAGATGACGTGAGCGAAGAGACCATGAGCATGGTGTTTGCCCTGTATTCCAAGATAGAGGTGGTCTGTGCCCTGGCCGCCGGTGAACTAGAGGAAGAATTAACCAAACACGCATTAGCCACGAAAAGTCTGTAAGGTAATCGGAAGCTTAACAGCCTTGCTGGCTGTCAAAAAAGGCGCACCTGAACGGTGCGCCTTTTTTATTGTGCGCAGGGGTCAGCCAAAACAAAAAAGCACTTACAAGTTTTACCTTATAAGTGCTTTAGAAACGTGGAGAATATCGGAGTCGAACCGATGACCTCTTGCATGCCATGCAAGCGCTCTAGCCAGCTGAGCTAATCCCCCGTTTTGATGTTACAAAAGTAAGACGGTTTTTAGTAACTGCCAAATTTTTAATGGGCTAAACGGTGAAAATAATCCATCTTTTTTGTTTTTCCCTTTCGCCTGCTGCCTCACCTGATGCCTTGAACTAAAAGCTAAGTTTAATGCTGAAGAGAAAGTGATTGGTAATCATTGTCTTATCTGAATGTTCTCTTGAAGAAGCCTTATTTTGGCGGTCTCAACTGGCAAGGATTAGAACGGCAGGTGAATTTAATCCCATGGCTATGGCGCTTCTAATTTCCGTTTTAGGCCCATTTTTGCCAAAACAGCCTTAAAACGCCTATTCACCTAGACCAGGTTAACACATGCAAAAGGCTGTTTATAGATTGGTCTATAAAAGAAGAAGGGGCCGAAACTAAGTTTCGGCCCCTTCTTTAGAAAGTAATCAGAGATTGATTATTTGAAGATATAACGCAGACCAACTTGTCCTTGCCATCTTGAAGAGAAGGAAGTAGTCCAAACATCTGCAGCTGGCTTGTTAAAGGTGAAAGAAGGACGGTTGTTAGCATCACGGGAAGCGAATCTTACCAACTCAACGGCCGCATTGTTTACGAAGTAGCTACGTCCCCAGTCTTGGTTGATAGCGTTACCTACGTTGAACACATCTAGCGTTAACTGCAAGGTGTGGTTTTTTCCACCAAGGTCAGCGAAGATATCCTGGGCAACGCGTAGGTCTACACGGTGAGTCCAAGGAGTGCGGGCACCGTTACGCTCAGTGTACTGACCTCTGCGGGTTTTCAGGTACTCATCATTCTCAATGAAGGCATTAAGATCTTCCCACTGCTTGTCAGCAGAAAGGGTTACCACGCCGGCAGAGTTTTTAACATCATTTAGAACAATGTCTTCTCTTACACGTGGTACAAACATCAGGTCATTACCAGTGTTTCCATCAGAGTTCAAGTCTTGAGAGTACAGGTACGTGAACGGAGAACCAGATTGTCCTTCATAGAACAGAGAGATGGAGGTGCTGAAGTTGTTCAACCATTTGATGGTATAACCACCAGAACCAATTACGCGGTGACGGATGTCAAAGCGAGAGTAGGAAAGCTCAGGGTTGTTAGGGTCTGTTACCACCTGGTTAAACTGCCAGTTAGATCTAGCTGTGCTGCTGGCACCGCTGTTCACGTCTTTAGACTCACCGTAAGTATAGGCAACCATGGTGTTGATGCCGCTGTCAAAGTTCTTCTGTAACTGACCAGTTAAGCTGTAAGTATAGCCTTTGTTGGTGTTGTCTAACAGAATAACGTTGGTGAAATCCTGGCTAATTCTTCTGGCTGAAGAAGAAGTTGGGTACAATGGACGTCTGTCTGGACCAGATAGGCTGGCAATTGGGTTCACCAGGTTAATGTCTTTGTAGACGATATCGTTAAGGGTCTTAGAGTAGATACCTTCCAGGGTGGCAATAATGCCCAAAGGAAGTACATAGTCAGCGGCAAGGTTAGTACGCCATGTTTGTGGGATCTTGAAATCTGAGGTTACCAGGTTGATCTCTGAAGTAGTACCGGCAGCGCCATATTTACGGATATCGTCAATGTTAGAAGTAAACTGACCGGTTTTGGTTTGGCTGCCTAAGAACAAAGAGTTGAACGTGATACCGTTGTTAGTGAATTGGTTAGATAACCACACAAAAGGAACGCGGCCGGTGAAGATACCAGAACCACCACGTAGTTGCAGGGTTTTGTCACCAAACACATCCCAGTTGAAACCGGCACGTGGCGCCCATAGCAATTGTCCGCTAGGGGTGTCATCTGTTCTCAGGTCAGTGTATTGTGGGTATTTGTCAAAAGCGGTCTCTACCTTCTCATTGCGGGCGGGAGTGTCTGGCATAACTGGTACGTCTAAACGAAGACCAAGCGTTACGCGCAGGTTATCAGTAAGGGAGATCTCATCCTGGGCGTAGAAGCCTAACTGGGCAGCATCAAACTTAGCGGCTGGTTTAGGGTTGGTAGGGTCTGCGGAGTACGTCTGCTCAATCTGGAAAGGTTTCTCGTCCAGGAAGTCTTGCAGGCTGTTGAACTGGAAGTAACCGTTACCGTTGTTCACGAAAAGGTTCCGGAATCTGAAGAACTCATTGTGCGTTCCGAAAGTGAACGTGTGGTTTCCTTTGAAAAGGGTCAGGTTGTCAGTGAATTCCAGGATGTCCTGATCCAGCTCATTGAAGGCCGAGCTACGCTCAGTACCAGCGGTGATGGTGTTACTACCACTACCGTTGAATCTGATGGTCACCTGTGGGAACAAGCCACCTGGGGTGTCACGCTTGTCACGGATTCTGGAGTAACCTACAATTAAGCTGTTAGAAAGGTTTTCAGAGAAACGGCTTTTCAATTCAGCTACGGTACTGTTGGTGGTGTTAGAGAACTCGTACGCGTTGTTGGCAAAGCGGAACGTGCTGTTAGAGCGGGAAATGTTGTCATCAAAGGCATCAACAAAGTTGTGACGCAGAGTTAACTGATGAAGGTTAGAGATGTTCCAGTCTAAACGGGCAAACAACTTGTTGCTTTCAGTACGACGGTCTAATGGACCGAAGCTGCCTGGGTCATAGCCATACTTAGAGATCAGTCTTTCAGAGATAGCTCTTACATCTGCTTGTGGTACAATAGAACCGGCATCACCAAGGTTGTTCAAAAGAGGCTCAGAGCGGCGGGTGATCTCACCGTTCAGGAAGAAGAACAATTTATCTTTGATTACGGGACCACCTACACGGAAACCAGTCTGGTAGTCTTTGAAGTCGGCGGCTTTAGTGTCTGTGATAGGGTCTTTACCTACCGTCTTTTCATTACGCAGAAAGCCGTAAACAGAACCTTCCATGTTATTTGTACCTGAACGGGTAACGGCGTTGATACCACCACCGGTAAAGTTACCTGACTTCACGTCATAAGGAGCCAATACCACCTGAATCTGGTCAATAGCGTCCAGAGAGATAGGCTGCGTACCAGCCTGACCACCTGGGGTACCGCTGCCAGCCAGACCAAACACGTCATTGTTTACAGCACCGTCAATGGTGATGTTGTTGTAACGGTTGTTGGCACCTCCAATAGAGTTACCAGAGGCCTGTGGCGTTAAACGGGTGAAATCTGTTAAAGAGCGGTTAAGCGTAGGAAGACGCTCAATCTGCTCACGAGAAACGTTGGTAGAAGCACCGGTACGGTCAGCGTTGATCACAGCGCCGCGCTCGCTTACTACCTGTACTTCGCTCAGGCCAACGGCGCTTTGAGATAAAGTGAAATCAAGTTTAAGGTTTTGGCCAAGCGCTAAGAATACGTTTTCTCTCTTTTGGTCTTGGTAACCCACATATGTGGAGGTAATGGTGTAAGGACCACCTACCCGCAGGTTTTGCAGGTTGAAACGGCCATTGGCATCGGCGCTAGCCGCGTACTGGGTGTTGGAAGGTGTGTGAATTGCCACAATAGTAGCACCGGCCAGGCCAGCTCCACTACCGTCAGTGATAGTACCGTTCATAGAGGCGGTAGTGGCGCCTTGGCCCCAGCTAAGGTGCACCGGCAAACACATCACCACGATGAGCATCAATCGGGTAAAGAGGTTTTTCATAAAGGGTTTTTTTTGTGCAAAAATAAAACAGGTGAATAGAAAAGAAGGCAGAGCTAATGTTAAGTTAACATTAAGAATGTTAACAGAGCATCTAAGAAAGGGAAATGAGTTCTCCGTAGAGGAAGGAATCATTGGGCGGTCAGTAAATTGACACGACAAATATAGAGACTAAATTTGTTTGTACGCCATGACCGGGGGCAACTTAATTTCAAGATTTTGTTTTAGTTAGCTACAGGGGCTTAATGAATTGGTAGCAGGTTTTGAGAAAATTTAATTAGAAAGTGAGGCTTGCCTATATTCTTTGAAGGTTTTTCAAAAAATAAGTTCTCTTCCCATCAATCTCTTAACCATCATTTTGACTTATAACGTTTTTGTGCCTCTGCCGTTAAATGGCCGGCCTTACCGCCTTTACAAAGGTTCGCTGGTAATACGGGGAAAACAGGTTGTCTTCTTTTACCCCCAGGGAGGTGGATGAATGAATGAACCAGATCTCGTCCCCGTCCTTCACCTCTGTGACCAGGCCCACGTGGGTAATGTTGTAGACGCTTTTGCTGGAGCTAAAGAAAACCAGGTCGCCGGGCTGCAGCTGGTGAATGGGTACGGGTTGCCCAAACTCACTCTGCTGGCTGGAGGTGCGGGGAAGTTGCACGTCTATGGCCTGGAAAGAAGTGCACAGCAGGCCTGAGCAGTCCATGCCTACGCGGCTAGTGCCCCCAAATTTGTAAGGAGTGCCCCTGAAAGAGCGGGCCGTGGAGATAACCGTCTCTATTTCGCGGCGCATGGCTTTGTTGCTGGCCACGCTGCGCGATGTTTTCTTGCCTTTGCTGGAGATGTGAATCTCTTTGAGGGTTTTGCCACCGCCAGACCGCTTGGCCTCACGGCGTTCCAGGCGTTCTTTTTTCTTAAGGGCAGCAATCTCACGGGCAGAGCGGTATTTCTCCTCGGGCTTGCTGAAGGTGGAGTAAGAAGATTTTCCGCAGGAACCTAAAAGCAAAAGCAGGCTTAATAGGGCCAGGGAGTACGTTTTGGATAAGTTGCTCAAAATAATCACTTAACGGCTTGTTCCAAGTAGAGCCAAAGATAAACCATTCACCCTTTTATAAGAAAATAATTCAAGATGCGGTGCATGGTTTTAGGCAAAGGCCAACGCGTTTCAGGGGGATAATCCACCCTCTGGTCACGCAGAAGGAACGCCGGAAAACCGGTTGTCATGTGTTTTAGGGCCGTTTTTTTTAAAACAGGCTTAAAATGGGATAGTAAGAAAGTTGGTAACCCACTGTGGTACAAATGGTTGATAGGCGCAGGGGAAGGTTAATAATTTTTATATTTCACTCCTGCTTAACAAGCCGATGGCCAAAGCCTGTTTTGGGCCTGTTTTCCTGAAAACAGGTCCAAAACGCAATCAGAGGGTTTGCTGGAAAAACTCCACGGCGCGGCGTTCTGAGTAGTAAAGCCCTTGGAAGAAGCCTTCAGAGAAACCTACGTGACCGCCCTCCAGGGGCATTTCCAGGTAGAAGTTAGGGTTCTGCAGGGCTTGTTCCACGGGAAAGCACTCCTTAGAAAGAAAAGGATCATTCTGCGCGTTCACCAACAGCGTGGGAACGGTAATGCGGTGCAGATGGGCCACCGAACTGCATTTCTCATAGTAGTCCTCGGCGTTTTTAAAGCCATGGAAGGGAGCCGTGTAGCGGTCATCAAATTGTTCAAAGGACATAATGCTCTGGAAGCCCTGGAGGTCAACGTCAAACCGGCGGGCTTTTTCCTGCAGTTTTTCGTGCAAGGTTTTCAGGAACCGTTTCATGTAAATGCGGTTCTGGGGTTTAGCCAGCTGCACGCAGGCGCTTTTCATGTGGCAAGGCACAGAGAAGACGGCGGCCCGGCTTATTTGGGGCGGTACTTTTTCCGTCCACTGTGACAGGTAGTTGAGAGTAAGGTTGCCGCCCATGCTAAAGCCTACCAGAAAAATAGTGCTGTACCGTCCCGTGTGCAGGGCGTGGCGCACCACCAGGTCCAGGTCTTCCATGGCGCCCATGTGGTAGGAGCGGAGCAGTTTGTTGGGTTCCCCGCTGCAGCTCCTGAAATTCCAGGCCAGAGCATCATACCCGGCCTTGTTCATGGCGTGCGCCATGCCGGTCATATACGGCCGGTGCGTATCTCCCTCCAACCCATGTGACAAGACAACCAGCGTCTCTGAGCCCGTTTTAGCCCAATCTAGGTCCAGAAAATCATCATCTGGGGTGGTAATCCGCTCACGGTTATAGGTAACAGCGGGGCTGCGCCTCAACTTGCTGGGCAAAATAGTCTGCAGATGCCCATTGAAAAGGTAAGCGGGTGAATGGTAAGTAGAAGAAGGAAGCAGCGGCATGTTAATTAAACGTCACGCAGGTAAAAAAAGCGGGTATAGTGTAAAATTACTGCATTTGCAGAGCAAGGCCAATTTTAGGCCCTAAATAGGATAATTAAATGGTGTTTTTCATTTAACGGCGCAAAAAGGGCTTTCATGGGTTAAATACCGTGATTGGCCTAATTGTCGTTAAATAAAACAATCAGGTTGTTAATTTTGTTATTCTGACGGTAAATGGTTGGGTATATGGAAGAAAACACGCAAGAAAAGCAAATAGCACCTCAGCAAGAAAACAACTCTTTCTTCGGAGAGGTCATCACTTCAGAAACAGCAGGCTTTGTCTCGGCAGAAGAGATCAGCAAAACATCTCAGGAGAAGCTTAGCGCTTTAAAGGCCTTGTATAGCCAACAATTAGGGTTCACGGTAAACCAAACGTCAGGGGAAACTTCCTTTTAAGCTCTTATTCCAATCAGTAAAAAAAATCTTTCCCGGTCTCTTCCCTTACAGGCTGGAAGATCCTGCTCGCCTCATTTTAGTTAAATCTGGGTGCCTCTGTTTTCGGCCTGTTTTCCGGGAAATGGCCTTAAAACGGAAATAACTTTTATCCCTGGGCATCCGCTCAGGCAATAGATTAGGTTCTGCTTCCCTTAGTCTTTGCACCCGTGGCGCCAATTGCCAGCCAGCCTACTTGCGCCCAACATTTCTGCCAGAAGCAAGGCAAATCAAAAGGAAGACTTAAATTGCGGCTCTATTTGTTAGACTGACTATTTAAGCCATCTGTCCATGCGTAAACTACTGCTCTTTTTATATGTCTTTGCCCTTGCCGTTTTCGCGGAGGCGCAGGTCATTACCTCCCCAGACAAGAACCTTACCCTTACCTTTGAGCTGAAGGCCAACGGGGCGCCCTCTTACCAACTCACTTACAAGCGCAAACCGGTCATAAAGCCCAGTGCCCTGGGCCTGGAAACCAAAGACGCTGGTTCCCTCATGACAGGGTTCACGGTGACCAATACCGCCCAGAAAACGGTGAATGACACCTGGGAGCCCATTCTGGGCGAACAGAAGACTATCAGGAACAACTACAATGAGCTGCTGGTGACCCTTTCCCAGAAAACCCCAAAGGACCGCTACATCCAGATCAGGTTCAGGTTGTTCAATGACGGCTTGGGCTTCAGGTATGAGTTCCCTAAGCAGAAAGAGCTGAACTACTTTATCATCAAAGAGGAGAACACTGAGTTCAACCTGGCCGGGGACCACAAGATCTTCTGGATTCCGGGGGATTATGACACCAACGAGTACCCGTACACTACCTCCAAGGTCTCTGAGATCCCGGGCCTGCAGAAAAAGGCCACCGTCCAGATCTCTGCGCAAACGCCTATCAAGAACCCTTCGGTGCAGACGCCTTCCATGATGAAATCTGCAGACGGGTTGTACATCAATATTCATGAGGCAGGCCTGATCAATTACCCGGCCATGCACCTGAACGTAGACGCGAAGAACCTGAAAATGAGCGCGCACCTGACCCCAGACGCGGTGGGCAACAAAGGCTACATCCAGACAGACGCCCAGAGCCCCTGGCGTACCATTGTGGTAAGCGACAAAGCCACCGAGATTCTGGCCTCCAAGCTGATCCTGAATTTGAACGAGCCCACCAAGTACCAGGACGTGTCCTGGATCAAGCCCGTGAAATACATTGGCGTGTGGTGGGAGTATTTTGTGGCCGGTAAAAGCTCCTGGGGCTACAGCACCGAGACCAATACCAAACTCACCGACGACTTTACCAAGTACACCCCCAACAAACGCCACGGCGCCACCACCGAGAACGTGAAACGCCATATTGACTTCGCGGCGGCCCACGGGTTTGACGCCGTGCTGGTAGAAGGCTGGAACATTGGCTGGGAAGACTGGTTTGGCAACTGGAAAGAAGAGGTGTTTGACTTTGTGACGCCCTACCCAGATTTCAACGTGAAAGAGCTGCAGGCCTACGCCGCTTCTAAGGGCGTGAAGATCATGATGCACCATGAAACCTCTTCCTCGGCCACCAACTATGAGCGCCGGCTAGACAAAGCCTTTCAGTTTATGGTAGACAACGGCTACAATGCCGTGAAGACCGGTTACGTGGGACCCATTATTCCGCGCGGCGAGCACCATGACGGCCAATGGATGGTAAACCATTATATACACGTTGCCAAAACCGCCGCCGATTACAAGATCATGGTTAACAGCCACGAGGCCGTCCGGCCCACCGGTCTAAACCGCACCTTCCCTAACTGGATTGCCCAGGAATCTGCCCGCGGCACTGAGTTTGAGGCTATGGGCGGCCTTACCCCGGAGCATACCACCATTCTGCCTTTCACCCGCTTGATGGGCGGCCCTATGGACTTTACCCCTGGTATCTTCCAGACCGATCTTTCTTACTACAGCACCGGCCACGGCAACAATGTGAACACCACCCTGGTAAAACAACTGGCCTATTACGTGACCATGTACAGCCCGCTGCAGATGGCGGCAGATCTGCCGGAGAATTACCTTCGGTTCCCAGACGCGTTCCAGTTCATTAAAGACGTGGCCCTTGACTGGGATGCAACCTATGTGCTGGAGGCGGAGCCCGGTGACTACATTACCACCGCCCGCAAGGCCAAAGGCAAAAACGAGTGGTACGTGGGCGGCGTAACCGATGAGAACCCGCGCACGGCTACCGTTTCCTTCTCTTTTTTACCTAAAGGCAAGCAATACCTGGCCACCATTTACGCAGACGGTGCAGATGCCAGCTATGACAAGAAGCCACAGAGCTACACCGTGCAGAAAGTGGTAGTTACCTCCAAAAGCGTTCTCAAGCAAAGACTGGCCTCGGGGGGCGGATTGGCGGTCAGTATCAAAGAAGCCAGCAACAATGATTTGAAAGGCCTGAAGAAAATTTAAGCATCCTGGGCCAAGGCAAAAGAGTGCTTTTGCTGTTCCAGAAAACCCTTCCGTAGGAGTCCCTTTGGGTTTCTTCTTCGGGAGGGTTTTCTGCTTTCATGCTTTTGCTTCAAGGACGATAGAAACAGGGGCTCGCCTGACTATACATTTTGGGCGGTGAATGTCTGTGAATGAGATTAATAAAGAGGTAGAGCCGGCCAGAATACGTATTTTTACGTACAGCTTTTTCAAGCCAGGAAAGTTAACGGATACCTATTTTAGGGTAGCAATGATAAATTTATTTCCCTTTCTTTACTTGCCAATTATTCCTTCCTGTAAAAGTACTTATCAAGAGGTGGCTTCAGTGGTCACAGGGCTGCTGATGCTTTGTTTAATTATATCTAGTAAAGCTGAATGGGTACGGGGCAAGCTGTAAGTGTTTTTGAAAAACTAATGAATTATTCATTAGACCTGCACTGCATTATTAGCAGCAACGGGCACTTCAATTTTATTAATGAGGCCAGTACCCACCTGTTAGGCTATACTCCCCAGGAACTGATAGGCCGTAGGTTCACAGACTTTATCAGGCCCCAAGACCTGCCTGCTTTAAAAGAGGCTTCCCTTGCCTTGGAGACAAGCCCCCATCTTACTTTTTATGAAAATTTCTATATCCATAAAAATGGGCAGGAAGTTGCCATTGAATGGTCAGCTACTTGGGTGGAGGAAGAGGATGCCTATTACTGCGTGGGCCGCGATGCTACCGAAAAGCAGTTGGCCATCAGGCAGCTCCGGGAAAAAGAGGAGCTTTTTGAGGCGCTGGTAGAATATGGGGCAGACATGGTGGCCCTGGTTAATGAAGAAGGGGTTTACACCTATGTGGGCGGCTCCATCAGGAGAATATTGGGCTACGAGCCGGGGCAGTTAATAGCTAAAAGCGCCTTTGAGTTAATCCACCCAGAAGACCTGCCTTTGGCGCTGGAGAAGTTCCAGTCCCTTCTTATCTCTAAAAACTACATTAAATTAGAGGGCTTTAGGTTTAAGGCGGCCAACGGCGAGTGGAAATGGATGGAGACCTATGTGAGCAACCAGCTCCAGAACCCCAGTGTCAAAGGGTTGGTGGTGAGTTCCCGGGACATTACCAGCCAGACGCAAAACAGGCACAGCCTGCTGGAAAGCGAGCAGAAATACCGCAACCTGTTTGAGAAGAACCCAGACGCCATTTTCCACCAGAACCCCGACGGTCAGATCAATGAAGTAAACCAGGCGTTTCACCAGGTGCTGGGTTTCAAGCCCGACGAGGTAATAGACCAGCCCGTTTCCTCCTTTATGGCCCCGGAGAGCGCCGACCTGAGCACCCGGTACTTCAAAGAAGCCTTATTGGGCGGTACCATGCGGTTTGACATGGAGTTGGCCGCCCGAAACGGCGACCGGAAGATCTTTGACATGGTCATGTACCCGCTCTCAGTGAATGGGGCTACCATTGGGGTGGAAACCATTGCCAAAGATATTACCACCATGGTGCGGGCCTATGAAACCATTCAGAAACAGGCGCAGAAGTTCAACACCATTCTGGAAAGCTTCACCGACGCCTTCTTTACCCTGGACAAGGAGTTGCGGTTTACCTTTGTCAATAGTGAGTTAGAGCGGCTACTGGACCTGGATAAGAATAAGAGCCTGGGCAAGACCATAGAAGAGGTTTTCCCGCAAGCGCTGGCCGGGGAGTTTAACAAGCATTATCAATGGTTAAGGGCCAAAGGCCAGGCAGTTACCTTTGAAACGTTTCTACCTCAAAAGGAAATCTGGTTGGGAGTGAAGTTCTTCCCCGCTGAGGAAGGTATTTCGGTGCACATGCTGGACATCACGCAACGGGTAAATTACCAGCGGGAGCTCAGTATGCTTTCCCTGGTGGCCAGCAAGACCACCAATGGCGTAGTCATCATGGATGCCAACGGCCTGATCCAGTGGGTAAACCAGGGCTTCACCAACCTTAACGGCTATACCCTGGAAGATGCCTTGGGGAAAACGCCCAGTAACCTGCTGCAAGGACCCGGCACCGACCTGGAAACTTCCAGAAGAATTTATGAGAGGTACCAGAAAGGGGAGCCTTTCTCAGATGAAGTACTCAATTTCAAGAAAACCGGTGAGGAGTTCTGGGTGAAGATAGATGTGTCTCCGGTGAAAGACAGCTCGGGCAAGATCATACGGTTTATTGCTATTCAGACAGATGTCACTCTGCAGAAAAAGTCAGATGAAAGCCAGGCTCAGCTCACCCGTGACCTGTATAGGCAAAACCGGGATCTGCAGCAGTTTACTTATATTGTTTCCCATAACCTTAGGGCGCCCGTAGCCAACGTCATTGGCCTGACCCGCTTCCTCTCTGTCTTTGACAAGAACTCAGAGAACTTTGACGTAGCCCTGCGGCACCTTGACAAAAGCGTTATCTCCATTGATGCTGTCTTGAAAGACCTGAACGAGATTCTCTCCATAGGCGTGCAGAAAGATACGGTGAGCATGGAAAGCATTGACCTGCGGAGAATCTGCCTGGAAGCCGTAGAAAGCCTGCGGGACTCACTTGACGCGTATGAGGGGAAAATAGACCTGGAGATTCCTGGAAATACCTATGTGTTCGGGAACAAGGCGTACCTCTTCAGTATCTTCCACAACCTGCTTTCCAACGCCATAAAATACAGGTCACCAGACAGGCCGCTTACCATTTCCATCAGAGCCACGGTAAGCGTCAAGTGGGTGGCTATTTTCTTTGGAGACAATGGTTTGGGGTTTGATGAGGAGAAAGCCGGCGACAAGGTGTTTAAGCTGTACAAGCGGTTCCATAAAAACATCGAAGGAAGAGGACTAGGGCTGTTTCTGGTCAAAACCCAGGTGACCGCCATAGGGGGTGAAATAGAGGTTTCCAGCGTGGTAAATGTAGGCACCCGTTTTCTCATCCATTTAAGACCTGGCAACACTCCTGACAGCCATGCTTTGGAAGAGGAATAGATATTAGGTCAAGATTGAGCATGAACTCCTTCTTATAGTTCTAGAACTGGCAAAATTCCTCTGCAAGGGTTCTTATTCACTATATTTTAAAACAATTTCACCACTGTCTGGTTTAGTGCTTCTGACAACGGTGCATTACCTCATAGGCTCCCTAACCGTTCCCTGTGAAAGAGGAACAAAGAAGAGGAATATTATAAAGGTGTTGCAGGAAACCAAGAAAAAAGACGTTACTACTTATTGGCAGATGCTTTTTAATGCCGTATGATAATGGTAGCCTTTTTTAGGATTTTCCCTTAGGAAACTAGGTGAGGAACTAGATAGAGGCATTTACGTCTGCAAAAGAAGGCGCAACAAGGGCATGGTGACATGTAAAGGAACTATCTTTTTAATTTCTCATGCCTTTTTAAACACCTTGCACTCTGGCCTAGGGGTCCCCGTGATTTGGTTTGCAGTCCAGAAGCGTTGTCGTACTACTAAAAAGAGAGTTTAGCCCCCAGAAAGTTACCCTTATGGCGAGCAAAAAAACTAGTGCCCCAAAGCCAATGCAGCGTTTCCTAGAGTTACTGGCTCCGGAGAAACGGGTTATTGGCTTTATCTACCTGTATGCGGTTTTTTCAGGGCTGGTGAGTTTATCGTTGCCATTAGGTATTCAAAGCCTGATAGGGTTTGTGTCTGGCGGACAGTTGGTGACCTCGGTTTCTGTCCTGATCTTTTTTATTGTGATCGGGGTACTGGTGGTAGGGGGCTTGCAGGTAATGCAGTTGTCATTGGTAGAGCACATTCAGCAGCGGATCTTTGCTAAAAAGGCCTTTGAATTCACTACCCGCATCACCCAGATCAAAAGCGACCAGCTAGCGGTGCAAAACCTGCCTGAGCTTATGAACCGCTTCTTTGACGTGATCTCCCTGCAGAAGGGGCTGGCTAAAATGCTGACAGATTTCTCGGCGGCGGCTATTCAGATCTTGTTCGGGGTGATCCTGCTCTCTTTCTATCACCCCTACTTCATCATCTTTGGGGTGCTCATGATTTCTATTCTGGTGCTGGTGCTACGCCTCACAGGCCCCAAAGGGATGAAAACCAGCCTGGAGGAATCTAAATATAAGTACAGGCTGGTGCATTGGCTGGAAGAAGTGAGCCGTGCTATCACCGTTTTTAAAGCCTCCTCTCAGGAAAAGCTGTCCCTTGAAAAGACGGATTACTATACCAGCGGCTACCTGAAGGCCAGGCAAGCCCACTTTAAGGTGCTCATTACGCAGTACATCGGCTTTGTGGGGTTCAAAACGGTCATCACCGCCGCCCTTTTGCTCATGGGTAGCCTGTTGCTGGTAAACCAGGAGATCAACCTGGGGCAATTTGTGGCCACCGAGATTATCATTATCTTAATTATTAATGCCGTAGAGAAACTGCTGGTGAAGCTGGATGTGGTATATGACGTGCTTACCAGCCTTGAGAAACTGGGAGGCGTGACAGACTTGCCCGCCGAAGAAACAAAAGAGGGCTTGCTTACCCAAAGCCCGGCCACGCACGCAGGAATTTCCATTCAATTGAAGAACGTGGGGTACCAGTATGCCGGGTCCAGAAACCCCACGCTGCAGGGGATAAGCCTGACGGTAGAGCCCGGCCAGAAAGTCTGCCTGGCCGGAACCGAGCAGGCTGGCCGTTCTACCTTGCTCCAAGTACTGGCCGGGGTGCTGGCAGACTATGAGGGAATAGTGGCCTATAACGGGTTATCCCTTAAAGAATATGACACTACCGTGTTGCATGAGCAAACGGGGCTTTTTTTGCTCCCAGGTTATCTTTTTGAGGGTTCCATCAGTGAAAACCTCACCATGGGCCAGCCTGGGGTCACCTTAAATGACGTGCTCTGGGCCCTGGAACTGGTGGAGTTGACGGATTATGTACAAGGGCTGCCAGAAGGGCTTCAGACGGTGGTCAGCAGTAACTCGTCTACCATTCCGGCAAGTGTGGTGCAGCGCCTGGCCCTGGCCCGCAGCATTGCCAAAAGGCCTAAACTGCTGTTGCTGGATAATTTTCTTCCCTCTGTGGGCAGGGCACAACGGGAGCGGATAGGCCGGCGACTCTTGCAGCCGGAAATGGCCTGGACTGTCATCATCATCTCCAATGACCCCTTCATTATGCAGTTGTGCCACCGGGTGGTTCTGCTCCAGAAGGGGCATGTTATTAGGGAAATGGAAGGCAAGGAACTAACAAGTGATGAGTTAACGGCAATCAGTTAGATGGCAAAGGCAACCACTAAAAACAACCACCAACTGGAGTGGGAACAGTTTAACTCCTTTAAACTGGTAAGCAAGCCAGATATGGGAAAAACCATCGCCTATTGGTGCATTGGCCTGTTTGGCTTGCTCTTCATTATCACGCTTTTCCCCTGGACCCAGAATATTCGGTCGGCCGGGTCGGTCACCACCCTGCAGCCGCAGGACAGGCCCCAGACGGTGCATAGCACCATTGCGGGTCGTATTGAAAAATGGCGGGTGCAGGAAGGGCAACTGGTAAAGAAAGGCGATACCCTTGTCACGCTGTCTGAGGTGAAGGAAAAATATTTTGACCCCCAGATGCTGCCGCGCATACAGGAACAGGTGCAAGCCAAAGAAGGAAGTGAACAAGCCACCCAGGCCAAGGCCGATGCCCTGACCAACCAGATCAAAGCCCTGCAGGAAGGGCTGCAGTTCAGCCTGCAGAAAGCCCGCAACAAAATACGGCAGGGCACCATGAAGGTGCAAAGCGACAGCGCCGATGTGGTGGCCATGAAAGCCGAATTTGAGGTAGCCCAGGACCAGTACAAGCGCCAGGAAAAGCTATATCAGCAGGGTTTAAAATCTTTGACCGAGCTGGAAAGCCGCCGTCTGAAACTACAGGAAGTGCGGGCCAAGCTGCAGGGCACCCAGAACAAACTGGGCATCAGCCGGAACGAGCTGCTGAACGCGCGTATTGAATTGACCTCACTGGAGGCCGAGTACCAGGACAAGATATCCAAGGCCCGCTCAGACCTCAACGCCACGCGGGCCTACGTGCAGGATACCCGAGCTGAAATCTCCAAGATGAAGAACGAGTACGCCAATATGCAGATCAGGAGCTCTTTCTACCAGATAACCGCCCCCCAGGACGGCTATGTGGTGCGGGCCCTGAAGGCGGGTATTGGGGAAACCCTGAAAGAGGGGGAAGCCGTGTGCACTATTATGCCCTCTAACCCGCAGCTAGCCGTGCAGCTATTTGTAAAACCCATGGATGTGCCCCTCATAGAGGTAGGCCGTAAAGTACGCCTGCAGTTTGAAGGCTGGCCCGCTTTGGTGTTCTCTGGGTGGCCCAACGTAGGCTTTGGTACGTTTGGGGGTAAGGTAGCCGTGATAGACAACATAGACAGTGGCGGCAATTACCGCATGCTGGTGGTGCCAGACCCGCAGGAAGGCCCCTGGCCAGAAGCAATACGGGTTGGCTCTGGCGCGTACGGCTGGGCCATGCTCAATGACGTGCCCATCTATTATGAACTGTGGCGCCAACTCAATGCTTTCCCGCCAGACTACGTGGGTCCGGTGAAGGAGGAGAAAGGGGCAAAGGCCGCCAAGCCAAGCCAGGAGGACAGCGAAAAATGAGAGGCCACGCGTATGTCCCTTACCTGCTTCTAGGCTGGCTGCTGGTAATGGGCAGTCAAGTAGCCCGAGCCAATGACAGCACCCGGGTGTTTCCCATTGATGACTTTATGCGACAGATTGCGCTGCACCACCCCGTGGCCAGGCAGGCGCACCAACTCTCTGACCAGGCCCGGCAGGAGATCAGGATGGCCCGGGGCGCTTTTGACCCTACCGCCAATGTCAAGTTTTACAACAAGGAGTTATCTGGCAAGAATTATTACACCCTCTGGGACAATGTCCTGAAAGTGCCCCTCTGGGTGGGCGAGGTCAAGGCCGGGTATGAGCGCAACAGCGGTATAAATGTGAACGGGGAGAATATCACGCCGCCGGAGGGACTCAACTATATTGGCATCTCTGTTCCCATTGGGCAGGGGCTGTTGATAGATGAGCGCCGGGCTACCCTGTTGCAAGCCAGGCAGGCCCAGGACCTGGCCGAGGCGGAACGGGTGAAGATCATTAACAAACTGCTTTTTGAAGCCGCCAAAGCCTACTGGGATTGGGCGTATAGTTACCAACGGTGGGTGCTTTTCCAGCAAGGGTACCAACTGGCCAACACCCGGCTACAGGCGGTAAAGGAGCGGGTGGTGCAGGGAGACCTGGCCGCTATAGACTCCGTGGAGGCCCTTATTGAAGCCCAGAACCGCCTGGCCCTCATGCGGCAGGCGCAGGTAGAAGCCCAAAACGCGGCCCTGGTAGCATCTAATTTTCTGTGGCGCGAAGACAATACACCTATAGAAATCACGCCCGCGGTGATTCCTTCCCTGATTGGGACCAACCCAGAACCCCTGTCTGCTACAGACCTGGCTACCCTCATAACCACAGCCCGGGAAAACCACCCCGAAGTAACCAAACTGCAGATCAAAGTCCGGCAATTAGACATAGAGCGGCGGTTTGCCCAGGATAAGTTTAAGCCTAAAATGAATCTGGAATATAACCTGATTGGCGCGGGCGGATCTCTGGGCAGAAGCTGGCCAACGAACGAGTACCTGTCCAATAACTATAAATTTGGCGCCAGCTTCGGGTTCCCGCTATTTCTCAGGCAGGAGCGCGGGAAGCTGCAACTCACCCGCCTGAAGATAAATGCCACTCAACTGGAGCTGCAGCAAACCAACCGCGAAACCCTGAACCAGATACAGGCCGCCTATAATGAAAGGCAACAGCTGGAAGAGCAGATTCTCCTGCAGGAGCAGATCATTGCCAACAGCTCCCTTATGCGCGAAGGGGAACAGCAGCGGTTTGAAAACGGGGAAAGCTCAGTGTTTCTGGTGAATACCCGGGAAATGAGCCTGCTCAACCAACAGGTGAAACTCTATGAGCTTAAGGCGAAGTATGGCAAGGCCAAGTACTACCTGCAATGGGCAGCCGGCAGCTTGGGCGGGAGGTAAGGGCGCTTCCTGCTTTCCCAAAGTCTTCTTTTAAATTGCTTTGCAGCCAGTAGGTGGTGGCTCTTCCTGTGCCTAGCTGTCAGTAGGGTATATCCAGGCGTCTCGCCCAGAGAAAAGGCAAGATCTTCCTTCTGTCAAAAGTGATAAGGGATTGTGGGAAGCTTAAAACTAAAATCCTTTCTTCAGATTTGTCCCTAATAAATGGAAAGAATCAAAAAAATGAGAGGAAATTAAATTCTCTTTAGTATAAATGTCATAATAACACTAGTTTTAGAAGAATCTTGAAACTTTTATTAGAAACACTACCAGCACATGAAGGTATTGCCTCTATTGAAAGTTTTTGGAAGGAATATTTATGTTGCCAAATGCCCAAAGCTCAGCTTTCCTAAGAAAGGAAGCGGGCTTAAAAGTCTGGTGGCAGCTGGGACATCTATTCCCGAAAAGGATCTAGTTATTAATGCACTTGCCAATACTTTATGCTCAAAAATTGCCTATACCTTCTTCTCTTTTTATGGGCCTTTGCTTCCCAAGCCCAGCCGTTGAGTAATCAACCCGGTACCTTTACCTTGGGTAACAAAGAATTCCTTTTGAACGGGAAACCCTTTGTGATTAGAGCGGCGGAGTTGCATTACCCCCGTATTCCGCGGGAGTACTGGGAGCAGCGTATTCAGTTGAGCAAGGCCATGGGCATGAATACCGTGTGCATCTATCTTTTCTGGAACCTGCATGAGCAACAGCCCGGCCAGTTTGACTTTAAAGGCCAGAATGACGTAGCGGAATTTGTGAAATTGGCCCAGAAGAATGGCATGTACTGCATAGTGCGGCCCGGGCCTTACGTATGCGCCGAGTGGGACATGGGCGGCTTGCCCTGGTGGCTCCTGAAGAAGGAAGATGTGCAAGTGCGTACGTTGCAAGACCCGTATTTCATGGACCGCACCAAGGTGTTCCTGAAAGAGGCAGCCAAACAATTGGCGCCGCTTCAGATCCAAAAAGGGGGCAACATCATTATGGTGCAGGTGGAAAACGAATACGCCACCTTTGGTGGGGACCAGGCCTACATGGAAGCCACCCGTGATGCCGTGCGCGACGCCGGTTTTGATAAGGTGCAGCTTTTCCGGTGCGACTGGCCCAGTAACTTCAACCGCTATAAACTGGAAGGCGTGGCCACCACCCTCAACTTTGGGGCCGGGACCAACATTGACAATAGCTTCAAAACCTTTCAGGAGTTAAATCCTAGTGCGCCGCTCATGTGCAGCGAGTACTGGTCGGGGTGGTTTGACCATTGGGGCCGGCCGCATGAGACCCGCTCGGTGAGCAGCTTTATTGGTAGCCTGAAAGACATGATGGACCGGAAGATTTCCTTCAGTCTGTACATGGCCCACGGCGGAACCTCGTTTGGGCAGTGGGGGGGAGCCAACGCGCCACCTTATTCTGCCATGGCTACCTCTTATGATTACAATGCCCCGGTTGGGGAGCAGGGCAACACCACAGAGAAATTCTTCGCGGTACGCAACCTCCTTAAAAACTATCTGCAGCCCGGTGAAACCTTGGGCGAGATTCCGGCTGCCAAGCCAGTAATTGCTATTCTGGCTTTTGCCCTCACTGAAAGTGCCGCCTTATTATCTAATCTGCCCAAGGCCAATAAAACCGAGAAGATCAAGCCCATGGAGTATTTTAACCAGGGCTGGGGACGCATCCTGTACCGCGCCACGCTTCCGGCCTCGTCTACCAGGCAACGGCTGGTGATTACCGAAGTCCATGATTGGGCCACTGTTTTCCTGAACGGCAAGCCCCTTGGTAAATTAGACCGGCGCCGGGGCGATTCCACAATTGAACTACCCGCCATGGCCAAGGCCTCCCAACTGGATATTCTGGTAGAGGCCACCGGCCGGGTCAATTACGGCAAAGCCATTATTGACCGCAAAGGCATCACTGAGAAAGTGGAGCTTATAAATGGCCAGAAAACCACCGAGGTGAAAAACTGGCTGGTCTATAACTTCCCGGTGGACTACAAGTTCCAGAAGAAAGCGAAGTTCAAAAAAGGCCGTGCAGACGGGCCCGCCTGGTACAAAGGAACCTTTACCCTCAAAGAAACCGGTGACACGTTCCTGGATGTAAGCAAATGGGGTAAGGGCATGGTATGGATAAACGGCAACAACTTGGGGCGTTTCTGGAAAATAGGGCCACAACAAACCTTGTTCGTGCCGGGCGTGTGGCTGAAAAAAGGCGAAAACGAAATTATTGTCCTGGACGTGGACCAGCCGCAAGCCACTACCGTGGCCGGTTTAAAAGAGCCTATCCTGGACCAGTTGAGCGTAGATGAGTCTTTGCTGCACCGCACCAAAGGACAGACATTGAATCTGACAGGGGAAAAACCAATACATGCAGGGAGTTTCCCGGGTGCGCCGGGCTGGCAGGAGGTAGCGTTTGGCAAGCCGGTAAATGGGCGATACCTCTGCTTTGAGGCCTTGAGCGCCCAAAAGGAAGATGATCCCTATGCTTCCATAGCCGAGCTTGAACTGCTGGATGAAAAGGGTAACCAAATATCCCGCCTGAAATGGAAGGTAGTGTACGCAGACAGCGAGGAGGTAACCGCCGCTAATAACGCGGCAGACCGGGTGTTTGACCAGCAGGAGTCTACTTTCTGGCATACCCAATATGCCGCTGCCAAACCCAGGCACCCGCACCAATTAGTAGTGGATTTAGGGGAAACGGTCACCGTTAAGGGCCTGCGCTATTTGCCCCGCACAGATAAGAGTACTGCGGGTATGGTGAAGGAATATAAAGTCTATATGAAAGGTAGCCCATTCAAATTATAAAGGCTCCTAACCATGGTCGGCAATTCCCTTGCTAACCTTTCCGGGAGGAGGAATAAAGAGGGTAGGCGGGAAGTGGTTACGCTTTCACCCTGCTCTGTGGGTTGGGAGACAAAAGGAGTTTCTTCTCTCCTCAGGGTAGAGTATTAAATCTGCGTAAATCTGCTTTAAGCCCGGCAGGGGTAAGGCATAGCCAAACGACCAGCTAAGCCACTACCTCATATCCAGGTGCAGGATTATCATATTAGGCACCATAAGAGAAACGATTGGTCGGGATGCATTTTGGGCCTGTTTTCTCTAAAACAGGCCCAAAACGCTCAGTTATAGTTTAGGGGTGATGACTGATCTAGCAGGCCTGCCCGGGTGGGGTATTCATTCGGGCTTATTTCCGTTTTGAGCCCGTTTTTAAGAAAACAGGCTCAAAACAGGAGCCCTCTTTTGGGCTAGGGCATACCAGAGCGCTTGGCCATAGCCAATAGAGATAACTGAATAGCCCCATTGGAATATAGAGTAGGAGTTGAGTAACCAGGCTAGGAAGGCTTTGATAGGGAAGAAGTAGGTAGGGAAGAAACAGGAATAACACCCAGGAAATGGATAGAACTTAGAAGACCTTATCTGCCAAAGATCCTTCCTTCCTAAATTACCTCACGTATTTCCTGTAATTTAAAAATTTTCAATAAGCAGAGGCTTTATTCCTATTCTTGTAAAAGGAGGTCCAGATAAGGCAGGAAAAAAAATGAAAATTAAAGAAAGAGCAGGACAGCGCAGGACAGTTGTGTGAGGTGTAGTTATTACCTTTAGAACATAAAGAATTATCAAATTCATTAAAACGTGTTTTAACCTGTAGTCAGATACTATATGAAGAAACTTTACTAAGCTACAAGTATTTAAGCCCACCATGGTAATATGGTTCCTTTGTAAGGTGAACAATATTGCCAAGTGCCTCCAGACAGTAAAACCTGCACCGGCATTGCCTCCTCACTGCCTGGCCTCCTGTGATGCCGGGCCACGCTTCCAAGGATACTGCTTCCTGTAAAAAGCACCTCCATTAGTACTCCATAGTATTGGAAATAGCCTAGGCCTGAACTAACTCAGTTGGGAATCTGGGCTAGAGGAAGGATAGGTTTTTTTTTAAGAGTAAGCGCAATCGATTGCGTTGGTTTCCGGAGACTAATAAAGGGGTGAAGTGGGTGCAAAAAAAGAGTGGTTATTGGAAGGCCTCTTATCTCAGGCACCAAACTACCCTTGTTTCCATCAAAGAATCTAAATAATAAAAGGGCTGTGGTATTTAAGGTGGCTCTTACGGCAGAAACCATCCACTAATGTAGGCCAAAACACACTATTAAAGCCTTTACCATCCATTGTTGTTATGACCAAATCTGTAAAAGTTTTATTGTACTACCTGTCATTGTTAGTGCTGTTTACTAACTGTGATACCAAGGACGAGTACTACGCCAGACCTAAAAACCTGGAGCCAGCCATTTACCAGCAGTTGGAAGCCAAAGGTAACTTCAAGAACTTTTTGGCATTGGTGGATAAGGCCGAGTATAAGAGCATTCTTAGCGCGGCCGGGTACTGGACGCTTTTTGCGCCAAATGACCAGGCATTTGCCAAGTACTTTGCCGAAAACGGAATTGCCGGGGTAGAAGCCATCAATAAAGAGACAGCCGTCAAGATTGTGTCTTATGCGTTGGTGTATAACGCCTTCATGACAGATAGGCTGGATGACTATCAGTCAAACACCGGTTGGGTGGTAGACCAGGCCTTTAAACGGAGAACGGCTTACTATAAAGGCGTGTACACCGGTACGGTAAAAGTGGGCAACCAGGTGCTGCAGAATCAGAACATTATTTCCGGAAACCGGACCGGGGGATATGTGTTCTCTGATAACAACAATAAGTACGTGCCCTACTTCATGCAGATTTTCTCTGCCAACCAGCAGTTGGGCCCAACAGATTATAATGCGTTTTACCCTGGGTCAGCCTACAATGGGGGCTTTAATGTGGTGAATGCGAAAGTGGTAAACCAAAACATCATTGCTGAGAACGGGGTGATCCATGAATTGGACACGGTTATTCTGCCCCTTGACAACATTGAAGAGTACCTGGCAAACAAGTCTGAATACAGCGTGTTCCGTAACCTGTTTGAGAAATACATGGTGTATTACCAGGAAAACAGTGAAGCAACGGCCAGAAACAAGGTATTGACAGGTTCCACCAGCCCGGTGTATGCCAAGATCTATGATGGACAATTGGAGTTTGCCTTAAATGATGAAGGTTTTGAGGTACGGGGCGCCAACCGCCAGAATAATGAAGGCCAGTCAAACACCTATACCATCTATGCCCCTAAGAATGAGGTAGTCACCAATTACATCAATACCGTTCTCTTGCAGAACTACAGATCACTGGATGAGGCACCCATTGAAATTATCCGTGATTTCCTGAATGCGCATTTGTTTCCTACAGCCATTTGGCCTTCTAAATTCAAACAGGCCCCTCTTAAAACCAGCCAGGAAGCCAGAATAGACCTAACCGGCAACGTGGTGGAGGCAAAGATGCTGAGCAACGGTTTCTTCTATGGTACCAATAAAGTACAGGAGGCCAATGTATTCCATACAGTTTATGGAAAAGCCTATCTGGATCCTAAGTATTCCATGATGATCAGGGCCTTGGCCGGCTACAAAGAAAGCCTTACCACTCCCAACACAAAGTATACCCTATTCCTTATTTCTGACGCCGTCTTAACCGCGGCCGGTTTTTCCTGGGATACCCGCTTTAACTACTGGGTGTACACCCCGCCTTCCGGAGGCGCTGTTATTTCAGGGGCGCAGGCCCAGGTTAGGTTACAGAGAATTATAGACCTGCACATTGTCACGGCCGGTGATAACCGCAATACCATTTACAAAGACCTTAGTGGCGAAGACATCATTAAGACCTTTAGTGAGGAATACATCAGGTTTAACAACAATGAGGTGTTTGCGGCCGGAAATGTTGACAGAAATGAGCGGGTTAAACTCACAGGTCCTGTGGAAACCAGCAACGGGGTAGTGTATTACGTGGACCGTATTCTCAACTTCACTGAGCTGAAACCAAGCCAGAATATTGCGGCCAACCCTAACTTCTCCCATTTCTATAGCTACCTCAGTAAATCTGCTTTAATGTTTGATGCAGCTACCCTGGATGTAAAAGGAACCACCGTGGGCACCCCCTATACTTACCTAATCCCAACCAATGCTGCCATACAGCAGGCGGTGAAGGATGGTTTCTTACCTGGTGCCGTAGCCACAGGGGTTCCTAACTTCACCCCTACGAACCCTGAAGACCAGGATAAAGTAGCCCGGTTCCTCCAGTACCATATCATTGCCAAAGAGCAGGTGCCCTTTAAAAACCAGATTGAGGAGCCAAGAGGCTATGAAACCTTATTTAAGACGGTGAACGGCAATACCGGTACCCTCGGTGTCAACTTAACAGGTAGCCAAATGGTGATTACAGATGCTTTTGGAAGAAAAGCGAACGCCATAAAGGCAAACAGCAATATTCTGTCTAACAGAGCTTTAATTCACCAGATTGATAACTACCTGCGGTACCAGGATAATTAAGAATTTTCATAATCTATAGATTATCAATATGAAAAGATTTTTAGGCAATTTTTCTTACTTACTTCTCACGGCGGTTTTCATTTGCTGCGGTGTGCTTGCCAATGCCCAGCCTGGTCAGACCATTGTAAGGGGAACGGTGACAGACAAAGTCACCAAAGAGCCACTCATTGGGGTGTCTGTGTATGAGGTAGATAATGAGAACCGGACGTTGGCCGGCGTTAGCACCGACATTAACGGAGGCTTTGCCCTGAGGATGAAGAACCCTCAAAACAAGGTGGTCATCTCCTATATAGGCTATAAGAACTCCTCCTTTGTTGTCAATGGCCGGTCTGAGGTAAATGTAGCGTTGGAGTCTACCTCTAACACCTTAAATACAGTGGAGATTATATCTCACCAACAAACCAGTACCGGAATGCTGGACGTGGACAAGCGTAACCTGACCTCCGCTATTGGTACCATTGATGCCAAAGCCCTGGCCGAACTGCCTGCGGCGTCCATAGATGAGGCGTTACAAGGGCGGCTTGCCGGCGTGGATATTGTGTCTTCTACTGGTGACCCAGGGGCAGGGATGCAGATCAGGATCCGGGGTACTTCTTCCATTAACTCTTCTTCTGAGCCCCTTATTGTAGTGGATGGCATGCCCTATGATATTGAGATTGCTTCTGATTTTAATTTCGCTACGGCAGATGAGCAGGGGTACGCCCAATTGCTGAACATAGCGCCTACAGACATTCTAGAAATTTCAGTATTAAAAGATGCCGCCGCAACCGCGGTATGGGGGGCCAGAGCCTCCAATGGGGTGCTGGTTATTACCACTAAGAGAGGTAAAATAGGCAAACCAACCGTTAACTACACCTTCAGAGGGTCACTGACCAAACAGCCAGACCCCCTTCCTATGCTAAATGGTGACCAATACTCCCAGTACATCCCGGAAGCCTTTATGAACAGAACGGGAACTCCTCTGAATACTACCACTATCAAAGAGTTTCAATATGATCCTAAGGATCCTTACTGGTACCATAATTACAACAGAAACACCAACTGGATTGATGAGATCACGCAGATAGGAAAAATTCAGGACCATAACGTTTCCCTGTCAGGGGGTGGTGATAAAGCCAGATACTATACCTCTATCGGGTACTTCGGTCAGCAGGGAACCACCATTGGTACAGACCTCTCCCGTATATCGGCGCGTATCAACCTGGATTTTACCGTTTCTGACAGAATCAGATTCAGAACAGATCTTGCCTATACCCACCTTGACAACAACCAGAACTACACTAACTCCATAAGAAGCGTTGCCTATAACAAGATGCCCAATATGAGTGTGTATGAATACAATGAATTTGGAGAACGCACGCCTAACTATTTCTCACCGGCCAACAATATCCAGGGAGGCTATCCTTCCACCTTTAATCCGGTAGCTATGGCGCGGGAGGGAATCAATAAACAATTAGGGGAACGGGTTATCCCAAAATTCAACCTGCAGTATGATGTGGTGTCAGGCTTGTTGCTGGCTACGTCAGATATTCAGTTTGATATTAATAACAGCAAAACAAAGATGTTCCTGCCCCAAACGGCTACCGGCCGCCCCTGGACAGAGACCACCGTAAACAGAGCCTCAGACTCTGACAATGACAGATTTAGTGTTACCACAAAATCAAACCTGCTCTTTACTCCCAAGATAGGGGATAAGCATACCTTTCAAGGGTTACTCTCTTTCATGACCTTTGATGCCAGAAACGTGGGCTTTGGGGTGATGACCTCCAATACAGCCTCTGCCTACCTGCAAGATCCTTCTATTGCTTCCAGAATTCAGGGGAATGAGCACCGTTTGGGCTCCTCCTCTTCCCAAACCAGAAGCGTTGGCCTTTTAGTGAATGCGCAGTACGGCTTCCTTGACCGCTACATTATCAACGTAGGGGTACGGCGCGATGGAAGCTCCAAATTTGGGGAGAACAACCGGTACGGAACTTTCCCTTCTATCTCTGGGCGCTGGAGAGTGTCTGGGGAATCTTTCATGGAGAACTTCCAATTTATTGATGACCTGAGTTTTAGAGGCAGCTACGGATCAAGCGGAAATGAGCCCCGGGCCAGCTACGGGCACTATGACCTGTATGAAAACTATGACTACAATTACCTGGGTATGTCTGGCCTGTACCAGTCAACCTTGAAATTGAATAACCTGAAGTGGGAGACTGTATTGCAATCAAACGTGGGTATTAACCTGGTGATGATGAAACGCCGGGTATCCATAGATGGCGATATCTATAAGAGACGCACCAAAGACATGTTCTTCCAGGACCTACTTATCTCCTCTATTACCGGCTTCACGGATGTAGACATGAACGTAGGCACCATGGACAACCTAGGCTGGGAGGTAGGAGTGAATGTGAGCGCCTACAAAACTAAGGACCTTTCAGTGGATTTTGGCTTGAACCTGTCCCATAACCAGAACATGATCAGGGAAATTTCTGAATACTATCCACGGGAGAGGGGTAACCTAAACGCCAACGGGAACTACCTGATCACTATCCAGGAAAATAACCCCTTTGGCTCATTCTATGGCTACAGATTTAAGGGGGTGTATAAAGATGCCGAGTCAACTATTGCCAAAGACAGAAAGGGCAATGCTATTGTAGGACCTAATGGTCAGACGGTACCCATGCGTTTTGGATATCCCGCTATTGACTATGTGTTTCAGCCAGGTGACGCCATTTATGAAGACATTAACCATGATGGAAACATAGACTACAAAGATGTGGTGTACCTGGGGAATGCAAACCCTAAGCTTACTGGTGGTTTCGGGCCTTCTGTGAGATACAAGAACTGGAGAGTGAATATGTTCTTCAACTTCAGATACAAGTATGACATTGTGAACGAGACTAAAATGCGCACAGAGAACATGTATGACTACTCCAACCAAAGCACCGCTATCCTGAAAAGATGGAGACGCCCTGGTGATGAGACAGACATGCCACGAGCCTTGAACAGAATGGGCTATAACTGGCTGGCCTCAGACCGGTATGTAGAAGATGGTACCTTCCTGCGGTTTAAAACGCTTACCATCCGGTATGATGTGCCTAAGCCTATAGGAGAGCGGTTTGGCGCGACTGACCTGAGTGTCTATGTGACCGCCAACAACCTGTTTACCTTCACCAACTATACAGGTCAGGATCCGGAAGTGGGTCTGGCCGGAAGTGATCCCTTCAGAATTGGCTTTGATAACTCCAGAACCCCGCCGGTGAAGACGCTGACGTTGGGAGTTAATGTAAGGTTCTAACCTATTGTTATTGTTTAACAGAAAATAGAATGTTAAAGAAACATATATACAAAGCAACGCTGGTCCTGTTGGTGCTTGTCTCAAGTGCCTGCAATACCTGGCTGGACCTCAAACCAGAGAACGGGATTGTAGGAGATGAATTCTGGAAAACCAAGGAGCAGGTGAATTCCGCGGTAGTGGGAATCTATGCCTCTATGCTGAGCCCTGGCTTTGCAGAAAAACTATTTTTATGGGGTGAACTTAGGGCAGACATGCTCATGGCCAATACCGGTATCTTCTCCAGTGAACTGGAGGTAATGAACGGGAACATTGTGGATACCAACCCTATTTCTGATTGGAGGGCTTTTTACAGAACCATTAACCAGTGCAACACCGTGATAGAGCGTGCCCCTGGCGCGCTGGCAGAAGACCAGACCTTTACCCAGGCCCAGTTAAATGCATACCTGGGCGAAGCCTATGCCATACGGGGGCTCATGTATTTCTACCTGGCCCGCAGTTTTGGGGATGTTCCCTTGAAATTAACCGCTACCATTAGTGATGAACAGACGATAGCCTTGCCCAAATCAAGCCAAGCGCAGGTGTTAAACCAGGTGGCAAAGGATTTATTGAAGGCAGAAGAGTTAGCCACTAGCAACTACGGGAACAATTCCTTTAATAAGGGCCGGATTACAAAGTATGCAATCAATGCCATGCAGGCAGATGTGTACCTCTGGAAAGAGAAGTATGACAGCGCCATAATAGCTACAGATAAGGTGATCAACTCAGGGCAGTTTGGTTTGGTACAAGGCGTGGGCAATCCGCTTTGGTATCAGCAACTCTACGCTCAGGGGACTTCAAGTGAGGTGGTATTCGCTCTGCAGTTCAACGCGCAGCGCACCAACCCTTTTTACCCCATGTTCAGTACCTCAACGGGCAGGCGGTTTCTGGCTGCTACGCGGGTGCTGGAAGATGTGTTCCCTCCAGACCCGGTAGATGTTTTAAATGCTGATATCAGGGCCGCGGCATCTGTGAAAGTGTCTACCAGTGAGGTGTGGAAATACCTTGGTTTCAATATCTCTGACGGCAGAAGCCAGGACCAGTCAACGGCTCCCTGGATCTTCTATAGGTACGCAGATATTCTGCTGATGAAGGCAGAGGCGTTGGTGGCCCAGAATAATGGAAGGGGGGTAGAAGCACTGGAGCTTATTTACAGAGTGCGCCAGCGGGCTAACGCCCTGCCCGGCACTGACAACAAAGACATTGATGCTAACTCTATGAATGATATGATTGATTTCATTCTGGAGGAACGGGCCCGCGAGTTCGCCTTTGAAGGAAAGAGATGGTTTGATGTGTTAAGAAATGCCAAAAGAAATTCTTACGCCCGCCAAGATCTGCTAAACCAAATGGTCATAAACAGTGCCTCTCCTGAAAGACAGCAGTCTATCTTAAGTAAGTACAAAGACCAGAATAGCCACTACTGGCCTATTTACCAGTACGAGCTAACCACCAACAAGAGTCTTGAGCAAAACCCTTTCTATAAAGGCAGATAAATATTAAAAAATTCTTATTATGGAAAATTTAATTTTCATCAAAAGCTTAAGGGCTAGAATACTGGCACTTTGCCTTATAATTATAACCCTGTTTGCAGGCTGTGAATCTGAGATTGTAGACGTTTCTACCACCTCAGACGTGAACATGCTGGGGTACTTTGAGAAAAACGCAGACAAGTTCTCCAGTTTGATCAAAATACTGGAAAAGACCGAGGTAGCCGGTTTCCTGGCAGCCTATGGTTCCTACACCATGTTCGCTCCTACCAACGAGGCTATTGACATCTTCCTGAAAGAGAAGGGCGTTGCCTCTGTGGACCAGTTAGACGTGGAGGAGATGAAGAAGATCATCCGCTTCCATCTACTGGAAGATACCATCTCTACCTCAAGCTTTACAGATGGCAAGCTCCCTAAGATAACCATGCTGGGGCAGTACGTCATCACAGGGGCAGAACTGGAGAATGGAGTGGCCAGAACCCGCGTGAACAGACAGGCAAATGTGGTGAATGCGAACATTAGGGTAGGAAACGGAATTGTGCACTCCATTGACCGTGTTTTGCAACCAGCTAACCAGACAGTGGGCCAAATGCTGGAAAGCAACCCAGAGTACTCCATTTTCACTGCGGCCTTGAAAGCAACAGGTCTATTTAATCTATTAAATTCTTCCAACTTGGATGGAGGTACTGCAAAGAAGACCTGGTATACGGTGTTGGCGCAGAAGAACTCGGTGTATAAAAGCATCAATATCAACAGCTACGATGAGTTAAAGGCAAAGTATTCCCAAACCGGCAACCCCTCAGATAAAACGGACAGCCTTTACCTGAACATGGCCTATCGTATTTTGGATGACAGTAAGTACCTGGCTGATCTGGTAACAGCTCCATCACATGCTACTCTGGCACCACAAGAAGTTATCACTTCTAAACTCAAGGGGGAAAAAGTGTTGATCAATGAGGATATTTTTAACGGTGTGCTGGAGATAGGGGCCCAGGTAGATAGAAAAGGCAGTGACAATACCGCTACCAACGGGGTGCTTCACTCCATCACAGAAAACTTCCAGATCAAGAAGAGAAATCCGGTTCGGGTGTATTTTGATCTGGCAGATCAACCAGAACTAAGAATATTGCCGCAATTCAGAAAGTCTGGGGGTACTAGTGTTGCCTTCGCTCCGGGCGCTTTCAAGGATATTTACTTTGAGGGTTCCAATAACCCCAGAATTACCTACGTGCCCGGCTCTACTGCCAGTGCAGACGGGTATGCCTATGGCGACTACCTATCGGTTCGTATGAGTTCAAACGTGGCCCGGCTGGTGGAATTTACTACCCCTACCGTGGTAAAAGGCAAATACAAAGTTTGGATTGGTTTTAGAACCATATTGAATTCGTCGCCCCTACAGGTGTACTTTAATGACCAGGTAATGCCAAGAACCATTAATATGGCACTCTACTACCCAGGTGGAGTTGAAAGAGAATTGCTGGCCCAGGGTATAAAACGCCATGTGTCTAATACACCAGGTAATTCTTATGCAAGATTGGCCGGCACGGTCACGGTGGAAACTACCGGCCGACATAAGATTAAGTTTGTTGGCCTTTCTACCAGCAATGGTGTGCACCAGATTGACATGATCCAGTTGATCCCAGAAGACCAGGATCAACTCTTCCCTAAAATTGCGAGAGACGGTACCCTAGTTTACGAATAGTCCGCACAGTAATAATTTGATGGTCCACTAATCAGGCACCCTGACCCCATTCTACAGTTGGGCCAGGGTGCTCTTAAGACGGTTTTGCTTATAAAAAACATAAGAAATGGCTTTGTATAAAAAATTAGTACTGTTTGTTTGCATTCTGGCAGGGTTCTCTGCCTGTAAGGACGCATGGGAGGAACATACAACTCTAAATGATCCGGCACTTGGTAGTAACCTGATGAAGGAGATCAGCCTAAACCCCAGGATTAGCCGGTTCAGTGAGCTGCTTGTGCAAACTGGCTTAAACGAGGTGCTGGAGTCTTCCAAATCATTCACGGTATGGGCGCCTACCAATGAAGCCCTACAGAATTTAGACCCGAACATTTTAAATAATCCAGACAGGTTAAAGCAATTTGTGAGCAATCACATCAGTTACCAACAATACTTTAGCCATACTGCCTTACCTGCTTCTTCCCAGATAAAGACCTTAAGCGGAAAGAATATCTTCTGGAACAAGGCCGCCTCTACCGTAGACGCGGCAAGAATCATTGCAGTAAATTTATATGCAGGTAATGGAGTATTGCACTTAGTGGATGCGCCTCTTACGCCTAGAATGAATTCCTGGGAGTTCTTAACCTCTACCAACTTAAGCCCCCGTCAGAAAGCTTATTTGCAGTCACTGGAAGAAACGGTGTTTGTAGACAGCCTGGCGGTACAAACAGGAGTAGACCCGGCAACCGGTAAACCTGTCTATGACCCCAACACTGGGTTTATTAAGCGGAACCAGTTTTTCCAGAGAGTCTATAATGTCGCAAATGAAGACTCCCTCTACACCTTTGTGCTGCTCACAGATGCCGCCTATACTGCTGAGTTTGACAGATTCAAGAAGTTTTTCGCCACCAGCACCGTTGACAGCACTGATGCCCTAACCAATTGGAGTGTTGCCAAAGACCTTGTATTCAGGGGAGTTTATACAAAAGCGACCTTGCCGCAAACCCTTACCTCCAGATCTGGGGTGCAGGTGCATATTGATCCTAATGCGGTGTTACGGGAAGAGCGCACCTCTAATGGAATGGTGTTAGTGGTTGATCAACTCACGGTGGCCAATGAAGAGAAAATCAAGCCTATCAGAATAGAGGGTGAATCCATCTATAGCATAAGGGAATCCCGGTTAAGCCACCCTGACAAAGCCGGCACCGTTTCCGTCCAGACCAGGAGAAGTGAGGTAGCGGGGGAAACGTTCCGGTACCTGCGCTCCACCGGGCACAGCACCTCTGGTTTGTGGCTGCGGTATGTTGTCCCCAACGTGAACTCTACTAAGTACAAAGTATACTGGAGCGTCATCAATGATTTTCAGACGGGGGCCTTTGACCAACGAATAGCGTTTAAAACCGCCACTGCCACAGAGTTACCTTATAAAACTGTAGCGGCATCTACCACCGCCGTACGCCAGGAAATAGGAGAGTACACGGTTGCCAAATATGGCAATTTGGACACCTTTCTGAGAAGCGCCTTGTCTACAAACAATGCCCTTAACCCTCTCACCCTAGATTACCTGGAATTAGTACCAGTATTTTAATCATCTATAAGCTAAGCAATTACATGCCTGTTTTGTATAAAAGAATAAAAGAGTTATCCTTCCTGCTGGCCTTAGCCAGTACACCAGTCTGTGCATTTGCGCAGCAGAATGGAACGGTTGGTGCCTCCTCTGATACCATAGCGGTGTCACAGCAGCCAGTGGTGGGCTTGAAAGTGACGGGTACTGTTACGGCAGCGGCTACCAAACTTCCTCTTGCCGGTATAAGTGTGGGTGTGCCTGGCTTCTCCGCAGCCTTGACAGATGATAACGGTGGTTTTTCAGTGGCTGTCCCGTCTTCTTCCACTAGTCTTACGGTAGAGGGAGAAGGCTATCAGCGGAAGGAAGTACCGGTAAAAGGCAGAACGAACGTTGCCATCAGCTTAAATGAAGTAAATTTCAATTCCATTTATGATATCGCCGTTTTACCCAACAACATCAGTAAACCCAACAACCAGGGAACAGGGGCGGTAGTATCTTTAGATCCAAATCAGCAGAAATGGGCAACGTCTGCTGAAACCCCTGAAAACTTCCTGCAGGGGAAAGTGGCCGGCTTAAACGTGGTGCGCCGTTCCGGTACCCCCGGTATTGGGGCTAACCTTTTTCTAAGAGGCTACTCCTCCCTGTATACCACTAACCAGCCACTGGTAATTGTAGACGGGATGATCTATGACATGAATGATTATGGTGGCTCTATCATCAGTAATCATTTTACCAACCCACTCTCCAATATTGATGTCAAAGACATAGATAACATCACGGTTATCAAAGATGCGGCCTCTATCTACGGGTCTAAAGGCGCGAACGGAGCCATTATTATCACCACCGGACGGGCGCAGGAATTGGCCACCAAGATAGATTTCGCCTCTTATGCTGGTTTGAACATGGCTCCTGATAATATTCCGGTCATGAATGCCGCTAACTATCGCATTTATTTGAGTGATGTCTTGAAAAGCAGCGGGCTCACCGATAACCAGATTCAGACACGGCCATACATGAATGATAATGTATCTAACCCAGACTACTACACTTACCATAACAATACAAACTGGCAGAAAGAAGTATTAAAAAGAAGCTACAGCCAGAATTATTACATGCGGGTAGTGGGCGGCGACAACATTGCCAAATATGCGCTCTCACTTGGGGTTTTAGACAATGGCGGGGTGGTAAAGGATACCAGGTTCCAACGGTACAACACCTTGTTCAATGCTGATTTGAACATGACGCCAAAACTCACGGTCAATACCAACGTGGCCTTCACTTACAGTGAGCAGAATCTGGCAGACCAAGGCATTGCCGTGAATACCAACCCCATTTACCTTAGCTTAATTAAAGCTCCGTTTCTATCCAGAAATGAGATTTCCAGCGCAGGGGTTACCTCCCCTAACTTATCTGACACAGATATCTTTAATGTAGGTAACCCGGTGGCTATTACCAATACCATGCAGACTACTGGTATCAATTACAGGTTCTTTGGTTCAGCTAAGTTTAACTATGCGTTAACCAAAAATCTGGTGGCCAGCACACAGTACGGCATTACCTATGATAAAATACGCGAGAACTTCTTTGTGCCGCGCAGAGGCACCAGCTCAGAGCAATTAGAAAACGCCATTGCAGAAAGCAGAATGGGCGCGCAGGTACAAAGGCTGTTTGCGGTTTTCAGTGACACCCGCCTTGCCTATAACAAAACCTTTAACCATATACACAGTGTAGATGGCAGCATAGGCCTTAGGTACAGCAAAAATGACAGTGAAACAGATTCTGGTTTTGGGTTTAACTCCGCTACTGATGAACTGAGAACCATTGGTACCGGTGCGGCCTCCTTGCGCAGAGCAGGTGGTGATATTGGCAACTGGCTCTGGTTGAATTACTACGCAGATGCCAATTACGGTTTCCTGAATAAATATTTTCTGTCGCTTAACCTGGCCGTGGATGGTTCTTCCCGGTTTGGGAAAGAGGCTGAAAACGGCATTAGTTTGTTTGATAGAAAATTTGGGGTGTTCCCGTCTGTGGGAGCTGCCTGGCTTGTTTCCTCTGAAAACTTCATGGCAGGCATAGACCTTGTGGAGATGCTGAAACTGCGCACCACCTACAGCATTAGTGGCAATGATGACATTGGTAACTATACCGCCCGCCAGTATTATGTTTCTCAAAGCCTTTTAGATTTCCAGGGTCTGGTGAGAGGAAACATAGGCAACCCTGCCTTACAGTGGGAAACCAACCGGAAGTTGAACGCTGGGGTGGACCTGGGTCTGTTCAATGAAAGATTGTCTTTGAGCGTTGACGCCTTCTGGAATGTCACAGATGATATGCTGGTTCGGGAGCAACTGATCTCAGCCACCGGGTTTGACTTTATGTTCACCAACAATGGTGAAATGCTGAACCAAGGCGTGGATCTTTCTTTAAACAGCCGGGTGATCAATACCAGTGCGTTCAAGTGGGACCTGGGCCTGACCCTTTCAAAGTACAAGAATGAAATCACAGACCTTTCTACTGATCAGTTTATTACCCAGTTCGCGGGTGCCAATATCCTTACCAAAGTAGGGCAGGAGGCCAACTTGTTTTATGGCTATAAGACCAACGGTGTATACACCACCAATGCTGAGGCTGCACAGGCAGGCCTGAGCACCAGAACCCCTAGCGGTGAAGTGGTGGCTTTCCAGGGCGGGGATATGCGGTTTGTGAACTTTAATAATGAAGGAGCCTCTAATGGGCTAATAGACGAAAGTGACATGGTAGTGATTGGGAATCCCAATCCAGATTTCACCGGAAGTTTCAATACCAAGCTCCAGTATAATCGATTGTCTCTTGATGCCTTCTTTACCTTCAGCAAAGGAAATGATATCTATAACTACACCAGGGCACAATTAGAGTCTGCTTCAGGCACCGCCAACCAAACAGACGCTGTCATTAACAGATGGAGAACAGATGGCCAGGTAACTGATATGTCAAGAGCCAGCTGGGGTGACCCGGTAGGCAATGCCCGTTTCTCAGACAGATGGATAGAAGATGGCTCTTACCTGCGGTTCAGAACCCTTACCCTCAAATATGATCTGCCGCTTAACACCAAGTATATCAAATCTGCTTCCTTCTATGCCACGGCTAATAACCTGGTCACCTTCACCAAATACAAAGGGTATGATCCTGAATTTAGTGCCGGGGAGACCATCTTTGCCCAAGGGGTAGACATTGGGTTGATACCCCAGTACAGATCAGTGCTGTTAGGCGTGAGAATTGGTCTTTAACCAATAGAGTTATTCAAAGCATTAAGTTTTCAACACATGAAAAATAGATTTATCAGGTCCATAGCCCGTGCGGTGCCAGTTGTTCTAATTGGCCTAAGCATCTTCTCCTGTGCCGATATGCTTGACATTGAGCCGGAAACAGCGCTGGATGAAGGCAAGGCGTACCAGAATATATTTGATGCAGATGCAGCGGTCATTGGGGTGTATGGCAAGTTTATCAACTTAGCTGAGCGCCACGTGGTCTTAAATGAGCTAAGAGCAGACCTGCTGGACGTAACAGCCAATGCGGCGGCTAACCCAGACCTGCTGCAGCTTAATTACCACACGGTGCAGCCAGCCAATAAATATGCCAACCCACGGCCTTATTATGAAGTGATCATCAATTGTAATGATGTGTTGCACAACTTCAATAAGATGGTGGAAGCCAATAAAATCACCAGGGCTGAGTACAATGAGCGGTATTCAGATATTGCCGCCCTTAGAAGCTGGATCTACCTGCAACTGGGCGTCCAGTATGGGCGAGTGCCTTACATCACTGACCCGCTGGCCAAAGTAACTGATCTTACTGACCAGTCCAGGTTCCAGAAAATTGACTTTGAGGTGTTGCTGGACAGCCTGATCACATTTACTGAAAAGATCCCGCACAAAGAGTTGTACTCCACCGGCAGTTCCCTCTTGACTAACATAGGAGGGTACAGCAGCCAGAAGTTCTTTGTGAACAAACGCCTGGTGTTAGGTGACCTGCATTTATGGAAAGGCAACTATACCCAGGCCGCCACCCATTACCGCCAGGTTCTGGAAACCGGAGCTTCTGATGCAACAAGAGGAACACGGTTTTATGACCAATATAGAGTAAGCTGGAGTAACCCGTTTGATCCTTTCGTAGGATTTAACGGAAGCCAATCAAACGCCTGGAACTATGAGTGGGTATGGGATCTGCCCTTCAACCCAAGCTTCAGCCCTAAAAATCCTTTCATCAACCTGTTTGCCAATGCAGGAGGCTCTTACCTATTAAAGCCATCACAGTCTGTCCTTAACAAATGGGCCGCAGAAACACGTACAGACCTTACTCCTGGAGACAACAGGGCCAATGCGGCCGTTAGCTATCAATTGGGGCAGCCGGTAGTTGGAAAGTACCTGCAGAATTTTAGCGCTTCTCTTCCGTTTGAGAACAAAGGAAACTGGTTCTTAGCACGGGCTTCTTTAGTGCACCTTAGGTTTGCCGAAGCTGCCAACCGCGATGGCAACTCAAAATTAGCGGAGGCTTTCATCCAGAAAGGGATAAAGCGTGTCTTCTCTGATCCAAACCTTCCGGCCACTAACCCAGACGTGACCAATACGCAGCAAACCTTTTTGCCGGCTCCTTATAATTTTGATGCCCGGGAAGGCACTTATCCTTACTTCAGGGGTGACTGGTACCGCCACATTGGCCTGAGAGACAGAGCAGGTTTGCAAAACATTAACCTCAATGATCCTAATGTGAAAGACCCTATCATGATCAGGACAGAGAATGCCATAATTCATGAAGCGGCTTTGGAGTTAGCCTTTGAAGGCCACAGATGGCAAGACCTGCTTAGAATAGCCAGAAGAAGAAATGACCCGGCTTTCCTGGCAGACAAGGTGTATGACAAGTTAGTAAAAGCCAATAACCCACGCGCCCAGGAAGTAAGAGCAAGGTTAATGGACCCCAATAACTGGTACCTGCCTTTCAAGATGTAATTATTTCCAGGTCAAGGCATGAAACAATTTTGGGCAGTATTGTAAACTGTTTGCAATAGTAGGTTAGACCAGTAGTAACATTTGCTAATACCCTAAACCCTGGCGTGTGTTAAACCTGTCAGGGTTTATTCTTACCCTTTTGTAGCAAGGCAAATAATAGACATTCATCATACGGTCAGTGAGACGTAGGCAGGTGACTTTCAAACGCGGCTTTCTATACCTAGTGATGCTTTCCTGCTATACCTGTTTTGAGCCTATTTTTAGAAAAACAGGCTCAAAACGTAATTTCAATAGGGGAACTAGTATCCTGCAGGTATGTCTTTCCCAACCTTTTGTGAGTAGCAGGGAAGAGTGATACCGGTAGTTATTTTTTGACCCAGGGCTAGGCATTGCGTCTCTACAGGAAAGGCCATTTATGGAAGTATGCGTTTTCTCCCGCACTGAGTCTTTAAGAAGGGGATTTTCTGGGGAAGGTTTGGCCAAATGGACAGCTAGTTCTATTACCCCAGCAGGGTTTACATTATAAGTATGCTTGATATGAAAGTAAGATTACTCTTCTCCCTTTTCCTTTTCCTGCTTTTGGATGCCTCAGCCCAGCGGGCCAAATACAACTTCAACTCAGATTGGAAAGTCTTAATAGGCGACCCGGCCGGGGCAGACGCCGCCACCTTCGCAGACCAGTCCTGGAAAAAGGTGACGCTGCCCCATGCCTGGAACGAAGACGCGGCTTTCAAGAAAGACATTGTAGACCATCCTACCGGTATTGCCTGGTACCGCAAGCATTTCAAATTGCCTTCTTCGGCCAAAGGCCAGAAAGTGTTCCTGGAGTTTGAAGGCGTACGGCAGGCTGGCGAGTTTTACCTGAATGGGGTGAAGATTGGCTTACATGAGAATGGCGCCATGGCCTTCGGGTTTGACGTAACCAACGTAGTGAAAACAGGAGGCGAGGAAAATGTGCTGGCCGTAAGAACCGACAATGACTGGAACTACCGGGAGAAAGCCACTAACTCCAAATACCAGTGGGAAGACAAGAACTTCAACGCCAACTACGGCGGCATCAACAAGAACGTGTACCTGCATGTGGCGCCTAAATTGTACCAGACACTGCCGCTGTTCAGCAACCTGGGCACTACCGGCGTGTATGTGTATGCCAATGACTTTAATATAAAAGGCAAGTCGGCCACCGTGCACGCAGAGTCACAGGTGAAGAACGAGACAGGCCAACCCCAGCAAGTAGTGTATGAAGTAACCATCACTGATCTCAACAACAAACCGGTGAAAACATTCAGCGGTGAAAAAGTAACCCTGGCTCCCGGCGAGACCAAGACTATCAAAGCCTCCTCTAAGGTAGAGAACCTCAACTTCTGGAGCTGGGGCTACGGCTATTTGTATGACGTAAAGACCGAGCTCAAAGTAAATAACCAAGCCGTAGATGCGGTGGTCACTAAAACCGGTTTCAGGAAAACGGCCTTTGAGAACGGCATGATCTACCTCAATGACCGCGTGATCATGGTGCACGGATACGCGCAGCGCACCTCTAATGAATGGCCAGGCGTTGGCTTGTCTGTGCCGGCCTGGCTGAGCGATTACAGCAATAACTTAATGGTAGAGAGCGGCGGCAACCTGGTACGCTGGATGCACATTGCCCCTTGGAAACAGGACGTAGAATCCTGTGACCGCGTAGGCCTGTTGCAGGCCATGCCGGCCGGCGATGCCGAGAAAGACGTGGAAGGCGTTAGGTGGGACCAACGGAAAGCCGTGATGCGCGACGCCATCATTTACAACAAGAATAACCCCAGCATCATTTTCTATGAGTGTGGCAATGAGAGCATCAGTGAGCCGCACATGGCAGAGATGAAAGCCATAAGAGACCAGTATGACCCCAAAGGCGGCCGTGCCATTGGCTCCCGCGAAATGCTCAACAGCAAAATAGCCGAATACGGCGGCGAGATGCTTTATACTAACAAAAGTGCGCACATTCCCCTCTGGGCTATGGAATACTCCAGAGATGAGGGCTCCCGCAAGTACTGGGACGAATTTTCGCCCCCTTACCACAAAGACGGAGACGGCCCCCTGCACAACGGTCAGCCAGCCGCTGTGTACAACCGCAACATGGAAAGCCAGGCCGTGGAGAATGTAAAGCGATGGTTTGAGTTCTGGAACGAGCGGCCGGGCACCGGAAAGCGGGTGAGCAGTGGCGGAGTGAACATTATCTGGTCAGAGTCAAACACCCACCACCGCGGAGAGGAGAACTTCCGCCGTAGTGGCGAGGTGGATGCCATGCGAATCAAAAAGCAAAACTTCTTCGCCCACCAGGTGATGTGGAATGGGTGGGTAGTGCCAGAGAAACAAAGCCTGCACATAGTAGGCCATTGGAACTATGCCCCCGGCGTGAAAAAGGATATCTATGTTATTTCCACGTCAGAGAAAGTAGAGTTGAAGGTAAATGGCAAGTCATTGGGCTTTGGTACCAAAAGCGATGGGTTCCTGTTTACCTTCAAGAATATTGAGTGGAAAGCGGGCAACATAAGCGCAGTAGGGTATGATGGCAATAACAAACAGATCTGCACCAACTCCATCCAGACGGTGGGGGCGCCTGCGGCCCTGCGGTTAACCCAGATCAAACGACCAACTGATTTTGTGGCCAATGGGCAGGACCTGGCGCTGGTTGAAGTGGAGGTGGTAGATGCCAAAGGAAACCGCGTACCCACTGCCCTGAACATGATTCACTACACCTTAGACGGCCCTGCCGAATGGAGAGGCGGCATAGCCATGGGGCCAGATAATTATGTGCTGGCCAAAAGCTTTCCGGTAGAAGGGGGCGTAAACCGGTTCTTAATCAGGTCTACCACCACGCCCGGTACCATCACTATCAAAGCCACCTCAGAAGGCCTTAAAGCAGCCACGCTAACGCTTGCCACCAAACCTTTCAAGGTAGAGAACGGCTTGGCCACTACCTTGCCTGCTGCCGGTTTGCCCTCCATCTTAGACAGAGGTCCTACCCCGTCTACGCCGTCGTACACCATGACCCGCACCCCGCTTGCCATTGTGGGAGCCACCGCCGGGGCCAATGCAGACAGCGCCTCCTTCAGTTTTGATGACAACGAACTTTCTGATTGGGTGAATGACGGAAAACTGTCTACCGCCTGGATTGAGTATACCTTGGAACGTGAAGCCACCGTGAATGAGGTAACTCTCAAGCTGAACAACTTCCGGTCCCGGGTTTACCCGTTGGTGATCATGGTAGACGGCAAAGAGGTTTTCAGAGGAAACACGCAGACCTCCTTGGGTTATTACACCATTAATTGCACGCCGCAGAAAGGCTCCAAAGTAAGAATTCAGCTAACCGGGGCCACGGCTACCAACGGTAGTAACACGGGCGTAGAAGTAAACGGCAAAAAACTGGATGATGGCGTAGCCCGTGATGATGCCAAAGCCAAAGGTACCCTGAGTATCATAGAGGCAGAGATTTATGAAGGGCTGCCAGGGGCTGCCAAAACCGCTTCCAGTAAAAAGTAACAGAAGAAAGGCAGGAGGGGAAATTAAAACACTTTGGCCATTAAGGGCTCTGCCATTAAAGTTCAGGTATTGCCCACGTGGTTTAGCAATTGCGTTTTGGGCCCGTTTTAAGGAAAACGGGCCCAAAACGCAATTGCTAATTTCCTGCCTTAAGAGCAAGGTCTCACCGAAAGTCAACCTATAGATAGTCGTCCATCACCAACCAAGAACCTCCTTTACCAATGGAAGAAAGCAACGAGTTATCCAGAAGAAATTTCATTAAAAAAACTTCCCTGGCCACGGTAGCTACCTTAAGTATGTCTCCGCTGGCGGCGGCTACGTTGGCGGGCGGGAAAATGCAGAAAGAGGTTGCGTTAAAGAAAAACGACATCATTCTCTTTCAGGGCGATAGTATCACGGATGCCTCCAGAAAGAAAGACGACCTCAATGGGAACAGCCCAGCCGGTTTAGGGAGCGGGTACGCTTTTCTAGCGGCTGCTCAGTTGCTGCACCAACATGCCGGTAAAGACCTGAAAATCTATAACCGGGGCATCAGCGGCAACAAGGTTTATCAGTTAGCAGAGCGTTGGGAAAAGGAGGCCCTTGACTTGAAGCCAAACGTGTTAAGCCTGCTCATTGGCGTGAATGATTTCTGGCACATGATCCAGGGCAAATACAGCGGCTCGGTTAAAACTTACCATGATGACTACAAAACCCTGCTGGAAAGAACTAAAGAGAAACTCCCGGATGTGAAACTGATCATTGGCGAACCCTTCGCGGTGCCCGGCATAAAAGCGGTAGATGACAAATGGTTTCCGGCCTTCAATGAGTACCGGCAGGCGGCCCAAGAGATTGCCACCAGTTTTAACGCGGTCTTTATCCCGTACCAATCCATTTACGAGAAGGCCCAGAAAAAGGCCCCCGGCGCTTACTGGACCTATGACGGGGTGCACCCCACGTTGGCCGGCGCTCAGTTAATGGCCAATGCCTGGCTGGAGACCATCAAAGGTTAGAACAGCCATTCAAGGAATTTATCTAGTAGAAACAGTATGAACGGATTAGAACAGTTCTCCCTGCAAGGGAAAGTAATTGTGATCACAGGCGCCACCGGGGTGCTGGGCGAGGCCATGTCTATGGCAGTGGCCAAAGCCGGCGCCAAAGTAGTGATCCTGGGCCGTAATAAAGAGCGGGCCGAAGAACGCGTAGCCGCCATTCAAGCAGCCGGTGGGGAGGCCCTGGCAATTCTGGCAGATGTGCAAGATGAGGAAAAGCTGCAGGCGGCAAAGCAGGAAATTCTGGCTGCCTGGGGCACCATAGACGGCTTGGTGAACGCCGCTGGCGGCAACATGCCAGGGGCCACCATCCAACCTAACCAGGATTTGTTTGACCTGAGCGTTGCCGATACCCGCAAGGCCGTTGACCTGAACCTGTTTGGCACGGTCATTCCCACCCTGGTGTTTGGCAAAGTAATCGCTGAAAAAGGCAAAGGCTCCATTGTGAACATCTCTTCCCTTACTGCCCAACGTCCGCTTACTCGCGTGCTGGGGTATACCCTGGCCAAGAAAGCAGTGGAGGGGTATACCCAATGGATGGCTTCTGAACTGGGGCTGAGGTACGGCGGCGGCGTCCGCATGAATGCCATTGCCCCGGGCGTATTCCTAACCGAGCAGAACCGGACCCTGTTGCTTTATCCTGATGGCAGCCCAACGGAGAGAGCCCAGAAATTTATTGCCCACACCCCATTTCAACGCCTGGGCGAGCCCGAAGAACTAACCGGTACGCTGATCTACCTGCTGAGTGATGCTTCTAAGTTTGTGACCGGCGAGACCATTTTGGTGGACGGAGGGTTCAATGCCTTTAGTGGCGTATAAGCAAATTAACCATAGAATTATGCCTTTATTGCAGAGCTGGCGGTGGTACGGACCTAAGGACCCGGTGTCATTGCAAGATGTGAAACAAGCCGGCGCCACAGACGTGGTGAGCGCCCTGCACCACGTGCCCAACGGCGTGGTCTGGACCCAGGAGGAAATTTTAATCCGGAAGAAGACGATAGAAGAGGCCGGACTGCGGTGGAGCGTGGTGGAAAGCGTGCCCGTGCACGAAGCCGTCAAAACCAGGACCGGAGATTTTCAGCAATACATTGAGAACTACAAAACCTCTATCCGTAACCTGGCCGCCTGCGGGATTTATATTGTCACCTACAACTTCATGCCGGTGCTGGACTGGACCAGAACAGATCTGGCCTATACCGTAGAAGACGGCTCCAAGGCGCTGCGTTTTGAACGGGCCGCCTTTATTGCCTTTGATGTGTTTCTGCTCAAAAGAAAAGGCGCGGAACAGGAGTATACGCCGCAGGAGCTGGCGAAAGCCAAAGCCCGGTTTGAGGGTATGAGTGCTGAGGAAAAACTGTTGTTGCAGCGTAACATCATCGCTGGCTTGCCGGGCAGCGAGGAAAGCTTCACGCTGGAACAGTTTCAGTCGGCACTGGACGCGTATCAGGGCATTGATGCGGCCCAGCTACGGGAGCACCTGATCCTGTTCCTGCAGGAGGTGGTACCGGTGGCCGAAGAGGTAGGCGTGAAGCTGGTGATCCACCCCGATGATCCGCCCTATGCCATTCTGGGTCTGCCCAGGGTGGTGAGCACGGCAGCAGATGTGGAAGCCTTGATAAAAGCGGTCCCTTCGCTGCACAATGGTCTGTGTTTCTGTACCGGCTCGTTTGGGGTTCGGGCAGACAACCACCTGGCCCAGATGGTGCAACAGTTTGGCGACCGCATCAACTTCATTCACCTCCGCAGCACCCAACGTGACGCGGAAGGCAATTTCTATGAAGCCAACCATCTGGAAGGCGACGTAGACATGTACGCGGTCATGAAGGAGCTGGTGCTTTTGATGCAGGAACGCGGAGTAAACCTGCCCATGCGCCCAGACCACGGCCACCAGATGCTGGATGACCTGCAAAAGGTCACCAATCCGGGGTATTTGGCCATTGGGCGGTTGCGGGGCCTGGCCGAACTACGTGGGTTGGAGATGGGCATTGAACGGTGCATCCTCCGGCAGGAGGCGTAGGCAGGTAGTCTGTCCGTAAAACTAATAAGAGGCCTATAGGCCATTTTTATGATGAAAAACATTCTGGCACTTAGCCTTCTGTTGTGCTTGCTGTTTGCCTTCACCAGAAAAGAGAAACCTGCCATTTGGCTGATAGGTGATTCTACCATGGCCTGGAAAAAACCAGAGCGCGACCCGGAGTCTGGGTGGGGTGAGGGGTTAAAGCAGCTCATGAACGGTAAGGCCACCGTCCACAACCATGCCGCCAGTGGGCGTAGCGCCCGAAGCTTCGTGAGTGAAAAGAGATGGGCGGCGGTGTTGGATAGCATCCAGCCGGGAGACTACGTGGTCATGCAGTTCGGGCACAATGACCAAAAGCAGGATGACCCCAAACTGTTCACAGATCCTTTTACCTCTTACAAAGAGTTCCTGCAGAAATTCATTGACGAGACCCGCGCCAAAAAAGGGATTCCGGTGGTGTGCACGCCCATCGTTCGGCGTCATTTTGACGGGAACGGAAAGCTGGTAGACACCCACGGCGAATACCTGAACGCGGCCAGGGCGGTGGCCCGGCAAAACAAGGTGAGTTTTGTAGACCTGGAGGCAAGGTCACGGGAACTGGTGTCTGCCCTGGGGCCTGAAAAGTCTAAAGCCATCTTTGTTTTCTGCGCCCCCAAAGAATGCCGCAGAAGCTCAAAAGGCGTGCAGGATTCCACGCATCTCAACCACCGGGGCGCCCTGCAGATAGCCCAGTTATTTGCCGCTGATGTGAAGAAGCAAAAATTGCCTTTACGCAAACTGTTACAGTAACCTGACATGAAACCTAACCATAGAGCCTCTTGGCTTTATAAGCGAATGGTGCTTCCGTTTTAGAGCTGTTTTTGAAAAAACGGCCTTAAAACGGATATGGAGTACCTATGGCTTTCTTTTTGTTTCACGTTGACAAAAATAAGGTTGAATGATAGGGCATCTGGATTCGTGTAAAAACCCGGCACACGCGCCAGAAACAAATCCCTTTCCAGATGCATAGATAGCTTGCCTTAACGGTTTTATAAGCCTGAAATACCCCACATGAGAAACCCCTTCCTTTTCCTGGTCTTCTGTCTTCACCTGCTGTACAGCAAATCCGCTAGCGCCCAGAACGCACCGGCCCCCCTTAAGCTGGTAAACCTGGTCCTGACCCCCAATTCTGATGATTGGACCTATGCCGTGAACCAACCCGCCTCTGTGCAGATAATGGTTCTCAAGAATGACGTGCCCCTGAAAGACGTAACCATCAGTTATGAGTTTGGCCCCGAGATGCGGCCGCCAGAGAAAAAAGGCACCATGCTATTAAAAGAGGGCCAGGTGAAGCTAGACATTGGCACCAGCCAAGAACCCGGTTTCCGGCAGTTGCTGGTGAAAGCAGAGCACCACGGAAAAACCTACAACGGCCAGGTGAAAGTGGGTTTCTCCCCTGAAAAGATTTTGCCCACCGTCACTATGCCCAAAGACTTTCTGGCCTTCTGGAACAAGGCCAAGACCGAGGCTGCCAAAGTGCCCATGGATGCCCAGGTGACCCTCCTCCCCGAGCATTCCACCGCCAAAGTAGATGTGTACCTGGTCAACCTGCAGAACTACAGAAAAGGGCAACGGCTGTACGGGTATCTCTGCAAGCCCAAAGCGCCCGGCAAATACCCGGTGCTGTTCACACCACCCGGGGCGGGGGTAAAGGCGACCGCTCCGTATACGGGCTTCGCGGACCAGGGCTTCATCAGTTTCAGCATAGAGATTCATGGCTATTCGCCTATGCTCAATGATAAAGTCTATGACAGCCTCAAAAAGGTACTAGCCAACTACAATACCCAGAACCTGGAACACCGTGATGCCTATTACTACAAAAAGGTGTACCTGGGCTGCGTGCGGTCCATTGATTACTTGGTGAGCCTGCCCGAATATGACGGTAAAAACGTGGTGGTGACGGGCGGCAGCCAGGGCGGGGCCTTGGCCATTGTCACCGCGGCGCTTGACAAACGGGTGAAAGCCCTGGCTTGTTTTTACCCTGCCCTCAGTGACATGACGGGGTACCTGCAGGGCCGGGCCGGAGGCTGGCCGCATCTCTTTACCAACGGTAGTGCTTCAGATGCCAATGCTCAAGCCAAAATCAACACCATAGGCTATTATGATGTGGTCAATTTCGCGAAGCAGGTGACGGTGCCCGGCTTCTACTCCTGGGGGTACAATGACAATACCTGCCCGCCCACGTCTGTGTATGCTGTGGTAAATTCTGTGAAAGCCCCCAAGACCATTTCCCTAAGCCCCATAGCAGCACATTGGCGCTTTGAAGACACTAACCAGGAGTCTATTCAATGGCTGAAGCAGCAGGTAACAAAGTAATTTATTGATATTAAGTGGGTCTCGGCGCTTGTTCAATCTTCTAACTTTTACATGAATTTCCAATTAATTATCTCCATAAAAAGCGTCTGGCTTTCTGCCCTTATTATTGCTTTGGTAGCAACCTCGGCGTGCCGTTTGTCAAAGCCAACGACAGGCAACGGGTCTAAGACTACCTTGGTGGCCGAAGGCGGCTGGGCGAACAACTCAGTGAACGCGGTGGCCTTCCGGAAGAACTCCCTGGTCACGTTCAAGGATACCCAGTACACCGCCTGGTATGACTCTGACCGCTCAGTGATGCTGGCGAAAAGAAAGACAGGGGGTGCCACGTGGGAGACGGTGAAGACCACTTACAGAGGCAACGCCGCCGATGCCCACAACACCATCAGTATCATGGTAGACGGCCAGGGCTTCCTGCACGTCTCTTGGGACCACCATAACCACCAACTGAGGTACGCCCGCAGCGTGGGCCCCGGCTCGCTGCAGCTCACCGGCAAGATGCCCATGACGGGGCTGAACGAGAAGGCCATTTCCTATCCTGAGTTCTACCGGCTGCCCTCCGGCGACCTCCTCTTCTTCTACCGCGACGGCGGCTCGGGGCAGGGCAACCTGGTGGTGAACCGCTATGATACCCGCTCCCGGCAATGGGCCCACCTGCACGCTAACCTCATCAACGGGGAGAAAAAACGCAACGCCTACTGGCAAGCCTACCTGGACAAAAAAGGCACGATGCACGTGTCCTGGGTGTGGCGCGAGAGCCCCAACGTGGCCAGCAACCATGACCTGGCCTACGCCCGCTCCCGGGACGGCGGCCAGACGTGGGAGAAGTCCACCGGGGAGAGATACACCCTGCCTATCACGGAGGCCACTGCCGAGAAAGCCATGGCCATCCCGCAAAACAGCGAGCTGATCAACCAGACCTCCATGGCCGCCGATGAGCAGGGCAATCCCTTTATTGCCACCTACTGGCGCGAGGCCGGCTCCACCGTTCCCCAGTACCACCTGGTCTACCATGACGGCAAGAGTTGGCAGAAGAGGCAGCTGAATTTCAGGAAAACACCCTTCAGCCTGACCGGCGCGGGCACCAAGCGCATTCCCATTGCCCGGCCCCAGGTCCTGGTTAAAAACGCCGGCGCCCACGCCTCGGTGCTGCTGCTGTTCAGGGACGAGGAAAGAGGCAACAAGGCCTCCGCGCTGGTCCTCAAAAAGCTCTCTGACCCCACCTGGTCGCTGGTGGACCTTACCCAGGAGTCGCTGGGTTCCTGGGAGCCCACCTATGACACCGAGCTCTGGAAGGAGAGGCAAATCCTGAACCTGTTCATCCAGAACGTGGACCAGGTAGACGGGGAAGGCCGCTCCAGCCTGGGCCCTCAACCCGTCCAGGTGCTGGAGTGGAAGCCTGCCTTTTAAATATCTGTTTTAAGCCCGTTTTTCGTAAAGCGGCCCCAAACCAGGAGCCCGCCCTATAGCTTTTCTATTGCCATGATTCAAAAAAGAACCTGTCTGCCCCTTCTTTTCCTTTTCCTCCTCACGCTGGCAAGCACCGTGGCCGCCAAGCCCAAACACCCCTTACTGCCCACTTCCAAGGAGCAGGTATTGGACCAATTAAACCAAGCCAACACGTACTGGCAAAGCACCAACCCCACGCCCGGCTGGGCCTTTTGGGACGTGGCCGCCTACCATACCGGCAACATGGAGGCCTACAAGCTCACCAGGAACGAGGCCTACCGGGCCTACTCAGAGGCCTGGGCCGAGAAAAACCAATGGATGGGCGCGAAGTCTACTGACAAAGCGAAGTGGAAGCACACCTACGGCGAGAAAGACGACTACGTGCTCTTCGGGGACTGGCAGATCTGCTTCCAGACCTACGTGGACCTGTATTGCCTGGACGGCGCCCGGGACGGTCGCAAAATCGCCCGCGCCCGCGAGGTGATGGAATACCAGATGGGCACCCCCCGCCACGATTACTGGTGGTGGGCCGACGGCCTCTACATGGTGATGCCGGTCATGACGAAGCTGTATAGGGTAACGGGCAACAAGCAGTACCTGGAGAAGCTGTACGAGTACCTGCGCTATTCAGACTCCATCATGTATGACCCGGAGGCGAAGCTCTATTACCGTGACGCCAAGTACGTGTACCCCAGGCACAAGAGCGCCAACGGGAAAAAGGACTTCTGGGCGCGGGGCGACGGGTGGGTATTTGCGGGCCTGGCCAAGGTGCTGCAGGATTTGCCCAGGAAGGACCCGCACCGCAAGGAGTACGAGCAGCGGTTCAGGGACATGGCGCAGGCCATCGCCAACGCCCAACAGCCCGAAGGGTATTGGACCCGCAGCATGCTGGACCCGGCGCACGCCCCCGGCCCCGAGACCAGCGGCACGGCTTTCTTTACCTACGGGTTTTTGTGGGGCCTCAACAACGGACTACTGGACAAAAAGGACTACCTGCCGGTGGCCGCCAAAGGCTACCATTACCTGACTGCCACCGCGTTACAGCCCAACGGGAAAGTAGGCTATGTGCAGCCCATCGGGGAGCGAGCCATTCCGGGGCAGATAGTAGATGTCAACTCCACTACTGGTTTTGGGGTAGGGGCCTTTCTACTGGCCGCCTCTGAGATGTACCGCCTCCTGGACTGAGCGGTTTCCGAGCGGGGCTGTTTCGGGCCTGTTTTCCGGAAAACAGGCCCGAAACAGGTTTCCAAGAATCAGGTGGTTTTATAGCCAGACCGGCAAAGCGGGGTAATAGGGCTTCGGTTTTTAGGTTAAAGTGTCCCTTTTGTTAGTATGATGAATTCCATGAAATATCCGTCACATGTTCTGCTCCTGTTTCTCTTCCTGCTGTCTGGGCGCTCGCTTCAGGCGCAGCCTGAGATGGCTTTAGAAAAACCAGAAACAAGCCGGAAAACTTTCCCGCTGGTCAACCCAGATTTTACTACCAGCCCGCACACGGGCATGACCAGAAAACACTGGAAAGATGCCGCCCTTTACCTATTGTCTGGAGCCTTTTCATACGTGAAGACTTTAGAAGACCCCATGGTGTTCCCCAAGCAGCCGGGCAAAAGTTATCCGCAGGACGGGGTGCACACCAACACCGAGATGCTGGAAGGACTGTGCCGCACCCTGTTTATGGCGGTTCCCCTGCTCAAAGAAAATCCAGACCTGCAGATCAACGGCATCAAAGTGGCCGACTATTACCGCCGCCAACTGGTGAAATTAACTGATCCGGCCAGCCCTACCTACGTGAAGCCACGGGCCAGTAACGGTGGGGCCAACCAGATATTGGTAGAGCTTGGCGGGGTAGCCATGTCACTGGCCTACGCGCCCGAAGTTCTATGGGACCCGCTGACCACTCCGCAGAAAGAAATCCTTTCCAAAACCATGCTGAGCTATGGAGACGGGCCTACCATTAGTTCTAACTGGCGGTTTTTCAATGTGTTTGTGCTGAGCTTTTTCAAGGAGCAGGGTTACAAAGTGAATGAGAAACTGCTGCTGGACTACCTGGACAAATTACTGGAGCAGTACAAAGGGCAGGGGTGGTACCATGACAGCCCGGCGTATGACTACTACAGCATGTGGGCGTTCCAGATGTACGGTCCGTTGTGGTCAGAACTGTTCGGGAAGAAACATTACCCAGCCTACGCCGCCAAGTTCATGGCCAACTTCAGGGAGGTGAATGACAATTACCCCTACTTGTTTGCCCGGGACGGGAAGATGATCATGTGGGGCCGCAGCATCAGCTACCGGTTTGCATCGGTGGGGCTTTACCCTTTTATGGGCCTTGCCCAGGAGCCTGGTACCAACTACGGCTGGATGCGCCGCATCGCCTCTGGCGCTATGCTGCAGTTCCTGCAGAATCCTGATTTCCTGGCCGCTGACCAAATCCCGGCCTTAGGTTTCTACGGACCCTTTGAACCGGCCGTGCAGATCTACAGCGCCCGGCCCAGCGTGTTCTGGATGGGCAAGGTATTTCTGGGGCTAATGGTGCCAGAAGAGAACGCGTTCTGGATGGCCACAGAGAACGAAGGCGCCTGGGAAAAGGGATTAAGCAAGGGAAAGGCCTACAACAAGTTTCAGGAAGGCTCCAAGATCCTGATCACTGATTATCCCAACATCGGCGCCGCCGAGGTACGGGCGTGGTGCCATGAAACCGTGGCCAAAGATTGGCAGAAATTCAGGTCTAGTGAGAACTACAACCGCCTGTCCTACAACAGCGCCTTCCCCTGGCAAGCCGATGGGCCCAACGGGGAAGTGGCCATGAACTACGTTTTCAAAAACAAGAAAAACGCCTGGGAAGCATTGCGGCTTTACACCTTCAGAAAGTTTGAAGACGGCGTCTATTACCGTGATGTGGTGCTGGAGACCCATGCTAACATCAAACTCAACTTAGCAGATATCCCGCTGCCGAACGGCATCCTGCGGATTGACCGCAATACCAGTACCCAAGCTGTGCAGGTGCGGCTGGGGCATTATGCCTTGCCCCAACTGAACGGTCCTATTAAGACAACTTCCCGGAAGGTAAAAGGGCAGGAGGTGCACCTGATGGATAACGGCGAGTACCAACTGGCCATGGTTCCCTTAAGCGGCTGGGACGGCCTGGAAACAGTAAGGGCGACTGGCCTTCACCCGGTCAGTAAGGAAAGTGCGGTCTTTAATGCAATGGATTCCTTCCAGCCGGGGAAGCCGTCACCGGTATACGCCACCCTTATGCTCTGGAAGAAGTCTGGGGAAAAATGGACGGTGGAGGAACTGGTTCCGGTAAAGAAAATAACCCAAGGCCTGGACGGGAAAACAGTTACGGTGGCGTTCAGAAAAGGCAAGGCGAAAACCGTCCGGTTTGAGTAAGGATTCCATTTGCGTTTTGAGGCTGTTTTCCATAAAACAGCCCCAAAACATACTTCCCTCACAAGCTTTCCCTTTAAAAAAAAGCCAGGTGGTAGTACCCACGTTTGATTGTGCTGCCACCTGGCTTTTTTGTTCTTAGCAAAGACTAATCCTTACATGCCAGAGCCTCCGGTTCCTCGTGCGCCCTGGCGGAAGTTGCCTCTTTCTCTTTCGCCTCCTGGTGCTCTTTCCCCTCCCGGGCCCCGTTGGCCAGGCGTTCTTTCGCCGGGGGCGGCCCCGGTAAAGGTGCGGATGTTGTAGGAGAACGTGAACATGAAGAAGCGCTGTAGCACGGTAGACTGCACATCTTGTACGTAGGCATCTGCCACGGTACGCTGCACACTTATGTTCTGCCCCAGCAAATCATTTACACTTACGCTGACCTCGCCTTTTTGGCTCTTGAACACCTTCTTGCTCAGGCTCATGTTCAGGAGGGTGTAATTGGTGTTGAAGCCGCTGGACAAACCGGCGTTTAATTGGTGGCTTAACTCGGTGCGGTAGACAAACCCATTCAAGAACCGCAGGTTGGCCCGCAGTTGGGTGGACTGGTTAAAGAAGTTGTTGTTCTGTTCTTTGCGCAAGGTGTTGGTGATCATATTGTAGCTGGAATTGGTAGAAATATTGAAGTCTACGTTCTGGCTGATATTGCTGCTCAAAGAACCACCCAGACCATAATTGGTACTGGTGGAGAAAAACTGCTGGTTGTTAAATAACCCCGGTATTTTGTTGTAGCCCACAGAACCAAAGAAGTTGATGTTGGACTTAATGAAACTCAGGGGCTGGCCGTAACTCACGAAAGAGCGGGCGCTCCAGTTCCCGTCCAGGTTTACCGGCCTGATCAACTGCGCCCCGCGGCTGATCTCTAAACCTGTCAACAAGGGTTCCCCCTCCAGGTTTACCTCTGAGGTGCTGTTGGTGATGTAGTCATCTGTTTTGGCGGCGTTAATGAAGAAGGAAAAGACCCGGTTGTTCTCTGTGTTAAATGACCGGTACCTAAGGTTCACGGAGTTCTGGTAGGCCTGCACCAGGTTGGCGTTTCCTACCCTGAACCTAAGCAGGTTGGTATTGTCTACCACTTCCTGCAGCTGGGTCACCGATGGGGCATTGGTGTTGGTGCGGTAATCCAGTTGCAGGTTGGTGGTCTTGGAGAATTTGTATTCTATCTGAGCCGTAGGGAGCAGGTTGTGGAACGTCTTATTTATCTGGTAAAACCGGGGGAACTCCTGCTCGTTTTGCAGGTTGGCAATCTGGTACTGGCCTTCTACCTGCACACGCAGCTTATCTGAATTGTACTGGTAACTGGTTTTAGCCTGCTGGGTCAGGTACTCGCTGTCAAAGGAATTACTCAGGCGGCTGTTAAAGTCGGTATAGTCTGCCTCGCCAAAATCGTAGGCCAGGCGCTCAGAGTCTTCCTGGCGGTTACTGATGCTGTAGTCTGCCTGTACCCTGGATTTCTCACCCACTCTCTCGGCTAAAGCCACGTTTCCGCGCCAGTTCAACCCGTTCCTGGACGATTTGATCAATTGGTTGAGGTACTTGCTTTTTTCTGGCTGGGCAAAATCCGCCACGTTGGTGATGCGGTACGTGTCACCGTCATTGATGGAGTAGCCGGTGTTCAGGCCTACAGAGACGGTGCGGCCGGGCTTGTCAAAGCGGTGGCTGAAGTTAATGTCATTGCTTAGGTTGTAGGAGTAGCTGTCAGCATCAGACCGGTTATCAGTAGTAGTTAAAATAGCCTCATCATAAGCCTCGTTGTCAGGGTCCTGGTCAAAGATGGATCTTCCGGTGGTGTTGGAGAAAGACTCATTTTTCTGAATGGAAAGCCGGGGCGAGATCAAGAGCCGGTTGCGGTCATTGATCTTGTAATCTAGCCTTAGGTTGAACTGGTGGTTTTCGTTGCGACTGGTGTTGAAACTGTTGTCACTGTTCTGCTGCTCATAAAACTGAGAATTGAAATAGTCCCTGAAACTCAGGCGGTTGTTCTCGTTTTTGCTGTTGCTGTAGTTGTAGTTTCCGCTTACCTCCATTTTGGTGCCCCACTGGTCACTGTAGTTCAGGCCGAAGGTGTTGGTGGTGGAGATGCCACTTCCGCTCCCAGAGCCGCCCCCGCCCATGCTACGGCGTCCCCGCATGCCGCCGCCTGGGGCTTCACCCACTGAGAAGTCCTGCATGTTAATGTTGTTGGAGAGTCCGTTTACGGTAAAGCGGCGGTCGCCTTTAAAGAAATTGACGCTGGCACCCAGCATGTATTTTTTATCTGGGCCCACGCCCGCAGACACTTTCCCGAACTGGCCCTGGCGGCGGTTTTGTTTGGTGACCACATTAATGGTTTTGGCCCGGTTGCCATCGTCAAAACCGCTGAACTCGGCCTGGTCACTTTTCTTGTCAAAAATCTCAATGTTCTCAATCACCTCGGCCGGCAGGTTTCTCAGGGCCGTGTTGGCATCTTCGCCAAAGAAGCGCTTGCCATCTACCAGAACCTGTTTCACCTCTTCGCCCTGCGCCTGTATTTTACCGTCTACTATGGCCACCCCGGGTAGTTTAGTTACCAGTTCCTCGGCGCTGGCATCTGCTGCCACTTTAAAAGCTCCGGCATTGAATACCGTAGTGTCGCCTTTCTGGGTGCCCATGGCCACGCTTCCGGTAATTTTAATCTCCTGTAAAGAATTAGTGGATTCTTCCAACTGCAACTGACCCAGCGTAACGGCAGCGTTTTGTACCTGCACGGAACGGGTAAGGGTTTTATAACCCAGGTAGTTTATCTGTAAAGCATATTGGCCCGGCCTAATAGCCTGAAACCTGAAGTTCCCGTCCTTGTCTGTGCCGGTGGCGGTTTTCACTGAATCTGGGAGCCGGATTAATTGTACGGTGGCACCCGGTAAGGTCTCTTTATTTTGGGCACTCTGCACGGCACCAGAAACGGAAAATCCCTGCGCCTGGGCAAAGGTAATGCTGGCGAGAAAAAACAGGAGTAGTAATGGTGCTTTCATGAGAAGAGATTGAAGATTTTGGGGGTTAGACTAAGAAAGAGGCTTATGGTTTATTGCCTCCCATAAAAATCTTTAAATTAATTTTTATGGGGTGCGAAAATGCTAGGTTAAAAGAAGGAACAAGCTACGGTTATTGCCTTGAATTAGGGGAAAAGGAAACGGTTTTAAATAAGAAATATATTGGTGTATATTCTATATGAATTTCTATAAACAGAGAGGGGATGGGAAGAAAGTGGCCGGCAGGTTTTACAATTAATGACAACAATTAAAGAATTTGCTTAACACCTTTCCTTCCTGTTTACGACTTGGTTTTTCATAAGGGAAGCCTTGCTAGCACCAGCGTTATTTTCTCCAAACCATCAGAATAAAATTATAACCTGTTTGTTGTCAGTAATAAAGAAATAAAAAAGAGAAGATAGGTTCGGTGGGGAAAATCTAAAGGACCGGTACGATCAAGTCTGTTCTTCTCTTTTTAAAAAAGGAAATAAACAAATGCTTGGTAGGTAATGGTGAATGGGGTTAACAGGAAGTTAAATTGCTTTTTAAGGAAGAGTAATATTCTTTTTTTTTATTTTAAATTAATGTATTTATTATGCGGATTGATTGATTTTTTAAATAAAATTAGAAAGCAGCAGGACAGTGCAGGATGCACCTAAAATAAAATCAAGATAAACTTAACAACAACTTAGAGCATTAGTAAGCGATGGTTACTAGGCTTAATTGCTTGTTAAAATTATTCTCAAACTTTTCCAGCGTCTATGAACAAACCTCTACAACTGCATCCTGCTAAGGGCCATTGGGAAAGGCTGAAAATCCCTCAATCTGCTTTGCGCTGCCTGGTATTGGTCCTGGCCATCTGTCTTTTGGGAGCCCTGGATTCTGCTGCTCAGAAGTGGAACATTTTGGGCAATGAAAGCCAGATTGCTTCTGCGGCTTCGGGTTACACCTCTATTGCCGTGCTCAATGAAGTGCCCTATGTGGTTTTCACAGAGAACGGAGCGGCCAAAGTGAAAAGAAAGAATGTCAGCACTGGCACCTGGGAACAGGTGGGTAATGCCATTGGCACCAATCTTACTTTTACCAGGCTGGTTCTTGATAAGCAAGAAAACCTTTTTGTGACGTATGTAGATGCGTCTAATGGCAACAAGCTGGCCGTCAAAACCTACAATGCGGAAACTGAGGTTTGGGAACCACTCAGCGGCAATGCCAGCAACCTGTATGTATCTACGGGATCAGTGAATAACAACGTTAGCCAGTATGGCTCCACACCTCGTAGTTCCCTCGCTTTTGACTCTGACAACACCCCGTACATTGCCTATGGTGACAACGGGGTCCTTGTTCCTTACGTGAAAAAGTTTGATGGTACTTCCTGGGTAACCGTAGGTGCCGGGTCTGTGAATGCAGCGGCCAAAGCAGTAGGGGTTACCTTGGTTATTGATGAAACGGATGTGCCCTGGTTAGCCTTCGCAAGTTTGAGCACCACCACCTCCAGTACCGGTAGCTTGGCGCTTTACAATTTCAGTGGTGGGGCTTGGACGTCCATTCCCGTTCCTAACCCGATACCGGGTGGGTCTGCTACTACGGGTGCCACCGGCGGTATACGGCATACCAGTATGGCCCTCAACGCAGCCGGAAACCTGGCCATCGCTTATTTCAACACGGGTAATACCAATAGAGCTACGGTATCTGTCTACAACAGGTCCACCAATGCCTGGAGCTATTCTGCTTCTCTCTCTGGCCGGGATGCTCCCAACCTCAGCCTGGTCAGGGACATTTCCGGCAATCTGTACTGCTCTTTTATAGACAACGTAGCCAGCACCTCCCGCTCACAAGCCCGGGTCTTTAAGCAGGCAGCAGGTGCCACTGGCTGGACAGAATTAAGAGACCTTGCCGTAACCCTGGGAGGCATAGATGAGCCGGTAGGTAACTTGACCATTTCTGCAGGCAGCGAGGCCCCCTTTGTAGTGTATACCAAAACCAATGCAAGCGGAATCAGCACGCCTATTGTCCGGGTGTTCACGCCGCCGGCGGCTCCTGCTGTCCTGTCCACCACCGGGGTCAGCAACATCACGCCCACGGCTGCCTCAGCCAGCGGAAATATTTCCTCTGATGGCGGTTCCGCCATTACGGAGCGCGGCATTGTCTACGGCACCAGCCCTAACCCTACTACCTCCAATGCCAAGGTAGTAGCCGGCACGGCCGGTACGGGAGATTTTACCGTTAACCTCAGTAGCCTTACGCCTACCACCTTGTATTATGTTAGGGCCTACGCTGTCAACGGCAACGGTACCACAACCACCTATGGCAACAACGTGCGCCTGAACACCCTGGCCCTACCAGATGCCATTGTGACCGGTCCCAAGCAAATGGAGTTTCTGAACCGCGGCGTAGTGGCGGTGCGTTCTTCCAGCGCCAAAGTGTATGTGGGCTGGCGCCTGTTGGGTACTGAACCAGCTGCCATTGCCTTTAACGTGTACCGCGATGGGGTGAAACTGAATGCCACACCTATCACCAGCTCCACCAACTTTGAAGATAATACCACCACTAACGGTACCTACACCGTACGACCCGTCCTGAACGGTAAGGAAGGTGCTGCTTCTGAGCCGGTTGCCGTATGGGCCAAAAATCAACTGGCTATTCCGTTGCAGATTCCGCCGGGTGGCACTACTCCAGATGGCGTAGCCTATACCTATACAGCCAACGACTGTTCGGTGGGTGATGTAGACGGCGACGGGGAATATGAGGTTTTCCTGAAATGGGACCCTTCTAAACTGAACCACAATTCCGGGGGGTACTCGGGTGACCAGATCATTGATTGCTACAAATTGAACGGCACCAAACTTTGGCGCATCAACCTGGGTAAGAACATCAATGCCGGGCCACACTTCACCCAATTCATGGTCTATGACTTTGACGGAGATGGAAAAGCCGAGATCATTCTGAAAACCGCCGACGGCACCGTAGATGGTACCGGCAACGTCATAGGTGACGCCACGGTTGATTACCGCAATTCTGGGGGCTGGGTACAGCAGGGCCCAGAGTTCCTGACCGTCTTCAACGGCCTCACCGGCGCTGCCATGGCTACAGTTCCGTATCAGCCGGCCCGTGGCAATGTGTCTGACTGGGGAGATAACTATGGTAACCGCCAAGACCGGTTCGTGTCGGCGGTGGCGTACCTGGATGGTACCCGCCCCAGCCTGATTGTGGGCCGTGGCTACTATGACAAACTGGTAAGGGCTGCCTATGACTGGCGTGACGGCCAACTGACCCTCCGCTGGATCTTTGACAGCAAGGATCCTAGTGACCCAGCCAACAATACCTTCTCCAGCATGGGTAACCACCAGATGACCATTGGCGATGTAGACGGTGACGGCAAAGACGAATTGATCAACGGTTCCAGTGCCATCAATGATGACGGCAAGCGCCTCTGGACTTATGGCTTTGGCCACGGCGATGCCATGCACATGTCTGACATGGACCCAGACCGTCCTGGGCAAGAGATTTGGGTGAGCCTTGAATCGCAGAGCCAGTATGATGGCAACGGCCTGCGGCTGTATGACGCCAAAACCGGCCAGACCATTTTTGGGGTACCCACCACCGGTGACGTAGGCAGGGCTATGGCTGCTGACATTGATCCTGCCCACAAAGGCTATGAGGTATGGGGCTCATCCGGGAACCTGTACAATGTGAAAGGGGAGCAGATAGGCACCAACAAGCCTAACTACAACTTTGGCATCTGGTGGGACGGGGACCTGAGCCGCGAACTGCTGGACAAGAACGTGATGGATAAGTGGAATCCTACCACCAAGTCTATGAACCGGCTCTTCACCATTTACCAGGCGGCCCCTGTTTCCTCCAACAATGACTCCAAGGCCACTCCCGGCCTAACCGCCGATATTATGGGTGACTGGCGCGAGGAAATGATTTTCAGGACTTCTGATAACACCCAGTTAATCCTGTTTACCACCACCATTCCTACGCAGCACCGCATTCACACCCTTATGCATGACCCGCAGTACCGCACGGCCGTAGCCTGGCAGAACTCTGGGTACAACCAGCCGCCTCACCCCAGCTTCTACCTGGGCAATGACATGCCGGCACCATCCATGCCAAACATTGTGTTGCCAGATCTGGAGGCGCCCAAAGTAGAAAGCATCAGTAGAAAGGAGCCTACCGCAGAATTGACCAACGCCGCTACGGTGGTGTACCAAGTCAATTTCTCAGAAGAGGTGAAAGGGGTAGATGTGTCTGACTTTGCGCTTACGGTCACTGGAACCGCTGCCGGTACTATTACCTCTGTCAATGCCGCTTCCGGTACAACCTTAGAGGTGACGGTGGCCGTTACCGGAGACGGAACCCTGCGCCTGGAAGTGAAGGACAACACTACCGGTATCACAGACCTGGCTGGCAATGCCTTGGACGGCGGCTTCACCCAAGGGGAAACGTATGCCTTTGACCATACCGCCCCAACGCTGACTTCGGTGACCTTGGCCTCTAATAATGCTGAGCCCGCGTTTGCCAAAGAAGGAGACGTGCTTACCTTAAACTTTACCGCCTCTGAGGCCATCACCAACCTTGTCGTAACTATTGCCGGCCATGCGGTGCAGGCCACGGCGCTGGGCAATGACCACTACACCGTCACCTACACACTGACCAGTTCAGATACCGAAGGTGTGGTGCCGTTTACCCTACAGTTCAAAGACGAGGTAGGAAATGCCGGGGACATGGTGCGCACCACAACCAACGCCCAAACCATTACCTATGACCGCTCTAGTCCGGTGTTTGCCAGTGCAGCCGTGAACAAGCCCACCCTGGAGGTGCCTAACCATGCCCTGGAAGACATTGTGGTGAGCTTTGACATAGAAGAGCTGAATGGATACCAGATAGGAATCTCGGTGGCCAGCAACGAGCCTGAGAATGGCTTAGGAGATGGTGACACTGGTCCCGACTGGGAAATTGTGAACACCAACCTGGTACGGCTTAGGGCAGAGCGTTCTGCCACAGGCACGGGGCGGGTGTATACCATTACCCTTACCGCCATAGACCAGGCAGGTAACGTAAGTACACAAACCCTAACAGTGACTGTGCCGCTTAACCAAGGCGTATTAGCATCTTCTGAGGGTAAAAGAGGCAATGGCCAGACCGGGCTTCTGGTAACGGCCCATCCTAATCCGGCTACAGACTTCTTCAACCTTCTGGTGAAAAGCGACCTTTCAGCCCCTATTACCTTGATCATCACTGACGCCACCGGTAGGGTAGTGGAAGAAAGAACCGGGGTAAGAGCCAACGGAAGGCTTTCTTTGGGTGAGTCTTATCTCCCGGGTGTGTACTATGTGCAGGCCATTCAGGGAAATGAACGATTTGTATTGCGCCTGATGAAATAGAGGAAAGAGACCTGTTTCTACGCATAAAAAAAGCTGCCTCACTTGGGGTAGCTTTTTTTATGCGTAAGGGTTTAAATTTTAAGGCAATCAGGGAAAGACGGCTCAATAGATGGCTTTCTGTTTTGAGCCTGTTTTCCGGAAAACAGGCTCAAAACGGGAATGGCAACTTCAAGGCTAACCATTTTCTACCTTCACTTCCTTTCGCCTCCAGTTCTCTTCAAAGGCTCCAGTTTTCTCCAGAGGCCGCTTATCCTTTGTCCTCCTGAAAGGACCTTGTGGGGAACCAGAAAAGCAGGGTTCACCGCTGTTCCTGTGGGCAATTAAGATCTATTTATGAAGACAAGAAATAAAGTTGAACTTGGTTAGCAAGTTCCTGCTGTTTTCTAAAATCGGATAGCAGTGCCTCCCAAAGAAAAAGCTGTTTTGGGCCCGTTTTTCTGAATACAGGTCCAAAACAGCTTTTGATCTTTTACAGTAGAAGCGTAATACATAAGCTTTCCTAGTTCGCCCGCAAGGTTCCCGAAGGCTTTCGGGAGATGACACTTCCAGGAGGACCAGAAATGCGTGCGAACAGCTAGCGACCTGTCCCTACTTTACCGCCTTCAGTTTCAATTCACCTGTCTGCAGGCCTTTGCCCTTCACCTCCAGTTCAATATCACCGGCTTTCTCTCCAGATTGCACCAGAACCACCAGTTTGCCGCTGAATAGTTTCATGGTGGGCAGGTGGAATAGCTCCAGGGAGGTGGCGTCTCCGTTGCAGGCGGCCCGGTAGGAACCAGCGCCTTTCACGCTAAAGGTCAGTTGGTCAGTGGCGGTGGGGCAGGGGTTGCCGTCTTTGTCTACCACACTCACCGTCACGAAGGAAAGGTCCTTGCCGTCGGCGGAGATTTGGGTGCGGTCCGGTTGGAGCACCAGCTTGTACGGTTTACCGGCGGTCTTAATTTCCTGGGTGGCGGCAGGTTTGCCGTCTTTGCCGTAGGCTACCACTTTCACGGTGCCGGGTTCGTACTTCACGTCCATCCACATGAGACGGTAGCGGGTCTGGGGCGTGGCGTTGTGCTTTTTCTGGATGCCCTGGCTTTTGCCGTTGATAAACAGCTCGGCGCTGTCATAGTTGGTGTACACAAACACGGGCGTAGTCTGGCCCTCTCGGCCGGCCCAGTTCCAGTGCGGCAGAATGTGCAGGGTTTCCTGGTTGGTGTTCCAGCGGCTGCGGTACAGGTAGAAACGGTCTTTGGGCAAACCCGCCAGGTCATTGATCCCGAAGTAGGAGCTGCGCGATGGCCACTTGTCGTCATAAGGCGTAGGTTCGCCCAGGTAGTCAAAACCGGTCCAGACAAATTCCCCAATGACCCAGGGCTTGTCGTCCTGGAGCACAAAATCATCCTCCGGCAGGTTAGACCAGCTGCAGTATTCCAGGTCATAAGAAGAACTCTGGAAATCTGGGTACTGCTTCTCAATGCCTTTCTCTACGGGGAACTTGTAAATGCCCCGGGAGCTGACGGTAGAGGCTGTCTCAGACCCTAGGATCAAGCCCTGCGGAAATGCTTTATAAGCCTCTTCATACAGATGCGTGCGGTAGTTAAGGCCCGGAATGTCCAGCAGCGCCCCGAAACCCGAGGCCATGGTGGCTTTCACCTGATCCATGCCCACGGTGACCGGACGGGTAGGGTCTTCGCGGTGGAAGATGTCCTGCAGCCATTTGGCGCGTTTCACGCCCTCGGCGCCCCATTGGTCGGGTACCTCATTGCCGGAGCTCCACATCACAATAGAAGGGTGGTTGCGGGTGGCCTGCACCAGGTTCACCACATCTTTCTCAGCGTACTCAGAGAAGAAGCGGTTGTAGCCGTTCTTCACCTTCGGTTTGGCCCATTCGTCAAAGCTTTCGGCCAGAAACATAAAGCCCATTTCATCGGCTAACTCCAGCTGCTCCATAGACGGCATGTTGTGCGAACTGCGTATCGCATCGGCGCCCATATCTTTCAGGATCTGCATCTGCCGGCGCAGGGCGGCCTTGTTCACGGCAGCACCCAAAGGCCCCAGATCATGGTGCAGGCACACGCCTTTGAACTTGCGCACTTTTCCGTTCAGACTAAAGCCTACACTGGACTTGTAGCTGATCTCGCGAATCCCGAATCGGGTAGTCACCTCGTCTTTGAGTTGGTTACCCACATATAGTTTGGTGACGGCCGTGTAGAGGTAAGGGGTCTCAGGGCTCCAGAGCTGCGGGTTGGCTACGGCCAGGTTCTGCTCAAATTCCTTCCCGAAGCGCTTGCCGGTACTATCTATAGCCACGGTGGTGCCTTTGGCATCCCGCACCTGGGTGACCAGGCGCACGTTTTCGCCGGAGGCTTTGGTTTTGACGTTCACCTTGGCCAGGGCCGAAGAAATATACGGCGTGGTCACAAACGTGCCCCACTGGTCAATGCTCTCGGGGTTCTTTACCACCACCTGCACCTTGCGGTACAAGCCGGCGCCCGGGTACCAGCGCGAGGACTGGCCCTGGTTGCTGAGCTGCACCGCCAGGGTGTTCTTCTTGCCTTCCTGTATCTGGTTGGTGATGTCAAAGTAGAAATAGCTGTAGCCATAGGCCCAATCGCCTACTTTCTGCCCGTTCACAAACACCTTGGGCTCGCTCATGGCGCCCTCAAAAACGATGAGTACTTTCTGGCCTTTCTTGTAGTGCGGCAGGGTGAATTCATTGCGGTACCAGGCTTCCCCTATGTAGGGCAAGGACCCAGTGCGGCCGGTTTTCTCAGAGGCTACCTTCTCATTGTTCTGCTCAATGGCCACCACCTGCTTGTCTATCTCCTTGTCAAAGGGACCGTAGATGGCCCAGTCGTGGGGCACCTGCACCTTCTGCCAGCCTTTGTCATTAAAGTTCACCTGAGAGGCCAGGGCCTGGGCCCCTTTCTTGAACTTCCAGTTATCGGTCAGTTCCGTGACCACCCGCACCTGGGCCAGCGAAATCTGGGAAATCAAAAGGGCTACGCCTACTATCCACTTGTTCATTATCTCTTTCTTAACGTGTGGCTCAAAAATAGCGATTTTAGAGTGGGGAACATTGGATAGGTGTCAAATTGATACTAAACTATTCAGGAAGGAAACTACCACGCACCTTCTCCCTTGGGGCTTGATCTCACCAGCAAGCGGAATGGCTTCTGGGTTTGTACCGGTCCCTTACAACCCACTGCCCGGAGTTTTTCCGCTGGACGACCCCAGACGTAAGAATGGAATTGGGAGGCTGTGGCTTCGTGTCTCCTTAGGGCGCAAAGGCTGCCCCAAGCCAGGGTGGTTGGTACCCAGGGCCGTGTTGACCACTTGCCCGGAACAGAGTTCCTGCTAATTCATTTTCATTTGGAAATCGCCCTGCGGAAGACTCCGGACAGCGGGGGCACAAAAACATTATTTTTCATAAATGCCATCTTTCTGTACATTTGCCCCATGACCTTCTCCAACAACGCATATTATTACTATTACCGTGACTCCCCGTTTCGGAATAGGATGCGTGTGTTCGACTTGAATTAGAGAAAACTCAAGTTATACCCAAAGCCTGGTTCCGAAACGGACCAGGCTTTTTTTATTTCCGGTAACCTATAAAACCCAAGCTAAAATGAAAAGCACAATGGCAACGTCCACCCCCGGTGATCGCATTATCCCTACGTTAAAAGACATGCAGCAAGTGTACCAGAACTACACGGCCGAGGACCAGCAGGTGTGGCAGATCCTGTACGGGAGGCAGATGGCGGGACTTCACAGCCAGGCCTGCCAGTCGTTTCTGGAAGGCTTGCACACGGTGGAGTTCAAAGGGGAAACCATCCCTGATTTCAGCCAGGTAAACCAGCTTTTGAAAGAGGTAAGCGGCTGGGAAGTGGTGGCCGTAGAAGGCATTGTGGACGACAAGGTTTTCTTCCAACTCCTCTCTGAGCGCAAGTTCCCGGCTACCACCTGGCTGCGCCGCATGAGCGAGCTGGATTACCTGGAAGAGCCGGACATGTTCCATGATGTGTTCGGGCACATTCCGCTGCTCACCAACGGACCGATCACCGAGTTCCTGCAGGCTCTCAGCAAAATTGGCTATGAACACGCAGAAAACCCCGAGGCCATTGAACTGCTGTCAAGAATCTACTGGTTTACCATTGAATTTGGCCTGATCAGGGAGAACGGGAACCTGCGCGTGTACGGCGCAGGCATTCTGAGCTCAGTAGGGGAAACCAAACACAGTTTGAGCGAAGACCCCCTGCACTTTGCCTATAGCGTAGACCAGATTCTGGACACCCCCTACAGAAAGGATGTGTTCCAGGACAGGTACTTTATCATTGACTCCTATGAGCAGCTGCTCGGCTCGCTGGGAGAGATCAGGGCAAAGCTGGAAGCCCGGCTTTAGCAGAAGAAACGTAAACAGAACTTTCAACCATACCTATACAAATGATGTCACTCACAGAAAAAAAATGCGTCCCCTGCGAGGGAGGCGTGCCCACCATACAGGGCCAGGAGATTGAAAATTACACCTGCCAATTAAAAAGCAAATGGACGGTGGTGGAGGAGAAACTATTGCGCCGGGAGTTTACCTTCCCTGACTTTGTAACCGCCCTGGCCTTCGTGAACAAAGTAGGGGCCATTGCCGAGGAAGAAGGCCACCACCCTGACCTGCACCTTTCCTATGGAAAAGTAGTGGTGGAACTTTGGACCCACGCTATACAGGGGTTATCAGAGAATGATTTTATTGTGGCGGCTAAGATTGATGCATTGGGGTTTTAGGTTTAAAGCATTGGAGTTGGGGCTTTCCCAGTAAGGATATAAGAGCGAAACTCATGAAGTTTTTAATCCACGCCCAAAAGTTTTTTTTCGATATTATACTAATAAAAAAAGCCCTTTAGATTTCTCTAAAGGGCTTTTAAGATAACTGTGGTCGCGTAGGGAGTCGAACCCCAAACCTTCTGATTCGTAGTCATAATTTAAATGTTTCTCTTGATTGCTGATGTTTTCAAATGTTTGCCTGAATAGATTTAAAGGCTGTTTTTATATCAAATAATTGCACTTGATTATCGATGGTTTCAGGATTTGTGTGCAAATTGTGTGCAAGGATTTAGTATTTGCACACATGATGAAGCCTCCAATTACCTGTATCATGCTTGATGACCGTCGGGCCTTAAAAGATGGGACATACCCCGTTAAATTAAAAATCACCTTCCAGCGACAGAGGAAGTATTACCCAACTCGGTTCAATATGACCGAGGAGGACTTCGCCAGCGTAATGGAAAAGAAGCCCAAGCCAAAGTTTAAAGACCTGCAAATCCAGATCCAGACCATTGAGCACAAAGCCGTTAAAGTCATCGGTGACTTAACAGACTTCTCATTTGAGGCGTTTGAGAAAAAATTCCTGAATAGGGCATCCAAGGACGATGTATTCTCAGCCTTCAAAACACAGATAGACAAGCTTTCGAAAGAGGGGCGAGCAGGTACCGCCAGTTCCTACGGATGTGCCATGAAGTCCATTGAGACCTTCGTTGATAAATCCAGCCTGCCATTTGCGGCTGTGACGGCAGAGTTCCTGCGGGAGTATGAGCAATGGATGCTCTCCAATAAAAAATCGCTCACTACCGTCGGGATCTACCTGAGGACACTGCGCGCTTTGTATAACGATGCCATTGCCTCTGGTGATGCTAAGCAGGAGCTCTACCCCTTCGGAAAGAGAAAATATGTGACCCCTTCCGGCCGTAATGTGAAGAAAGCCTTGGCTCTCACTGATATTGAGAAAATATTCACCTATGTGCCTAAACATGAAGGTGAGGAGAGGGCTAGGGATCTATGGGTTTTCTCCTACCTATGTCAGGGGATTAATGTGAAAGACATCGCCCGCCTCAGATATCGCAATCTGGAGGAGGAGCGAATCACCTTCATCCGGGCTAAAACTGAAAGAACCAGCCGTCAAAACTTAAAGCCAATCACGGTTGTGAGAACACCAGAGATTGATCAAATCATAGAAAGATGGGGGAGCAAAGACGCTAAGGCGGATAATTTTATCTTCTCTCTACTGGAGCCTGATCTAAGCCCGGAGAGAGAGTTGGCGCGGGTAAGGAACATTACGAAAGAGATCAATAAATACATTAAAAGAATCGCTATTGCAGTAGGTATAGAGAAGAATATTTCCACCTACTCGGCCCGGCACTCTTTTTCCACGGTTCTCAAGCGGGCAGGGGCTCCCATAGAGCTTATTTCAGAGGCTTTGGGGCATAGCAATCTAAAAACCACTGAAAGTTATCTGGACAGTTTTGAGGACAAGGTGAAGAGGAGATACTCAAGTGCCCTCACCGCCTTCTCTAAGGAGAAAGAGTAATTTGTGTGCTTATAACTTTGGGATGTATATCAACAGCTTACCTTGGCTAAGTATGTTAAGATATCGCGAAAAAATCCATTATAGGAAGCCGCCTTTTGATGCTTTAATTGATGAACATTTCTCTTACTCAAAGAAATGAATTGTTATGATGGGGCAAATGCTCCTGATGGCCTTCGGTAATTACCTAACTTGTATTCTGTTCTTCCTATAGCATGAGACATAATTTAAACAGGTGTTATTTATTCATCCTCCTCCTTGTCAGTGCATGTTATGGGAAATCCTCTGGCATTGAAGATAATGTAACCTTTGAGGAAAAATCTATTCCCACTGAACGGTATATCTCTCACCTGAAACCCCATCTTTCATCAAAATACAACCAGGACGTAGCTTTCTATGCGGATCTCACACTGCCTGCGAATGAATACCGGTTCTTCGTGCTAGACTTGAAGGAAGGCAAAGTATTAGACAAGGGCCTATGCTTGAATGGGCGAGAAGATAACGAGGGGAATGTGATCTACTCTAATACCCCTGACAGCAACTGTAGTTCCAAAGGCGTGGCAGAGATCTCCTATCGGTACAATGGTTCCTTTGGGAAGGCCTATAAACTTCGTGGGTTAGAAGAAAGCAACAACAATATGTTCCGCCGAGCTATTGTACTACATGCTTGGTCTGGAGTGCCAGATGAACCCGTTAAAGAAGAACCTATACAAAGCCAGGGATGTCCTACCGTGAATCCTGCTTTCCTGGAGAAGTTGTCTGGCTACATAGACAACAGCAATAAACCTATCTTACTATATACTCTGTAAATGGCAATTCTATAATTGAGCAAAATCACTTACTTAACTTTGCTTAGCAGCTCTAGCATTTAAGTCAAGTATCTTCCCCTCAAGTATTAGAATTATAGAAGTGCACCCATCTCTCTTTCCAGAAAGTGAAATTCTCCGTGTGCACAGTCGCGTGTGGGTATACCCGTAACACGCAATTCTTTAATGTCATCACCGGAAACACAATCGGGTTGACTCACATATAGTATTAAATAGCTAACGCGGTCACTTCTACATTAGCTTTCTAAGTTGCACGCATGGAAAACCTCATGCAGACACTGTTGTCCCCCACCTCTAGAGCTAAACCAACTAAAATTTCTTCATTCTCGCTCTGAAGTTGCACCTTTTCAAGAGCACTAACCAGGTGCCATATAGCTAACCCTGCTTTCCGGTAGGAGAAATCCACTATGCGCAGTCGCGTGCTCCATATCCCCAACTCTCCCCCCAGTCAAATAAAAGCCGACTCCTACCCCCGGGGTGTTTCTGTCAGTTACGAGGGTCCAGTAATATGTTTAGAGCTCTTAATCCAGGGGAAAACAACCTGACGACCCCCCATGTGAACCAGTCTACACATGTTTCACTATAAACCTCACATCATGGAATTACGAAAAGCAAACAGGCAACGGAGCAAGATCCGTCTGCTGTTGCAGTCACCCAGCGGTGGCGGGAAGACGATGTCAGCGCTCCTGATCGCAAAAGGTATTACGGAAGGAGACTGGTCCAAAGTGGCGGTCATCGACACGGAGAACCACTCCGCCGACCTCTATTCCGACCTAGGGGAATACAACGTGCTGAACCTGGCTGCCCCCTTTACCCCAGAAAGCTATATCCAGGCAATGCAGGCATGCGAGAAGGAAGGCATAGAGGTCATCATCCTTGACTCCATCACGCATGAGTGGGAGTATTTGCTGGACTTCCACGCCTCCCTGCCGGGCAACTCCTTTACCGCCTGGTCTAAGGTGACCCCGCGCCACACTGCCTTCATCCAGCACATGCTCCAGTCTCCCTGCCATATCATCGCCACGGTGAGGAGCAAGACAGAGTATGCCATGGCCGAGAAGAACGGCAAGCAAGTGCCGGAGAAAATGGGCATGAAAAGCGTGCAGCGGGACGGCATCGACTATGAGTTCACCGTCGTGCTGGAACTTGACCTGAGGCATAACGCAGTCGCCTCCAAAGACAGGACGAGGCTCTTCATGGACAAGCCACCGTTCAGGCCGAGTGAGGATACCGGCAGGCAGATCCTGTCCTGGTGCCTGGACGGTTCAGCGGAACCAACACCCTTGAATGACGACCAGGTACGGCAGGAAGTCTCCCAGTGCACGAACCTGAATGAGCTCTCCGCCCTGTTCCACCGCTGTAGCCAACCGCAGAAGGACTCCCTGGTCCCTTTGTTCAAGGAGCAGAAGCAGTTCATCATGAAGTCCAGCCAGTTAACCGATCAACTCTTAAACCAAACGATCCACAAAAATGGAAGCAACGCAAACGCTCGCTAGGGTACCGGTACCCGCAATGCAAATCAACAGAGAGCTGGACCGGAAATCCAGCTCTCGCAGTTTCATAGAAGCCAACACGTCAGGGGTGCCGTTCGAGGAGATACGGCGGGACCACATCATCCCGGTTTTCGTCAAGGACAACGAGCCGCTGATCTCGCAATCCGATTTCATAGCGGCCACGCAGGAGGCGGTCGCTGACCTTTTCCGGGGGGAGACCATTCTCAAGCCTGAGATCCGCGTGTCCCACCCGATCAAGGGGCGCATACCCGAGGCGAAGAACAAACCCGCCAACCAGCTGCATGAGTGGGAAAGGACCCTCTACTATGAGCGGATGATGTTCGTCGTGGAGGTCCCCACCATCTATGACACCATCGGGGGAAACACCCTCACCCTGATGGTAGGCGGGGTGAAGGCGTACAACCTGGACAACCTCTACAACAAGAAGGGGGCCGCCGAGCACTTCAAGGTCTTCATCGGCTTTCAGAACATGGTGTGCACGAACCTATGTGTGAGAAGCGATGGCTATGTGGAGGACTTGCGGGTAACCGACCTGAACCAACTGCGGGAGGGGATCTACAATCTGCTGGGGAACTATGACCAGCACCGCCACCTGAGGCAGATGCAGACGCTCACCCAGTACTCCCTCACGGAAAGGCAGTTTGCCCAGCTGCTCGGTCGTTGCAGGATGTACAACTACCTGCCACCGGCGGACAAGAAGCTGGTCCCCGAGCTGCTGTACGGGGATTCGCAGCTGAACTCCGTGACCAACGACTACTACAGGGATTTGAGCTTCTGCCGGCAGGAGGATGGGGACATTAATCTCTGGAAGCTCTACAACCTGTTCACCGGAGCAAACAAGTCCACTTACATTGACCAGTTCCTGGATAGAAGCGTCAACGCCCTTGACTTCACGTCGCAGATCCAAGACGCTTTGGACAACCGAAGCGCTTCCTGGTACCTGCAGTAACAACAGTTAAACCTATGTTCCACAAACCCACCTCTGTCTCCAGGGGTGGGTTTTTATTTTATGTACCCATGAGAAAGAAAACAAGCACCGTGCAGGAGATCCGGCTGAGATATGCAGCCGACCCGAAAAGAGCAACCGCACCCAAGATCACCAGTTCCCAGGATTCATATGTCGTCTTCAAAGAGCACTTCGACCCGGACTACATAAATATCCGGGAGGAGTTCCAGGTGCTGTACCTCAACGCCGCCAATCAGGTACTCGGGGTGTACAGGGGTTTCAGCGGAGGGATTACCGCCTCGGTGGTAGACGTTAGGCTCATCATGGCGGTCGCCTTGAAAGGTCTCTGCTCCGGGATGGTGATCGCGCACAACCACCCGAGCGGGAACTTGACACCCTCCTCTGCCGACAAGCAGATCACCCAGAGCATCAAGAAAGCGGGGGAGCTGTTCAACATAAAGCTGCTGGACCATCTTATCCTCACCCCTTCCGAAAGTTACTACAGCTTCGCGGACGAGGGGATTTTGTGAATGTTGCGGTGGAGTTTAAATCTCATGGGTTTAAACTCCACCGCTTTATGGTCCGGTTCTCTGCTTTGGTGCGGGGACCGGATCATCCATCTGCGTCAATCAAAGCCGGTGGAAAAGAACTCTGGGAACGACATCTCATGGATCTCCAGGACTTTATAAAGTGTCTTGACAGTGATGTTCGTTTTTCCTGTCTCAAGTCGCCAGTACTGCATCCTTCCTAGGTCATGGTCTAGTGCAAAAGCCTCGTAGCTGGTATACCCTTTCTGTATCCTAATCGCTTTTAGTCTCTCCCCGATTGCCTTCAGTACCTCTTCTTCACTCTTCATGAGCGAAAGTTGAAGGTTGCTGATGCTTAATGTTACACCATATAGATCAACACCTTATATGGTACAAATAAAACTGTTGTCCTTATATTTACTTCTCCATCTTTGTAAACACAAAAATTATGAAACACATATTCTTAGCAGTAGTTTGTGCAGCACTCTCCTTTATCCTAGGAGTAGAAAATGCTCAAGCACAACGATTACCCCAAAGAGCTACCTTTCAGGTTTATAGAGTTTTAGAAAAGAATCAGTATGGTGACCAGATAACATATAAAGGTAACTTCACTATAACTGTTACCCCTGAATTTATCATTGTTAATAATAATGCGAAGCAACGATACCGAATACTTCGCGGAACCATGAAGATAGAAAATGAATTTGCAGCTACTCATGATGAGAAGTATGAAGCAGAAATACTTCCATCAGGAAAAAAAATCTTCATCTCGTATGTCTTAGTACCAGATGGTACTATTATGTTTGGATTTCAGAAACCACACCTAAACTCTGAGGGTATTTTAGAATCGTTCGTATATTCCATGCGACCAGTGAGTGCAAAATCACAAACTACGAAAAAGCGGTAACCTTTCTAGAAGCTTATTCCCAAAATTTGGTACAATAATTTTAACGACATTAAACATACCCCTGTATCATTAGTGAGACGGGGTATGTGTCACCAGTTACACATGGTACCTGATTTCGTCTTAATCTTCACTCTTCATAAAGTGCACATCGCTCTTACCGGTAGGTGAAATCTCGGAAAGCTTTTGGATTGTCGGGGTAGAGACGCTTTACCCTCTCAACCAGCTCTGGTTTAGCATCGGGGATCTTTTCAGCATAGATTGCTGTCCGACAGGAGACACAGAAGGTCCGTCTCATCCAGTTTCTGGGTTAACCTGTTGATGATTGAACGCTGAAGGTCCCCGTGTAGGATCCTTAGTAGCATTTCTTGCACGGTCTCCGACGGTGTACCCCTTCTGCATCACCCTTTGAAACGGAGACGATGGTATGGGTGCATCTGTTCAATCCGGAGCATCTGTCACTCTTGTGGTAGGCGTAGGCGGAGCCACCCTTGCAGATGTACACCTTCGGGGCCGCGGTTCCCTGACGGATGCTTACGGGTGCTTTCTCCGTCGATGTCGGGAAGGAGTAGGTGGTGCTGCCCAGGAGCAGCAATAGCAGAAGCAAGTAGTTCTTCATGGGATATTGGCTGACGGTGAACAAGGTAGGAATTTACAAGCAAACAACCACCGGTAGAAGAGCCGGAGACCCACCGATAAACCACGCCGGAAGTATTGCACTCTGCCGCTGCATCGTCCTATTTTTCAGTACCTTGGGTACGGGCACCGAACGCCGCCACCGAACATCCTTCCAGCTATGACAAAAAGACCGAAACCGCTGACGCTCGAGTTCACCCTGGTCGGGTTCTTCGCCACCGGCTACTGGGTTACTTATCGGGATGGGGTGCTGAAGTGCTTCACCTGGGACATGCCCATGCCACCAAAGGAAGAGGATATGCTGACAGTACCCCCCCCCGGCCGGAGAGCTGGGAGAAGCTGCTGGCGTTCCTGGCCGGCTGCACCTGGGAAAAGGAGTACGTGAACGGTACGTGCGACGGCATCCAGTGGGAGCTGAAGGCGAAGGGTCCGGGCATCAAGCTGAAGTCGTGGGGCTCGAATGAGTACCCGCCGGACTTCAAAGTCTTCCTCCAGTTGCTCAACGAGTGTATCGCCGGCGCTGGTTTCCGCATCTCCTGAAGGAGGGTCACCACACGGCAGGAGCTTGCTAACATTTTTAGGCTTTTCCACGCGAGTTACCCACAACTGCAGAAAAACACGCTCTGATATTCACCTTTTCTATATAGTTTCGCGTAATTGCTAACTTTATTAGTAACCGTGATGCAAAGGAGGTGTTGATATGAGCTGCGCAAAGATAATACCCATCGGTTCCCCCGTGCTGGAACCGATTCCCATCGACCTACTGGAGGGGGTGGAAATTCCCCTGTTTGCCTCCTACATCAGCGCCGGGTTCCCCTCTCCCGCCGATGACTACCTGGAGGACCGGATCGAGCTGGGCGAGTACCTGGTCCAGAACCCCACCTCCACCTTCATGATGAAGGTAAAAGGTAACTCCATGCGGGACGCCAACATCCACGAAGGTGACCTTTTGGTGATAGACAAGAGCCTCAAGCCCAGGGATGGCCTGCCGGTGGTGTGCTTCCTGGACGGGGAGTTCACGGTGAAGACCTTCCGGAAGATTAAAGACAAAGTGTTCCTCGAGCCGGCGAACCCGGCCTACCCGCGGATAGAGATCACCGAGGAGATGGACATGCGGGTGTGGGGCGTGATCGTCTGGATCCTGCACAAGCCGGTGATGCGATGACCACCCTGTTCGCGCTCTGCGACTGCAACAACTTCTACGCCTCCTGCGAGCGGGTCTTCCAGCCGCAGCTGAACGGAAAACCGGTGGTGGTGCTCTCCAACAACGACGGCTGCGTGGTCGCCCGCAGCAACGAGGCAAAGGCGCTGGGCATCCAGATGGGTGCTCCCTTCTTCGAGATTCGTGACCTAGCGGAGTGCGGTGACGTGCACGCCTTCTCCTCCAACTACGTGCTGTACGGGGACATGTCCAGCCGGGTGATGGCGACGCTGTCCCTGTTCACCCCGAACATCGAGGTATATTCCATCGACGAGTCGTTCCTGGACCTGGGCAACTTCTACAAGAAAGACCTGAACGAATACTGCTGGGAGATCAAGCGCACGGTGCAGCAGTGGACGGGCATTCCCATCAGCCTGGGGGTCGCGCCGACCAAGGCGCTCGCTAAAGTAGCAAACAAACTTGCTAAGAAGTCCCAGAAAGCGAAGGGGGTGCTGGTGCTCACCGACCCGCACCACCTCGCGGAGGCGCTGAAAGCCACCCAGATCGAGGACGTGTGGGGAGTGGGACGGCAGTACGCGAAACTGCTCAGACGGCACGGGGTGAGCACCGCCTATGATTTCACCCAGAAGAATGACGCTTGGGTGAAGAAGCACATGGCGGTCGTTGGGTTGAGACTGGTGAAAGAACTCCGGGGGGAGAGCTGCCTGGAGCTGGAGGAGCTCGCCCCGCCCAAGAAAGGGATCTGCACCTCCCGGGGGTTCGGGGAGCGGCTGACGGAGTACTCCCAGATTGAGGAGGCGACCGCAAGCTACGCCGCCACGTGCGCCCGTAAACTTAGGAAGCAGGGAAGCTGCGCCCGGGTGATGACGGTGTTCCTGCAGACCAACTTCTTCTCGGAAAGAGAACCCCAGTACAGCAACAGCCGGACCATCACCCTGCCGGTCGCCACCAACTCGGACCTGGAGCTGATCCACTACGCGTCCCTGGCGCTCAAGTCCATCTTCCGGCCGGGGTACCGCTACAAGAAGTCCGGGGTCTTCCTGACGGAGATCGTACCCAACTACCAGATCCAGTACGACCTGCTGGACAAGGTAGACAGGGAAAAGCACAATAGCCTCATGGAGACGGTGGACCGGCTCGCCGCCCGCTACGGGAGGGACATCGTTAAGGTAGCTGCCCAAGGGCTTGACCCCTTATGGCAGATGAAGTGTGAGCGCAGGTCACCGTGTTTTACTACTAGACTCTCAGAAATTCCTATAGTTTATATCGAATAAGATAAATCAACCAATATGTTCTTTTCAAAGTAATCTTTAAATTTCGGTTTCAATCGCTCACGAATTAAAGTTAGAACAAATTGAAAAAACTATTACCCATTTTACTGCTTACACTTATTTGCTTTACACTAAAGGCAAAGGATGAACCTTCCCAAAGATTTCGCACTAAGGCTGTTGCTTATCTAGATAAAGAGGTTAAGAACCCTGAATATGGACCGTGGAAAGATCACAGTGTCTTGATCGTTTCGGACCTGGAGAATAGGCGAATCACTGTTTACAACTCAAAGAAAGATATTTATGACATAATATCTGTCGGTGATAGTAGGCGAGATGATGACAATAATTTATCACTCGAGTTGGGTGCTCTTGATGGAGATGGTAAGCGCTGCACAATCACATTGGTAAATCGTCAAAAGGCTGGGGAAATCCAGTTATATTTTGAATATAACAACATGGCTTGGGTATATGCCATTACTCAATTAATTGATTGAACGATGCAATGCAGTGTGGTTTCTCATGTCTCTACCTGTAAGGTCTTCAATCCAATCGGCACCAAGCAGAAAAAGATGATGTTGGTAAGCTGTTTCCTTATAAACTGGGGAAACACGTATCATAGCAACATTTACCCTGAGAAACCCAATCTGATCTTCTCCTGTAGCTCAACTTCTCACAATTCTGGCATCATTGCTTTCAACTCGGATTGCTCCAATGCAGGTGTTCAGGTTAGAGTGAAAGTGGAATTGCAGCAATAGCTTTAGGTTCTGTGTCCGGGTAAACACGTTCACCGAGCCCTGGGGTGTAGATTGGAATGAAAAACGCCACGCTAATTGAAAAACATAGCGTGGCGTTAGTGGCGTTGGCGCAAATAGTTAATAGATTAAACCCTTGAGCCGGACCAACTCATCCGTAGCTTTCCAGTCAATACCACTGCTCGGGACTTCGCTTTTTATGAAATCGCGAAGCTCAAGCAATTGGTCTCTAGTTGCCCACTCCTGACTAGCGAGCAAGAATACCCATAAACTGAAGTGAGAGGGGGTTGGGGAGTCAGGAGGATGAATGATGACTTCTGAAAGCCTGTCAGTCTCAACTGTGAGCAATACTTCTCCGTCCCTTACATAAACGATCTTATGAAGGCTTGCAAATCTGAAAACCATAGTTTTAATTTATTGGTGAATACTCTTCCGCCAACGCCGCTTCCGCCACGTGGCATTTTCTGTAGTGACCTCTCGCTAATCGCTCCAGTGCGCCTGTCTCCACAAACTCTTTGAGCCATCGGTCTTTCGTGCGGGGAGGTATGTTTTCTTTGGCAGCCACTTCAATAGCCTCTGGCATGGTAAATTCCTGTGGGAGGGATGTGTAGAAAGTAAACTGCCGGGTGTGGTTCATCCTTATTGAGGGCGGACCTGGCATCCGTTTGAAGATGTCCAGGGCCTTTTGGAAGGAGTATTTGGTTAGCTCTTTGCTCACCCAGAAGTCTTCTTCTGTCGGGAATATGGGACCCTTGAAAGAAGGCACCTTACAAGTTTCTGGGTCAATATGGCGGAAGAAGCTCAGGATCGTGCAAAATCTTACCAACATTAGGGCGTGCCTTCTGGCGATGGATACGGCGTAAACGCCGCCCTCCAAATGTGCCTGTCGCTGCATTTCCTCTCCAACTCTGTCCAATTCGTCCCACTGGGCCGGGGTGAGCTGTACCTCCAAATCAAGGTCTTTGGTCTGAGGCCATAATTCCAAAGACTTCCGGCCATACTGTCGGTATTGTTCTTCAATCGGTTTATCCGTACCTAATGGTCTTGGGGTAACCCATTCCATGTTCCCTTCCGGCTCTACAAAGGCGAACCTGGAAGTAAGGCCATCCTGGCTGCCTTGCTTGAATAGAGCCTGTAGCTGGTTCTCTGTCCCCGCCACCAGAATCCCAAGTTTTGGATGATGGGCAACTAGGGTCTCACGGTTTCCTTTCCTCGCACTTGAGATAGGCTCATGGTGGTAGGCTTGCCTTAGGATGATGGAGCTTTGACCACCCAACTCCGTTCCTAGAAGATTGGACAACGCATCTGCCTCGGTTTCGTTGATGATCCCTCCTATACGGTCACCGTTTTCGCTGAGCTGTACAATGAAACGAGCAGCTGACGTATTGCCAGGAATTATCACTTGGGGCATTTTCGGCGGCGTCGGCAAAGTGGGTGATCCGGGTTTGCCGGCGTTCTTCTTGAAAACTAGCATCTCATGCTCGTATCTCCTGTTGACTTCATCAAATTCCTTGCTCAGCTTAAGATTGATGTCCGCAAGGAGAAGGCGGCTAAGCCCGATCACCCCCTTCCCGCCAGCAGGGGGAAGGATAACCATAAGAAACAGGAATGGATAGATTCTCTTGCCGCCATACTCAATGTAGACGTTCGGTATCAGCGCAGGCAAGGTCACGAGTATTGAGAACATGGCAAGGACAAGCTCCTGTAGGGGGAGGTGATGGCGGAGAAGTCCTTTGGGATACTCAGGTAGGGCATGGTAGATTTTATCTAGGTCTAAGCCATTGAACTTACCCAAATCCGTGCGGGAATTAAATAGAGTCATTTCCATCACTGTTTATGGTTTCAAAAATCTCCTGTAAGACCTGGCTTGCGATTTCGGTGATCTCCACCAATACAAGCCGCTCGCCCTCAGGGCCTTCTTCAACAACAGACCTAAAATGGCCCAGTTGGTTAAGGAGGCTGTAGATTGACTGCCCATTCCCCATCAAGGACTCATCTTCTAAAATGGAGGGAATATCAAGGTGGGGATAAGCAATGCTGAGTTCCTTTACTTGATCTTCCAGGAGGTCGGAATAGGTATACCTGTGCCGGGGCTCTACTTTTGCGAGTAGAGCCACCAAAATGGTAGTGTTTTTCATTTCGATAAGTTTAAATTGGAATTGTTTTTGGTGAAGGTGTTTATTTCCGCTTACCTGTAAGGTAGCCATAGGCCCCACTTTTGATTTCGTCCTCGGTGGGGATGCGGTTCCGAAGAAGGAATTCGTCTATGGAGCTTCTCTTGAAGAAGATGAGTTTGCCGCTGGGGCAGAAGTGTTCTAGCTTTCGCTGGCTCGTGAGTTTGTAGACTGCGCTCTTGCTTATGCCCATATAGCGCGCGGTCTCCTCCGCATTCAGGATGGCTTTAGTGCTTAACTTGTGCTCTTCGAGATAACGCATTAATCCCTCAAGCCTTTTGAATAAATCAGGCTTTTCCATGTTGGTTAATTGTAATATATATGGTGGGGATGTTTGAGTTAATCTTGGGTATGGTGGTTTTAACGACAATGATTTCTAATGGTTGCCCCAGTAAATGGGGGGCGGGTAACCTTTGATTGAGCTTAAAAACGCCACTTCTACAAAATGAAAGGGTTTTGTAGAACTTGTTAAGAGAGGCTTTAACTGCTTTGTAGAATTCAGGTGCCTAACTTTTAGATTTGGAATCTATTTTCTTGTTGATTTTAAAAATTGTATAATTCCTGTAGAGGTTGGTTTTAGAGTTCTACAAGAAAAAATTTACGATTTTATTTCAGAAGGGAATTAAAAGATGGTTGTACCCGGGAGGAAAAAGATTAACCGTTAAAAGAGCGGAATAAAAAATGTGACTTGGTAAGGGTGTCAGTCTTTAAGGGAATTGATATAAACGGTACTTTATGTGGTCTTTGCTTTTATCTTTTTCAGGTTTTTGAGACCATGATGCCTTACATGCCCGCGGCTTATAATTCCTCTTTCAGGCGAAAGAAGGAAAAAATGAAGGTTTAGGGTAAAAAGGTGGCAACAAATAGGTGATTACACTATCTTAAGTAAATCGCTTTCAATATCCTGCCATTCTTGGTTCAGGTTCACGGTGCATATCTTGATAAGTGCATTGTTCCCTGTGGTGAATTTATAGCTAAGGGAAAGGCTATTGGAAACTTCAGGGTAAATAAGGATACCTTCTATCTGTTTACCGCCTGCATTGGTAATGTTTTGGGTGTAGGAAAAAACCTGGTAGAGGTTGTTGGTAATAATCTTGTCTCTGTCGTATTGGCCTTTCAAAGCCTTGGGGTAGTATTTAGCATCCATCACCAGGTGCCTATGTCTTGAGATGAGGCTGATATCGGTTTGCATGGAGGGTATATAGGCACTATGGGAAGGATCTTCCACCGGGGTAAGCTGCCAACTGAGCTGTTTGGCGCTCACCTGCCATTCTTCCCGGTTCAGGTGTCTCTTATAGAAGTTCAGCAGAAACTTCTCAAACAGATAGGCCATCTGTTTCTTGTCGCGCAGGAAATCCTTGAAAGGGTGTACCCCTTCCTGTTCAGTACTTAGTAGCCGCAGCCATACCAGCTCGCAGATGGAAAGCAATAGTTTGTACTGCCTATTGTTGCGGTGCAACTGGATTTTCCTGAAAACAGCAGGTCTGACAGTTATGGGGGTGATTTCTGGCGGGAACCGTTGAAGAATCAGATGTAGCTCCTGCCGAATCTTGGGGCATAAAGTCTCCTCCTTGGCCAACCGTTTGAAAGTAGCCTTCAGCAACCGGTTGTGCAGGACATCATAACTTAGCTCGTCAAAGGCGCAGTAAGCGGCTGCCCGGGCGAAGGTGTTCTCTTTGACAGACGCTGGGAAAAGGATCTTTCCCCTCAACTGGCTGGTCAAGGTCTCCTCTTCCTGATAATTCCGGTCCAGCCCCCTTTTCAGGAGATGGGTAGTTCCATTCGCCAATACCTTCGCTAGCAGGGCAAAGGCGTTATCAAACGCGGTGCAATCCACTTGCAGCGCCTCTGCTTCCTCCAACTGATCCCAGGCATAGGCCAAAAGATAAAACACATTTTGGATGGGAATCTGCATCGCTAATTCAGGGACAGCAACTTAAGGGCTTCCGTGGCTTTGTTTTGGTTGTCATACCAATACTCCTGCAGCAAGGGCTTTATCTCCTGCTCAATAATCTCCCTGTACCAATTCTCTGCGTTTGCGTTCGGCTGGGGTATGGTGCAGAAGTAGCTGTGCCCTACCATGAAGCCACTGCCTAAGTCCTTGTCGTTTTCAATGGTCTTGTTCAATCTGGATAGCCTCTCGATTATCTTGGCTGCCATGGCAGCGTCAATGACCTTGCTCTGCTGGAGGAAGCTCTTGAATTTTTCTTCGTATTTAGGTACTACATTCCAAAAGGCGAAGCGGCGGCGAAGGGCGTAGTCTACCATGGCCAGTGAGCGGTCAGCAGTGTTCATGGTGCCGATGATATGCACATTATCCGGTACGAAAAACCTGGGCTCGTTCTCTTTCCGGTAGGTGAGGTGCATGGCGAATTCGGGGCCGCGTTTATCTGCCTCTATCAGCATGAGCAACTCCCCGAAGATCTTGCTGAGGTTACCCCGGTTGATCTCGTCTATGATAAAGAAGAAATCCTCTGATGGGTTGGCTTGCGCCTTTCGGCAGAAGTCATAGAAGATTCCGTTCGCCAAGGTGAACTTTCCCTCTTCATTGGGGCGGAACCCCCGGATGAAGTCTTCATAGGCGTAGGACTGATGGAACTGGATCAACTCCACCCGGCTCTCGTCCTTCTTGCCCATTAACAGAAAGGCCAGTCTCTTGGCGAAAAAGGTCTTCCCAACTCCCGGTGCGCCTTGGAGAATGATGTTTTTCTTACGCCGGAGCGAGGTTACTATCTCTTCAATCGTGGAACGGTCAATGAACAAGTCGTTGTCGGCCTCATGGATGCTATAGTCAGATACTTTTCTCTGGGTAGGGGCTAGGCAAAGGTTATAAACTGCCTGAAACTCAGCTTTGGTTATATCAAACAAACTGCCTTGGTTGTTACGCAATACCTGGCAATCATCGAGTTCCTGAAGTGATTTTATTTGGTTCCAGTCTGCCTGGTTCGTTACAAACTCTTTGATTTTAAAAGAGAATACTTCCCCCTCATCGTCGTCCAGGTGAAGTTCCCTAGTCACCTCCAGAATAGCCTTAACGCGTTTGGAAGGGGTAGATTCATACCCGATCAGTAAATCCCCTACTTTGACCTTGCCAAAGTTTTTATACACATTCCGCTTATTCCCCTCTTTGTTGTGGCTGGTGTAATTCTGCTCCTGCCCAACCACGAAATCCTCCACCCGCCAAATCTTCGGGTTGCAGTTCAACCACCAATAGCCTGTGGCCTCAGTTGGTAGACCTGGATGGGGAATACTAAGCTTAGTGCAAAGCTTATCTATCATGGTTTCAAACTCAGGCTTGGAGATGGTGCCATCCTTCCAATGGGGGAATTGCGCTTTTATCCTCTTGATGCAAGGTTGCACGATAGCGGTTAACTGATCGATGAAGGAATCCAGAACGGGCGCGAAACCCTCAATAGGAACAGCCTCTTTATGGCTGACCTTCAGGTGGAACATCTTCTTGTCAGAAGTGTTCATTTCTATCTTCAGTTTAGTATCTCCTAAGCTTTTGAAGATCTCTTTCCCCAATGCCAGGGTAATTTCATTAGGCTCATCACCAGGAGTTCTAGTGGTGAAAAACTGGAAGTACAGCCTGAAGGAATCTTTGTCAATTTTATCTAGAATAAACGTCGCGGCTTCTATGGAAGCCCCAGGGTAATAGCACGGCAAGAACCAAAAGGTAAAGGTGATATAGTCCGATTTCTCGGTGCCCGTGAAGTAGCTTTTCGCCGAACCTTTGGTGAAAGCCTTGCGCCTTACCGAGAAATTGAAGTTGTTGTCTTGTTCGTGGCGGGCATATAAATGGTCAAATACCAGCTTTTGGAGTTTGTAGTAAGACATATAAATGTGTTATAGAATATTAAATAAGATTTATTCTTCTAATATAAGGATATCCAATAATAAATTGGGCACCCCACTTCATTAAAGTGCCTTGCCTTTCTATAATTTCAAAGATCAGGTAGGATAACTAAAGTCTTTCTAAAAGGCCTGCTCACTAATTCATTTCAGGCGGCGAATTTCCTCCAAAATACTTACCTTGAGCAACAATCTCCTCCAATAAGCCTCTTTTTCTATGTTCTTAAAGCAAACACTCTCAGAAAGAGATATTTGTACCAAATTTATTACCCCGGCGTTGGTGGCAGCCGGCTGGGATATTCAGAAACAGGTGAGGGAGGAGTGGTCTTTCACAGACGGAAGAATCATTGTGAGAGGCCAGAAATATTCCAGGGGCAAACAAAAGAGGGCAGACTATGTGCTGTTCTACAAGTCGACCCTGCTGGCCATTATTGAAGCCAAAGAGAACAACCATTCCATAGGGGCCGGCATGCAGCAGGCGAAGGAATACGCAGATATTCTGGATGTGCACTTTGTGTACAGCACCAACGGCGACGCCTTTCTGGAGTTTGACAAAACCAAAACGGGCGGCGAGGTAGAAAAGGAGATTTCCTTAGAGAGCTTTCCATCGCCGGAAGAGCTTTGGGAGCGTTATGCCACTTTCAAAAACTTGACTCCACCCCAGCAGGAGATTGTAAAGGAGGAGAACCACAAAGACGAGACGGACCTGGCTCCTAGGTACTACCAGCAGATTGCCATTAACCGAACCATAGAAGCGGTAGCCCGGGGTGATAAACGGATTCTGTTAGTGATGGCCACCGGGACCGGAAAAACTTACACAGCCTTTCAGATTCTCTGGCGGCTCTGGAAAGCCAAGACTGTGAAGCGGGTGCTGTATCTGGCAGACAGGAACATTTTGGTGGACCAGACCAAAACCGGTGACTTTAGGCCGTTTGGGTCAGACATCATGACCAAGATCCAGAACCGCGAGGTGGATAAGTCTTACCAGATTTACTTTGCCTTGTACCAGGGGCTCACGGGTACAGACGAGGAAAAGAACGTTTTCAAGCAATTCTCCCGTGACTTTTTTGACATGGTGGTGGTAGATGAGTGCCACCGAGGCAGCGCCAATGAAGAATCTGCCTGGCGGGAGGTGCTCAGCTATTTTGACTCAGCGGTGCATCTGGGCATGACCGCCACCCCTAAAGAAACCAAGGAGACCTCCAATATCACCTATTTCGGAGAACCGGTGTATACCTACTCCCTCAAACAGGGGATAGAAGACGGTTTTCTGGCGCCTTATAAGGTGGTGCGCATCAGCCTGAACGTGGATGACGGGTACCGGCCCGAGAAAGGCAAGGTAGATAAACACGGCCATGAGGTAGAGGACCGTATCTATAACACCAAAGACTTTGACCGCACCATTGTCATAGATGACCGCACCAAAGTAGCGGCCAGAAAGATATCTGAGTACCTGAAGCTCACCAACCGCATGGCCAAGACCATTGTGTTCTGCGTGGATACGGAACATGCGGAGCGCATGCGGCAAGCCCTGGTGAACGAAAACAGCGACATGCTGAAGCAGTACCCCAACTACGTGGTGCGCATTACTGGTGATGATGAAATAGGGAAAAAAGAACTGTACAACTTCTCGTCAGTCATAGAGAAGCAGCCTGTCATTGCTACCACCTCTAAGCTACTTACCACCGGGGTAGACACCAAAATGGTGAAGGTGATTGCCCTGGAGGCGGGCATCCAGTCTATGACTGAGTTTAAGCAGATTATTGGCCGGGGCACCAGGCTCAGGGAAGACGATGGCAAGGTGTACTTCACCATCATGGATTTCCGGAAAGTGACCAACCTTTTTGCCGACCCCGATTTTGACGGAGACCCGGTGGTGATTTATGAACCCGGCCCAGATGAACCGGTAGTGCCGCCTACTCCTCCTGAGGGTACTGGAGGTACAGATGACCCACCGGGCACCAAGCCTATTCCAGGTGAAAAAGTTGATGGAGTTGATGGAGGAGATGGCCCAGACGGGAACGGGCCGGGCGGAGACCCGTCCAACAAGCCAAAGAAATACTATATCAATGACGTGGCCGTGACGGTGGCCAACGAGCGGGTGCAGTATTATGGCGCAGATGGCAAACTCATTACTGAGTCTTTGAAAGACTACTCCCGCAACAAGCTGTTACTGGAATATACCTCGCTGGATGACTTCTTAATTAAATGGAATGAAAGTGAACGCAAAGAAGCCATTATCAATGAACTAGCCGAGAAGGGCGTGCTCTTTGAGGAATTACAGCAGGAGATTGGCATGGACATGGATGCCTTTGACCTGATTGCTCATATAGCCTTTGACAAACCGCCGCTTACCCGCAAGGAGAGAGCAGAGGAAGTGAAGAAACGCAACTACTTTGAAAAGTACGGCACCGGTGCCCGCGAGGTACTACAAACCCTGTTGGAGAAGTACGCCGACGAAGGCATTGGTTCAATTGAAACTACTGCGGTACTCAACGTAAAACCGCTGAATCAATTAGGTACTCCTACAGAACTGGTAAAGCTATTTGGGAAGAAAGCAGACTTTGAACAAGCAGTCAATGAACTGGAGCTAGAGTTGTATAGAATAGCCTAAGAAGCAGCTGGTTCCATGCCCTAATTATATAAACAGGGTCATTCTCTCAGGATAAACTTACAGACAAAACAACCGCTACCTTATTTTGTCATCCAGAAAGGATCTTGGTGGTGAACGGCAATAGCTTCTAAATAAACGCTTTTACCATTTGCCCAAAGGTCCTTCAGAAGAACGGAAGGGGTGAGGCCTTCTGCATTTTTATAAACTTTAATTACGCTTACACACAATCACACAATGAGTAACCTTTCAGGTATTATTAAATCCATCCGCGATATCATGCGCCAGGATGCGGGAGTGGACGGGGACGCGCAACGGATTTCGCAGATGGTGTGGATGCTTTTCTTAAAAGTTTTTAGCGACAAGGAAGAGGAGTGGGAACTGACTATTGAGAACTACAAGTCGCCTATTCCGGCGCATCTGCAGTGGAGCCAGTGGGCGGCCAACGAAGAGGGCATGACCGGCGATGAGCTGTTGCAGTTTGTGAACAACGAGCTGTTTGAGTCTTTGAAGAACCTGGAGGTGTCACCCAAGGCAGATCCGCAGGGCTGGATTGTGAAGCAGGTGTTTGAAGACACCTACAACTACATGAAAAGCGGCACGCTCATTAGGCAGGTCATCAACAAGATAAACCTCATTGACTTCAACGCATCGGCAGACCGGCACCTGTTCAATGACATCTATGAGAATATGCTCAAGGAACTGCAAAGTGCGGGTTCCTCGGGCGAGTATTACACGCCCCGGGCGGTGACGCAGTTCATGGTAGACATGACGGCCCCTCAAATGGGCGAAACGGTGCTGGACCCGGCCTGCGGAACGGGCGGTTTCCTGACCTGCGCCATTGAGCACGTACGCACCCAATTGAGCAACCCCACTGACATACAAACGCTGCAGAACAGCTTTCAGGGAGTGGAGAAAAAGCCGCTGCCGCACATGCTGGCCACCACCAATCTCATGCTGCACGGGATGGATGTGCCCGTGATACGGCATGACAACCTGCTGGTGCGCCCGTATGACAGCTGGGGAAGCAAAGACCAGGTAGATATTATTCTGAGCAACCCACCGTTTGGCGGCACCGAAGAGGAAGGCACCGATGCCAACTTCCCGCCCAAGTTTAAGACCAAGGAAACCGCCGATTTATTTATGGCGCTCATTATGCGGCTTCTCAAAGACAACGGCCGCGCTGCCGTGGTGTTGCCAGACGGCACGCTGTTTGGCGAGGGCGTGAAAACCCGCATCAAGGAAGAGCTGCTGAGCAAGTGCAACCTGCACACCATTGTACGGCTGCCCAACGGCGTGTTCAACCCGTACACCAGCATCAAGACTAACCTGCTGTTCTTCACCAAGGGGCAACCCACCAAAGAGGTGTGGTATTTTGAGCACCCGTACCCCGCCGGACAGAAAAGCTATAACAAAGGCCGCCCCATCAACATAAAGGAGTTTGACCTGGAGAAGGCCTGGTGGCACAACCGTGAGGAGAATGAGCACGCCTGGCGCGTATCGGTAGAGGACATTGCCGCCCGAAACTACAACTTGGACATCAAGAACCCGCATGCGCCCGAGAACGACTTGGGCATCCCAGCCGACCTGCTGAAGAAGCTGCAGTTAACTACCCAACGGGTAAAGAACTTGCAGCAAGAGATAGTAACAGCATTAGAAGAATCTTTATTAGCCTAAGCCTGCATGTTACTACTAGAGCAATTTGAGCACCTTATGCTACACCCCAAAAACGCCGTCCGCCTTAAAGAGCTGGTGTTGCAATTGGCGGTGCAAGGCAAACTCACTGAATCCTGGCGAAACCAAAACCCCCACGTAGAACCGGCCTCGGAACTGTTGAAACAGATTGAGGCGGAAAAATTTAAGAAGATAAGAAAGGAGAAATCTCAAAAGCCAGTTTCAGAGGAGGAAATGCCTTATTTATTGCCTGAAGGTTGGGTTTGGTGTAGAATAGGCCAGCTAGCAATTATTCAAGGTGGAAAGAGGATTCCAAAAGGGTATTCGCTTCAAGATATCCCTACTGATCATGTTTACATCAGAGTAACTGATATGAAGAAAGGAACGGTTGATGTTTCAAATCTTAAATATATCTCGGAAGAAGTATTCAATATAATCAAGCAATACACAATTTCTAAAAATGATTTATATATAACAATTGCGGGTACTATTGGCCAAATAGGCGAGATTCCAGATTCATTAGATGGGATGAACTTAACAGAAAATGCCGCAAAATTTGTGTTTGATTACCTTAATAAAAGCTATTTTAAAATTGCTTTGACTTCTAAAGAATCTAAAACTCAATTTATAGGAAAAGTCAATCAATTAGCTCAGCCTAAATTAGCACTACATAGAATACAATCTTCCATAATTCCCCTTCCGCCCCTTGCTGAGCAGGAAGCCATTGTGGCACGGGTGGAGGAGCTGATGCAGAAAATTGAGGAAATGGAGAAAGCCAACCAAGACAGAATACAGCTGCAAAAGAGCCTGGGCGTGGCGGTGTTACAGGCGCTCACCACCGCCCCAGACGATGAACTGGAACAGCAATGGGCGTTCCTGAAGCAGCACTTCCAGACTATCTTCGGGCAGGAGGCCAACGTGAAAAAGCTCCGCGAAACCATTCTGCAACTGGCGGTGCAAGGCAAACTCACCTCGGCGTGGCGCAAACAGAACCCCACCATCCAAACCGCCGCTCACCTCCTGCAGCAGATTCAGGCTGAGAAAGCGCAACTGGTGAAGGAGAAGAAGATTAAGAAGGAGAAACCGCTAGAACCCATTTCAGAAGACGATGTACCGTATGAACTGCCGAAGAGTTGGGTTTGGTGTAAAGTAGGGGATCTTATGACTAATCTTCAATATGGTACTTCACAAAAATGTAGCTATGACTCAAGCCAAAACACTCCAATATTAAGGATTCCTAATGTGTCTAATGGTTGTGTTTCGATTGATGATTTGAAATATACAAGTTTGACAGAAAGAGAAAGGAAACAATATTCCCTTGAAGAAGGTGATTTGCTCGTAATTCGCTCCAATGGAAGTAGGGAAATAACTGGCACAGCTGTTTATATACCTGATGGATATGGTTCATTCGGATATGCCGGATATTTAATAAGAATCAGATTCTTAATTTCCTTGATTAATACACAGTTTATTCAAAGGTATTTTTGTTCATCGTATCTCAGGAAGCAAATAGAAGCACCTTTAAGAACTACAGTAGGGATTAATAATATTAATAGTGTAGAGTTATCAAACCTTACCGTTCCCCTTCCTCCTCTTGAGGAACAAGAAGCCATCGTCGCCAAAGTAGACCAGCTCATGCAGCTCTGCAATGAACTGGAGCAGCAGCTCACCCAAGTCAACCAACAGACCGAGGCGCTGATGCAGGCCGTGGTGCAGGAGGCGTTGCAGCCCCATGAAGAACCAGTGCTGGAAAAATAAAATAATCCTATTCCTTTTCTATCTTTGCCTAAGAGACACAGCTGTTTTGGGGCTGATTTTATAAAAACAGTCCCAAAACAGCTTTTCTATTCATACCTATACATATATTCAATTAAATAAAATCAGAAGTACCTGCTTACCCATGTCAAAAAAGATTACGCTGTTGCTATTGTTCTTCGGTTTGCTTGCCAAAGGGTACGGCCAGCATTTGTTTGAAGAGAAGTTCAAGGGGTGTGCCATAGACCAATTCACCTTGGAGAAAGATTCTGCCACGGTGCACCTGCCAGACCGGGAACTGCTCACTATCTTTTTAAGCGGGGTAGCGCCAAAGGAAAGACAGAAAATAAGGGGCATTCTCACCGTCCAGATTTTGGTAGATGGGCAAGGCAATTCCTGCCTGGTGAGCCTCCGGAACGAGACCAACCTCAAAACCAGGAAATGGCATTTGCCACAGGCGGTAGCCGCTGGGTTAAAATGGCCTATCCCCCCAAAGAAAGTAGCCCTGGTGCTGGCGGTCAAGTTCACAGAGAAAGGAGCACAGTTCAGGCGTTTCGGGGTAGACAACTCCCTGGATTGGAAGGTTATCAAAACCTGAGTTAGTCGGTTTAAAAAGGCACTAAAGCATTAATGTTTTAAGCCTGTTTTTCAGAAAACGGATCCAAAACAGAACATGCGCTGGGAGGCAAAAAGCTAGGAAGTCACCCCGCAACAGTTATACAGAAAGATATACCAGATTACATAAAAGATTCAAATAAATGACAAGAGAAGAGGCAATAGGTATTATAGATGCCCTGGCTTCGGGCTGCTCCCCTTTTACCGGCGAAGTGTTGGAAGACCACCCCATTTTAAATGACCGTAAAGTTATTAGAGCTTTACAGACCGCATTAGTTTCATTGTCTGCCTATCCTGGTTTAGTAAACCAAAGCAATCCTATTCAAAGTAGCTTGATAGCAGACTTTTTGACCAGAGAGACTATAAGCACCGCTATTACAGTTTTGCTTGAGGCTAAATTAAATACCTACCCTAGTACAATTACACGGTTCTTCTTAGGGAGTAATCGTTTTCAAGGCTCACCTATCACCCAAAATCCTCTATTTGGTCATCTGAAGCCCAATTTCAAATATGATTCTTTAAAGCCTTTGGTAGCGCAGGTATTAAAAGAAAATCCTGACTTGAAAACCTTTACGGTTAACAACAAACCACTTACAAAGGATAAGCCCTGGAATTCTATTTCCTTTTTTACAGAAGCTACCTTTTGTAAACTATCAGCCAAAGCCATTGACCAGTTAAAAGTCCGGATTGATGATTTGGGTATTCATAAACCTACCGAAACCCTTTCAGAAAACCAGCAGCCGGCACGTCTGGCACACCCCAAGGCCTACGAGCCCTGGACAGAGAAAGAAACCGAGTACCTGGCCAAAGCGCTCTCCTATACCAATGACCTGCAAGTGCTGTCCTCCTGTTTTCAACGCACTGAGAGCTCTCTTAGCTCTATGGGTAAGAAGTTGATTTATGAAGGGAAAGCGGCTATAGACCCAGAGGCTCAGGCATTAAATAATATTTAACTATTCACCTTAGTGCACCTGTAGCCTTATACCTGTTTTACGCTTGTTTTCAGGAAAACAGCTTTAAAACGGAATTACCCTTCCATTACAATTTACCATGTCTCAACAACAAGAAACAGCCTTACTAGAATACTTCAAACTATATAAATTACTGGAAGAAAAAGGCGGCCCAGAACGGGACGGAGATTTGTTTGAAGAAGTTCTGGGTAAAGAAGAAGATATCCTGCAATCCTTTGGGGTCCCAGCCTCCATGAAACATCTCCAGATCCTGCACAAACTGGTCAACCGAAAATCAGTGACAGTGGCATCCATCCAGAAAGCCATAGCCCAGCTTCAGAAAGCCGCCGAAGTCCATTTGTCGGCCCCAGTGCTCACAGACTTAGAGTTCTTGAAAAAAGCGAAGGAGGAAGATCTCAGCGCCTATGACGTTCTGCCTGAGTTAGGAATTATTACTCACACCTATCCTATCTTTTTAATGGAGGTGGCCCTGACCTTTATAGACCCGCAGGTCATTCTAGATGAGTTCTATGCGCTTAAACGTCTGGATTGCAATGGTGACCTTTACCGGCTCAAAAACAAGCATCCCAAATCTTACAGACGCACCAAGATTTATAAGCAGCTCAAGCCTTACCTTAAATTCATAGACCAATATGTACGCTATAACCCAGATTTGCCGGTACAGATAGAAGATTGGCTGGAAGAGGAAAAGCTAGATGTGTCTGAAATTATTTCTTATAAAGATGACATAGCAGAGCCAATTAGGGGCCAGCAGCCAAGTCTTTTTGATGAACCAGCACTGACTAAACCACCTATAGACTTCACACCAGAATATACTGTTCTCACAGATTTGGTAATGGTAGAAGAAATCACGTTCAGCCGTGATTCTGGGGTAACTGTCTCCGGGCATTTGGCTCAATACTACCGGCCCACCCGTCTGATGCTGGGTTTTGAGTTTGATAAATTTTATGAGGTGCTTTCAGCATACTTTTCTCCGGGGCTTGGCTTGCTGAGTTACTTCAACAAAAACCGCCAACAAGCCATCAAAGATGAACCCGTCATTATAAATGTGCAAGACAAGCTAGGCAAGCCTTTCGTATTGGGGGAGCATTACTTCAGGGTATATAAACCAGAGGCTCTGGACCGTGCCGGTAATGCTGTGCCTATGGAAGAGGATTTTTACATTGTAGAGGAAGTAATTGACCGGGCAAGGTATGACCAGCAAGAAGCGAAACACATAAAGAGCAACTTACTAGGCTGGTTCCACAAAATGAAAAACCATTACTATGTCTATGAAAACCACAAGCGGAATGGATTAAATGAGCAAGAGGCAAAGAAAGAAATTGGCCTGGAAGATGATATCCGTTTTGCCATCAGCAAATTACTTTATGAATTAGACAAGCATGGGGGAAAGCTTACTTAGATCAATATTTTTATCCTATAAAATAATGTGCCTCCTTGGTCTTTAGCTTATTGAAATTTTACATTTGATTTAATCCAATTAATATGAAAAATAATTTACTCTTATCATTTGCTATCATCTTATCATTAGGTTTTGGTCCAAAATATGATTCAGCAACTGAGCTTGAATATGAACTTACAAGGCTCATAAGGTCATTTTCATCCAATACCCAAAAAGAAAAGTGTGAAGACTATTTTCAAGAAATAAAATTACTTAAAAATAAAATTGAGGATGCAATAAAGGAAGGGGAGGAGAATCCTGCTGCCTTTAGGAAATTAGAAAAAAGAATTGATGGCTTCCATGATTTCGCAACAACCCTTACAGGATGCAATAACTCCAATACTGAACTTGGCTTAATTAATTTCAATACATTCTTACGGGAAACAGGCCTTTCTCCGGTTCTTGTTAAGCAAAGCGACTGCGTAACTATTTACAGAGTAAATATGAATGGGTTTCAGTCTTATTACGCTGTTAATAAAGGCAAAGCTAAGATGGTCAAGGTAGCAGTTAAGAAAGGTGATAAGTATAATTCCTCTTCCTCAACTTATTCCTTTGGCCTAAGATGTAATTCTGTGGAAGGTTTTAGTCAAGGTAATGCTCAGGGCAAAGTAAACACTATGTCGATTTCTTGTACACCATTGAACCTGGAGTGTTATTAAACCATAACTTACTTGAGTAGCTTGCTGAGAACAATTGCTTATTTTTTTAAGCCTATTTTAAATCAAACACACCAGCTATATTATCGCTTATTATACAATATATTGCCATGAATAAAATTTTACTTCTCTTCTGTTTTTTTCTAATTCAAACGCTTACTTGTCTTGGACAAAGACTTACACTACCAGAATTAATTAATCTATGTGAGCGCCAAGGTTGGGAAAGCGTTAACAATAGCCTGCTAAATAAAGGATGGATATATCATGAATCTAATAAAGGAGATAGTGAAAATTTTAGTACAATTACTTGGTCTTTTAACAAAGAGCACTACTCTAATAAAGCACAAGGATGGTTTTATCTTTATACTTATAAAGGTAGACCAAGTAAACTAGGCATTTCAGTCTTTAATAAACCAGCTTATGTAGCCATTTATAATGGCCTTTCGGCGGCAGGTTTCAAATTGACGAAAAGCTCTATAGAAGATGATCAAGTGATATCTACTTATGCTAATCCTTCCTTCTATCTAAATATCAGCACTCAAAAGAGGGAGGATAATGATTGGTCAGATCGGAGCCTTACTGCTTATGTAATCACCATTATTAGAAAATCAGGAATCTATGATCCTAATAATGGGAGTAAGGTAGATTATTATGAAGATGGTACAGTTAAAATGGAGTATAGTCTCAAGAACGGCAACCTGCATGGTCAAGTGAACACATACCATGAAAATGGAAAACTCGCCAAAAAAGGTACTTATTTAAATGGCCAAGGTAATGGTTCCTTCATAGAGTATGATGAGGAAGGGACGATTACCTCAAAATACTCCATGGCTAATGATGAGTTACATGGCTTGGTAACAATCTACAGTGATGGAAGAAAGTCCATAGAAAAGGAATTTCTGCAAGGCACTCAAACAGGAAAGTATGCAGAATATCATTACTCTGAAGAGGACCAACAATTAAACCTTAAAATACTGGGGTTTACTGTTGATTCAGAAAAGAGCGGTAAATGGCAAACATTCATTTTTGAGGAAGGGAAGGAAGTACTTGTAGAAACCATTAATTATAAAAATGGACAAAAACATGGATTGGTAGAAGAATTTGTTAATTCAGATACATTAGAAATCGCAACCTATAACAATGGTATATTAGAAGGACCCTATAAAAGAAAAATCAGCAAAAGTCTTTCTACTAGTGAGGGAGAAGTTATTAGTTCTTATTGGGACCTAGACGCCTCTGGTTTTTACAAGGAAGGTCTGAAAAGTGGCAAATGGTCTTACTTTGACAATGATATTAAAGTGAGTGAGGGCTATTATACCAATGATAAAAAGGAAGGAAAATGGATTAACTATGTCCTGTTTAATCCGCATGTAGGAAAAGTATTGTCAGAAGAAACTTACTCTAGAGGGAAAAAAAATGGGGTTTCAAAACGCAACTTCCTTTATGATCTTATTGATGATTCAACTGATACTAATATTAAATACTATAAACTTATCCCAGTCTTAGAGATAGCTACCTACAAGGATGATTTAAAATCTGGACCCTTTGAATTGAAAGACTCAACAGGTACACTTATTTCGAAAGGTCACTATCTAAATGATAACAGAGAAGGTATATGGATAGAGAGCTTTTTAGATGAAAAAGCTGATGGTAATGGAAGAACTTACTATAAGGGTGAATATAAGAAAGATAAAGAAGAAGGAAAGTGGTTAGCCTACAAAAAGCTTGATAAGCCTTTAAGAGAAATGACTTTTCAAGAAGGAATACTTAATGGAACTTACACGGTTTTTAGGCCAAACCGAAACCCTGTAATTAAGAGTTTATATTCTTATAATAAACTAACGGAGATAGTTCTTTATGATAGCTTAGGCTTGACCCCGAAAACTAAATATGAGATTTATGAAGAGGGGGCTAATAGTTTTAAATATAGGAAAATGCTGTATGAGCCTACTACTAGTGCCTTACTGGAGTATTGGCATAAAAAAGAGGATGGGGAAAATCTAGATCATGATACTTTTTTATCTTACATATTTTCTAATAAAGAAAATCTAACTGACACTACTAGTACTTACTTGTCTGGAAAGTATTTTGTGTTTAACCAAAAGGGTGATACATTAATAGCGGGTAATTATCATAAAGAAAAGACAGGCCTTTGGTCTTATCGTTATCCAGAACAAAATGTAATTTTAGAATCTAATTTTGTGAATGGGGAAAAAATTGATGAGCAGTTTTTTACTTTAAAGCATCAGCCATTTTCAGGGGAGTTTGAGTATATAGAGCCCGAGACAAAAAATAAACATATAATTAAAATTAAAAATGGTTTAAGAAATGGAAAAACAACAGTACTTGATGATAATAACAAAGTGGTTCGCAAAGAGAATTACAAGGCTGGTTCCATAAAATGAAAACCATTACTATACTTATCTGAATATAAAAAGAGGCAGAACACATGAGAAAACTTTTACTTTATTCCTTTCTGCTACTATTTATATCTGGTTGTGGCAATGAAGAAGATGTCAATCATAACAGTTTTCAAAGCGAATCTTCAGATGTTGAGGAGAGTATTAAAGAAGATGCATACCCTGATGGTACCTATTGCGCAGAGGTAGACTACTACAATCCTAATACCGGTACAAGCTCAACATATACCTTAGAGGTTGAAGTGGAAAGTAATGAGTTGACTACCATTCATTGGCCAAGCGGAGGCTGGCTGGATGATTCGCACTTTTCCTCAACAGACATCAGTGAGGGTGATGCCAGTTTCACCAGTGACAGAGGCTATGAGTATACAGTAAAGATAATAGGAGAGGGCGGAGGTTGCTCTACCACCAACTATATTGAGGAGGAGGAAGAAGAAAATAGTGATGATGAAAGCTACAACTAATGAGTTTGATGAACTCTTTGCTTTAAGAGCAACTTAATTTTTATCAAGCCATCATCCGATAGGCGAGGATACATGATTTTTATATTATTAAAACCTGATCTATTTTTTCTGCTTAACGGGTTTTAGTTAGTGCCTATTTATTATATATTTAAAATTAACACTCCATATTATTACTAAAATATACTTCTAATTATTATCCCTATATGAATTTAAGAATAGACCTTGAAAAATTAAGGAAAGAAACCCCCCATTACACATCAGGTAAAAATCCCCGGGAACATCAGAAAGACGCTTTCCAGAAGATGTCAGAGTTGTTTACCTTCAAAAACGGGGAACATAAGGCCGGTATTCTGGTGCTCCCCACAGGAGCCGGGAAGACCTTCACCGCCGTAAGGTGGATCTGCAAAAACGTACTGCCCAAAAACGCCAAGGTTCTCTGGCTGGCACACACCGGCCACCTGCTTGACCAGGCTTTTGAGACTTTCAAAGAGAACCTCCTGGAGATTCCCCCTACCAGGAACACGGTAAATATCCGTGTCGTCTCCAGCGCCTCTGAGCACTCAAAAGCAGCTAATATCAAAGAGACAGATGATGTGCTAATCATCACCACCCAGACTGCCATTTCCAATACCAACGTAGATGCTCTGGACGGAAACGGAGAGAAAAGGAAGACTGCTTTTGAGAAGTTCATCGAAAGCTCTAAGGGTGAAAGGCTTTTTGTGGTACTGGACGAGGCGCACCACGCACCTGCTTATGGTTGCAGAAACTTATTGATTGGAGGAAATGAGGCAAAGGAAGGGCTTAGACAGTTGGTCCCGAACAGCTACTTCTTAGGGCTTACCGCCACCCCAAGCTATTCTGATGCAAGGCGCAGGGGCTGGCTATGGGAAATATTTAAAGACAAAATCATATTCGAGGCCAAGAAGGGCGAGCTAATCAAACAGAACATCCTGGCCGTCCCTAACTATATCCAACGGAACACGGGGGAAGAATTTGAGGTCAGTGACCAGCAGTATAATGCCTTGGTTCGCGAGCACAAGGAGCTTCCCGAGGATATCATCGAAAAACTGGCCAGGGACAGCGTCAGGAATGACTATATCGTAGAGGAATATCTGTCAGGGGAGTATGGCAAGACCATCATCTTCGCTGACCGCTGGTTTCAGTGCGTCTACATCAAGGAGAAGCTCATGCAGAAAGCAAAGGAGCGGGGGCTGAATCTTCGGGTGGATGCGGTTTTCTCCACCAGTCACTCAGGCGGTAGTGTGGAAGAGCGGAACCGGAGAACCTCCGAGGAAAACACCAGGATTCTGAAGCAGTTCAAGGGAAATGAATTGGATGTGTTGCTGAATGTCAAGATGCTGACCGAGGGAACAGATGTGCCTGATGTAATCTCTGTGTTCATCACCCGCCAGACCACGAGCAATATCTTATTGACCCAGATGGTGGGTAGGGGTTTGCGCGGGAAAGGTGCAGGCGGTGGTATGAGCAAAGAGGTGGCCAACATTGTTTTCTTCGTGGATAATTGGAAAAGGGTTATAAACTTCGCCATCCCAGAAAACGGGGGAACGGAGTCGTCAGAGCCTAAAGTAAGAGGTTCTTACCCAATTGAATTCATCTCCATCAAGCTCATAGAGGAACTGTCCCGGAAAATAGAGAGTGGCCTTGTGTTCTCCAATAAGCCCTTCCTGGAAAGTATTCCCGTTGGCTGGTATGAAACAGAGATCCTGGTGACCGTGGAAGACTCTACTGAGTATTTCAGGGAGTATGTCATCGTATTTGAAAGCACCAGACCTAAGTTTGAGCAGTTTATTTCCTATGCCAAAGAAAACCTTTCGGTAGAATGGGAGAAGGACAACCTAGATGAAGATTACGCGCAGCATCAGGCTGAGGAATGGGTTACTAAGTTCTTCAGTGAAGAAGATAACTCCACCAATACCTTAGACCTTGATTTAATAAAGATTGCCCGCCATTTGGCCCAGGCAAAGGCGATTCCAGCCTTCTTCTCCTTTGCTGAACGGGATAGCCACGATCTAAGCCGAATCGCAAGGGAGCTCCTGCAATTCAACGAGTTTGATGTTCAGGACAAGTTGTTCAGCATCTATCATGACAGTGCCTTTATGTGGGGCACCTTCTATCGGAGCTATGACCGCTTCAAGACAGCCTTTGATGCCGAACGTAACAGGATCTACCACATCCATCGCTTCGGGAGTGAACCCGCCGCCGCACCTGTATCTCATGGCGAAGAAAACAACGGCTATCGTGAACTCTCTGAGGCGGAGAAAAAGCAGGTGTTCCTAAGGGACAACCATACCTGTCAGGCTTGCGGGAAGCAGAAAGACAAGGGTAGGAAAGTTAAGTTCCAGGTTGACCACATTGTTCCCTTTAAGTTTGGGGGTGAAACCTCCATCTCTAACTCCCAAACCCTCTGTTCCATCTGCAACGGCCTGAAAGGGGTGAATGAAATTAACTTCAAGGTCTACAGGACACCGTTAAAAGCCCCTAAAGACTTGAAACCGCTATTGAAACCAACAACGTCAAGTGCGGAAATGATAGATGAGGTGCTGAGACGAACCCTAAATACCTTCTATCACTGCCAGGCAGTTTCGGATATCATCTGTGACGTTAGACCAAGAAGTAAACACAGGTATCACTGGATTGTAGAACTATATGAGGGAAATAACCCTGAGTGGTTGAATGCACACAAAGAGGCTTTGGTGTCTTTTGTACAGAAAGAACTCGGGTATCCAGAGTTAAAGGAATTAGAAATCAGATAGCAAAAGGAAATGGACGGAGAAATAGAATACATCGTAGAGGATGCTGCGCAGGTCGTGCATGAGCATATCAGCCGCCTAATGCAGATCAAGTTTCCAGAGGAAGACATTATCCAGATTTTGGATTTAGAATTCGAGTATCAAGAATTGACGGGCCTGACCAGCGAGACCAAGCCTATTTGCGATTACCCTTTGCCGGTAGATGAGGAAGAAATGAAAATCTTTATTCTTCACAGGTGCAAAGAGATAGGGATAGTTATCCGGGAAGATGAATTGGAAGAGATTTTGGAGAAGGAGCTTATTTACCTCAGAATGATCGGGCTGATTGACGATGAAGACGGTTTGCCCCACTTGAATTAACCAAATAATGATAAGTTATTTTAACGTAAGGAGATGCAAATAATCAAGCAGATTTTTGAAAAAGAACCGAATGGATGGGGATTAAGGGGAGACCCACACCTTTGGGTAGATTTGCGTGACTACATGTTATCTACCAAGCAGCTATTAGATGTGGAAGAGCTGGATTCAATGCTCAAAGACGCTTTTAAAGAAAAAACAGGCCATGACCTGAAGCCAGGGCAAAAAATCTTCATTAAAAGATATGACACTGGCGGGATGTCAAGCGGCCATGTGGATTCAGATTTTTGGCTTGAAAAGGCATTCCCTTTATTAAGAGAACGATTCATTAAAATGAATAACTGATAGGAAAGGAGCAATAGAGAAACATCCTAACTATTCAACTAGCTCTCACTCCAGGTTGGTTATTTGGGTTTTGGTGAGCTTTTTCAACTTTAAAATCTTTGCCCATTCCTTGTTGCTTAATGCTGTACGGGTCATAAAATCAGAAGCATTGTTTGAGAGTGAATCTACTGTTTTGTTTACATCTAAGCCATAATGTTGGGCTGCAATTTTCTTCTTTTTCAGGTCCCACACAGTATAGCCCGTTTTATCTTCTGCTATTAAATAAGAATTTACCTGAGTTTCTATTTTCTTAAAGACAAGGTTGTCACTATAATGAGCCGTATGAGCAGTAAATTCCTTTGAGGTGTTGTCTGGATAGTTAATGGAGATGATTCTGTTTATTATGCCATCTGCATTCAGGAAATTCTCTTCTCTAAGTTGAAGCGAGAACGGTTTCTTGTTCACCTGAAATCTTATTTGTTGATCTACAGGATTGGAACAGGCATTTAGAATAAAAAGGGTAATAACAAAGATTAATATTTTTTTCAATGGAGTAGAATAAGGTTACAAAGGCAGTGTAGTGTTTCAATTTTCAAATTAAGGAATCCCCAAAGAAAGTGTACAGGGCGCATTCTGCTGTGATTTATAAAAATTTATAGTTTTCTCTTAAAGTGCGCTACCTACTTTTGGGTATTTTCATCCCCAAGTATTCATATCTTATGGTTAGCGGCTAATATTTCTATACCTTAAGTTTTAGTTTTCTCCAAGTAGTTTTTTAGCCTTAAGGAAGGGCCTATTTGCTTTATACTACTTAGATCTGTTCGAATCTATAGCAGCAGCCTTCGCTGAGAATAATAAGAAGTTCTATTTGAGTACCTGGTTAATAATCAACAAGATGACTATAAAGAATGAAATATAAGCAATATATAATATTTAGTTTATATATTTAAAAATATCTATGTATTTAAATATAAGGATTTTACTGATTCTTGGGTCTTTTTTCAAGATGTTATCAATTGATTATTAGTTTTAAATAAATAGTTCGTCTCAATAAATTTCAAATAATAATATGAGCAACAGCAATTCTAAACAGTGGAGTTCAGCTACTCCAGGTTATATAATCTTTTTAGTTGACCAGTCAGGTTCTATGGCTGAAAAATATGCTGAAAATAAGAACAAGGCAGAATTTACCTCATTAGTCATAAACAGGACTATAAACGAGCTTGTAAATACTAACTCAGATGGTGAGAAGGTCAAGGACAGAGTATTTGTTTCAATAATAGGATATGGGGGCAAAGGTGGTAATTCTGTAGATGATGTAAGATCCGATTATTTAAGTTCATTCGCAGACAACCCACTAAGGATAGAAAAGCTTAAGAAGAAGGTTTCAGATGGGGCAGGAGGTTTGATTGAAATAGATGAAGAAATGCCAATATTTATTGAGCCGCTTGCAAATGGATTAACACCTATGGGAGATGCGCTATCCTTTGCTAAGCAACTGATTGAAGGTTGGTTACAAAAGAAACCAGAAAATCCAGCTCCTGTCATTATCAATGTTTCTGACGGAATGCCTTATAGTGGAAATAATGGAAATGAGCTTAATAAAGCTTTGACTGTAGCAAAAGAAATTATGGCTTTTCAGACAACTGATGGTAATCCATTGATTTTCAATGCACATATCGGTAATGGTGTGCCTGAATCCATGTTTGAAGATAGTGAAGCTGCGCTATATGATGATCATGCTAAATTTCTATTTAGTATTTCTAGCAGTATACCTGCAGCTTATAAAGCAGCGGCTGGCAAACATGGGTTAAGTGTTAAAGAAAATTCCAGAGGCTTCGTGTCCAACGCTAAACCTGAAACCCTTATTCAATTTATCAATTTTGGCTCTTCTGGTGGTTCAGATAGAATTGCATAATAGGTTCACTTAAAGTTTTGAAAAAGAATGCAAATCAGCATAAATGGATATATAACCCATAAAAAAGGGGAGTTGTATTCTGATTGTAGAGATAGTTATGCCTGGGATAAAAGCTGCCACAAGTTTGCTATTTCAGATGGTGTGTCAAAATCGTTTTTCCCAGGTATATGGTCCCAAACCTTGGTGAACAACTTTGTAAATGTTAAAGAAGTTATAGAGACAGATTATATACTAAAATGCCAGGAAGAATGGCTTAATCAAGTTAAAGAAATCGTTCTAAAGCCTGATGCACGTTGGTATACCAAGAATGCATTTAACCGAAATTCTCCTGGTTTAGCCACTTTTGTAGGTCTACAGTTTTTTGAAAAGGAGAAGAAATGGACAGCATACGCACTAGGAGATAGTTTTCTCTTTTTTTTACCTAAAGGTTGGAATGACTTTGAAAAAGACTGTGTAAAACTATCTTCTAAATCTACTCCTATCGAATTTGATAATTATCCTGACTACTTGTCAAGTATAGGTGATAAACATAAAGGAAAAAGGCAGAGACTAAAAGGAAAACTTGAAAGCGGCACTTTTTACCTTATGACAGATGCCCTTGCTGAATGGTTTTTAAATTCGAAAGAAATCGCACTACACAATATAAATATTTGGCGTAATCAAGCTGATTTTGAGCGTTTTGTTGATATAACTAGGGAGGGAGGAAAACTATCTAATGATGATTCCGCAATTCTGATCATTAATGTTATTGATGATGGTGAACGTGATATTGTCTATACTCCTACCAATGTTTCAGTCCTGGCAGAGCTTATTGCTAAGCAGGGCAAAGATATGGAACAAGCTTTAATAGCAAGTATTGAGATTACAAATAATGAAGATCAACAGAGTTTGGTTCAAGAGGAGTCTGCAGACGAAAATGAAAGAAGTAGTACAGAAGAGTCCATCCTCAATGAAGATAGTGCTGAGGAAGGGCAAATATTAATATCGAATGACCCTCAAAGTATAAATGCCAATTTAAGTGCAGCGGAGAAAGAGCCTGAGAAAAAGGGCTTATTCCCACGGGTTAAAAAGGGGGTTAAAGAAATCTTTGGGCTTAGTAACGAGGGAACAATGACTGAAATGCAGCCGGTGAAAAGCATAACAGAAAAATTTTAACAAATGGCAAATTTCCCTTCTAGGACTGACATTGTCACTGCCATGCGGAACCCACAAACAAGCTTCAAGTCAAGCGAACTTATAGGTGGTAACGTTATTCAAAAAGGATCCCGTGTAGTACAGTACTCAGGGGGCTATACAACTGTATTCCCTTTCAATACCAAGAATTTAAAAAAGGTGGCTGTCAGGTGTTGGATTGCAGATATTGGAGATGCTAAAAGGAGATCTCAGGAAATATCTGCCTATCTGGATAATCTGTGCCACCCTTATTTCGCTGGATTTAAATACATTGAAAATGCTTTGTTGGTAAATGGTAACATGCATGCAGTTGTTGTCATGGATTGGGTAAAGGGTAAAACCTTGAAAGCTTATATAGATGATAATGTTAGTGCTCCCCACACCATTATTGCCATTGCCAATAAGTTCAAGGAAATGGTGGAGTACTTCCATAAGCAGAATATTGCGCATGGTGATTTGCAGCACGGCAACATTCTAGTGAAAGATGATGGAAGCCTTGTTGCTATTGATTATGACTCGATGTATATCAGCCCACTTACAGGAATGCCTGATGTAATCAAAGGTCTGCCAGGATACCAGCATCCTGCACGAGGTAAGAATCAATTGCTTAATCCTAAGTTAGATTACTTTTCAGAACTAGTAATTTATTTATCACTTTTGATTTATGCAGAAGAGCCCCATTTATGGGGTGAATATTATGAAACAGAAGATCTTTTGTTTTCTAAAGAAGACTTCGAGAATCCTGATAAGTCTTTATTAATCACTAAATTCTGCAATTCGCCTAATGCTGCAATAGCTAATCTATCTGCTAAGCTTAAAGAAGAGTTGCTAGTTAAAGATATCTCTGAACTTAGACCATTAGAGGAATTAATGATCAATAAGTTGGATGTAGCCAAAGATAGTATTTTTGATAAGTGGGATATGCAGCCCAACCCTCCTACAATAAAAGCTCCAATAGTACCCAGCTTAAGTAGCATCATTGATAAGTTCTAGGTATGGCGAATAAGCAGGAAATACTCACAGCTATTAAGAATCTTGATGTCTTTCTTAAAATCCCTGAACTGAAAGGAGCTGAGGTAAGACTTAATCCTAACGGGAGACCTTTTGCTATAACAGGAGGGTTCAACATGGTGTTTCAACTTACACATAACTCTAAGAAGTGGGCCTTCAGGGTATGGCATGTGTCAATGGGCGAAACGAAGGAAAGGTACCAAGCGATTTCCAAGTATTTAGCAGAGAAAAAGCTGCGTTATTTTGCAGACTTTATATTTGAAGAAAAAGGCATCCTTGTTAACGGGGATCTACTGGATACAGTCCGCATGGAATGGCTAGAAGGAGTTCTTCTGAAAGAATACCTGGAGCAGAATTTGCATAATAGAGCAGCTCTGGAAACTCTTGCTGCGAACTTTATTCTTCTATTTCATGATCTACACATAAATCAGATTTCCCACGGTGATCTACAAGAAGGAAATATTCTTATTAACGCAAATGGTGACATTAGATTAATAGATTATGATTCAGTTTGCGTCCCTGCTATAGAAGGTGAAAAGGATTTGGTGACCGGATTAAAAGGATACCAACACCCATCAAGATTTAAACAAAGTCGTGCCTCTCTAAAAGCAGATTACTTCTCTGAACTAGTCATTTATTTATCTATTCTTGCCATTTCCGAAAATCCGGCCCTGTGGGGCAAATATCAGGTAAAAGACTCCTGCTATCTGTTATTTAGTGAAACAGATTTCGAAAATCTAAAGGCCTCTGCAATCTTTAATGATTTAAAAGGATTATCCACCAAGATTGATAAGCTCTTAGCCATACTTATTAACTTTATCAAGACAAAAGACTATACTAATCTCAGTACATTTACTTCTTATCTTTTGCCTCCAAAGATTAACGAATTTTTAGCCGATAAGGAAGTTATACTTCAGGGTGGGGAGGTAGTTTTAGCTTGGGAAACAGAAAACACACTAGAAGTAAGAATTAGCAATGTGCAGGCCAGCTTTACAAGCTCAGGGCATTATTTGCTTAAACCAAAGAGTTCTGAAGAGTATTGCTTAAAAGCGGTTGGTTTTTTTGAATCTCAGGAACAGAAAATAAAAATAAAAGTATTCCCAACTCCAGAGATTAGAGACTTTTCTTCTAGCTTTTCCAAAATAAAGCCTGGTAAGGTGACCACCTTACGGTGGAGTTGCAGTAATTGTGAACGAATAGAACTTTATGATGGAACATATTCCTATGATGTTACCAATAAAACGAGTCTAGATGTAAACCCTACTATAACCCAACTTTACAAGTTAAGGGTTACCGGATATGCATCTTTGCAGGTTAAAGAAGCTGTGCTAAATGTACAAGTACTGCCTGATACTAAAATTGATGAGTTCACTGCAAGCAAGCTAATAACTATTCAAACTGTTCCAACCATTTTGCGGTGGAAGGTAAGGAATGGTGCTCAATTGATTTTAAATCCTGGTGAAATAGATATTACAGGAACTTCTAATTTAGAGGTGTGCCCAAGCACCTCCTCTACTTATGAACTTATTGTGCGGCATGAACTTCATGAGAGTAGAAGGACATTAAGAATTGATGTAACTCCCTTGCCAAGGATAGAAAATTTACGTCTGCCTCATGCTCCACAATTAAAACTGAATCCTCCCAATAAGGTTTGGCCCCTGTTACCTGAGTTACTTTCAGGGGAAATTCCAGTAAATGAACAAGATGAAATTTTTGTTAACCAGGTTCTGCCTGGCCGTTTTCCTTATTCTGGTTCAATTAGTCGGTTTTTGACTCAGCTTTTCCCACATCTGGAAAAGGCAAAATCAACCCTCCTTTATAAGACTATATTTTACATAAAAAATTTTCTAGCTGTGATTGCTGGAGTAGATGGAGAAACTTTTAAACATGCGGAGGCGGGTAGAAAATCTTGGGACAGTATTGGTTTAAATGTTTTAATAGCAGGCGTTATGGCTGGAGCATCAATGGCATCACTTATTGTTCTCTTAGGCTTTAAATACTTACTCTTATGGCTTTGGTTAGGCCTTATAACGATGTTCTCCATCATGGTTCTTTGGAGGTTAGGTTTGCGATTTCTTGTTCCAAATTTAAATAAACCAATATTTTATACAGGCTTAATCTTTTTCTTAATTACTCTGTCCTTTGTTATCTCTGCTCCAATGGAAGCTATTCTTTTAACTGTAGCAGATCCTGAATATAGATTGGAAGTAACCCCAATCTTAGAACAGTTGATACACTGGGTTTTATTAAAGAATGGCGAGTATGCTCTAATAGTATTAAGGGGTGCATTAAGGGTATGTAGTTTTATCATATTAGGCCTTCCGTTTTATATGGCTTGGAGTGTCCGCAAAGGAACATATGCCTACTTAAAGAATTCCAGGGCAGATCTAGAAATAATAATGACAACAAAGTAAATCCACTATTCAGAATTTCATTTTAATATATGCCGTATACAAGCATTCAATATTTTTTTTGGTTGTTTTCAGGAGTTGAAATATCTCTTTTGAAACAATGTCCAGGTGATTACAATAGACAAGCCGGTATTGGCTTTACCATTTTTATGACTTGTCTCTTTGCAGCTCTGGCAGGAGGCTTTGCCGCCTTTAGGTTTAGTGATGGAAATTGGATTGCTACCATAGTTTTCGGATTTGTTTGGGGCCTGCTCATATTTAGCATAGACCGCAGCATGGTTGTTACTCTTAAAAAAGATCCGACAAAAGAAAAACAAAGCTTTTGGGAGCCGTTTCTCACACGTCTTGTACTGGCTGCCCTTTTAGCATTCATGATTTCTATCCCTCTGGAGATTAAAATATTTGAGAAAGTTATAAATATCCAATTAGATGAGGATATTCAAAATTCGATTTCCAACTATGGTTCTAAACTTAAAGACAATACAGGGATAGAAGGAGTAGCGAAAGAGGAAGAGAAGCAAGAAATAATTGCGAAAGAAGCCTCAGAAAAGGCTAATGCAGCAAATAGTAGTATCCCTGGGTGGCGTAGCCTGCATGATGAAGCACTGATTTTTGGTAAATCTGAAATTGATGCCTTGAAATATGCATCTCAGGCGAGGATAGAGAAGGAACGAGCTTTAGCCAAAACTTATGTTCAAAAATATAATCCTGAAACAAATCAAACATATATCCACCAAGAAAGGAGAGGTAGAAATTGGAACACATATTTAGCAAAAAGGAATGAGGAAGCCCAATTTAAACGTGAGGCAAGAGATTGGGGAGCTAAGAAAAATAAAAAAGCTGCTGAGGCAGATGCCCTTGCAGAAGATTACCGTGCAAATCAGAAAAAGCTCGGTGAATCAGCAGAGGAAAGAAAAAAGAGGGAGACTGCTCGAAAAGATAGCTTGCAGGATGTCATAAAAAAAGAAAAGGCTGAATATGAAAAAAAACAAAAGGATCGAGGATTTGTCCGGCAGTATGTAGCTATGGAAAATGCTGCAAAGAGTGATGCAGGTGTGTGGTTCTTCTTATGGGTAATCCGGATACTGTTTTTTACTATTGAGATCCTACCTACAATTGTAAAGCTAAAAACTCCTCTTGGAGACTATGATAGGAAACTCTTTTACCATGAAAAATCCTTTGCTCTGTCACTAGCAAATAATCTTGAAGTTCTCCGGCAGAAAGAGAAAATTCGATTTGACAATGAAATTGCAATAGCAAAGCAGGTTGAAAAAGAACGTTATGATCAAGAAATAAGCTTGAATAAGGATATCCTGCAGGAAATCGCTACTAAACAACAAGACATTGCAAAACGCACACTCAAAGAATGGCACAAAAATGAGAAAGCGAAATTAGCTCCTAAGGTAAGCATTGCTCAAACTCCAATAACAGCCAAGCCTGATGTTATACTTCCTGTTGTGCCAAATGTACCAGTTAGCCCTTCATTTGATACGGGAATTCCTTCAACGTCTCATACAATCCCCAACATGCCTATTGTAACTCAGATTGAGCCCAGTGTCCTATTGAGAAAGCAGTGGCGGCATCTAGATGCTAAGCAAAATGAGATGTATATTTTTTATAACCCTAATGAACCTAACAATTTGCATAAAATAGTTGAGGGAAAACTTAAAGAGAAAGGTGAATGGCTATTTGATGCACTGGACAAAAATTTCATCACCATTGACTTAAGCGGCAAGGCAGATAAGTACAAAATAACATCGCTAACGGAAAATAATCTAAGCCTTGTGCACACTAATGGCATAAAACGCTTAGAAATGAGTGCAGTGAATTAATTAAAGATATGGGCTTATCCTTCAGAAAAACAATCAAGATCGGACCTTTAAATATTACCTTGAGCAAAACCGGAATAGGTGTAAGCATTGGGGCTGGAGGTGTAAGAGTAGGTGGGAATATCAATGGGGACAAAAGTATCAATGCTTCACTGCCAGGTACTGGACTTTCTTTTAAAAAGAGATTTAGTTCTAAAAGAAAGAATTAGCTAGACATCGCTACCACCTGCTTCAGTTAACTGTACAAGGGGGTTTATAATCTCCCTAATTGCTAGCTTTTGAGTTGCAATCTACTCTGTTTGCCAAAATGTGTTTTCGAATTAAATGCTAAAAAAGTTAGTGATTTTGCTTAGTGGGGTATTTATATTGATTGTTTTCCTTTTGGCTTTAGCTGATTCCCACATAGAAGGGGCAACGGAAAAATTTGTTTACTCAAACATGGATGATCTTCCCTACAACAGGGTGGGTTTACTGCTAGGTACATCAAAATCAACTAGGAGAGGGGCCACAAACTGGTATTTCAAGAACCGCATAACTGCTGCGAAAGCGTTGTTGAACGGAAATAAGGTGAAGTACCTGATCATCAGCGGGGACAATAGTCGTAGGGGTTATAATGAGCCCCAGGATATGAAGGACGCCTTGATTAAGGAGGGAATTGACTCTTCTAGGCTGTACCTAGACTTTGCCGGTCTCCGAACATTTGACTCAGTCATCCGGGAGAAAGAAGTCTTTGGGCAGTCAAAAATTACCATCGTGTCCCAGCTGTTCCATAATGAGAGGGCACTGTACATTGCTCAAAGACTGGGGTTGGAAGCCATCGCTTTCAATGCAAATGACGTGCGCAGTAGGGGAGGGTTGAAAACCAAGATAAGGGAGAAGTTTGCCAGGGTACTAGCTATCGCTGACTTCATATTTGGTACCGAGGCAAAATTCCTTGGGGATTTTATTCCTATAGGAGACAAAGGTTGAATTATTAGTTCAACCCCCGCTTAATGCTTTTAGTTGCGATTTCTGGTCTTCTCTTTGTTTGCTTGAACCTGTAGAGGTTCTTCGCTTTAAACCTTTGGGGCAGTCCATCTAAAGTAAACCAGTAATTGAAGGACGAGAATAATCTCTCATTATAAATGACTTGCATCTCATGTGCCGGTGTGCCTCCCTGTGCCAATTGAAATATTTCATTCCCATCTGAGTCTCTCGCCACACGGAGCACCAAAAGGATGTGCCCTGTCTTTCCTCGTTTCCAGCGGTTAAATACGTCTCCAGCCTTTATTGCATCAGTCACTTGAACTAGGTCTTGGTTCAGTGATTGTGTGTTGCACCGGTCAAATGCTTCTAATAGGAATTTTTGGTAGTTTCCCTTGTAGACCACCTTTTGGTTGCCGAAGGTGGAAAAGGTGAGTGATGTATACTCTTTTCGTGATTTGTGGTAATCACTCTTTACATGCATGATCACATCTGCGCACTGTTCCAGGTCACGGCCTGCAAAAATCTTTAAATCCAATACGGCCGCATAGGCATAGTTAGTATTTTCTCTCCCGTTCCAATATCTTGCTTTGTGTGTATGTAGTTTTAGTGGGTATTCTTTAAGGTACTTAGCATAGCTTTTTAGCGGTGCCTTATCTTCAGTAAAACCGTCAGGCACAGGAAAACGGTCATGCAAAGTTTGACCGTTTGGGACTATAGCGTCTTTCTTTTTGATACAACTAGTCAGGATAATTACTGACAGGAAGAAGAGGTAAACAAGTTTCATATATACTAATAAATATATATAAACTAATCCATAATTGCAAAAAATATATAATGGTGTGTATGCTGGACAAGTTGAGATTAACTAATATTCTGTTAGTAGAAATAGAGAATAGAATCAAGTTCCTAAGTGTAAGAATCAAAGAAGGTTGTGTGCAAATTGTGTGCAAACAAAAAAGCCACTTACAAGTTTTATCTCGTAAGTGGCTGATTATGAAGTGGTCGCGTAGGGAGTCGAACCCCAAACCTTCTGATTCGTAGTCAGATGCTCTATCCAGTTGAGCTACGTGACCAGTTATTTAGTGATGCAAAGGTAGCAGGTGAACCCCTTATACGCAAGTTCTGGCTAAAGATTTTCAAGAAAAATATGTGGCGTATCCCATTCTGACTGAAAATCAACCGGTTTGAGGTTTGACTCCCTACGCGACCCCTCCTGATTTTTTCCGGGATAAGGCTTTTTTAAACGCCCGGTTCAGCAGCACATATAGCCCGCCCAGGGAAATGATCACCAAGGCACCCATTAAAAGCTTGCCGCCGGTGCCGGCGTTGGGGTCTTGCAGCAAAGACAGCAGGTCCTGGGCCTGGGTGCCCACCCAGAAGAAGAACAGCGTGCGGGGCAGCATGCCCACCATGCTGGCCAGCAGAAAGCGCAGGCGCGGCACCTGCACCAAAGACAGCACGAAGGTCATAAACGCGAAGGGCAGTACCGGCGAGATACGGGTCAGGATAATCAGGCTCCAGCTCTGGTCGCGCAGTTCTTCCATCACGCCCTCGGCCTTGGGGAACTGGTGCAATAGCTTCTCCAGCTTGCCCTGGTCCACCAGCCGGGCCATGCCATAGCCAATGAGGGCCGCAATGCCATACGAGACCACCACGCCCGGAAACCCGGTCCAGCCCAGAAAGAAGCCGGTGGCCAGCGCCACAAAGGTGGTAGGCGTAAGCGCGAAGGCCATCGTCAGAGACACCACCACAAAATACAGCAGCATCTGCCAGCCGGTGAGGGCTTGCATCATGGCCTGGTTGTTATAGAGCCAGAGCGCCAGGGCAGAACTGACCAGCACCGGTACCACCACCAGCAAAGCGGAGTAGACCAGGGTGCCCGTGTTCTGTTGCAGGAGTTTTTTCCACATAAGAGTTTTGCCAATATCGGCTAAATTTTGAAAAGTACGTGAAAAACGGGGCAAGGGTCTGGAATAGGGCCTTTGGGAACTTGGGGTCAATTTGGCTAACTTGCGCGGCTACAACCGTATAAGGACACTATGAAATTCGGAACCAAAACCATACACGCAGGGGTAGAGCCAGACCCTACCACGGGCGCCATCATGACGCCTATTTACCAGACCTCCACCTATGTGCAGCGCTCGCCCGGCGACCACAAAGGCTATGAATATTCCCGTACCCACAACCCCACCCGCACCGCGCTGCAGAATTCCCTGGCGGCGCTGGAAAACGGCAAACACGGCCTGTGCTTCGCCTCGGGCATGGCCGCTACCGACTGCATCATTAAAATGCTGAAGCCCGGCGACGAGGTCATTGCCACCAACGACCTGTACGGCGGCACCTACCGCATCTTCACCAAGGTGTTCCAGAATTACGGCATCAAGTTCCGGTTCGTTTCTATGGCCGATATCAGCAGCATTGAGCAGTATGTTACCGAGAACACCAAAATGGTCTGGGTAGAAACGCCCACCAACCCCTTGCTCAACATCATTGACATTAAAGGCGCCGCCGACATCTGTAAAAAGCACAACCTGCTGCTGGTGGTGGACAACACCTTCTCCACGCCGTACCTGCAGACGCCTTTAGACCTGGGCGCCGATATTGTCATGCACTCGCTCACCAAATATATGGCCGGTCACTCAGATGTGGTGATGGGCGCCATAGTGGTGAAAGACGATGCCCTGGCTGAGCAACTGGCCTTCCTGCAGAACGCCTGCGGCGGAACCCCGGGCCCGCAGGATTGCTTCCTGGTGCTGCGTGGCATTAAGACCCTGCACATACGTATGCAACGCCACTGCGAGAACGGAAAGGCCATTGCCGAGTACCTGCGCCAGCACCCCAAAGTAGAGAAAGTGTTCTGGCCCGGCTTTGAGAGCCATCCCAATCATCAGATTGCCAAAGACCAGATGCGCGATTTCGGGGGCATGATTTCCTTCGTACTCAAAGGCGACAAACAGGAAGACGCCATCCAGGTACTGGAGAAACTGCACTACTTCGCCTTAGCCGAGTCTTTGGGCGGCGTGGAGTCCCTCTGCGGACACCCGGCCACCATGACCCACGCCAGCATCCCGCAGGCAAAGCGCCTGAAAGGTGGCTTGTCAGACTCGCTCATTAGATTGAGTGTGGGTATTGAAGACGTAGAAGACCTGATTTCGGATCTGGAGCAGGCCATTGGCTAAACCCAGACTTTTCATATTTATCAAACTCCCTGCTGGTATTGCACCAGCAGGGAGTTTTCGTTTTGGGCCTGGTTTCCGGAAAACTGCCTCAAAACGGAATAGCGCAGTTCCTTCTCCCTTAAGGGAGAAGGGTAGGATGAAGGGGAAGCAGGTGTTAGTTGTAACGGCCAATTCCCTAAAGCGGCGGTAGATTTCATTTCCAAACGTAGGGGCGTATCGCATACGCCCTTTCGGCAGATGGCGCACCAACCACGTTCCCTCCTCTGGGTTAGGGCGTATGCGATACGCCCCTACGGTAACCAACAATTAACTATCTGCTCCTCCGGATTTATCAATCCTTTTTCCTTGGCCTGTCCCCTGACAGGCCAAACGGCACTTGTTGCCCATGAGGAAGTCTATCTTCCGTCCTGTCGGGGGAGGGAGGGTTTGCGTTTCCACCGTAGGGGCATTGTCAGGAAAACCCGCAAGGGGATTGTAAATCCCCCTTTCGGTGCTTCCGGATTGCAAATCCGGAAGAGCGGTGTTACTGGTATAGGGGCAATCCCTTGTGGTTGCCCTTAACGGTGCTCCCCGGCAAAGGGCAACCACAAGGGATTGCCCCTACAAAATCACGTTCGTAGGTACAGGGCTTGACCTGTCCGCACGCATTGCCCTCTTTTGCATCCCCCTTAGAAGGCCCAGGATGACCACTCCTTCAGATGAAATATGCCACACACCCACCTTTGCCGCCCGCTCCCAAGACCTCGTAGCGTCCGGAGGACCTGCGAGCGTCTGTGCCAGGAACCGCCGCTGTCCCCTCACCCTAGCCCTCTCCCCCGGGGAGAGGGAATACCGCTGTTTCCGTTTTGAAGCCGTTTTCTGAAAAACAGGATAAAAACAGCTGTGGCGTAGGTTAGCGCAAAGGCAAAGCAACATTCTAAAATGCTAGTTCGTTTTTAGGAAAGAAGAAAAGGAGGCTTGGACGCCTTTTAATAATTCAATCTGTAGCCTCACCTAATGTAGTACCCACTGGAAAGGAGCGTGACCCATGGTGTTAGCCAATTGTCGGGCGCAATTCACCGCCTCGGATTTTGATTTCATAGCGAAGGCCTTGTCTACACAGGGCACCCGGCATATTAGTCTGGTGGAACTGCTCAGCGACCCCGAGTGCCGCGATGAGATGCTGGACCACCAGGCCCTGCCCAAGGCCCTGCTCTCCCGTGAAGGGCAGGTAGGAGTGTCGCAGCAGTTGTATTTCTATGTGCTGGTGCGTACGGTGCTCAGGAGGCAAGGCATAGAAGACCGCGAGCTGGCCGACTACATTGCCGCCTTGCTCTGGCAGTTCTCTTCCACCCAGCGCCTGCACATGCCCCATGAGAAACTGCCGCACCGGTTTCATTACCTGGTAGAAATGCTGGAAGCCCTGTCTACAGCCTCGGCCGCCGAGGCCTTTGTGATACGAGTACACATGGGTAACTACGCGCTGTTCCTGTCGGGTATGTTCCGGGCCTGGATTACGCGCCGGCAGCAGCGGGGAGCCCCAGACCCCTCGTTCTATGAAGAAATAGGCCGCTCCAGTTTTAAGACCGTAGCTACCCACAAGCTGGCCTACCAACTGGAACTGGCGCAAGTCTACCACCAACTTGCCGATGGCTTCCGGGATGCCCGTCTGGCCCTGAACGAGCTTGCCCAAACTGTCTGGAAACCAGAGGAGGCCCCGCCTTTTGTTTAGGAATGCTTTTGTTTGGTGTTGTATGCCTTTACGCCAATCAGGAGATTGGCTGTCCGGTACCTGCGGAGAGCGCTGGCGCTAACTCTCCGCACAACGGGTGGTGGAGCGTTTTCCTTTTTATACCTGGTTAAAGTTCTCTACCTGGTTCAAGTTTCCAACTTGGACCTACCATGCCGGAAGTTTGCAACTTCCCAGCCGCCCCGCCGCAGCTCACGTTTTCTGTCCTGCTTTATATGGGGTAGGGTATATCCCTGCTAATGCACACAGGGAGAAGCCTTTGGCACAGACGCTCGTAGGACCTGCGGACACTACGAGGTCATAGGAGCGGGCGCCAGTTACAGTGTGATACCGTTGGAGCCAAGGCGGTGCCATTGTCTCTACCATTCCCAATGCATTCCCTCTGTAGAGACAAGGCATTGCCTTGTCTCCTGCGTTGGAGGGGCAAAACAAATCCCCCGCATTCCCTGTAAGGACAGGGCTTGACCTGTCCGCACGCATTGCCCTCTTCTGCTATCCCCCATTGGCTCTCTTTTGCCGTCCTACATTGCCCTCTTCCTCGTCCCCCTTTGAAGGCCCGGGATGACACAGTTTTGCAGATCAAAACCTGTTTTAAGCCTATTTTTCAGAAATCAGGCTTAAAACAGAATCTCTCCTGTAACCTATTGCTATATTGGGCTCCGAAGCAGAAAGACGCTCTCTAAACGTAATAACACGTCATCATCTACCCATCATGAAACACCTTTTCTCCGTACTGGCGCTCTTGCTACTAATCGGCTTTACCACCGCCCAGGCCCAATCTAAAGAAGAAACCAAAGTAGCCGCCGCCGTGGAGCAACTCAAACAGGCTATGATTTCCGGGGACCGGAAGGCGCTGGAGGCCATCACGACTGATGCCCTGAGCTACGGCCACTCCAGCGGGAAGATAGAAGACAAAGCCGCCTTCGTGGAAGCCCTGGCCAGCGGAAAATCTGATTTCGTGACCATGGACCTTAGCAACCAGACCATACAGGTGAACGGCAAAACCGCCCTGGTTCGGCACCAACTGGCGGGTAGCACCAATGACAGCGGCAACCCGGGCACGGTTAAACTGGGCGTGCTGCTGGTGTGGCAGAAACAGCACGGTCAATGGAAACTGCTGGCCCGGCAGGCGTACAAACTGTAGAACCGTTTCAAAACAGGCACCCATCAAAGAAAAAACGCCAGCTAATCTAGCTGGCGTTTTTTGGTTAGTTTCAGGAAAACAGCCCCAAAACATCCTTCCTTACATGAAATGCTACAAAGCGGTCAGCGTGAAAGGCAGGGTCTGCACGTCACGGGAGTTACCGCCTACCATTACCTTAAAGTCACCGGGCTCGGCCCCGAAGGTCATGTCCTGGCGCCAGAATGAAAGGTCCTGCGTGTTTAGCGTAAAAGAAATGGTCTTCTTTTCGCCGGGGGCGAAGGCCAGTTTCTGGAACTTCTTGAGTTGTTTCATGGGACGGGCGGTGCTGCCTACCAGATCCTGAATGTAGAGCTGCACCACTTCCTCGCCGGCCAGCTTGCCGGTATTGGTCACGTCAACGGTTACGGTGAGGGTCTCTTGGCCGGTGATGCTGTTCTTGCTCAGGCGGGGTGTACCGTAGGCAAAGGTGGTGTAGCTTAAGCCATAGCCAAACGGAAACAGGGCGGTATTTGGCACATCGCGGTACCGTGATTTGTACACCCGCTCGCTGCCCGGCTCTGAGTGGTCGCCGTCATACATGCGGCCGGTGTTCTTGATGTTGTAATACAAGGGCATCTGGCCCACGTGGCGCGGGAAAGAAAGCGGAAGCTTACCGGCCGGGTTATACTCGCCGTACAGCACGCTGGCCACGGCGTTGCCGGCCTCAGAACCCAGCGACCAGGTAGCCAGAATGGCGGATACGTTCTGCTCCAGCCAGGTCAGTTCCAGCGCGCGGCCGCTGCTCACCAGCGCGACCATGGGTTTGCCGGTTTTATGGATTTCCTTTACCAGGTCCAGTTGCACGCCCGGCAGGCCAATATCGGCACGGGAACCGCCTTCGCCGTTCATGACCGCGCTTTCCCCTATGGCCATAATCACCACATCGGCGTTTTTGGCGGCGGCTACGGCCTCGGCAAACAGGGCCGTGGAGTTGTCATACAGGTTGCAGCCCTGGGCATAGGTCACCTCGGCGCCCTTGGCGTATTTCTTGATGCCTTCCAGGAAGCTCACCGCGTGTTGCTCTTCACCGAAGAAAGACCAGGTACCGTTCATGTCGGCTTTGTTATGGCCCAGCGGGCCGATGATGGCGATCTTTTTCACCTGTGGGGAAAGCGGCAGCACGTTGCCCTGGTTTTTAAGGAGTACAATAGATTTGCGGGCCATGTCAAAAGCAGCCGCCAGGTTTTCCTTAGATCTGATTTCCTTTTTCTCGCGTTTTGTATCTGAGTACTGGTATGGTTTGTCAAACAGCCCTAACTGGAACTTCAGCCACAGCACCCGCCGCACCGATTCGTCCAGGATCTTCTGGTCCAGCTTGCCACTTTTTACCAACCCGGGCACATATTTCAGGTACGCCTCGCCCATCATGTCCACATCGGTGCCGGCTTTAATCGCCTGTTCGGCGGCTTGGGCGTGGTCTTTGGAATAGCCGTGGTTCACCATTTCGGTGATGTTCTGCCAGTCTGAGATAACGGCTCCTTTAAAGCCCCATTCTTTGCGCAGAATCTGGTCCATGGTGAACATATTGCCGGTGGCCGGCACCCCGTTCAACTCATTGAACGCCGACATGAGCGTGGCCGAACCCGCGTCCAGGGCGGCCTTGAACGGCGGTAGGTACACATCGCGCAGCAGGTACTCAGACATATCGGTGGTATTGTAGTCACGGCCGGCTTCGGCAGCGCCATAGGCCACAAAGTGTTTCACGCAGGCGGCAATGGTTCTGGGGTCAGCGAGGTCTTTGCCCTGGAAGCCTTTCACGCGGGCAGCCGCGATCAGGGAGCCCAGGTACGTGTCTTCGCCGGCACCCTCGGCGGTGCGGCCCCACCGCGAATCACGGGTAATGTCTACCATAGGCGCGAAGGTGAGATTGATGCCCCCAGCGCTAGACTCCAGGGCTGCTACCCGGGCGCCGTTCTCAATGGCTGCCAGGTCCCAGCTAGCAGATTCGCCCAGCGGAATAGGGAAGACCGTCTTGAACCCATGAATGATATCTGCGCCAATCAACAGCGGAATGCCCAGCCGTGATTCTTTGACCGCCAGTTTCTGCAGCTTGCCCACGTACTCGGCCCCGTGGATGTTGAAGATGCCCGTGATCTCGCCTTTCTTGATGGCCTCATTGAACTTGTCTGACTGGGTGGTGCGCACGGTAGGGCCGGTGTTGAACAGGTCGCCTACCACAAAATTGAGCTGGCCCACTTTTTCCTCCAGGGTCATTTTGGCCAGCAGGTCCTCCACTCGTTTTTCAATGGGCACTTTAGGTGCAGGCGCAGGTGGGGTAAAGGAGGAGAAAGAGAAAGCAGAGAAGCCTAGGGCCAGAAAAGTAGCGGTAAATCTTTTCATAAGGATGCAATAAGTTAAGCGTTGGTAAGCATGTGCCGTCCTGGCACCCCAGCTGGGGCGGTAAGGGAAAGGCCGAAAAAAGGGAATGCGTTAAGGGGTTGGGTTCTGAATAAGCAGGCGTTTGACCAGCACGGCGTTCTGGGTTTCAATCTGGCAGAGGTAAAGTCCGGCGGGAAGGGCGGTGGCTGGTTTCACTTCAAGCGTATGCTTCTGCACTGGTTGAAAAGAAAGCAGCAAGGGCACTTCCTGGCTGGCCATGGTGAACAGCCTAACGGATTTTATTTTGGTCTGCGCCGGGAAAGAAACGAAAAATGTGTGTTGGGCCGGGTTGGGATAAAGCACGAATTGGCTCTTCGTCCAGGCCTCTTCGGCACTGGCTAGCACCCCCGCCACAGTGGCTATGTTGGAGAAATCGGCTGCGCCGATGGCATTGTAGGCCTGTACTTTGTAAAAGGTGTCGCGGGTTCCGGTGGGGTCTGTAAAGGTTCTGACGCCTGCCCCTAAAGATGCTATTTGGGTGTACCCGTCATGGCTTTGGCTGGAGCGGTGTACGGTAAAGCCCTGCTCATTGGCGGCATTGTCTTGCCAGGTGAGCTGTACGCCAGAAGCCGCCATGGTGGCGGCTACGTGGGAGGCCCGGGATGGAGTAGCTGGCAAAGCCGGAAGCACACTGAAATGGTCAATCCAGAGCGAGTCCTGGCCCGGCTCCCCGAAGAGCCCGTAGTTGACCAGCAGCCTGACCTTGATAATGTTTTCGGGGTTTACCTGGCTGGCGCCGGTGCCCAGTTGGTTCTGGTAATTGAAGTGATAGGTGTAGAACTCGCCGTCATCTATCAGTGGCGAGAGCGAAAAAACCTGATTGCCGCCGGTAATGGTACCGGCGGCATCTTGTAAGTCTACCCGTAGGGTAACGGTTCTGCTCAGGTTCTTGGTTTTAATGGCCGCCGCCAGTACGGGGTAGCCGGTCATGTCCAGGGGCGTTTCCAGTTCATAGAGCACCGTTGGCAGGTTAGAGGGGCTGGTGACGTTGTACTTGATCTGCATGGCCTCGCGGGCCTGGCTGAAACTAAAGGTGCCGCCCGAGCCGGTCAACTGCGCGGTGGGGACCGGCGCAAAGCCTTCAATCTGGAAAGACGTACCGCTGGGCGCTAGCTTGGCTTTTACCTCCAGGGTTTTGCTGTAGGTCTGGCCGTTGTGCTGCATCTGTACGCTTATCTGCCCAGATTTCTTGCCCCAGTTCACTACTATCTCTGAGGTGTTTTGTCCGCTCACAATGGTAGCGCCCGCCGGAACGGTCCAGTTATAAGTGGCATTAGCCAGGCGGCTGGCAGTAAACGTAAGATTCTGCGCCTGCGGTTTTACCAGGGCCGGACCCGTGAGGCTTAAAGAACTGAACGGCTGGTACACCCGGACATAGTCAATCTCCATGCGCGTGCTGGTCAGGTTGGGGTCAATCCCGTTTTTCTGGCCGTTGGTTTCCAGGGTAGGCTCGCTGCCCAGGTTTCCGCCTACGGCGATGTTCATGATCAGGAAAAAATCTTCGTTCAGGGGCCAGGTGCGGGCATCTTTCACGGGCGGGGCGTAGGTGTAGAACAGGGTGTTGTCCACGAAGAACTTGATCTCATTGGCGGTCCACTCGGCGGCGTACACGTGGAACGCGCTGGTGGCATCCGGAACCTGGGTAGCGCCCACGTTCTGGGTATTGCCGTAGCTGGAAGGGGTGTGCATGGCAGCTTGTACCCTGCCCGGTGTCTTGTCCACGTATTCCATCACGTCAATCTCGCCGCAAGCGGGCCAGCCTTTGGTGGTAATGCTTTCGCCCAGCATCCAGAGGGCTGGCCAGGTACCCACGCCGGGCGCCAGTTTGGCCCGCCATTCTACGCGGCCATGGGTGAATTTGAACTTGCCCTGGGTTTTCACCCGCCCAGAAGTCCAGTTGCCGTTCTGCTTAAGCGCCTCAATCACCAGCTTTCCGCTGGATTGACGCACGTTGGCCAGTTGGTTGGTATAGGATTGCAGTTCGCTGTTGCCCCAGCCATTGTTGCCGGTGCCCAGGTCATAGCTCCACCAGGTGGGGTCAAGGACGCCGTCTCCGTTAAACTCATCGCTCCAGACGAGTTCATTGAAGTTGCCGCTCTGCCCCCTGACCGTCAGGCAGCAGAAGACCGCCAGGCACAGCGCCAGGTAAGATATTTTTTTCATTTTGTGTCTGTTTTTGGAAAAACAGGCCAGAAACGGAAGTCTCTGGCCTGTAGAAAATTTAAGGCATCAACCGGAAATCATCCAGGTAGAAAATGCCGGGGTTCCAGTGGGCCTCGCCGCCAAACTGCACAATGATCTTGTCAAAGTCTTTTCTGGAGGCGTGCGCCCCGAAATCAAACGTCAACTCCACCCATTGGTCCATCTGGGTGACCTGCTGCACTACCTCGGCCTGGGTGGTCCAGGCGTTGCCGCCCAGTTCTGAGTTCTGCAGTTTCACAGACAGTTGCCGCTGCAGGGTTTTCACCGGTGACCAGTCTTCGGCACCGCCCTGGGTGGTGTAGTCATTGTAGCTGGGCAAGAACACTTTCACCTTGAACACGTGGCGCTGGGTAAGGTCCAGGTTGTGTTTGAATTGAATGAAGGCATTGCCGAACTCATTGGCCTGCCCGGCCTGGCGGGTATAACGGGCCACTTTCTCTGAGTTATTAGCGGCTACCTGCGCTGGGTTGTCATAGCTGTCATTGAACAGAATGTTCTCAAACTTCCAGGTAAAGTTGCCCGGGGTGTCAAAATTGTCATTGATGTCCACGGCCTTGTACTCTTTGGGCGGCTTGGGCACGCTATAACCTTTGCGCACCAGTTTCTGGTACCAGGCATGCTCGGCCACGGCGGCGCTTCCGCTCCGGATGTACATCTCATCGGCGGTGAGTTTCAGGATCTCATACCTGGAAACTCCGGTGTAGTAGCCAATGAAACCACCGTTGGAGAGAATCAGGTACTTTTTGCCATTCTCGTCCAGAATGCTCCAGGTAAGGTTGGTGGGCGGGGTATAGTTCACGGTTTTGTCTCCGCCGCCGTTGGTGCCGCCAATGCCTGCCGCATTGTCTCCGTTGGCAAAGGTAGTACCGTTATTTTTGTAGGTATAAGACAAGGTGTTGCCCAGTTTAAAGATCATCTCGTCATCATAATACCCTTCGCTGGCCTTTTCGTTGGGCGCGGCGGTGTACCATTCTGGCGTAGTGCCTGTGATAGGCCCAATGCCCAGGTGGCCCGAGGCTTCCTTGTCAATCACCCAGGTTTTTCCCTCCAGTTGATTGGCTCCGCCGGTCAAAAAGTTGTAATCCTCGCGGTTAAGCATGGTGGGGTTGGTGTTGGCAATGGTCACCTTCTTGGTGCTGGAGGTAGAGCCCCCGGCAGTATAGATGGTGAGCATGACGGTATATTCGCCTTTCAGCGGATAGGCGTGGGTCACGGTGGTGCCGTCACCAGTGGCGCCGTCACCAAAGTCCCAGAGAGCCTTGAAGCCCGGTGAGGTAGAGGTGAAGGACAGGATATTGGGGTTAGAGGCGGTGGGTTGCACCGAGAATGCCACCTGTTCTGATGTAGGGGCCGGAGCCAGCTCCGGGTCCTCCACTTCGCAGCCTGTCCAGACTAAAGCGCCCAGCAGGAGAAGGGTCACTACTTTTATTTGTTTTCTCATGAGTACAGTCTTTTTGAATGGAAGGAATTAATAACCGGCGTTAGGCTTAAGCGTTCCGGCTGACAAGTCTAACTCGCTCTGCGGAATAGGCAGGAAGCCTTTCCGGGCACTGTTGAACTGAATCTTGAAATCAGAGACCGCTCCTTCATAGTTAGCTGGCAGCGTGGTTCTGTTGACCGTGATAGCGGCATTGGCAACGGCTGTACCGCGGCGCAATAGGTCCCAGTAACGGTGACCCTCCAGGGCCAACTCTACACGGCGCTCCTGGAAGATATTGGCCAGGGTGGCGGGTTTCTCAGGTAAGCCCACACGGGAACGTACCCGGTTCAGGAGCGTCTGCGCATCTCCGCCAGTGGAAAGCCGTAGCTCAGCGGCCATCAACAGCACATCTGAGAACCTAATGGCGCGGTAGTTATTACCCCAGTTCAATTCCAGCTGCCCGGCAGCCGGAGCATACTCTTTAGAGGTAGTGTATTTCTGGCTGAAATAGCCGGTGTGCTGGTAGCCTATGTTCAGGTTAGCTTTGCCCCCGGCCAATTCGGTCTCGGCTAGGATGGTGGCATCACGTCTGGGGTCATTGGCTTCAAAGGCATCATACAGTTCCTGGGTAGGAGTGGCAGTGCTCCAGCCAGCCAGGTAATTCTCGGTGGCTGGGTTCTTGATGCGGGGCCCTTGCTGCTGCGGCTGCATATTGCCTTCACCCCCCTGAATGTAACCCCAGTCATACCAGGGGTTTTCATCTGAGTAGGAAATCTCCCACACGGCCTCTACACTGAACTCATTGGCCCGGGTGAAGTTGTCTGCATAATTAGGGAGCAGGTCATGGCCGCTGGTGGTAATGATATCATTCAAGTGTTGCAAGGCTACCTGGGCGGTTACCGCCGTAGAGCCGGCTTGCAGGTCCTGGTTGTACACGCCTTTGTAGAACAGGTATGTCTTGGCCAGCAAGGCCTTGGCAGCCCATTTGGTAGCCCGGCCGGTGCTCTGGCGCAGGTTGGAAGCAGGTAAATCGGCCATGGCCTCGGTTAGGTCCAGGGCAATCTGGTCATACACTGCTTTAGGGGTGGCCTGGGGCTGGTTGTACTCACTAGGGGCCTGAGGCGCCAAAATAAGCGGCACGTTCTCAAAGAACCGTACCAGGTCCAGGTAGAAGTGAGCGCGCAGGAATTTTGCCTCGGCAATGGTGCGCTTCTTGAAATCCTCTGGGGCGTTGATGCCCTGAATGCGCTGCAGCAACGTGTTGGCGCGGGAGATACCAATGTAATGCTTCTTCCAGAGCCCCTGCACCTCCCCGTTGGTGGTCAGGATCTGGTGGCGGTCCATCTGCAGCAGGTTAGGCTCAGAACTGGCCTGCCCGGCCGAATACGCATCATCTGAGAGAATGTCCAACACCAGAGGGGTAGGGTGGAAGCCGATCACGGTGTTCCACTGCAGCACATCATAGACCCCAATAAGGGCCTCGGTGGCGTCTGCCTGCGTGCGGTAAAAGTTATCTTCGGTTCTGGTGTCCAGCGGAGACCGGTCCAGAAAGTCTTCACAACCGGCAGAGGCGCCCAGCAGCAAAGCTGAGAGAAATAGGGTTGAGGTCTTTTTAGCTATATTTTTCATGGGTGAAGTCATTAGAAAGTGGCGTTAAATCCAAGTCTGAAGGTTTTAGCCTGCGGGTACACGCCGCGGTCAATGCCAATGTCCAGGCTGCCTCTGGCACCAATCTCAGGGTCAAAGCCCGTGTAATCTGTGAAAGTGAGCAGGTTGTCAGCAGACACGTACAGGCGCAGTTTCTGCAGATGGATTTTGGTTAACAGGCTGGCAGGCAGGTTGTAGCCCAACTGCAGGGTTTTCAGCCGCACGAAATCTCCGTCTTCTACGTAGAGGTCAGACAGCTTAGAGTAGTTTCCGTTGGTGTCGTTCCAGGTGAAGCGTGGCATTTCATTGGAGCTTCCTTGGCCGGTCCAGCGGTTGAGGAAGGTAGACTGCATGTTAGAGCGTACCAGGTCATAACGGCGGGTACCGTTAAAGATCTGGTGCCCGAACGCCCCATTGAAGAAGGCGCTTACATCAAAGTTCTTGAAGTCTAATCCCAGGTTCAGACCAACCACCGCTTTGGGCGTTGGGTTACCAATCATGGTGCGGTCATCGCCGGTCAGCGCGCCGTCTTTGTTCAGGTCCAGGAACCGAACATCGCCGGGCACGGCATTGGGCTGCAGGGTCTGCGCTTCTACCTCATTCTGGTTCTGGAAGATACCTGCGGTTTTATAACCGTAGAAATAGCCAACCGGCAAGCCTTCCTGGCTCCTAGAGGCCACGCCATAGGTGGTGAAATTGGCGCCTTGTAAGATGCCCTCGGCGTTGTTAATGCTGATGACCTTGTTTTTGTTGATGCTTCCGTTCAAGCCAATGTTGTAACCCAACTGACTGATAGAGCCCTGGTAGTTCAAGGCCACTTCAAGACCTGTGTTTCTTACCTCACCGCCGTTTACCGGAGGCGCGTTGTAGCCGGTGCTGCCCAGAATAGGAGGCGTTACCAGCAGGCCTTTGGTAGATTTAATGTAATAGTCGGTGGTCAGGGTCAGGGCGTTGTTGAAGAAGGAAAGGTCAATCCCCAAGTTGGTCTGCTCAGAGGTTTCCCATTGTAGTTCTGGGTTGGCCGCAGCCTCAGGCGCCGCGCCGCTGGTGTAGCCTTTACCTGACGGGGTATAGAAGGTATAGCCTCTGCCTACGCCAATGCGCGCGGCCCAAGGGTAAAACCCGCCAATCTCCTCGTTTCCATTCTGGCCCCAGGACGCTCTAATCTTAGCCAGGCTCACCACGTTGCCCTCTGGGAAGAAGCTTTCTTCAGACAATACCCAACCCGCCGAGAAGGAAGGGAAAGTGGCGTATTTGTTTTCACTACCAAAGCGCGAAGATCCGTCTCTTCTCACCGTGGCAGACAACAGGTACTTGCCTTTGTAGGCGTAGTTGGTTCTACCAAAGAAGGAAAGAATGGAGCGCTCACTGGCTCCACCCAGGGCTACGGCTGTTCCGGCGCCTACTGCCAGATTCAGGTAGGCCATGCTAGGGTCTGCCGTAACCAAGCCGGTATTGGAGCCAAAAAGGCCTTCATTACGTGATTTGAGCGCCGAGGTACCCACGGTCACACCCACACTATGATCACCGATGGTTTTGTTGTAGTTGAAGTAGTTCTCGGTTTGCCAGGTGTAGTACCGGTCTGTGCCTCTGGAGGTAAGGGCAGTGCCATTCTGCTGCGCAGCATTCAAGTAATACACTGGGTTGTAATTGGTGTTCACCACGTAGGCCAGGTCAATGCCCAAGGTAGACCGGAACGTAAGGCCTTCCAGCAGTTTGACCTCCCCGTAGAGGTTACCAACCAGTTTATCTACGTTGGTGAGGCCGTTCATGACCTGCAAACGGGCCAAGGGGTTCACAACTTCCTGTGAGGCATAAGAAGAAATCCCGAACACGCGGCCGTTGGCATCACGCACCACTGGGTTAAGGGTGTACAGGCTTTGGCCTAGTCTGGCTGGGTCGGTTTCGTACACTGGGGTAAGCGGGTCCATGTTAAGGGCGTTGCTCAGAATGCCGCCAAACTCCTGGTTCGGGTCAAAGGCTCTTCTCTTTAAGTGGGTGTAGGCCAGGTTGGTGCCAAACTTCAGGAAGCTTTTTACTTGGTTGTCTGCATTCACCCGGGCGGTGTAGCGCTGGAAATTTGATTTGTCACCACCCACAATACCGTCCTGGTCAAAATAGGAAAGGGCCGCTGAATAGCCTGATTTCTCTGAACCGCCGGTAATGTTCACTTGGTGGTTCTGGATGCGGGCATTCTTCTCAAACAAAGCATCTTGCCAGTTGGTCCCTTCGCCAAATTGGGTAGGGTCTGCAAACGGAGGCGTAACGCCGGCATTGGCGGCTCCTTCATTCATCATAACCGCGTATTCACGGCCATTCAGAAGCTCTACTTTGCGCCAAGGGTTCTGAATACCCACGTATCCTTCATAAGACACGTTCATGGTGCCGTCGCGTTTGCCTTGCTTGGTAGTGATGATCACTACCCCGTTACCGCCCCGGGCACCGTAAATGGCTGCGGAGGCCGCATCTTTCAAGATATCAATGGATTCAATGTCGCCGGGGTTCAGGTAATCTATGCCGCCCACCGGAAAACCGTCTACTATATATATAGGACTGGAGTTACCGGTGGAGCCTATGCCCCTGATACGCACGGTGGGAGCATCACCGGGTTGGCCGGAGATGTTGGTCACCTGCACGCCCGCTACCCGTCCCTGCAGGGCCTGCTCTACGCGGGTGACTGGGGTCTGGGTGATTTGCTCTGGCGTTACCGAGGAGATAGCCGTAGAGACTTCCCTTTTAAGCTGAGTGCCATAGCCCACCACCACTACTTCTTCCAGCGCCCGCAGGTCATCCTGCAAGGTCAGGTTAATGGTGGTTCTGCCGTTGATAGGCTCTTCTTTGGAAACGAATCCTATATAAGAGAAAAGGAGAGTGGTGCCGCTGGCCGGAACCTGAATCTGGTAGTTGCCATTAACGTCAGTGGCGGCACCCACCGTGGTTCCTTTCACCACCACACTTACGCCTGGAAGTGCCTCCCCGCTGCTGGCGGAAGTGACACGACCCGTAAGGGTGGTCTGGGCGAAGGCTATGCTACAGACGAAGCACAGCAGGAAAACAAGTACATTTTTCTTCATAAAGGTAAGGCGGGTTTAGAGTTGCAAATGAGTTTCCGAAATAAGCGATTCGGGAACGGGCATCCCAAAAAACGACTACATCAATACTACATCAGTCCTCATATTTAACTACATCAGTACTACATCAACAGGGGTAAAATCATTGATTTTGGCTTTATAAGCCATTTTTCTAAAAAAGTGAACTGTAAAATCAATAATTTGCAACTACATCTGGGGTTGAAAGGCCTTAAATAATAAAATGGAAATGATAGTGCGTCTGAAAGGTGTCTTTTTTGTGCTCCTGCTTTTGCTGGCCGGCCTGCTTGCGCCTATACAAGGTACCACTCAGCACTACTTCTTTGGCAACCCCGTCATCCGGAATTTTAAGCCGGAAGAATTCAAGGGTGGTATCCAAAGTTGGGGCATGGTACAGGACCCCGAGGAGGTTCTTTATATAGCTAACAACTTTGGGCTGCTAGAGTTTGACGGGGCCACCTGGAATCTATATCCGGTAAAGGGCGGCACCAAGGTGCGCTCTGTGTTTGCAGGCAAAGACGGCAGAATCTACGTGGGTAGTCAGGCAGATTTCGGATACTTCAAGCCTGACGTCCGCGGGGTACTCCAGTATTTCTCTTTAGCCGATAGCCTGCCGGCCAAGTACCGAAACTTTGATGAAGTCTGGCGCATCTATGAGCAGGGGGGGCGTATCTATTTCCTCACCTTTAAGAACATCTACAGCTATGAACCTGGTAAGGCGGTAAAGGTAGTAGCACCAGCCAACCCACTGGAGTTTTCTTTTCAGGTAAACAAAGACATCTACACCCTGGTCTGGGGCAAGGGCCTTTCAATTTTAGAGCACCACCAGTTAAAGTTATTGCCGGCCGGCGAGTTCTTCGCAGATAAGCAGATTGCCTCAGTGTTGCCTTTTGACAGGAACCGGCTCATCATCTTCACCATCCAGCACGGTATTTACCTGTATGACGGGCAACGCGTGACCCCGTTCCCGCTGGCCAGTGAAAACGAGTTCAGCAACATTTTGATCAACCAAGCTATTCTATTAAAAGACGGCGCCTTTGCCATGGGTACCCAGAACAAGGGCCTTCTCCTCATGGACAGCCAGGGCAACCTGCTTTTGAACACGTCGGTGCAGAACGGGCTTCTGGACAATACCATTCATACGCTTTACCAGGACAATCAGGAAAATCTTTGGCTGGGGCTGAACAACGGCCTTTCTATGGTGGAGCTCAGCTCGCCCTTCAGCCGCCTGGACGGGACCATGGGGCTGTCGGGGACGGGATATGCGGCGCTACTGAAAGGCAATGACCTGTATCTGGGCACCAACAGTGGGCTTTTTGTGGGCAGTATCTCCTCGCAGCGGAAGCAGTTTGCCCTGGTGCCTAACAGCCGGGGCCAGGTCTACCACCTGAACTACCTGCAGAACCACCTTTTAATGGCGCACCACAATGGTCCCTTTGTGGTGAAAGACGGCAAGGCCAACCTCATCCATTCTATGGGTGGAGCCTGGGACTTCGTGCCGGTACCCAAGCACCCCAATCGTCTCATTCTGGGCGGGTATTCAGGCATCAGCCTACTGTCCATTTCAGAAACAGATCTGGGCTTTGTGAAGAAGCTGGAGGGACTGGACGAGTCTTCCAGGGTGCTGGAGTTTGACAAGGATGGCGAACTCTGGATGGCCCACGGATACAAAGGGCTGTTCAGGATCACGTTTGACCAGACCCTTGACAAAATAGCCTCTGTGCGGTTTTATAATTCCCGGCACGGCCTGCCTTCAGACCAGCTCATTAACATGGAGAAGATCCGGAACGAGATCATTTTCCCGGCCCTGTACGGCGTGTACCGGTTTGACAAGGCCAAAGACCGGTTTGTGCTGGACAAGACCTTCTCAGACCTGTTTGAGCCCACAGAGCACATTATTGAGATGGAGGAAGACGTGCAGGGTAACATCTATTTCATCTCTAACCAGCGGGTGGGAAGGATCACCTATGACAAGTTTGGCAAACCCACCCTGGAAGACAAGCTCTTCAAGCACCTGCGCGAGCAGCTCAATGATGACCTGAGCTACATTCATGTGTTGGACATTAACAACGTGCTGTTTGGCGCCAAGGAAGGCTTCATTCATTACAATGCCGCCAAAACCAAGAAGATGGTGCCGTTCCATACCCACGTCACCAAAGTGGTGAACATCTCTGGCGAAGCAGATTCCTTGCTTCTGTCGGGTAGTGGCCTGCATGGCGGCCAGGGGCCTGAGCTGCCGTATGCGCTGAATTCGCTCCGGTTTGTGTACGCCTCTTCCTTTTATGAGAAGCCCGAGAAAACGCAGTACCAGTACTTTCTGGAGAATTTTGACACCGGCTGGTCTGAGTGGACAACCCGTACCGAGAAGGAATATACCAACCTTCCCGAAGGGCAATACACGTTTCAGGTGCGGGCCCGCAACATTTACGGCACCGTGAGCCAGGCCAAAAGCCTGACCTTTTTGGTAAACCCGCCTTTCTATCGTAGCCGCTGGGCCTACTTGTTTTATGCCGTCTGCGGCCTGTTGCTACTAGGGGCCGGGTTTTATGAGATCAACAAGCGTTTCACCAAAGAAAAACGCCGTCTTATTTTAGACAAGGAAAGAAAGCTGGGCCAGAAAGAACTGGAGATACGGGAGATCACCAACCAGAGCGAGCAGGAAATAGACCGCCTGCGCAACGAGAAGTTTCAGGCGGAGCTGGACCATAAAAACCGCGAACTCACATATTCCACCATTCACCTCATCAACAAGAATGAATTGCTCAACAGCGTGAAACTGGAGCTGCAGGACATGCTCAAGAACGGCTCCCCGACGGCGCAGCAAGATGAGATGAAGAAGATCATCCGGAACATTGACCACAACATTACCAGCGAGGTAGACTGGAAGCAGTTTGAGTTCCATTTCAACCATGTGCACGGGGACTTCATCCATAGGCTACAGGAGAAATTCCCCAGCCTGACCCCCCAGGAAATAAAATTGAGTACCTACCTGCGCCTCAACCTCACCACCAAAGACATTGCCCAGCTGCTCAATATCTCGGTGCGGGGCGTGGAGATAAGCCGCTACCGCCTCCGCAAACGCCTGAACCTGGACCGCAGCGAGAATCTCTCAGATTTTATGCTGAAATTCTGAAACCAGGCTCAAAATGTAATCCCTTCAACTAAGCGCAGACTCTCCCCTCAAGGGGAGAGTCTGCGTTGAACAACCGAATCAATATCACTCGCCGTTGTTGGTAAGAAATTAACCGAAGCGCGAAAAGCCCCTTTGTAGAGACACAATACACTTCGTCTGAAGTGCACGGTACTTCTAAGGCACGAATCTCCCTTATAGCCTAAGAAACAATAAATGCCGGCTCTGTCTTAATCCTGCGCGCGCTGGTACTGCACCGGCCACTCAATCTCGGCTCCCAGTTTTTTGGCGGCTCGCAGCGGGAAGTAAGGGTCACGCAGGAATTCACGGGCCAGGAAGACCATATCGGCTTGGCCGTTGGCAATAATGTCCTCTGCCTCTTGGGGGGTGGTGATCATGCCCACGGCGCCGGTTAGAATACCCGCCTCAGCCTTCACTTTCTGGGCGAATTGCACCTGGTAGCCGGGCCCCACCGGAATCTTGGCCCGGGGAACGTTGCCGCCGCTGGAGCAGTCTATCAAATCCACGCCTTTTCCCATTAAGACCTTGGCCAGGGACACAGAGTCCTCGGCGGTCCAGCCGCCTTCGGTCCAGTCTGAGGCCGAGATGCGCACGAACAGCGGGTAGTTCTGGGGCCAGACTTCCTGCACAGCAGCGGTGACCTCCAGGAGCAGCCTGATGCGGTTGTCAAAGGAGCCGCCGTAGGCATCCTGACGCTGGTTGCTGAGCGGCGAGTAGAAGGAATGGAGCAGGTAGCCATGGGCGGCATGAATCTCTACTACTTTAAAACCCGCTGACAGGGCTCGCACGGCGGCGGCCTTGAAATCAGAGATCACCTTCTGGATGCCCTCCTGGTCCAGGGCCACCGGGGTAGGTTCGGCCTCATGGAAGGCCAGGGCGCTGGGCGCTACCGTGGGCCAGGCACCTTCTTGGTCTGAAAGCGCTTTGCCGCCTTCCCAGGGGGCGTGGTGGCTGGCCTTACGGCCGGCATGCGCCAACTGAATGCCCGGCACGGTGCCGTGTGCTTCCATAAAAGAGACAATGCGCCGAAGTTCTGGGATATGCTCGTCTTTCCAGATGCCCAGGTCATGCGGCGTGATCCTGCCTTCCGGTGACACCCCTGTGGCCTCTACAAGAATAAGCCCCGCCCCGCCCACGGCTCGGCTGCCCAGGTGTACCAGGTGCCAGTCATTGGCAAAACCGTCTTTTGATGAGTATTGGCACATGGGCGAAACCACAATGCGGTTCCTGAATTCAATGCTTTTGAGTTGTAGCGGGCGGAAGAGCGTGCTCATAGTAGATGGAAGTTAACGTCTGGATTTCTTTACTAACCTGTTTGCCGCAAGGTTGTTTGGAGAAGCTAAAAAACGAAACCCGTTTTGGGGCTGTTTTCTGAAAAACAGCCCCAAAACGGGTTTTAGCAGACAGAGGCCGGGCGGCTTAGTCGTTGAAGTGGTACAGGAAGGTGATCACCCCAGTGAAGGCGGGCTTCTTGCTGTCTTTTATTTCCATGGTCACTTCCAGACGCGCTTTGATCACACCACGCAGGTCTTTGGCCGACAGCAGTTTCACGCGCAGGCGCAAGTCACTGTTCACCAGCACGGCCTGGTTAAACCTCAGGTTCTCAATCTCATAGTTTACCTGCATCTTCAGGTTTTCTATGTTGATGATCTGGCCCCAGAGGTACGGCAGCAGCGAAACGGTGAGGTACCCATGCGCGATGGTGCTTTTGAAGGGTGACTCGGTTTGGGCGCGCTGGGCGTCTATGTGAATCCATTGGTGGTCCAGGGTGGCGTCTGCGAACAGGTTGATCTGCTCCTGGGTAATGGTGTGGTAGTCTGAAACGCCCATTTCCTGGCCTTCATACTGTAGTAAGTCTGCGTAGCTTTTGATGTTTACTTTGCTCATGTGAGAAGGTTTGTCGGTTGTAAACGCCGACTACCGGGGCCGGCGTTTTAGGTCTGGTTTTTCAAAAGTAGCGCTAAAACAGCAAAAGCTTATATGGGCCGCCGTCTTACTTCTTTCTGTCTAAATTAGTTGCCCTCCAGAATCTGGAACAACTCGTCTAGTTTTGGGGTAAGGATGATCTCGGTGCGGCGGTTTTTCTGGCGGGCCTCGGCGGTTTTAGCCGCGTCTACCGGTACGTTCTGGGCGCGGCCCGATGGCGTGATTTTGGTGCCGGCCAGGCCAGCGCCCGTCAGAATGCGGGTGATCTCGGTGGCGCGCAACACGCTCAGGTCCCAGTTGTCCTGCATGCCCACAGTGCCTTTGGAAACGGGCACGTCATCGGTGTGGCCTTCTACTACCACGTTCACGTCTTGCTGGTCTTTGAGGGCCGCGGCTAGTTTACGCAGGGCATCCTGGCCTTTGGCGTCTACCTTGGTGGAGCCAGACTTGAACAGCAGTTGCTCAGACAAAGACACGTAGACCTTGCCGTTGCGCACGTCTACCGACAGGTCCTTTGAGTTGAAGCCCAGCAGGGCATTGCTCACCTTGTTTTTAAGGGCATTCACGGCCTTGTCTTTCTCAGCTAGAATTCGCTCCAGTTCATTAAGGCGCTCTTCCCTTGATTTGAGGTCGGTGCTGAGTTGGTCCAGTTGGGAGCGGTTGCGCATGAGGGTCTCGTTCAGGGCCTTTAATTCGTCTTCGCGCCGGGCCAGGTCTTTAGAGAGTTTGGAAGACTCCAGGGCACTGTTGGCCAACAGACGGTCATGGTTCCGGATGAGCTTGTCATAGGTATCGCTCAGATCGGCGTAAACGCCCTGGGTTTTACGGAGGGTGCTGCCCAGCAGGGTGGTATCGGTGGCCAGTTTGGTGCGGAACTCGGTGAGTTCGGTTACTTGCTTGGATAGGTCGCTGCGTTCTTTGGTGGTGCGGGCCAGGGTGCTCTGGCAGTCTGCTTTCTCACGCTCAAGCTTTACTTTCTGAGCCAGCAGGTCATTGTATTTCTTGGCGGTGGTGCAGGAGCCCAGCAGGCAGGTACCCAGCAAGGCTACGCCCGTGAAGCGGTAAATGGATTTTTTGAACATGACAGAAGAAAGGGTAGAGGTTTGGAATGTGGTATGGTGAAGAAAGCGGTTAGGTGTAACGGGAGATAGTCCTATAAAACAGGTGGTGTTCCTACAAAGATATACGCCTTGCTTTCCTACCCAAACCTGCCGGGCCATTTTAAGGCAGTTTTTCACAAAACAGGCCTAAAACGCCAGAAGCCGGACCAATGGCCCGGCTTCTTTATAGTGTATTCCCTCGCCGGATACCGGCAAAAGGCAATCTTAGTTGGTCTGGATCAGTTTCAGGATTTTCTCAAAGTTTGGCGCCAGAATGATCTCGGTGCGGCGGTTGCTTTGGCGGGCCTCGGGGGTACGGGTCATGGCGGCAGGGCTGAACTGGCCACGGCCGGCTGGCATCACCATTTGCGGCGGTACCCCGTTGTTGATGAGCAGACGGGTAATCTCAGTGGCACGAAGCACGCTCAGGTCCCAGTTGTCTTTGTAGGTCACGTTGTCGGCAGCCACGGCTACGTCATCGGTGTGGCCTTCAATGATGATCTCGGTGTCACGCTGTGTTTTAATGGCGCTGGCCAGTTTGCCTAAAGCCGATTGTCCGTTAGGGTTTACTTTGGTGCTACCGGTGGCAAACAGAAGCTTCTCTGGCATGGTCACGTACACTTTCCCGTCTCTAATGGAAACCGTAAGGCCTTGCTCCTTGAAGCCGGCCAGGGCCTCGTTCACGGAGGTTCTCAGCTCGTTCAGGATTCTTTCTTTTTGGGCAATCTGCTGCTGGTACTGGGCCAGTTTGGCGTCACGGTCACGCAGATCAGCGTTGGCTTGTTCCAGGCTACGCTGAGCGGCGGCTTTGTCTTGCTCCAGCGCGTTTTTGCTTGCTTCCAGCTCTTTGTATTTCTTAGATGAGACACAAGAACCAAGTAAAGCTACTCCTAAGATCAAGGCAGAGGCGGAAGAGGCGAAACGTGTTTTCTTCATAGTGATAAGAAATTATATAGTAATAAAAGTGGCAATGAAATGGGTGATAAATTCGTTTTAGACAATAGGCTACTGGCATAGAAGCCCTGTGCTTGAAACGGCTGCAAATAAGGAATAATTGCCCAATTTCTTTAGGATATCTTTCTGCGCAAGGCTAACTGTCTGTAGGTCATGTGGTTTTGGGTGCCTTAATTTCTTTGATTATAAACCATGATTAGGCCAGATATATAGGTAATTACCTGCCTAAACCAGGTTTATTTAAAGAGCTGAGAAAGCGTTTAAAGAAGGCCGCCAGTGCTAGGTTAAGCCGGATGGTAAGCAGGAAAATCTCTTGCCGGCAAAGAGGGAGGAATCCTTCCTTTTTGCAAATCTCAGAAAGTCTAAAAGAGAGGCAGGCATTGGGCGTAAGATAGAAAAGGAGCCGCAGGGTTTCGTAAACAGGGCAAGCGGGGCAGGTTTAGCCGGTACCTTTGCTCTTGGAAAGGTATTCTCCGGGCAGTTCTGGCTTTCTGAAAAGGGAGAGTAGGGAGCTTACGTTTCTTTTTTATCTTTGCATGTTTATCAGTAACGCCGCTTGCGGTTTCAAACTGGAGGCTTCATTGTTGAAAAAGACCTTAAAAGCAATATATGGCTTGGTTTAAAAGAGTAGAAAAAGGGATTGTCACCCCTACGGAGCATAAAAAAGAAACCCCGGACGGCCTTTGGCACAAGTGCCCGGAGTGCAAGACTGTGATCAGCACTGCCGAGCACCGGCAGCAGCTTTTCACCTGCGCCAAGTGCAACCATCATGACCGCATCAACTCCCAGGAGTACTTTGAGGTGCTGTTTGACGGGAATGAATTTGAAGAGCTGGATGAAAACCTGAGCTCGTCAGACCCGCTTAACTTCGTAGATACCAAAGCGTACCCAGACCGTATCGTGGCCACTCAGCGCAAGACCCACCTGAAAGACGCGGTACGCACGGCCCATGGCAAGATCAACGGGTTAGACCTGGTGGTGGCCTGTATGGACTTCAATTTCATAGGCGGTTCCATGGGCTCTGTGGTAGGGGAGAAGATTTCCCGGGCCATAGATTATGCCCGTACCCACAGAATTCCGTTTCTGATGATCTCTAAGTCTGGCGGGGCGCGTATGATGGAAGCCGGCTATTCTCTTATGCAGATGGCCAAGACCTCTGCCAAACTGGCCCTTTTGTCAGAAGAAGCTATCCCGTACATTTCCTTGCTTACAGACCCTACCACCGGTGGCGTGACGGCCTCGTTTGCCATGCTAGGCGACTTTAATATTTCTGAGCCGGGTGCCCTCATCGGCTTTGCCGGCCCGAGGGTGATCAAAGAAACCATTGGCAAAGACCTTCCTAAAGGCTTCCAGAGCGCAGAATTTGTGTTAGAGCACGGTTTCCTTGACTTTATAGTGCATCGCAAAGAGCTTAAAGAGCGCCTCACAAATTTAATTACCATGTTACAGGCTGAGAATCAGCCTAAAGCATCTGCCAGAAAAACAGCGGCAAAATAAAGAACCATCATCCCCGTTAAAGCATGTGAATAGCCTGTCCAGTAAAAGGTGACAGGCTATTTTTTTGGCATGATTATTATACATAGTGAATATAGATTAAGGGTTATATCTAACCATTTCAGCCGGAAATGAGTATGTAACCCTGAAACTAAACCCTAGTATTCTACTTTTTTAAACCTAAAACCAAGACTATGAGATTATTAAAAGGATCATTTACAGCGTTATTAGTGGGCAGCTTGTTTTTCTCTTCATGTAAATCAAGTGAACAAGCCAGCACTACCACTACCCAAGAGAAGAAAGGCATGAGCAAAACTGCCAAGGGTGGTATCATTGGTGCCGGTTCTGGAGCCGTACTAGGTGGTATCATTGGTAAAGCCACTGGTAACACTGCCCGTGGAGCCATCATTGGAGCCGCCGTTGGGGGTGCCACCGGGGCCGTGATCGGACGTAGAATGGACAAGCAAGCCGAGGAACTGGAGCGTGAAATGAAAAATGCCCAGGTTGAGCGTGTAGGAGAAGGTATTAAAGTAACCTTTGATGCCGGTCTGCTTTTCCCAACCAACTCTTCAACCCTTCAGGCTTCCTCTAAAACCGACATCGCCAAACTGGCCGAGACCCTGAAGAAATACCCAGGTACTAACGTGCTGGTAGAAGGCCACGCCGATAACACCGGTACAGACGCCATCAACCAACCATTGTCTGAGCGCAGAGCGCAAGCAGTAGCCGATTATGCCGCATCTTTAGGCGTAGAGCGTAGCCGTTTCCAGACCCGCGGTTATGGTTCAACCCAGCCGGTGGCTGATAACACTACTGCCGCTGGTCGTCAGCAGAACCGCCGCGTAGAGGTGGCCATCTTCGCCAGCGAAGAACTGAAAAAAGCCGCTGAGCGCGGTGAGATCAAATACTAGTTTTAGTGCTTCACAGGAAAGGCTAACCGAAAGGTTAGCCTTTTTTTTGTGCCCTTTTTCCAGGGCAAACCCAAGGGGCCATCTTTGCCTTGTCCAACTTCCTGCCTTATCTCCCGTTTACAACCGGATACCAACAAAATGGAAGATGAAGAAATTACATAGAACGTTATCCTTGCTGCTGGTGCTGGTGGCCCTGGGCGCCTGCGAGAAAGTGAAAGACAAACAGATTGCCGCCTTGCCGGAGACTTCGGTTGGGGATACGCTGGTGCTGGAGCCAGACTCCGTGGAGATTGACACCACCTTTGCAGAAGGCGAAACCTCGCCCTACGGCGAATATGAAGACAACTCCTGGGAGCCCGTTGAAGGCGCTGTTGACGGAGAGGATGGCACCGCAAGAAACGGGACGGCCAGTAACGCAGGGGTAAGCATCAGTAACCAAAATGACGGTTCATCCGCTGCTTCAAGGGTAACCACCACTACCACTACTACCACAGAGAAAGCTTCTGCTAGCAAAGGCTCCACTACCACCAAGGCCACCCCTGTCCGGAAAAAGTACGTGCGCCCTACTGCCATACAGCTGCAGAAAGCCTTGGCCAGAGACGCGCGCCTGTCTTCCAGAATGCCATTGACGCGGTTGAAAAACTATTGGATGACCCGCCAGCACTATTACCGCAGGGCCTCTAAAGAAGTGAAATTCGTGTCAGGCCCTACCAAAATAAAGATCTCGCCGGAAGAGACCAAGATTGAGACTGCCCAGGGGAAAGTGAAAATTGAAGGCAATGACATAAAAGTCAAGCCAGAGTAATCTAGGCGAAGCCTAACCCATTTATAGGATAGCCTTCCTGTTTTAAGCCTGTTTTCCTAAAAACGGGCCTGAAACGGGATGGCTATTTCCGTTTTTCATGAAAGGCCGTGGCCACCACGCCCATGGTGATGATGGCCCCCACCATGGCAATGGCAATGTCTTTCTGGGCATCCCAGATATCGCCTTGCGTGCCCAGGTAGGCCATGCCCTGGGCCGGGAAGAAGATATCGGCCACCATCCATTCTATGAGTTCATAAAAGGCCCCTAGGCTAATGGTTAAATCTATGGGCAGCAGGTAAGTGTACAAGGGGCGCATCCTGGATTTCCGCCAGAAGAGTTCATGCATGGGGTAGGCCAGCAGAAAACCAAACGAGAAGTGGACCAGGCGGTCATAGTGGTTTCTTTCCAGGCTAAGCTGTTCCTTCACCCAGAAACCGAAGGGGTTTTCGGCGTAGGTGTACTGGCTGCCATACACGTGCAGCATCATGAACAGGAAAATGCAGGTATAGCTGAAATCTGAGAACCTGAAATATTTATAGAAGACCACCAATAAGATAATGGCCGTGAAGGTAAGCGTGTTTTCCAGCCACCAGTTTTTCAGGTCTGGGGTATGAAAACCAGTATAGGCCCAGAACAGTCCAAAGATGATGGCGTAGGCAATAAGTAAACGGTTTTTACGGAAATGGGTGTGCTCAGGGTCTGTAGCAAAGGTAAAGGCCATGCAAAGTCTAGGGTTGAATGCTACGCAAGATAGCAGAAGGTGGGCAAAGTCTGCCTATGGGCCTTTGTTCGGGAGAAAAAGAATTAATGCTAAGGGGCCAGCCTCATGGGGCACTCACCTGCATGTGGGCCGCCAGCATAAGCTCCGGCTGGTGATAGGCCAGCGGGAAGGGATTGTCCTGGGGGGCCTCCTCGGGGTTGCAGTGGTAGCCGTAAATCTTGTAGTCCCTTGACAGGGGAATTAAACGCTTGTAATAGGTATGGGTCACGTTCTCCTCTGAGAAACTAATGTCATGGAACACCGTGGTGGCCTTGGGCGGCATGCCCCGCAGCAGGGCGAAGAGGGTTTCGGGCTTGGCCAGATCCCCCGAAAAAACCAGGCGCTGGGTGGTGTCCTCAAACAGGTAGGCATAGGTTTGCAGCTGGTCGGCGTGCAGCCCAAAAGTGTCCAGGGCGGTAATGCCCGGGAACTCAGACACGGGCGTGAAGTCTACGTACTTATCTGGCTTCTGGAGCTGGAACCGCAAAAACTCATACACCTCATCCCGGAAGTCGTCATCTGGGTATAGGATAGTGGGCCGATTGTCCGGGTTGAAATAACGGCGGTGCAGCAGCAGCGTGGCCAGGCTGCCAATGTGGTCATTGTGCAGGTGCGTGAGCAGGATATATTCAATCTGATCTGTAAGGCTATATTGCCGCAAGGTGGGGTAGACGGTAAAACCACAATCCAACAGAATGGTATGGCCCCTGAGTTCTACCAGGGCAGCCGAGTTTCCGTAAGCCACATCAAAAGCCCCACCTGTTCCTAAGAACGTAAGTTTCATATTGGTGTAGTATATGTTCTATATTTTCTGATTTAAATCAAAAATAGTAGTACGTAAACTTTGGACCCGGCGGCTCGTTTAGAGTAAAAAAAATTCTATGCACTCCGAAAGCAAGGAACTTACCCCCGCTGAAAAGCTCTGGCAGATTCATCTCAGGCTGAACGATGTGTTTGGCCACCTTTCGGGGCATCCGCGCCGCGACCCCATGCGCGAGCTTATCTCCACCATGCTTTCGCACCGCACCACCCACGCCAAGGAGGAGATGGCGTATTTTCAGATGCTGGAGCGGTTCCCTACCTGGCAAGAGGTCATAGAGGCCCCCGTAGAAGAGCTGGCAGATGCCTTATCGCCGGCCAAGTTTCCCGGGGCCAAGGCGGCCAATATCCAGAAAGCGCTCCGGATCATTCAGCAGGGCCACCCCGATTTTTCCCTGGACTTTCTGCAGGACCTGGACGTGCCCGAGGCCATGGCCTGGCTGATAGCGCTGCCCGGTGTGGGCCTTAAAACCGCCACGCTGGTATTGCTCTTCAACTTCCATAAGCCGGTGTTCCCGGTAGACACGCACGTGCACCGCATCAGTCAGCGGGTAGGCATTATTGGGGCCACCGTGACCCATGACAAGGCCCACCAGATCATCTTAGACATGCTGCCCAAAGACGCGCTGGTCCTGTACAACCTGCACCGCCACATGCTCAAGCACGGCCAGAAGATCTGTACCTGGAGCCAACCCAAATGCGAGGTGTGCGTGCTGCAGAACCTCTGCAATTACTACGCAGACGTGCGCCTGAAAGGGATTGACCAATAGCGGTTTCCGTTTTAGGCCCGTTTTCCGGAAAACAGCCCTAAAACGCTTGGCCGCCGGCGGGGTAGCTGTCTTGTCAGGGAAAAGTCCGAACTATGCGAAACAATGCCCTCGCTGGCAGGTTATCTGCCTAGTATGAACTTCCTCCTTTTGCCTCACATGAACCGCATCTTCTTTCTTTTAGGCTTTCTTTTCGCCCTTTCTTGCCTAGTAGCCACCGCCCAGAGCACCGGCCGGATCACAGGCCTGGTGCGAGATAAAAATACCCAGGAACCTATTATTGGCGCCACCGTGAGCCTGGAGGAAACCACCATTGCCGTGGCCACCGACGTGCAGGGCCGCTACCGCCTGGAAAACGTGCCCACGGGCAGTTATAATATCAAGGCCACCTACCTGGGGTTTGAACCCGTGCTCCGGTACAATGTGCCGGTGACCTCAGGCAACGCCCTCACGCTTAACCTGGAGCTTACCCCCAGCCAAACCCGCCTGCAGGAAGTGAACATTACCCTGGACCGCTCGATCAGGGCGGCCTCCATTGAAACCCCCTTGTCTATCCAGAGTTTGAGCAGTGAGGAGATCAAGAGCAACCCAGGGGGCAACTTTGATATTTCCAGGGTGATCCAGACGCTGCCCGGTGTGGCCGGGGCGGGAAGCACTGGCGCTGGCTTCCGGAACGATATTGTGATCAGGGGCGGCGGGCCCGGCGAGAACGTCTTTTTCCTGGATGGCATAGAGATACCCGTCATCAACCACTTTTCCACGCAGGGCAGCAGTGGCGGTCCGCAGGGCATCTTGAACGTGTCTTTTATTGAGGACGTGACCCTGAGCACCAGCGCCTTTGATGCCCGCTATGACAACGCCCTCTCCAGCGTGTTCCAGTTCAAGCAGCGCGACGGCAACCCCGACCGCCTGCAGGGCAACGTGCGCCTGAGCGCCACCGAACTGGCAGGTACCCTGGAAGGTCCGCTCGCGCCCAAGACTACTTTCCTGGCCTCGGCTAGAAGGTCTTATCTGCAGTTGCTCTTCAAAGCCATTGACTTGCCCATCAGGCCCAACTACTGGGATTTCCAATACAAGGTCACGCACCAGCTGGACGCTAAAACCACTATCACCGCGCTGGGCATTGGCGCCATTGATGAATTCAGTTTTGCCGTGCCCAAGGAAACCTCGCCGGAGAAAGAATACGCGCTGCGGTCTAACCCGCTCATTAACCAGTGGAACTACACGGTAGGGGCCAGCCTGAAACGCTCTCTGGAGAACGGGTTTGTGCAGGTGTCTTTGAGTAGAAACGTGTTTGAGAACCGCCTGGACCGCTTTGAAGACGCGCAGTACGTCGATGAAACCCGGCGGGTGCTCAAGGCGCGGTCGCAGGAAAAGGAAAACAAGCTGCGCCTGGACGTGAACAAGTTTGTAGGCGGCTGGAAGTTCTCTTACGGGGCCATTGGCCAGTACGTGGGCTACAGCAACAACTTCTTCAGCCAGATACGGCAGGAGGTGCGCGACCAAAACGGCAATGTGGTGCAGCCCCGCGTGGTGCTGGATTTTGATACCGATCTCACTTTCTTCCGATATGGCCTGTACGGGCAAACCTCCAGAAGCTTCTGGCAAGACAAACTAAGCCTTTCTTTAGGCGTGCGCACGGATATGAACTCGTTCACCACTAACGGCAACAACCCGCTGGAGACGCTGTCGCCCAGACTATCTGCTTCTTATTCTCTGGCCGAACGCTGGAAACTGAACGGCTCCATTGGTACGTATTACCGCCTGCCCATTTACACGGTATTAGGCTACAAAGACGCCGCGGGAAATTACGCCAATCAGAACAGCGACTACCTGAAAGCCACCCATTACGTGGCGGGCGTGGAGTTTCTGCCCACCATTGCCAACCGCCTCACCGTGGAAGGTTTCTACAAGCGCTACGCCAACTACCCGGTCTCAGTGCGCGACGGCGTTTCCCTGGCTAACCAGGGCATTGAGTTCGGGGCGATAGGCAATGAGGCCGTGGCCCCCGTGGGCAAAGGCCGGGCGTACGGTGCCGAATTCTTTTTCCAGCAGAAACTCACCCGCGGTTTGTACGGGCTGTTCTCCTACACCCTGGTGCGCAGCGAATTTACGGGCCTGAACCAGGACAAGTATATCGCCTCAGCGTGGGATAACCGGCATTTAGTTTCTGCGTTGGTGGGCTGGCAGTTTGGCAAGAACTGGGAGTTGGGCGGCAAATACCGGTTCGCCGGCGGCTCTCCCTACACCCCGTTTGACCTGGAAGCCTCGCAACAGAACTATGCCTCGCTGGGCACGGGCCTGCTGGACTATGACCGCCTGAACACCCAACGCCTGCGCTCGTTCCAGCAACTGGACGTGCGCCTGGACAAGAAGTGGAACTACAAACGCACCACCCTGGACGTGTACCTGGACATTCAGAACCTCTTCCGGTTCAAAGGCCCATCCCTGCCCCAGTACACCTTCCAGCGCAACGCAGACAACACCGGCTTCGCCACCACAGACGGCCAACCCCTGCAACCCAATGGCTCCAACGCCATCCCGCTTATCCTGGACGAGGATGACGTGACCTTCCTGCCCAGCTTCGGGTTTGTGTTCGAGTTTTAAGGAAAGTATTTTGGGCCCGTTTTCCAGAAAACAGGCCCAAAACACTCAAGGTTGGAAACGGGCAACCACCAAGAAACAGGGTTACCATTTGAACCGCAGCGGACAGGTCAAGCCCTGTCCCGACCTTTCCCTCCGCCCGCCGGGCGATGCAGGCATTGCAGCGGACAAAGCAGCAACCCATATCCTGCCCCGCACCTGGCGGAGGGCCGCCACGCGTAGCCCGAAGCATGGGCAGGGGCAAGCAGCGGCAATTCCAGCCGCAAGGACGTAAGCTCACTATGGAACAGATAGCCTTTGCCCGGTGGTACCTTCTTGAAGCCCCGCCTGTCTGAGCGGCAGCGAGTTCGGGGCTTCTTGATTCTTTTGGTTACTTTTCTCATCAAGGAGAAAAGTGACAGACGCCGGCAGGGCGCAACTACAGCCTGGAGGCTTAGTAGGAAGAGATAGAAAGCAACGGCTTATTGGTAAATGGAAAGGCAGTTTCAGTCGCTGGTGAGAACACCAACAACGGCGAGATTAACTATTAAAGCTATCTGCTATAAACAATCAGCAATAAAGAAAAACCGTTTCAAGCCCATTTTCCTCAAAACACCCCCAAAACAATAAACAGAGGAAATCCGCGGAATCACCGCCATTGACCTAAATTCCGTATGCAATGCGTACCTTGCCATTCCGATGACCAAACCCACATGCGCTTAATCCACCACCCAGTTCTGGCCAATTACTACGTGACGTACCGGTGCAATGCCAAGTGCTCCTTCTGTGACATTTGGGAGAAGCCGTCGCCGTACATTCAGCTGGAAGACGTGCGGCAGAACCTCACCGATTTGCGCAAACTGGGGGTGAACGTCATTGATTTTACGGGGGGCGAGCCTTTGCTGCACCGGCAGATTGACCAGTTTCTGGAAGTAGCCCAGGAACTGGGGTTCATAACCACTCTTACCACAAACGGACTGCTCTACCCCAAGTGGGCCGAGCGCCTGAAAGGAAAGGTGGACATGCTTCACTTCTCGCTGGACTCCGCAGATAAAACGGAGCATGACACCGGCCGCGGTGTGGCCTGCTTTGACTTTGTATTGCAATCCATTGAAGTAGCCAAAAGCCTGGGCGAGCGCCCCGATATCCTGTTCACCGTGTTCAAGCACAATCTGGACCAGATAGAACGGGTGTATAACGAGATCTGCCTGCCCAATAACCTCATGCTGCTTTTGAATCCGGCCTTTGAGTACAACCAGGTAGAGACCGGCGCGCAATTGTCTGAAGCCGAACTGGATTACCTGGTCACCTTTAGTAAGCAAAAGTGGGTATACATGAACGAGGCCTTCGTGAAGCTGCGTAAGGATGGGGGTAACCATGTAGATAAGCCGGTGTGCAAGGCTGCCAGCACCACGCTGGTCATCTCCCCGGAGAATGAATTGGTCTTGCCGTGCTACCATTTGGGCGCGCAGACGTTTCCCATTAAGGGTAAACTCTATGACCTTTACAAGTCCAAAGAGGTAAAAGAACTGATCGCTTTAGAAGGCCGCCTGCCGGCCTGCGAGGGCTGCACCATCAACTGTTACATGCAACCCAGCTTTGCGGTGGAGCTGAACAGCTACTGGTGGAAAGCGCTGCCCAGCACCCTCAAATATAACCTTAGAAAAGGCACCTGGAGGAAGATGCTTTCTTAAAAGAGATCTTTCCTGAATTCCGGTTAAAACCAATCATTTATAAATATTATTAAAATATACCGTCCTCCGGAATGGTATATTCTATATATTTTTATTTGCTTTGGGTTGTCTGTAAGCAGGCTTTTTAGGTTCCCTCATTCAATAAGGTATGCTTTGTTTCTCACTCCGTTTCTGGTTGTGTGCTTTTTTTCTTTTGGTTTCGCTGGCCGGGTTTTCGCAGGTCTCAGACAGCTCTTTTTTCAGCGGAAAATTTGACAAGACGCCGCTTCAGCAGGCGCTCCAGGAAATTCAGACCAAGACCCCGGTGCGTTTCTATTTTGAGCCAGACTGGTTGAAAGACATTACGGTGAGCGGGGAGTTTGCGCAAGAAAACGTAGCCCAGGTGGTGGCGGTGCTGCTATCAGAAACAGAGCTGGAGGCGGCCTGGTACCATACCTACGCGGTAGTGATCTTTCCTTCCAGGGCCTCGCACCCGGCCGTGGTGTACAAAGACAAACAGGGCAAAGCCTTGCCCCGCCTGCTCTTCGGGTTGCCTAAAAACGTAAGTGACACTAAAAAGGTAGAGCTACGCGGAAGACTTACCAACGCCAAAACCAATGAACCTCTGGTAGGCGCCACGGTCTCTGTGCCCGCCCTGGCGGTGGGTGACCAAACCGATGCCAACGGCAATTACCGCCTGCTCCTGCCTACAGGCGAGCACCTGGTAACCTTTAAATATGTAGGGCTGCTGCCCGAGGAAAGACAGATTGGCCTGTACGCCGCCGGCACCCTGAACCTACCCTTGCACCAGAGTGTGGTTGTCTTGAATGAAGTAGAGATCAGGGGAGACCGGCCCGGCGACAGCAACGTGAACAGCGTGCAGGTAGGGGCCAACAAACTCAACATTGGCGTGATCCGGAAAATGCCCGCTTTTCTGGGGGAGGTGGACGTGGTGAAAAGCGTGCTGCTGCTGCCGGGCGTGAGTTCTGTGGGCGAAGGCTCTTCGGGCTTTAACGTGCGGGGCGGGGGCGCCGACCAGAACCTGGTGCTAATGGGCCAGATCCCTATCTATAATCCTTCCCACTTGTTTGGCTTCTTTTCGGTCTTTAATCCAGATGTGGTCAAGGACCTTACCTTTTACCGGGGCGGTATTCCGGCGCGGTACGGCGGTAGGTTGTCCTCGGTGCTGGAGGTGCAGCAGCGCGAAGGAAAGGGAGGCAAACTTACGGGAACCGGAGGCATAGGCCCTATCACCAGCCGCCTGGCCCTGGAAGGTCCGCTGCTTTCTGAGAAAACTACTTTTCTGGTGGCCGGTCGGGCCGCGTATCCTAACTGGTTACTTCACGCCCTAAAAGACAAGCGGCTAAAGGAAGGCCATGCCACTTTTTATGACGGCAACGCCAGTGTCAAGCACACCTTCAGCCCCAAAGATAACCTTACGTTAAACGGCTATTTCAGCCATGACGCCTTCGGGTTTACCCAAGACAGCATTTACTCCTGGGAGAATACCGGGGTCGCGCTTAAGCACACGCACACGTTCAGTGACAACCTGCAGGGTTCCCTGAGCGGGGTGTTCAGCAAGTACCGGTTTGCCATCACAGACAAAAGCCTGGGCAATGCCTCTGAGTTCAGCAACGGCATCTGGTCGGGGAGTCTGAAGGCGGCGTTTGTCTATGATGCTAAAAGACATCAGTTTAACTTCGGGGCCGAAGCCACCCGTTTTGGCTTTAAACCTGGTCAATTTAAGCCTACCGAAGCGGGATCTGCCATTAATGAACTGATCCTGCCCAATGACCAGGCCATAGAAGCAGCCGCCTACCTGAGCGATGAATTCACCATTACCCAGCAGTGGACGGTCATGCTGGGCATGCGGTATTCCCTGTACCAGAACCGGGGGGCGGGCGAGGTGTACGTGTATGACCCCACCCAGCACCGGCAGCAGCGCACCATCACAGACACCTTGCGTTATGGGGCGGGCAGCGCCATCGCCACGTACCATGGGCTGGAGCCCCGCGCCTCGCTTAAATACAGTTTCACAGAAGCCAACTCGGTGAAAGCGGGGTACCAGCGTATGCGGCAATATACCCATCTCATCTCCGGGGCTATGGCGGTGGCCCCCCTAGACTTCTGGCAGTCCAGCAATACCTACCTCAAGCCCCAGCTCGCTGACCAATGGTCCATAGGCTACTTCCATAACTTTGGCGGCAACAAAATAGAATTCTCCGTTGAGACCTATTACAAGAAAATACAGAACCAACTGGACTACAAAGAAGGCGCCGAGTTGTGGCTGAACCCTGCCGTAGAGGCGGAACTGTTGCCTGGCAAAGGGCGTGGCTACGGTCTGGAAATGCAGCTCTCCAAAAGAGAAGGCAACCTGACCGGATGGATAAGCTATACCTATTCCCGGTCAGAGATACAGGTGAACGGGTTTTTCAAGCAGGAGAAGATCAATAACGGCGCCTTTTACCCCACCAATTATGACAAGCCGCACAACCTGGCCCTGGTTGCAAATTACCAATTGACCAGAAGGCTGGGCTTTGCCTCTAATTTCACGTTCAGCTCTGGCCGGCCTACCACTATGCCTATTGGGTTATATGAAATGGAGGGCAATACCGTGCCTGTTTACGGGGATAGAAACCAGGCCCGCATTCCGGCTTACCACCGCTTAGACCTTTCCATGACCATTGAAACCAACCACAAGAAAGACAAGAAGTGGGAAGGCCGCTGGAACATATCCATCTATAATGTGTATGCCCGGCGCAACGCGTACTCGGTTTTCTTCAGAGATGATGCCTACGCCGTGCCGCAAGCATACCGGCTTTCTGTGGTAGGGGTGCCGCTGCCTTCCATCACCTATGACTTTAAATTTTAACCCCCTATGTATCAGCAATCCATTGGTCCGGTAAATTTCTTTTTGGGGCTCCTGTGCTTTCTGCTTTGGGGGTGTGTAGACCCCGTAGACCTCAAACCCACCCAGACCGTGAAATACCTGGCGGTGCAGGGCCTCATTACAGATGAACCCGGGCCTTACACCGTGAACGTGAGAATGACCGTGCCCTACGGCAGGCCCACCGGCATAAAGGAAGAAGGCCTGAGAGGCGCGCAGGTAGTGATCACAGATGAACGGGGCGCGCACGAGGTCTTGAGAGAACACGGCCTGGGTATTTTCAAAACCAGCCCTACTGGCATGCGTGGCCGCGTGGGCGGGGTGTATACCCTTTCCGTAACATTAAAAGATGGCCGTAATTACCAGTCTACGGCCGAGGTGCTGGCCCCCGTGGCCCCCATTGAAGAACTGGAGCTGGATTTCCAGAGGAAGCCTGTCTTTGACCAGGGCCCTGAGCCTATTGCCAACCAGCGTTTTGAGGCCTTTGTGCGCACCAAAGACCCTGGCAACGCCAAAAACTTCTACCGGTGGGAATGGAAGGCCATCTATGAGGTGTCCACCCAGCCCTGGGACTATGAAGAGGTACCGCCCCGGGGAAGTTTCCCCATCCCCAAACCCAAGAAGTGCTGTCAAACCTGCTGGGTCTATGACACCACCAACCTGATGGTAGTGGGGGAGGACCGGCTTTTCAACGGCAACACCTTTAGAAAACCAGTAGGCATTGTGCCGCTTACCGGTGAAACCATTAATGTGCGCTTACGGGTAGAGGCGGTGCAATACTCGCTTTCAGAAACGGGGTATGACTTCTGGGAAGATTTTATTGCCCAGTCCCGCAGCGTAGGTTCGGTGCTGGACCCGCCCCCAGCCAATGCCAAAGGCAACGTCAGAAACCTTGCCAACCCAGAGGAGCCGGTGTTCGGCTATTTTGGGGCCTCGGCGGTCACCAGAAAGGCAGTGTTCGTGAAGCGCGAGGAAGTGCCCCAGGTGCCTGGTCTGCTCAAGTACCCAGATGATTGCCGCACCATCAAATTCAGTTCAGAGATACGTCCTTCTTTCTGGTAAGCGCATGAGCCCTTTTGAAGCATTAAATACCCGAATGAAGAAGAACTTCCCCCAGATCCTGTTCCTTTTACTGTTATCTCCTTTTCTGGCCGCCGCCGGGCAGGCAATGCCAAGGCCAGAGAAAGGCATGTCGCAGACGGCCACCGGGGAGCAAGTGCATGTGCGGTTCTCGCAGCCCTTTTACGCCAGCGGCGATACAATAAAGTTCAAGGCCTTTGTGGTGAAAACCGGGTCACTGCAAGCCTCTGCCGGCAGTAGCGTCTTGGAAGTGGCCTTTAAAACGTCTTCTGCGGCCACCACCCAGCACCTGCGGTTCCCCATTGTCCAGGGCATGGCCATCGGGAATATTGTGCTGGCAGATTCGCTTGCCCGCGGCTTGTATGAGGTTACCGCGTCCACTTCCTCGCAGGCTGGTGAGAAAGAAGGTGTTTTCAGGCAACGGATACGGGTGCTGGGCCCGGCCAACGAGAGAGCCAGGGCAGACCAGCCCCTGGCGGTTACCTCTGTCACGCTGGACGCGTTCCCCGAGGGCGGGAAACTCATTGCCGGCGTAGAGAATAAACTGGCGCTCAAAACCACGGACCAGAATGGCACCGGAACGGCCGCCACAGGAAAGATCACCGCCCCAGACGGGACCGCCACCAAGTTTCAAACTGATCACCACGGGCAGGGGTTTATGCTGTTCACCCCGCGCGAAGGGGTGTCTTACCAGCTTGCGCTGGAAAACCAGAAAGCCCAGGGGCTGTTAAAGCTTCCTCCGGTGCAGGCCCAGGGAGTAGCCTTGCGGGTAACTTCTTCTTCTGACAGCCTCCTTCAGATCAGGTTATTGCCCAGCCCGGCCTGGTTGAAAAATGCCGCCGGTAAAAAAGTGCAGGTAACCTTCGCCGCCGGCGGGAAGCCTTTCTTTACTGGGGAAACCACCCTGGCCAAGGGCGAAGAGTCTGTTATGAGAATAAACCAGCAGACCCTGCCAGATGGCCCCTTGAAGCTAACGGTGACCAATGCCAACGGCCAGGTAGAGGCCGAACGATATATGTTTGTGCGGCACCCCCAGCAATTACGGCTTAAGGTCAAAACCGACCGGATGAGCTACGGCCGCCGCGAACCGGTACGCGTGACGGCCCAGGTAACCGATGCCTCCGGAGTACCCGTAGAGGCGTCCTTGTCTTTTGTGGTACGGTCCCGCGCGCAAGCGCAAAGCACCCAGGGCAAGTCTCTGGAAGAGGAATTCATCAAAGGAGTAGTGCCTGCCTATTTGCTGTCTGCATCCGCTGCCGGTCTGGCGCCGCAGTCTGCCCTGGAATGGTCTCTGCTGGTAGAAGGCGCCCCGTCTTTACTTCCAACGGTGAAAACCCCTGAACCCCTGGCGGCAACAACCTCCCAATCTGCCGAGGGCCTGCGATTAGCCGGAAGGCTTTTGGATGCCAAAGGAAATGCGCTGCCTTCTGCCATGGTGCTTTTGTTCAGCCGCGCCAGTTCAGAACCCATGGTTCAGGTAACAGACCCTGAGGGACGTTTTTCGTTTCTGTCTTTGGATTTCAATAACCCAGGCCATTACGTGACCGAGGTGCTGAGCGGCGGCAGCCGGGTGAAGAATGCCACTATCGAATGGGCCGATGGGCCGGCCTTTTCTCCAACAGCGGCGCTGCCGCTACGGGTAACAGAGCAGGAGGCGCAGTACCTGCGGCAAGCCGCCGTTCGGGCGCAGACCCAAACGCTTTTCAATGGAAAGAAACCCATGGCGGTGGCGGAGGCCACAGACACGTCAGAAGCTGTTTTATTGGGCGAACTTGGCAAGCCGAACCAGTCCTATGATCTGAGCAAGTACAATCCCTTCAAAAACCTGGAAGATGTGTTACGGGAAACCGTTCCGTTGGCCAGCGTGGTGGGTACAGGGCCAGACAAAGAGGTGCGCATTTTCTCCCCTGAAAAAGCCGGGGCCCGGTTCCCGGAACGTCCGCTGTATCTGGTGAACGGTACCCCCGTCTCCAATAATGAATGGCTTCTGAATATGCCCGGCGCTGCCATCAAGCAAATAGACCTCTTCTATGCGGAGCGCAAGCTGAGCAACATTGGGCTGATAGGCAGATATGGGGTATTGTCCATCACCACCAATCCGCCGCATCCTTCGCCCCGTGAGATGCAGGACAAAAACTCCTTTACCTGGGCCGGGCTGGCCAAGCCTTTCGCGTTCAAGACACCTTCTTATGAGTACACGGTTCCCCGGCCGGCGCCAGATTTCAGGAGCCTGCTGCATTGGGCGCCAACTGTCCAAAGCAACGCCAACGGTACAGCCACGGTGGTTTTCTATACCTCAGATGACATAGGTGATTTTGAGGTAGAGGTAGAAGCCTATCACCCTAAAGGGCTGGTTGGCTCTCAGCGCCAGCTATTTACTATTGTGCCCACCTTTTAAGAAGGGGCTTCCCGGAGGCCGAAAAATAGCAGAAAGAAGGTATGTCGCCGTTTTGTAGCCGTTTTTTGGAAAACGGCCACAAAACGGCGTTCGTATTACTGACGGGTGCGGGCCAATAGTTACCTTTGGTACTGCTATTCCTAATTCTTAATTATAAAGCCATGCCGTTGCTACTTCCCGTGAAAGGTATTCACCCCACCATAGGGGAAAATTGTTTCATTGCCCCCAATGCCACTATTGTAGGGGATGTGGTGCTGGGCGACCAGTGTACGGTGTGGTTTAACGCCGTGATCAGGGGAGACGTGCACCGCATAAGAATAGGCAACAAGACCAACATCCAGGACGGGGCCGTGATCCATTGCACCTACCAGAAAGCGCCCACCACCATTGGCAACAACGTGAGCATTGGCCATAACGCCCTGGTGCACGGCTGCACGGTGCAGGACAATGTGCTCATTGGCATGGGCGCCATTGTCATGGACAACGCTGTGGTGGAGGAGCACTGCATTGTGGCGGCCGGCGCCGTGGTGCTGGAGAATACCATCTGTGAGAGCGGCCATATCTATGCCGGGGTGCCCGCCAAAAAGGTAAAAGCCCTGAGCCAGGACCAGATTGCCGGCATGGCCAAAACCGCCGACAACTATGTGATGTACGCCAGCTGGTTTCAGGACGGGAACGAAGGGGCAGCGTCAACCGGAACTGGTTTAAAATAACGCTTAACCCTCCCTTGCAGAACAGAGCCTCAGTTGCTGTTTTAAGCGCGTTTTTTGGAAAACAGGCTTAAAACAGGAAGGGCGATCGCGGTAATTGTGTGGCCGAAGGACTGTCTTGCTTAACAGTGCCAGCGGTAGCTGCGTATAGGGAGAACGGCTTCTTTTCCTGAGGCTTAACTTGTACCTAATCCCTACCCCCTATGAAAACGATCAGCAAGAATATAGCAAAGATGACGCTGGCCGCGTTTGCGGTTGCCTCCCTGGCCTTTACCGCCTGCGGCGAAGGACCCGCTGAAACTACCGGTAATACAGCTTCAGAAGATATGGTGGAAGGCGCAGATGGAGGCCTGGACTCCCTGGACCTGCCGCCAGACACTACCAAAATCAAGTAACAAAGAGCCGGCCTAGAAGAGATTCTGGGCCGGCTCTTTGTTTTGGGCCGTTTTTCGGAAATCGGCCCTAAAACGGGAATACGCAATTGCAAGGCTTAGGCGGTTCTGGTAAGGGCCAGGGCCATGTCTGTACGTACCGCAGGAACGGTAAATGTGCAACTCCCGTCCCTAGATTCTGCCCTCAGTTGGTTTTGCATGGTGCCCTCCTGGGTATCCCAGACCTGAACCAGGTAGGTGCCATCTTTCAGAAAAGGCACCTGCACTTGCACCGCCAGGGGCGGGGCGGCCGGGTCTACGAGGCGTTTACGCTGGTAGCGGGCGTTCTGGCGCAGCAGCCATACTATTGCCTGCGTGTCATCGGCGCAGCCGAACACCGCGAAGGCCGGCTCTGAGATAGTGATCTCATGGTTCAGGTTTTTACGCCGGAACGTGCTCCAATCAATCAGATGCAGGAAACCCACCATGTTCTTCTGGGCCTGGCGCATGCCGGGGGTAAGCGTATGCGGGTGCCGGTACGGCCAGCGCAGCCCGCCGCCAGCCCCGCCGGAGGCCAGGTGCGCCCACTGCATGTGCCGGAAATACTCATCATCAAAAGTCGTGGCCAGGGTGTAGCGCCGGTTCTTGAACAGGTGAATGGGGCCGTGCTCGCTGTCAAAGAAAGGCCGGTTTACTGAGGTGTGTTCCAGGGCTTCGCGCACCAACTCACCCACTTTTATGGCGGGGTCAATGGTGTTTCTGGGGTGGTCCAGGGTGGCGGGGTCATAGAAATGGGTGCTGGAAAAGTCTAGCAGCGGGTGCCGGAAAATAGTGTCGGCGAGGGTAGGGTGCGTGTGCAGCGCCGGCCCGAAGAGGGAGATGGTCTGGGGGTGGGACCGGCCGTACAGCCGCAGTTCCAGGTCCCGCACGTGCTGGCTCAACTCTGTGGCCACTGCTGCAAAGCGGTCGGCGCTGTTGCCCATGTGGGCGGGGTGCATCTCGTTCCAGAGGTCCCAGGCAAAGAGGACGCCACTGCCGCCCCAGCGCTCCACCACAAACGTAAGCCGGGTTTTAATGGCGGCAATGGTCTGGGGGCAGAGCAGCAGTTTTCGGCGCCCGGCGCAGGGGCCGCCCAGGTGCTTGTTGTAGGGGTGGTATTTCCAGCGCAGCCACATCCAGAAGGTGTCAAAGGGGGTAAGCAGAATACGCAGGCCGTGTTTGGCACAGAGGGCGAAGAGGTCATCCCAGAGGCGGACCATGTTGGGTTGGAACCGGCCCACGGGCTTCTCAAAATAGCGGTTTTCGCCCTGTGCGTACTCCAGCATGAGCCGCAGGCAGGTAACACCGTGCTGGGTAAGGTACACCAGGTACTCTTCTACCGCCGCCAGGTTCTTGCGCCGGAATAGGCCTTCCAGCTCTGGCCAGGTAATGGCGTCATTCTGGCCTACCGGCGTCCAGGGCAGGCCGTCTTCGGTGATGAAATAGGGTGCGTCTGGGGCCACTTGTACCCAGGGAAGTGAAGCAGAAGAGAAAGGGGAAAGCATAACCACGCGAAGGCTCTGGTAAAAACAGATAGCCATGACCGCAAAGCGACCAGCCACCTGGAGAACCTAAAACGCAAAGGTAAGGGTCAGAAACGGAGAATGGCTACTGGTCTTTGTTAAAGTATCGGCTTTAGCCGTTTATGGGAAATGCCGGCCTGGAAAGGGTTATCCTATGAATTGACCTATGAAGCGCATGAAGGGGCTGTCGCTGTCCATGAACATGATCTGCATGAGCACAAAAGAGAAAACCGCGGTAATAAAGCCCACCATAAAGAACATGTAGGCAAACCGCAGGCTGGTGTACTTCTTTTGCAGCACCTTGCCCAGGAAATAGTTGTCTTTGATCATGCTACCGTACAGGGTCTTGTTTTTAGCCATGAGGTCCTGGATGCCATTCTCATACTCCAGCAGGCTCATGCTGTGGAAGTCGCCAAAGAACATGAGGTTGATCTTGTCGCCATCATTGGGGGAGGGCTGGTTTTTGGAGCTTTTCTTGATTCTGGGCATGGTCACCAGTATAGCCAGCACCATGGTGATGAGCGAGGTAAGCAGAAACAGGATGCCGGGCACAATCAGTTCAGGCTCCGTGTCCAGTTTCCTGAACAGGACCGAAAGCAGAATGGAGACAATGATGGAGTTAATGGTAAGCAGGATATGAGCCTTGTTATCGGCCATGTCACTGAGGCGCATCTGGTTGGCCGCCGTAATCCGGAACATGGTGTCTATGCCCCGGCGGGGTTTCTCAGACTTGTCTTTCTTGTTTTTTCCTTCGGGGCCTGGGCCCTCGTTTATGTCAGCCATTGCGCTGTAATTGCTTGAAGTAGATGATAAGGGCCACCAGCTTACCAAAGATAGCAGAAAGCGTTACCTGTTCTATACTTGGTTTTGGCGTTGGGGTTAAGCCAGTCCGCGGATTTCTTTCTGCGGGAATGATGACCGGCACTAAGAAACCTGCAGGTGCCTGAGGGCCAGAAAGCACAGCGCCACCGAGCCAGACACGCAGATCTCACCGTTCAGCACTTTGCCAAGCACCTGGTCCAGGGGCACCTTTACCACTTCAATGTCTTCGGTGGTGTCCAGTACCTGGGCCTGTTCTATGCGTACGTTCCTGGCCAGGAACAGATGCAGGCGGTTGGTGTCTTTGGCGGGGTTGTCATGCAGCACGCCCAAGGGGATAAGCTCCTGGGTGAGTACGGCGCCGGTTTCCTCCAGCAGCTCGCGGGTGGCGGCCTCTTTGGCGTCTTCCTGGTCCGGGAAGAAAGAGCCGGCCGGTACCTCTAAAAACACCTTGCCGGCGGCGTGCTTGTACTGGCGCACAAACAGCACCTCGTTCTGTTCCGTTACCGGAAACACCATGGCCCCGTCTGGCCGCTCGCTCACAAAGAAGTCATCTACCACATGGCCGTTGGAGAGTTCCACCTCGTCGCGCCGAAGGGTGTACCATTTGTGTTTGAAGGCAATGTTAGAGCGTAGTAATCGCCAGGGGCGGGGAGTAGAAGGCATTGGTTCTATGAATTGTAAACCTGAATTAAATGTAAGCGTTTTTGGCCTGTTTTTACGAAAACCGCCCTAAAATAGCCAGATAGCGGGGCCAAGCCCCAGAGAACGGCCCAGGAAACGAGTGGGCCAAAACCGGACGCTAGCCCATGTACGCAAAACAGGATAGTAAAAGTTATATATACTTGTCCGCTACTTTGCTTTCTTGGTAAATACGGTTTGTAAAAGGGAATTAAGTATCTTAGTATCTAGCCTTACGCTGATGGCAATCTCAATGCCTTTGCCTTAACCTGTTTTTTATATATTGTATGCTCCTGAAAAGAACCCTTGTTTTCCTGCTTTGCCTTACCAGTGCCACCGTATTTGCCCAGGACTGGAATAAGAAGAAATGCGCTGTGGTCCTGACCTATGACGATGCCCTGAACGTGCACCTGGACCAGGTGGTGCCTGCGCTGGACTCGTTCAAACTCAAAGGCACCTTTTACCTGACCGCCGCTGCCGGGCCGTTCTCCAAGCGCCTGCCTGAGTGGAAAAAAGTGGCCGCTAACAAACATGAACTGGCCAACCACACGCTTTTCCACCCCTGTGACGGCAGCCGCCCCGGCCGTGACTTCGTGACTGCAGACTATAATCTGGCCACCTACTCGGTACGCCGGATCACGGATGAGATACGCATGACCAACACGGCCTTGGAAGCCCTGGACGGCAAGAAGGAACGCACCTTCGCGTACCCCTGCGGTGATACCCAGATTGGCGGCGTTTCTTACCTGGACGGCATGAAAGGGGAGTTTGTAGCGGCCCGCGGTGTGCAGAGCGAGATGGTGTCTGGCAAAGGAACGAACCTCTACACCATAGGCTCTTACATGATTAACGGGCAGACCGGCGAGGAGCTTATTGCGCTGGTGAAAAAGGCCCAGGAGACTAACAGCATGATTGTGTTCTTGTTCCACGGCGTGGGTGGCGAACATTCCCTGAACGTCTCCCTACAAGCCCACCGCCAGCTGCTGCAATACCTAAAGAAAAACGAGAAGCAGATCTGGACCACCACCTTCCTGGAAGCCGCCAAGCATCTGAAGGGCGCTGCCACGGCTAAGAAGTAAGAGCTAGGTATTTTTTTGCCAACAAGGCAAAAATCTTTAATACCGTTTCGGGCCTGTTTTAGCTAAAACAGGCCCGAAACGGTATTCGCATATAAAAAGAAAAGTTTTGCTTTCAGCGCTTTTGCCTACTTCAACTTCAAACCCAGACACCGTCGCACAGCGCAGTAGATTACAAAAGGTCGTCGCGTTTGTCTTCGGTCACGGTGAGGAGCACAGATTCCACGTTTCGGTCGGTTTTCTCCAGGATCTTGAACTCATAGACGCCATGCACTGCGGTATCACCTATCTCTGGAATACGGCCGTAGATCATGTTGATATAACCGCCCACGGTTTCGTAGTCCTCGCCTTCGGGCAGCGGGTAGGGGAGGTCGTCGTTGGCGTCCTGGATGGAGGCCGCGGTACTTACTTTAAACTCAAAGGCGCCAACCTTCTCAATCAGGGGCACTTCTTCATCGTACTCATCCTGAATCTCGCCTACCAGTTCCTCAATAATGTCTTCAATGGTGACAATACCAGAAGTACCACCAAACTCATCTGACACCACGGCAATGTGGTTGCGGTTGCGCTGGAAGTCTTTGAGCAGACGGCTGATTTTCTTAGTCTCCGGCACAAAGTAGGCAGGGCGCATGAGTCTTTCCAGGCTCACCTGCTCGCCGGCCCGTAGCACCACCAACAGGTCTTTGACATATAGGATGCCTACTATGTTGTCAATGGTGTCGCGGTATATAGGCATGCGGGTGTAGCCCTCGTTGAAGACCACTTTAAAAATTTCTTCCTCGGTGGCGTTCAGGTCCAGGGCAATGAGTTTGGTGCGCGGCACCATGATCTGCTTGACCATGCGCTCATTGAACTCAAACACGTTCTCAATGAGCTCCTGCTGGCTGCCGCCAATCTCACCGCTTTCGGCGCTTTGCTCAAAGAGCAGCCGTAACTCCTCGGCGGTGTGTACCTCAGAGCCGTGCATGGGCGTGATGCCTATCTGCCTTAGAATAAAGTTGGAGAACCCGTTCAACACCCAGATAAAAGGCAGCAGCACGTAGTAGACAATCCGCAGCGGGATGGCCACGGCTAGGGCAGTGGACTCTGGGCGCTGAATGGCCAGGGATTTAGGCGCCAGCTCGCCAAACACAATGTGCAGGACAGTGATGACGGCAAAGGAAATGGGGAGGGCTATTTTATGGGCCAGCACCGGGTCCGGGGCAATGCCCATGGCGTGCATGATCTCAATGATGATCTCAGACACCACGCCCTCGCCAATCCAACCAAGACCCAGGGAGGCAAGGGTGATCCCCAACTGCGTGGCAGAAAGGTAGGCATCCAGGTGCCCGATCATGTGGTAGGCGATCTTGGCCAACTGGTTACCGGCCTGCGCCCGGAGTTCAATCTGCGAGGCCCGTACTTTGACCAGGGCAAACTCGGCGGCCACAAAAAAACCATTCAAGGCCACAAGCAGAATGGTGAGAAGGATGTTGAGGATCATAGTTTTGGGCAGCCCTTCAGGGGTAAAAAAGAGGCGCTTGCGTCAAATTTAATGGTTTATCAGCACTATCAAAGAGATAATGTTGGTTTGCTGTACGTGAACGGCCGCAGAAAGTAACCCCAGAATGCCGGATAAAAGCAATGCTTTGTGGTGGTTTGTTCGGGTTTACGTGGTATTTGTAGTAATTTAGCACCTTCTAAACAGAAGCAAAAAATAAATGACTATAGATTGGAAACGTGCCATTGGTTTGCTGCTGCCGTTGTTCTTACTGCTGGCCGTGGCGCAGGCGCAGGTGCTCAAGCCGGCCACCTGGAGTTATGACGTCTCTGCCAAAGAAGTAAAGGTAGGTGAGGAGGTTGAACTGCTGTTCAACGCCAAAATTATCCCCGATTGGTACCTGTACTCCTCAGACTTTGACCCGGAACTGGGGCCTATTGTCACCACCTTCACCTTTCAGAAACACCCTTCCTATGCGCTGGTAGGCAAGATAAAGGCCGTCAACCCCAAAAAGAAATTTGACCAGATGTGGGGCGGTGAATACACCTACTTCACCAAAACCGCCCAGTTCAGACAACGGATTAAAGTGTTGCAGCCCACCCTGGTAATTAAGGGAAGCTATGAGTACCAGGTATGTTCAGAGGTGAACGGCCAGTGTATTCCCGGCGAAGCCGATTTCCAGTTCACCCAGATCACGGTTCTGCCAGGCGCCCCCGCCACTGCTCCGGCGCAAGGTGTTACTACCGGTGCTCCCGCCACCACGGCCACGCCCGCTCTTAGCGGAACTACGGCCGCCAGCCCGGCGACCCCGGCCACTACCGCCACTACTACAACTGGCGCTACGGTGAACCCAGATACCACTACATTGGGTACTACCACGTCCCCGGCTGCTTTCTCAGATTCAGCAGCCAACGGAACAATTCCTGCTGCCACAGTTGGGGCCGCGGCCAAAACCGCCGGGGCGCCCGTGCAGGAAGGCCTTTGGGAATTCATGATCGGGGCGTTCCTGTCGGGTTTGATTGCCTTGCTTACGCCCTGCGTGTTTCCCATGATCCCGATGACGGTGACGTTCTTTACTGGCGGAAGCTCCAACCGGGGTAATGCTATCCTGAAGGCATTGGTGTACGGCTTGTCCATCATCGCGTTTTACACCCTCATCGGCACGCTGGTAGCCAAGCTGGCCGGGCCCGAGGTAGCCAATTTCCTGAGTACGCACTGGATCCCAAACGTGCTGTTCTTTGTAGTGTTCCTGGTTTTTGCCATGGCGTTTCTGGGCATGTTTGAGATCACGTTGCCCCATTGGCTGGTGAACAAGGCAGATGCCCAGGCCGACAAAGGCGGCTATTATGGCGTGTTCTTCATGGCCATCACCTTGGTGCTGGTTTCCTTTTCCTGCACCGGCCCTATTGTGGGGTCCATTTTGGTGATGTCGGCGGGCGGGGAGACCCTGAAGCCCATTGCCGGTATGTTTGCCTATTCCCTGGCCTTCGCGCTGCCGTTTACCTTGTTCGCTATCTTCCCTAACTGGCTTAGTTCGCTTCCAAAGTCCGGCGGCTGGCTGAACTCCGTGAAGGTGTGCCTGGGCTTTATTGAACTGGCCCTGGCGCTCAAGTTCCTGAGCGTGGCCGATCAGGTCTACCACTGGCGCCTGCTGGACCGCGAGGTGTACCTGGCCCTCTGGATCGTGATTTTCACGTTGATGGGCGTGTACCTGCTGGGCAAACTCAAATTCTCCCATGACTCAGATCTGCCGTATCTGGGTGTGCCGCGCCTGTTGCTGGCCATTGCCACCTTCGCGTTTGTGGTCTATTTGATTCCGGGTATGTTTGGCGCACCGCTCAAAGCCCTTTCTGGGTATTTGCCGCCCCAGCACACCTTGGATTTTGACCTGATGACCAACCGGGGTGCCGCCGGAACTCCCACGGCCAGCACTATCTGCGAGACGCCCAAATACGGAGATTTTCTGGAGCTGCCGCACGGCCTGCAAGGCTACTTTGACCTGGAGCAGGCCAAGAAATGCGCCGCCGAGCAGGGCAAACCTATCTTCATTGACTTTACGGGCCACGGCTGCGTGAACTGCCGCGAAATGGAAGCCAACGTCTGGGCCGACCCTCAGGTACTCAAGCGCCTGCGCGAAGACTATGTCATTGCTGCCCTGTACGTAGATGACAAGACCGAACTCCCCAAAAACGAATGGTACACCAGTACCTATGACCAGAAGCAGAAAAACACGCTAGGCAAGAAGTACGCCGATTACCAGATCACCAAATTCAACGTGAACGCCCAGCCCTACTATGTGCTCATAGACGAGCAGGAGAACATGCTGGTGACGCCGGTGGCCTATGAAAAGAGCGTGCAAAAATTTGTGGAGTTCCTGGATGCCGGCGTGGCGGCCTACAAAGCCCGCAAAGGAGCCCAATAAGAACGTGATCTGTTCTTTTTACCAGCGCCTCTGCGTTTTAAGCCCGGTTTTTGAAAAACAGGCCTAAAACGCAGAGGCGCTATCTTTTTAATTATTTTTGGTAAGTACCCTTCCTAACCCTTACCTTTCCCGCCGCTACCCTTACTAACAAGCCAAATTCTCTGCCATGGAACCCGCCGCCGCTGCCCCCGAAGCCATGATTACCAATGATGCCGTTGTACTCGGGATTCTGGTCATGATCCTCGCCTTCGTCTTCACCACCTCATCCAGCCACCGTCCCTTCTTCCGGAAGTTCTACTCCGTGGTGCCTTCGGTGCTGCTTTGTTACCTCATTCCCAGCGTGCTCAACTCCATGGGCGTGATTGACGGCGAAAAATCCAACCTCTACTTTGTGGCCTCCAGGTACCTGCTGCCGGCCAGTTTGGTGCTCTTTACCATTAGCCTTGACCTGAAGGAAATCTGGAAGCTGCGCCATAAGGCGGGGCTCATGTTCATTACCGGCACCGTGGGGATTATGATTGGTGGGCCGCTGGCTATTTTAATAGTCTCTTTCTTTGCGCCCAGCGTGGTGGGTGGGGCAGGCCCCGATGCCGTGTGGCGCGGGCTCTCTACCATTGCTGGTTCCTGGATTGGCGGCGGGGCAAACCAATTGGCCATGAAAGAGGTGTTTCAGCCCAGCCCTACCTTGTTTTCAGCTATGATTGCGGTAGACGTGGTAATGGCCAATATCTGGATGGCGTTGCTGCTGTACGGGGTGGGCAAGGTAGACAAAGTGAATGCCTTCTTTAAAGCAGACACTACCGCCGTGACAGAGCTGCAGGATAAAATTGAGGCCTACCGCCTCAGCATCATGCGCATACCTACGCTGTCAGATACCATGGCCATTGTGGGCGTGGGGCTTGGGCTTACGGGTATGGCCCATTTCTTTGCCGATATCATTGCCCCCTGGATTGAAACCAACGCCCCTTACCTGGAGCAGTACAGCCTAACCTCGGGCTTCTTCTGGCTGGTGGTGCTGGCTACGGCCTTCGGGATTATCCTGTCCTTTACCCGGGCCCGCAAGCTGGAAGGGGTAGGGGCCTCGCGCATTGGCAGCGTGTTCCTGTACATTATGGTGGCTACCATTGGTATGCAGATGAACCTGCTGGCCATTTTCAGTAACCCCGGTCTGTTCCTGGTGGGCTTTATCTGGCTCCTGATCCATGGCACCCTGCTGGTGATAGTAGGCCGATTGATCAAGGCGCCGTTCTTCTTCTTTGCCGTGGGCAGTCAGGCGAACGTGGGCGGGGCAGCCTCCGCATCTATTGTGGCAGGCGCTTTCCATCCAGCCCTGGCCCCGGTGGGCGTTCTGCTCGCTATCCTGGGCTACGCCATTGGTACCTATGGTGCCTACCTAAGCGCGCTGGTCATGCAGATAGTCGCCCCTAAGTAAACCCGTTTTGAGCCTCTTTTCCGGAAAACGGGCCTAAAAAGCTATTTCTCATAATACTGGTCCCGGAACTCCTGCTTCTGCCTAAGGTATTCCGGGTGGTCTTTGGCCTGGAACCAGTAGTCCTTGAAAATAGCCGCCGCCTGCGCTTTCTCGTTGGTGAGGGCATCTTCGGCCTGGGGCAGAACCTCGTTCCCTTTGTTGGCGCTGCCCGAAGAATAGGGGTAGGCCAGGCCCTCATTGTTCGCCCCCGGCGATTCTTCATATTTGCGGCCGCTTTTGTGGTTGGCATAGCGCCGGGCCCGGGTGAATCCCATCTGCAGGAACTTGCGGGCCATGTCGGCGCCCACGAAATCGTGCTGGCGCAGGTAGTCCTCAAAAAGCGCAAAGATCTTCTGCGCCGATGCGGTGGCCACTTCAGGATTTTTGAAGCGCCAGTGCGGCAGAATCTCGCTTTTGTAGGGCTGCACCAGCAGCACGCCCTGTTCCCCCACGCCCACGCGGTACAGCTCGGGGTGCTCCCGGAAATCTACGGTCTTGAAATCAAGGGAATAATTGAAGGTGTTTTTGGCCATGACAACTTGAAATACGGAAAAAGCACCTTCTTGTGCCGCGTTTGCGTATGCGAGGTGAACCTGAAACTATACCTACTATGAAACCATACCACCTGTTACCTCTTTCACTGCTTCTTTTCTGTGGGGCCGTCCTGACTTCCTGTGACACCACGCCCCGCGAGCGGAAGGAAACCGTGTCCCGCGAAGTAGACAAACTGGATGAGCGCGCCGCCGATCTGGCCAATAAAACCAAAAACGAGGCCAGAGACGTGCGCGAGGCCCTGGCCCGCCGCAAAGCCGAGGAAAAAGAACGTAAAGCCCGCGGCCCGGTGCCCGGCAAGCAACTGCAGATGGAGCAGGAGTTGCTGGGCAACTATAAATACCTCTCCAGCGTGTCTGCCGACAGCATGCGCGATGCCTACGTGTTTTTCCTGCAGCAGGTGCGCGACCGCAACAAAACCTGGACCATGGAAGACTGGGATTACGCCAACGCCATTTACAAGCGCCTGAACGAGCGCGAAGAGGCCTTGCATGATGATATCATTCTTCGGCACGCCACCAAGATCAAAGCCCTGCAGGCAGAATACGTGGCCCTGGAAAAACGCGCCGATGTGCGGGATTACCAACGGGTGAAGAAGGAGCAGAAGCAGCCGTAATCGCTTTAAAATAAGTATAATGATAAATCCCGTTTTGGGCCTGTTTTACAGAAAACAGGCCCAAAACGGGATCTCTGGTTTTAATGGTTTACCGCTTTTTGGGCGGCAGCAAATACAGTTTCACTTTTCCTTCCTGGGCAATTAGCCTGGCCTGTGAGAATTTGGGTAGAACGTCCTTCTCGCGGAGCGGCATCATCAGTTCAGGGTGTTCCAACACGCCGTTGTTTATGAGCAGGAAAACGGTGTCTGCCTGTTGCAGGATGCTGGAATCTGCCGCTGAATAGGGGAGGTAGGTATAGTTTTTAGGCACCTGATAGCCATAGAAAAACGGGTGCATGCGAGCCATCATAGAATCTGTCACCACCACGTGGCTACCTACAGGGCTGGACAGGTGTTGGTCAATGATCTGTTTCTGCTCAAAGTAATAAGATACTGTAGGTTTGGTGATGAAATATACGGGCCGTATCAGGCTAACCAACATCACCGCCGCCAACGCCAGCCAGTGCGGCACCGCGCGGCGCCAGAAAAACAGGACCGTGAAGAAAATCGCCAGCGGCAAATACATGGTCCACATGACCTTATCCGTAACTGCCATTGAACCGAGGAAAAGAAGGGCCAGAAGCAGATAGGCTTTTTTATCCCCCCAGATTCTCTCTACCGCTAGTCCGGCCAACAGGCAGAAAGCGGGAAGCAACGGATGGAACATGCGGGGCAGCAAGGTCATGGGTTTGTAATATTCCAATGACACGGAGCCAAACCAGATAGGAAACAGCATCACCAACGTAGCGAAAGCCCAAAAACCAAATGGTTTCTGCACCTGGAAATCTCCTCGCTTCGCCAGTGCCAGTCCGGCCACGGCCGGGGCCAGAAGAATGGCAAGCCCAGACCCGGCAAAGAAAACCAGAGGGCCATAGGTCAGCCGGGACAGCAACATGGTTGCGCGGGCGGCAAAGTAGTCTGCTTTGGTGTCAGCATACCCTGCAGCCGCGATATCATCAAACCGTTGCCAGGCGTTGCCCGCGTATACCTTATAAAGCAAGAAGTAAACGCCCAGCAACAGCGCGCCGGACAGGATAGCCGCGGCCCAGAAACGCAGGTTCTCTTTGCGCAGCAGATGGTAGAGAAACACCAGAAAATAAAAAGGCGCGGCGTAGACAATGGTCTCCTTGGTAAGGAAGGCCAGCAGGTTGAGCACCGCAAACAATACGCCGTAGCCTATTTCTGATTGGGGGTTTGGTAGAGGTTGGCGCGCCTTGTAGAGCACCAGCAGGCAGGCCGTGGAGAAGAACAGCAGAATATTGTCTGGGTACAGGTAATTGACGGTGTTGAGCTGGAAGTAGTAAAAGCCCATGAGCACCAGCGCCCAGGAGCTGGCCACGGGGTGGTTCTTCCGGAAGGTTAGAAAAAGCACCATGTAAGTGCCCAGCGTGCAGAGCAACGGCCAAAGGGTGGTAGTATAGGCATTCATGCCCCAGAGCCAGTAGAAAAGGGCCGTGGGCACGAACACCATAAACCGGTGGCAGAAGGAGTAGTCGTCAAAATGGAAGCCGCCGTAGAGCAGTTGGTGCGCGTACAGGCCATAGGAGAAATCATCCCCGAAGTAAAAGCCCTCGTGTTCCGCAAAAAAGTACAGCAGCGTAAAGCCTACGGTGAGCAGAAACCAGAATAAAGGGTTTTCGCCTACCCGGCGGAAAAAGGAAAAGATGGGAGCCACAAACAGGGATTTTGCTTTGTAAGGCGGAAGTTCGGGAAACGGGGCGGCCTATGCAACAAAACTAGGTTTTGGTATTTCCCGAAGAAAGCCGGAACTTTAAAACTTGCTTACACTTAAACCGTTGCCGTTTTCGTTAAGGGCATGACGCTTTCCATTATGAGTAAATACATGAGGTCAACTGTTACGCGTTTCTTCTTCTTTTTTCTGTTGCTGGGCGCTCCCCGGGTCTGGGCCCAGGACATGATTGACACCCGCCTGAGCTATAACTACCTGGATAAGTTTGAGTTTACTGATGAGTGGCAGTACCTCACCACGGATATGTACCTGCTCAACGCCGGCCAGTTCTCTAAGGTCATCAACGAGCTGGAACAGGGCACCACCCGGGCCCGCCGCCGCGATTACATCAACCTAGAGTCCTTGTTCATCTCGGCGCAGCTGAAAAACGCGAAGCTCTTTGGGCAGGACCCCGTGGTCTACCCGCTCTATAACTTTGCCGTGGAACCACCTTCCGGCAAGAAAGACTACTCCACGCGCATCTCAGACAATATTGACGCCATCCGGATTATTGACAAGCTGCCCCTGGCTGCCGACGAACGTAACATTGACGCCGTCATTGACGCCAAACTCTTCACCTCAGACAGCCGAGAGGTGTTCTTCAATATCATTGCCAACCAACTCACCAACATTGCCAAGCAGATGACCCCGCAGGCGGCCATGCTCTCGTTAGTAGGGGAGTTTGGGAACCTGATCAGGAACACCGCCATGCGCAAGGAATACAAATTCAGCTCTACCATCAGGCTGTATGAGGGGCAAAATTTTGACACGCGGCTGCATTCAGTAAGGGTGTATGTGTTTGTGCCTTCCTTCGCCAAGATACCGGCCTTGCGCACGCCAAGGCTCACGGAGTTACTGAGTAACAGTCCGCAGGGGTTTGAGCGCCAGAAGCTGGAAGCCGCCCTTAACTTCAAGGACTACCCGGTGCTGGTGGTGGCCAACTACAAGTCACTGTACCGCATGGATGCCCTCTCGGGCAGCGAGATCACCACGGAAACTATTGAGAAACGCCGCGTGCGCATTGAGCAGGCATATCTGGCCGGCTTGGTCACCGACGACGCCTACAAGCAGGAAAAGCTGTTTGTGGAGTTTCTGCGCAACTTCAGTGACCTGAAGCAAGACCTCAACAACTACCGCCTCAACTACAAAAACAACAGCCCCGAGGCCAACGCCAAAACGCTGTTCGCGGTGATTCAGGACTACAAACGCCTGAAAACCCTGGCCAGCCTACGCGACCATGAGTTTGCCCGCAACAGCACCTACCAGCGTATCTTTAAAAATGAGTACCAGTCTATCCTGGCCTCGGCCGACGGCTACCTGGAATCTGACCATAACCTTAAGAACGGGAAAGAACTGGTGAACACCGTATTGGATTTGGACCAGGAGCAGAGCAAAGCAATCACCGTGGCGCAGCGCGAGCAATACCTGAACAGACTCTACTCTGTGGAACTGCCCAACCCCGAATTCCTGGCCAGTACCCTGGAAGGCGCGGGAATCTCCAAGCACATGAACCGGCTGGAATCGGCGCAGTTCAATGACGTGTACGCCAAAGAAGTAGGCAGACTACGCGAAGCGACCCCCAATGAGGACAATATTTCGCTTAGAAACGCCCTGCTGGAAAAGGCCAACACTACCAAGTGCCGCAGCTGCCGCGAAGAAGTGAAACAGGCCGCCCGCCAGTTTAACCAGCGTCTGGAAGAGCAGACCCTGGACCGGGAGCGGGAGAAATACCGCGACCTGCACGCCCAGGCCGAACGCAAAATCATCCTTTACCTGAAACAGGGTACCTGCATGGACACGGCCATTAAAGCGCAGTATTCAACCGAAGGCGCCTTGCCGGCCCATATCCAGCGCATACAGGAACGCAAAGGAGAACTGACCAAACAGGTTACTGAACTGGAAGCCTTAGTCAAAGAACCGGCCCCCGAAGGCAAGACCTCGCTCCTGCGGGAGTACAACCAGCGGGTCTTCGGGTTGCTGCGTACCCTGGACCAAGGCTTTGCCGATCTCTGCGCCGCCGAGAAAAGCCTTTGCGGCTGTGAGTAAAGTGGGTATGTATGATGCAGGACACAGGATGTAAGACTTTTCCGCTGGAATCAGGCAGGACTGATGGGGAAAGTCAATAGCTACTTCGCCTGCGTGTGACCGTTTTGGGCCTGTTTTCTGTAAAACAGGCCCAAAACAAGAAAGCCGCCCCGGTTAAGGAGCGGCTTTCTTGTTTTATGAAGGCGAAGGCAGCTTACGCTAACTGGCCATCTAATTTTTGAGCCAACACGTTCTTAGGAACGGCGCCTACTTGTTTGTCTACTACTTGTCCGTTTTTGAAAACCAGCAAGGTAGGGATGCTACGGATACCAAACTTTGCAGAAGTCTGCGGGTTGGCGTCTACATCTACTTTACCAATAATCACGCGGCCTTCATAATCACCTGCCAGTTCTTCTACCACCGGGCCCACCATGCGGCAAGGGCCGCACCATTCTGCCCAGAAGTCTACCAATACTGGCTTGTCTGAATTGATGATCTCTTCGAAGTTCGCGTCTGTAATTTCTATTGCTTTATTTGCCATGATCGTTATGGTTGAATACGTGTATATGGTAAGGGTCACTGTTCAAAAATAGAACCAACTCTGAACTGACAGTAAAGCTACTGATTTTCTGTCATGTGAGTCAATATCCTCAAGGATACCTGTTTTGAGCCCGTTTTGAGGAAACCAGCCCAAAAACAGTAGTATGTCTACTGGTTGCAGGTAAAAAAGGTTGGGTAATTAGAAGTGCGTGCCCCGTGACAGGATGGCACAATGGTGCGCTTGCGAAGGGCAAGCTTTCTAAGGTTGGAACTTTAAACCAATATTGAAAAGAAGTCCTTAAAGGCTGCTGCTGATAATCGGGCTCTAAAAAAACAAGGCTTTTCTAGTAGAAAGAGGTGGAAGCCAACTTTAAACCGGAAAAGCCAAGAACCCGAAGGTTGAGACAAAGGTAAGGATTTTGGCTGGATTGGCAAAAGGATGAAGAGAGGTTGCTATTTGGCAGGTAGAATTTCTAATAGACCTTTACCACCAGTATAGTCATGGTCTAAACTCCATATCCATGGCCTGTCCCCTGACAGGCCATTCTAGAACCTGTCCTGATAATGGGTAAGGATGCTAAAACTATCCTTGCCAGTTGCATAAAAGTTGGCCGAAGACCAAAGATAGTCTTCTGGCCTAAGGGCCAATTGCCAATGTTCTTGCAATGGGTTTAAGTGAACGTACTCTAACTTCTGTTCCACTAGCTGCTTTGAAGGCAACAAAACAGCCAGAGGGTCACGTTGCCAGAATCTATGCTTTCTTTCCTTGGTGTCTTCCACGAAAGAACTGAGTGCCAATGGGTGATGCTGTCGCAAATCTCTTAGGAAACTACTGCTTGTCCATTTATTCAAAGAGGCATACGGCATTTCCTTGCCGTTCATCTGAAGCATTTCCCAGATGAGATGGAGATGGTTGGGCATAATGACAAAACCATACACAGCTATTTTCTTCTGCTCAACTAACCATTGCAACTGTTCTAAAATAACTTGCTTGTATTTATCTGGCTTCAATAATTTTTTCCAGTCTTTGATGGTGTTGGTCCAGAAATACACTTCGCCCAATTGCATGTTTGATTTACGCGGAGAAGTGAACATTTCTGCATTCATGAAGGGAATTACGGAATTCAAAAGCTGATGGTGGTGGTCTGTCAGGGGACAGACCACGGATAAGTAAAAGTTAAAGGAAAAGGATTAATAAGAAACTGTTTATGAGTTGAGAAATCCTATAAAGTCCCCTCGGTCTGTCCCCTGACAGACCGAAACGATAAGCCTTCAATCTGTTTTTGGTCTCTTTTTACCAAAACATTCAAAAACGTAAAGCCCAGTTAAGAAAACATAACTGGGCTTTGCATCTGTAATCTTTACTTATCAGGTGGCTTGAATTTAGTTGAATGAAAATAGAAAGTTATTCTAAATCAGTAGGTTTAACTTTTACTCTACCCTTGGGTATTTCTAAACTCTCTTCAATTTCTACTCCAAGAATATAGTATGGTGTTGGCATTCCTGAGTTGTATAAAGATCGATACTCCTCTATCAAATTAGAAAAGTCTTCATTGCTGAAGTACAACAAGTCACCAGCTCCTAGTTTGTTATCTAAGACGAAGGAGCGAACACTTTGAAAGTTAATGGTTCGGAGGTATTTCAAGTTTGAATTCATTTATAGAATAAAATCAGATAACACCTCAAATCAACTGACACGTTGCCACCTCCAACTCTTTCACATTCTGCAAAAACGTCTTCGGGTCAATGCGGTATTTCCGGCTGAACAACTCCACCGCCAAACGTTCACCGGGCTCCGTCAATACAAGCTCCAGCTTCTTCTGACCTGGGCTGGCAATAGCCGCTTCCTCCAACCGGTCAATGAGCATAGCGTTGATGTTTCTAATGTCAATATCCATGCGCACGCCTTTGGCCATTTTCTCGGCCACATCTGAAAGCAGTTGCATGGAGAGCGGTTTCAATTCCCACTGGTCCTCAGACTTGTAGCGCAACGTCACTTTGGCCCGGATGAACAGGTACATGCCTTCCTTCACGTAGGGCGAGAATTTCACAAAGTCTTCGCCGAACAAGGCCAGGCCCATGGTGTTGTCATAATCCTCCAGCGAGAAGAGCAGGAACGGGTTGCCGTTTTTGCCGGTGCGCATGACCACGTTGCTGATGATGCCGGCCACGTTCACGTCGCGGCCTTTGAACTCTTCAATGCGGTCCAGGCTACAGGTGCAGTAGGAGTCAATCTCCAGCTTGAACTGGTCCAGCGGGTGGCCCGACAGGTAGAAGCCAATCACCTCTTTCTCACGGCGAAGCATCTCAGTCAGGGACCAGGGCTGTACGTCTGGTACTTTGGGTAACGGCATATCTACGGCACCGCCACCCCCGAACAAAGACTGTTGAGCGGCGCTTTTCTCGGCCTGGAACTGGTTCCCGAAACGGACGGCCTTTTCCAGCAGGTTGATGGTTTCGCCGGGCGGGGTTTCTATGTACTGGGCGCGGTGGTAGCGCTCAAAGGAGTCAAACGCACCCGCCTGAGCCAAGCTTTCAAAGGTCTTTTTGTTCACGGCGCGCAGGTTCACGCGCTTGGCAAAATCAAAGACATCGGTGTACGGGCCGGTTTTCTCGCGCTCCTCAATGATGGCTTCCACGGCGGCCTCGCCGGTGCCTTTCACGGCGCCCATCCCGAAACGGATTTGCCCTTGCTGGTTCACGTTGAACTGGTGGATGGATTCGTTCACGTCTGGCCCTAGAACCTGAATCTGCTGTTTGCGCGCCTCCTCAATAAAGAACGTCACCTTCTTGATGTCGTTCATGTTGTGGGTGAGCACGGCGGCCATGTACTCGGCAGGATAATGCGCTTTGAGGTAACCGGTTTGGTAAGCAACCACAGAGTAGGCGGCGGAGTGCGAGCGGTTGAACCCGTACTGCGCAAACTTCTCCATCACGTCAAACACCTCAGAGGCGTGCTTGGCGGGGATGTTATGAATCTCTTTGGCTCCGGCCACGAATTTTTCGCGCTCCTGGGCCATTTTCTTCATGTCCTTCTTACCCATCGCACGGCGAAGCAAATCTGCTCCACCCAATGAGTAACCCGCCAACACCTGCGCCGTCTGCATAATCTGCTCCTGGTACACCATGATGCCGTAGGTGTTCTTGAGGAGCGGTTCCAGCAATATGTGCGGGTATTCTACTTCCTCACGGCCCTGTTTCCGGTTAATGAAGTTCGGGATGAACTGCATCGGGCCCGGACGGTACAAGGCGTTCATGGCAATCAAGTCTTCAATGTTGGTGGGCTTCAGGTCTTTGAGGTACATGCGCATGCCCTCAGACTCAAACTGGAACGTGCCTATGGTGTCACCGCGCTGGTAAAGGGCGTAGGTTTTTTCGTCGTCCAGCGGAATGTTGTCAATGTCAATCTCCACGCCGTGGTTACGCTTGATAAGCGCCATGGCGTCTTTCAGGATGGACAGGGTTTTCAGGCCCAAAAAGTCCATCTTCAGCATGCCAGCGCTTTCAATCACCTTGCCGTCAAACTGGGTCACCAACAGGTCAGAGTCCTTGGACGTGGACACCGGAATGTAGTTGGTGATGTCATCTGGCGCGATAATCACCCCCGCCGCGTGAATACCCGTGTTTCGCACGGAGCCTTCCAGCTTTTCTGCTAGTTTCAAAACCTTCGCCCGAAGGTCATTGCCATCTCTGATGGAGGCGAGCTCAGGCGATTCTATAAACGCCTTTGCCAGCGTAGTTCCGGGCACCTCGGGGACCATCTTGGCCAGTTCATTGGCCTCAGATAAAGGCAAGTCCATGGCGCGGGCCACGTCTTTGATAGACGATTTGGCCGCCATGGTACCGAACGTGATGATTTGGGCCACCTGCGTCTTGCCGTACTTGTCTACCACGTAGTCAATCACGCGCTGCCGGTTCACGTCGTCAAAGTCAATATCAATATCGGGCATGGAAACCCGTTCTGGGTTCAGGAAACGCTCAAACAGCAGGGCGTACTTGATAGGGTCAATGTTGGTGATACCCACGCAGTAGGCCACGGCAGAGCCCGCCGCCGACCCCCGACCCGGACCCACGGCCACGCCCATGCTCCGGCCTTTGTTGATGAAGTCCTGGGTAATGAGGAAGTAACCCGCAAAACCCATGGTCTCAATAATGCCCAGCTCGTAGTTCAGGCGCTCCTCTACCTCTTGGGTAATCTCATGGTAGCGCTTCTTGGCCCCTTCAAAGGTTAAGTGGCGCAGGAACAAGTCTGCCGTGGGGTGCTCCGGAGGCAACGGGAAGTTGGGTAACAGGATATCGCGCTGCAGCTTAGGCGGCGTAATCTTGTCTACAATCTCGTTTGTGTTGTCCACGGCGAAGGGCACGTCCGCGAACAGATGGTTCATCTCTGCCTGAGACTTGAAGAAGAACTGGTCATTCGGGAACCCAAATCGGTCCTGAGGACGCGGTTTCTGCTGTTCTTCCTCTATGCGGTACAGCATACGGCGCACGTTCTCATCGTTTCCGTAGGTGTTTCTGATATTAGTGAGCGTGTCATAAATAACCTCACCGCTCCCAGACATCATCCTGAAATACTGCGTCTGGAAATCGCCTACGGGTACACTTTCCTGCTCGCCGGTGTTCACGCATAGCAAGATGTCGTGCGCATTCCAATCGGTTTGCTCTACGTAGTGCGAGTCATTAGTACAGATAACCTTGACGTTGTACTTGATGGCAAATCTGAGCAATACCTGGTTTACGTCTTCCTGAGACAGGCCAGTGTTATCAATGTTCATGAGACCGTGGCGCTGAATCTCAATGTAGTAATCGTCGCCGAACAAGTCCAGCCACCATTTCAGGAGTTTCTCGGCTTCTTCCTCGCCTTTCCAGAGAATGGCCTGTGGCAGTTCAGCGCCAATGCAGCAGGAGGTGGCGATGAGGCCTTTGTGGTATTTGACCAGCAGTTCCTTGTCAATGCGGGGCCATTTGCTGTAGAGGCCGTCAATGTAGGAGTAGGAGCAGAGCTTGGCCAGGTTCTGGTAGCCTTCCTGGTCTTTAGCCAGGAGCAGCTGGTGGTGGCGCACGTCTTTTACCTCCTTGGTGAAGGTCTTCTGGTGCCGGTCGTTCACCAGATAGAACTCACAGCCCACAATGGGTTTCACGTTGTACTTGTTGGCCTCGGCCACGAAGTTGAACGCCCCAAACATGTTGCCGTGGTCGGTCATGGCGACGGCTTTCATGCCATCGGCTTGGGCCTTCTTCATGAGTCCGCTAATGCTGGCGGCCCCGTCTAGCAACGAGTATTGGGTATGGGTATGGAGGTGGGAAAAATCTGGCACAGTTGAAATGAGTCTAGAGTTCTGAGTCTTGAGTCCTGCGTTGAAAACGGGCTCAAAGCGGACTACGAAGGTACAAAGAAAACAGCAGGCGCGGGGCAGAAAGTTGCTTTACCAAGGGGTGTTTTTAGCATGTTTTCTGAAAATCAGGCCGGAAACAGAAAAGGTAGGAAATAAGACTTTTCCTGAACCGGAAAGTATTAATGGAGGCATTTTAGAAAGCAATAGGTGTAAGAGTAGACTGTGCCGTACCTTTGTCCTTTAAAACGGTTAGTACCATGCATTTCTCTTTCAAAACAGCCTTAGACAAGTTCAGGACGGTGGCCGTTCTGGAAGGTATCTCTTACCTGATTCTCCTCTTTATTGCCATGCCCTTAAAAAGGCTGGCAGGTATCCATGAAGTGCAGAAATACGTAGGCTGGGCCCATGGCCTCCTATTTATCTTGTTCGTAGCCTTACTATTGCAGGTGTGGGTAACCTACAAATGGTCTTTCTACAAAGTGGTGGTGGCCTTCATATCCTCGCTCATTCCCTTCGGGACTTTCATTCTGGACCGGCGCCTGGAGAAAGAGGAAACCCAGAAGTAACATCCCTACTGTCCAGTTAGCCCCGGCCAAAACTTGCGGATAGCTTTTTGGCGTTATTTTTTCATTTCTGGTCTAATCTCCTGAAAACAGGCCCGAAACGGAGGCCGGGGTTTTACCGCATCTGCAGGCGGGCGTAGCTCGGGATAAAGTACTTGTCCTTGTCACCCAGCAGGTGCACGCGCAGCCCTTTCACGGTGAATGGCTCCCCCGTCTGAATGGCGTAGATATTGGTGTCTGTAATGCCCGTGCCGTCTACTACCGTGACCAGGCCGCTGCCCACTACCTCCACAAAACCTCCCTCGGTGACCAGAATGGCGGTGTCTTCCTCCAGCCCAATGCCAATGCACTCGGGGTTGGTGGCAATGGCCTGGGTCATGCGCACAATGCGGCCGCGGGTCAAAAAATGGGTGTCAATGGCTACGTTCTTCAGGAATTCCATGCCGGTGGTAATGCGCACATCACCTTTGATGGACCCGCCCTCAGACTCCCCCTCATAGATCATAGGGGTGGACATGGCTGCCGCCCCGGCGCTGGTTCCGGCAATGATGATGTCAGAGAACGCATAGCGCTCTTTCATGGCGTTCAGGATGTCGGTGCCGCCGTAGATGGCGGTGAGCTTCAGCTGGTCTCCGCCGGTGAACATGATGCCAGCCGCTTCCTTGATGGCCTCCATGTACTCAGGCTTTTTGGCGTCCACCCGGTTTCTTATGTCTACAATCTTTATGTTGTTGACGCCTAGTTTGTTGAAGATGGTGGTGTAGTCCTTGGCGGAAACATCTGGTAGGTTAGAGGCCGTGGGAATGATGGCAATCATGGGGTTGTTGCCTTTCAGTTCTGCCACAAACCGCTTGAGTATCTGCTCGCTTATAAAATTGATGTTGCGGTCCTGTTCATCGGGCTGTTCCTTCTCCTTGCTTTCCTTGCCCCCAATGGCCAAAAGTTTGCCTTTGGGTACCAGTCCCCGCACTTTAAGGGCCGGGGTGGGGGCAGTATGGGCGTTTTTTGCTTTGCTCATGTCTCTCAGCGTAAGAAGGTTAAAACGTTTTAGGGCACCGTAACAGGTTGAAAGCAGATATACGCGCAAATAAAGAACCAGATGATTTATTAAACGGAATTTGTCTCTCTTTGATAACGATCTGGCCCTTGCAGAGCTGGGCTAGGTCGGTAATGGGTTACCCGGGCCTAAGCTTTCAGGAACGCAGGTTGTCTTTTTAGGCTTTGGCGGCCTACCTCCGTTTTAAGGCCGTTTTTCTGGAAACAGGCTCAAAACGGAAATTTTATCTGTTGAAAAAGCCAGGAAGGCAAGCTATAAAAGGCCTGGGTTCCGTACACCTTTTCAGCCCGAAGGGGCATTAACACGCATGGCAGATTCTACTTCCCTTTCTTCTCCGTCCCGGCTGGGGGGCATGTTCCGGGCGCTGCGGTCCTACAATTACCGGCTGTTCTTTGCGGGCCAGGGCATATCCCTGATTGGTACCTGGATGCAGCAACTGGCCATGAGCTGGCTGGTCTACCGCCTCACCGACTCGGTGCTATTGCTGGGGTTGGTGAATTTCTGCAGCCAGATGCCGTCCTTTCTGCTGGGCCCGGTGGCGGGTGTCATCTCAGACCGGTTCAACCGGCACCGGGTGCTGCTGCTCACACAGGCGCTGTCTATGCTGCAGGCCGGCACGCTGGCGGCGCTGGTCTTAACCGACCACGTGAATATCCCGTTTATCATGTTTCTTAGCGTTTTTATAGGCGTGGTGAATGCCTTTGACGTGGCGGCCCGGCAGTCTTTTGTGGTGGAACTGGTAGAGCACCGTGATGACATGAGCAATGCCATCGCCCTGAACTCCTCCATGTTCAACGCAGCCCGGCTGGTAGGCCCCTCGGTGGCGGGGCTGGTGATTGCCGCCGTGGGCGAGGGGATCTGCTTTCTGATAAACGCCCTGAGTTATCTGGCCGTGATTGCCTCGCTGCTGGCCATGCAGCTGCAGCCGGTAAAGCGGCCGCTGGTGCAAACCCGGGTGCTGGAATCTCTGCGTGAAGGGTTCAGCTACGCCTTCGGGTTTGCGCCCATCCGGTCCATTATCCTGCTCATTGCCATGCTCAGCTTGTTTGGGATGCCGTTCAGTGTGCTCATGCCGGTGTTCGCGCGTGATGTGCTGGGCGGCGGTGCCAATACGCTGGGCTTTATCATGGGCGCCTCGGGGGTAGGGGCCTTGACGGGGGCGCTGTACCTGGCCTCGCGCAAGAGCGTATTGGGCCTGGGCCGATTGATTGTGGGCTCCGCCGTCCTCTTTGGAGTAGGGCTGATCCTGTTTTCCTTTACACGAACCTTACCGCTGGCCATGCTCTGTATTTTGTTGGCTGGGTTAGGCATGATGCTCCAGATGGCTTCCTGCAACACCATTCTGCAAACCATTGTAGACGAAGACAAACGAGGCCGCGTGATGAGCTTTTACGCCATGGCCTTTATGGGCATGGCCCCGTTTGGCAGTCTGCTGGCCGGATGGGTGGCCGAACATATTGGCGTGACCTATACGCTGCTGGGCTGCGGGGTGCTTTGCGCGCTCAGCGTACTGCCTTTTGCACTGCAGCTTCCTGCCCTCAGAAAAATGGTGCGGCCCATTTATGAGCGCTTGGGCATTCTGCCCGAGATAGCCACTGGCCTTCGCTCAGCCACCCAGTTAACCACCCCGCCGGAGCAGGATTAAGTTTTTCTAAGCCTTCCCAAAAGGACAGTCTGCTTTCCGTTTTAAGCCTGGTTTGGCCAAAACTAGCTTAAAACGGAAAGGCCCGCTACTATAGCGGGCCTTTCCTGTTTATGTTAAGTATTAAGGTTATTGCTTAGGTTTCACGATCAGGTTTTCACCTAACGTCACACTGAAATCTGATTTGTTGTTCCACTCCATAATCTCCTTGATGGTGACGCCGTACTTGCGGGAGATGGCATACATAGACTCGCCGGGAGCTACTTTGTGGGTCACTACCCCCGCCGCTGGTTTGGCTGTAGGTGCCTGAGCAGGAGCTACGGTTGGGGTAGTTTCCGGGGCGGTCACTTGTAACACCTGACCAACAGAGATAGCGCCGGTACCCAGCTCATTCCATTCCTGAAGGTTCTGCAGGGTAACGCCGTACTTACGCGAGATGGCATACAGCGTTTCGCCGGCTACCACGGTATGCTCTTTCACCCCAGCGGCAGGTCTATTGGCTGGTGCCGAAGTGGCAGGTGCCTTAGCAGGAGCAGAACCAATTGTTTCTACCGCTGAGATCTGGTTGGCCGGGCCTACCAGCACCAACTCTTTGCCTAAGGCCAGCGGGGCGCTGCCGTCCAGGTTGTTCCAGGCCAGCAGGTCTTCCATTGAGACGCCGTACTTGCGGGAGATGGCATACAAGGTCTCGCCCTTCTCTACCACGTGTGACGTGGCACCCACCACCGCCGCCGATGTTTCCAGTTCTGCCGTTGCTGGTTCGTCTGGGGCTTTGCGCTCTAAGGGCGCGGCAGGTTTGGTGGCGCCGGTCGTCTTTTTGCTCGGGTATTGGGTGTTAGAAGACACAACCGGTGCGGCCACATCTACATCCTCAATGGCCTTGCGAACATAAGGGGCCGCCGTAGTGTCTTCCACTACCACGCTAATGGCAGCGGGCTTTGAGGAGGTAGAGGCAGTTGCCGGTTTAGAGGCGGCAGGCTGCGCCGCAGGGGCAGGCTTCTGCGCAATCACTTCCCTGGGGGCGGACACCGGCTCATCTTGCAACTGAGGCCTGATCTCCACCGGAATAGATTCCGGGCGGGTTTCTTTCAGCCATACCATGCGGCCCGGCTCCAGACGCTCTTTGGAGGTCATACGGTTTTTGGACAAGAGCTTTTTGAGTTTGATGCCGTACTTTTGAGACACGCTGTGCATGGTCTCGCCGGGTTGGGCCTCATGGTACTCAGGGTTCAATGTTCTGGAGTTCTTGGCTTGCAGGTAATAGGTCTGGCCCGGCACAATGGGGTCATAGGAACTCATGTCATTCACCTGCAGGAATTTGCTGGTGGAGATGTTGCCTTGCAGGGCCAGCATGTCTTTGGTGTCACCGGGCTGGGCCACGATGGACTTCAATTCCTGCGGCTGGCCAGTCAGTTTAGCTTTCAGGGTGGCAAAGAAGCCTTTAATTTTACTGATGCTGTCATTGGGCTTCATGACCGAGGCTCTCGGCTTGGCCGAGGTTCTGGCCGTGGAAGAAGATTTCCAAACCGGGCTGGAGGCCTGCGCGATTACCGGACGCGGAGCCCCGGACAGCTGCGGTACCATGACGGTGTATTCTTTATCTGACGGCACCCGGGAGGCCAGCAGCCACTTGTTGTAGCGCTCCACCTCAGCGGCATCTGCCTGGGCCGCCATGGCAATCTCCGTTAGGGTTTGTCCTGCTACCGCTTTTACCGGCTGCAGGGTAATGGTGGGGTTTGGGTTCTTGCCGATGGCGTTCTCATAGGCCACTTTGTGGGCCAGGAACGTGAGCAGGTATTTGTTGGTCTGCGCGGTCACCTCCATTTTCTTGGCGCCAATGTCTGAGGTCTTGGTCAGGGCTTTGGTGCCGGTAAGGCCTTGGTAGTAGGAAAGCAGCGAGTTGAACCAGTTCTTGTAATAGGCGTTGCTGCGCACAAGGTATTTGGCGGCCCCGCGGCTAGACTCAATAATATGCTTGCGTTCGTCTACCTGGCTGTTCACCTTAATGCCCAACTCGGTGGCCGAACCTTCCTTGAACTGCCAGAAACCCACGGCATTAGACGTAGACACGGCATCAGAGACCAGGCCGCTTTCCTGTAGCACGAGGTATTTGAAGTCAGTGGGCACGCCTTCCTGTTTCAGGGCCTGCTCCACAAACGGGAAGTACGCGTCTGCCAACTCTACTTTCTTCTGGAAATAGGCGGGGTGCTTAATGAGGGCATCCACATTTTTTTGGATTTCCACCCGGGCGCTTTCTTTTATCTCCAGATGCATGTCCGCGAAATAAATGTTGTTGGGCACTACCGGGCTCTGGGCACGCGCCACCCAGCATAACAGGCTGAGCAACAGGAGCGATAAGGATTTTTTCATCTGATGAATCAAAGAAAAGGTAAAAGAATAGCAGAAAACCTATGTTCGTGTAAAACTGGAGTTGGGCGCTTATAAACACCTATTGGGTAGCCAGTTGTAGCACGCGGTTCAACTACAAAGTAGGCGATTTTGGGAGGGAGAAGGAAGGCGGGCGGCGGTAAAATTTATCCACGCTCTTATCCACGGGCTTATCCACAAGTTGTGGATTACTTTTTCCGGGCCACCAAAATCCCGTCCCTGATGGGCAGGAGCAGGTTTTCTACGCGCGGGTCATCCTGCACCTTCTGGTTGAAGGCCAGCATCAGCTCGGTGTCCTTGTCCAGTTTGGGCCTGAATTTCTCTACCACTTTCCCGCTCCAAAGCACGTTGTCCGTGAGAATGAACCCGCCGGGCCGCACGTGATCGATGACCAGGTCATAGTAGAGCGCGTTGCTTTTTTTGTCGGCGTCAATAAACACCAAGTCCCATTGCTCTTCCAAGGTTGGAATCACCTCGGCCGCCTGACCAATGTGCAGTTGGATCTTCTGCTCCAGTCCAGCCTCTGCTATATACCGACGTACCATGTCCTCCAACTCGTCATTCACGTCAATGGTATGCAGCACGCCGTCCTGGGTCAGCCCCTCAGCCAGGCAAAGCGCCGAATAACCGGTGTAAGTTCCAATCTCCAGAATTCGGCGCGGGCGCAGCATCTGTGAGAACATGGCCAGCGTGCGCCCCTGCAAATGCCCCGACAGCATGCGCGGTTTCATCACGTTCAGGTGGGTCTCACGGTTGAGCCGGCGCAGAAGCGGTGACTCGGGTGAGGTATGGGCTTCGGCGTAGGCCTGCAGGTCTGGGTCCAGGAAATCCATCTTTTTAATTAGGAATTAAGAATTAAGAAAAGGGTGGGGCAAAGGTACGAGGGGAAAATGAGAAGTGCAGTTTTGGGTATAATTCTGGAAGTGAAGCCGAAATAGTGACTGGCAATGCCTACTTCCTCCCGCAAGTTTAGCGACAGCGTAACTTGAGGGTTTTCTTATGGTCAGTTTATCAACTGACGTGAGTTTTTAATCTCACTATATAGGCACCCACAAGTTACGCTGGCGGTAAACTTGCGGGAGAGAGCCTTTCTGCTTTTGGCCTACTTTCCAGAAAATAGCCCTAAAACAGAAAGACCCCATAGGTCTTTACAACCTGTGGGGTCTACTTAAAAGCAATTAGCAATCAACAATCGGCAATTCGTTTAAAATCGCTTGATCAAACAGCCCGTGGCCCGGCGTTCCGCTGAAGAAACAGATTTACCCGCCAGCACCGCGTCTAAGGCAGTAGCCAAGTAGCGGTCTTTCACGTAGGCCTCGGCTTGGGGGTTGTCATCAATGGCGCCTTTGTAGCGGAGGTAGAAGCCGTCCTGGGCGTTTTGCAGTACAAAAACCTCGGGGGCTTTGGTGGCACCAAACTTCTTGCTCAGTTGCTGGCCTTCGTCAATCAGGTAAGGGAAGCTGTTGGAGGTGGGTAGGTCGGGTTGGGCCTGGGCTGCTTCGCCGCCTTCCTCCAAGCCAATGTTCGTGTTCACGTAAACAAAACGCACGCCTTTGCCGGCATAGGCTTTGGAAAGGCTCTGGATACGGCCGTCATAAAGCTTGGCATACGGGCAGTTCACGCTGGTAAACACCACCACCAGCACCGGCGCGTCTTTGAAACTGTTCAGCTCAACCGACTGGTTCTGGGCGTTCTTTAATGTGAAGTTCTCCACCTTAGACCCTATGCGGTAGCCGTTTTGGGCAAAAGCCGCGCTGCTGAGGAGGAAGGCCAGGAGAAAGGTAAAATATCGGTTCATAGTCATAGGTTTACGGGGAATTATTTTTAGAAGCGAAACCCGCCAATTTATTAGGTAACGCTCAAATGGTTCATTCTGATGCTCAGGGTAAAGACGCCAGCAAATAGGTAAGCACAAATTCCGGATGTACGGCATACTGCACCGGGTACCGCTGGTTAAAAGTGGGGGTAAGCACCTGTCCCTCAAAAACACCGGCCTGTTGCCGGTGGAAGTCGCTGACCAGCAGCTGTTCCTTGAAAATCAGTTCCTTTTCCTGGTACACCTTGTAGAGCGTTTCCTTCGCGCTCCAGTACAACAGCACCTTTTCCAGATCGCCTTCTGAAGCCTTTAGTTCAGGCTCGTTCAGGAACCTCGGCGCCAGCCGCAGAATCTTCTCATGTCTTAATTCAATATCTATGCCAACTTGCGCAGAGCACGAAACCAGCGCCCCCACCCAGGGGCCCGAGTGCGTCAATGACACGTGCCACCCCGCCGCAGAGCAGACCGGCATGCCCGTTTCCTTGCGGTGCAGCATCACCGGCGGGGCCGACAGTTTTTCCAGCAGCGTGTAGGCCAGCAGACGCGCGGCCAGCCACTCGCGGGTGCGGGCCTCAGACTTGAAAACCGGAATATCATGGCCGGGCCGGAGGGCGAATAACTGTGCCTGCAACTGCTCTGCGGTTTCCTGCACATGCCAGAGGCCCAGCATGGTGGTAGGAGACAAAGAGGAGAGTTGGTGCAGGGGCATGGAAAGGAAATTACCGGTTTTTGGCCTGTTTTTGGTAAATTTAGGCAAAAATAGCTTCCCTTACTTTTCAGACACGCCATGGCCAGTCCGTTTCAGGTTCAGAAATTACACACGCTCACCGGCCACCAAGACTGCGTGTACGTTTTGGAGCAGGCCCCTGAATCGCAGAAGTTCTTTTCGGCGGGGGCCGATGGCATGGTGGCCCGCTGGGACCTGACCAAGCCCGAACTGGGCGAACTGGTGGCGCAGGTAAGCTCCAGCGTGTATGCTCTGCGGTACGTGCCCGAGCGTAACTGGCTTTTGATTGGCCATAACTTCAATAGCCTGGAGGTGCTGGACCTGGCCAGTAAAGCCATCGTGAAAACCATTCTGCTGCCGGCGGCCGCCATTTTTGACATCCGGTACGCCCATGAACTGCACCGAGCCTTTGTGGCCCTGGGCGATGGCTCCCTGGCAGTAGTGGATATGGAGAAGCTGGAAGTGGAAAAGGTGGTGCGGTTCTCTGAGAAAAGCACCCGTAGTCTGGCTCTGCACCCCGGCAAGCCTGAACTGGCCCTGGGCCTGAGCGACCATAGAATTTTGATTCTGGACCTGCACACGCTGGAAGTAAAGCAAACGTTAGAAGGGCATACGGGCTCGGTTTTCACGGTGGCCTATACCCCAGACGGCAGCTACCTGCTCAGCGGCAGCCGCGATGCCCACCTGCGGGTCTGGGACACGGAAAACAGTTACCAGGAACACACCAGCATCATAGCGCATTTGTTCACCCTGAACCACATTGCGTTCAGCCCCAACGGGCGGCTTTTTGCCACCTGCAGCATGGATAAATCTGTGAAGGTGTGGGATGCCCAGACCTTTAAATTATTGAAAGTGATTGACAAAGCCCGCCACGCCGGCCACGGTACCTCTGTCAACAAATTGTTTTGGTCGGCTCACTGGAATCAGTTAGTTTCGTGTAGTGATGACCGCAGCATTGCGGTTTGGGCGTTAACCTTGAAGGAAATATGAAGATTACACCGTTAGAAATCAGACAGAAAACGTTTGAGAAGGCGTTTAGGGGGTTGGACAAAGATGAGGTTCAGGCTTTTTTATTGACGCTTTCCCAGCAGTGGGAAAAGCTGCAGGACGAGAACAAAGACCTTAGAGTGAAGTTGGAGGTGGCCACCCGTGAAGTCCAGAAGCTGCGCGAAGTGGAATCTTCTTTATACAAAACCCTCAAGACCGCCGAAGACACCGGTAACAGCATGGTAGAGCAGGCCTCCAAAGCTGCCGACCTGCAGATTAGAGAAGCCCAACTACAGGCCGATCAGCTCCTGGATGCCGCCCGCCAGAAGGCCCGCAGCGTGGTAGACAACGCCTATCAGCAAGCCGAAAAAGCCATCACAGACATGCAAGCCGAGGTGAAGCATCTGGAGCAGGATTACCTGCGCCTGGAAGATTACCTGGAGAACATGGTGCGTGACTTGCAGAACATGGCCTCAGACGCCCTGGACAAGGTGGAGAAGACCAAAGCAAAACCAAAAACCTCTATTGGCAGTATCTTATCTAGGGCCGCACAGGCAAAAGTGCAGCGCCCAGGCCACGAAAAAGATACACACATGAACGCCTTCAATTCAACTTCTATACAGCCGGTAGCACCTGCCTCTATACCAAGCAACGCTTCTGCGCACACTTTCACAGATCAGCCCCAAGCTTATGAGATTGGCGGCGGCGGCGGTAGCCGGGAGTCTATCCCGTCTACGCCGGGCACCATTCCGCCCGTGCATATCCCTAACCCGGCGCCAGACGTACACCCGCGCACCCCGGAAATTGTGCCGCCAAGCACGCCGGTACGCCCCACTACCACGCCTCCTGAAATTGAGCCGGCCAAGCCAGAGGTTCCTTCTAAACCAGGTCCAACCCCGGTAGAGGAGCCAGAGCCAGAGCGGGAGCACCCACTTCCAGAAAAGCCAGAGGTACAACCTCCTTTGACTACCCAGGCTAAGCCCGCCGCGGCGGTAGCCGGCGGTGGTTCCTTCTTTGACGAGATCTAGGAAACGGTTTTTATGGGAGAAATTGCGCTGGAGGGCATGGAGTTCTTTGCCTTCCATGGCTATTATGACGAGGAGCAGAAGATAGGCAACAAGTACGGCGTGGACCTGTACATCCAAACCGATTTGCATGCCGCCGCCGCCTCAGATAACCTGGAAGCAACCGTTAACTACGAAAAACTCTACAAGCTGGTCCTCCATGAAATGAGCCTTCCGGCCCGTCTTCTGGAACACCTGGGCCACCGCATCATTGAAGGAATCCTGAATGAGTTTCCGTTTGTGCAGCAGGTGAAGGTGAGTGTCTCCAAGTTCAACCCGCCGCTGGGTGGCATCTGCCATAAAGCCAAGGTGACACTTGAGAAGCGTCAAGGCCAGTAACGTAGCCAAAACTGTTTTGAGCCTGTTTTCTTGAAAACGGCCCTGAAACGAAGCATAAAAAAAGCCTCACCCGTTAAGGATGAGGCTTTTTTGTCTGTAGAGACTTTGGTAGAGGCAATCCCTTGTGGTTGGCCTTTTTACGTTTGGTGAAAGCTTGTACAATGGTTATGCGTTAGGGCAAACACAAGGGATTGCCTGTACATTTCAAAATCTCCACCTTTACTCTCTGGACCAGCGGCCTCGGCCTTTGCCTCGTTTCTGTTCTTTCTCTAAATCCTCCTCCAGCTGTTCCTGCCAATCCTTTTTCTTTTTACCCTTTCCTTTAAAAAGATCCTTCAGCTTTTTACCGCTTTTCTTGAAGAACTCATCTACACCTCTGTCTTCTTCCTCAGGCATTTCGGTGTACACCGGCATAGGCGGCTGGAAGGCCGGGCAATTGAGATAGCCCTGCAGATGAGACGGTAAAGGCGAGAACCTGCTATACGCATAGGTCCTGAAATCACGGTCTTTGCCCACGCGCTGGAAGAAATTCCCCCAAATGGGCAGCGCGGTATTAGAACCCCCTCCCTGTTCCAGGTCGCGGAACCGGATGCGGCGGTCCTCGCCACCTACCCAGGCCCCAGCCACCAGGTCGGGCGTAAAACCGATAAACCAGCCATCAGCGTGCGATTGGGTGGTACCAGTCTTGCCGGCAATGTCCATGTTCAGGTTGTAATCGCGGCGCAGGCGCTGGCCGGTCCCTTCAGTGATCACGCTTTGCAGCATGGGTCTTAACAGAGCCGTGGCCTGGCTGGCCAGTACTTGCCGCCCTTGGCCGTTAGGGTTGGTTTGGTCCAGGAGCACTTTGCCGTTTCTGTCCACTATGCGCAGCAGGTAACGCGGTTTTACCTGGTAGCCGCCGTTGGCCAGGGTGCCGTAAGCAGCCACCATTTCCAGAAGGCTGGCATCGGCAGTACCTAAGGCCAGCGATGGAGTGGTAGGCAGGTCGCCGGTAATACCCATGTTCTTGGCCAGTTGCACAATCTTGGGTATGCCTACCTGCATGGCCACGTTCACGGCCACCACGTTCACGCTTTGCGCCAGGGCACCCTGCATGGAGTAGGCGCCGCCGTACTGATCGTCTGAGTTCTTGGGCGACCAGTTTTCGTACTCGTGAAACACCACGCGGTCATTGGGGAAGTAGGAGCAGGGCGCAATGCCGCGGTCCAGGGCCGCCGCAAACACCAACGGCTTAAAGGTGGAGCCTACCTGCCTTCTGGACCGCACGTGGTCATACTGGAAGAAATTGTGGTTGATGCCGCCCACCCACGCACGCACGTAGCCGCTACGGGGTTCCATGGCCACAAAACCCGCATTAAGGTAGCGCAGATAATGCCGAAGCGAGTCCATGGGGCTCATGGTGCGGGAAACCGCGCCGCGCCACCTGAAGATCTCCATGGGTCGGGGAGTGTTGAAGATCTTGTCTATCTCTTTGTCTGACAACCCCGCAGCCTTGTGGCGCTTGTAGCGCAGAGACCGTTCTTTGGCGGCTTTCAGGATATCGGGCTGGCCCGCCAGAGGAGAACTTTTGCCCCAGTGCTTGTCAAAATCCAGCTGCAGGGCGAACATGCGCTGCTTGAGAGCCTGCTCAGCGTGGCGCTGCAGGCGGCTGTCAATGGTGGTATAGATCTTGAGGCCGTCATTGTACAGGTTATAGGGCTCGCCCTCGCGGTTTTCCTGCTGGGCCGCCCATTTGGTCAGTTCCCCGCGCAGGTGCTCCCTGAAATAGGTGGCTAGGCCGCTGTGGTGGGAGTATGGGTTGTATTTGACCTTGAGAGGTTGGCCCTGAAAGTGGTTTTTCTGGTCCGGGGTAAGGTAGCCGTATTTGGCCATCTGGGCCAGCACTACGTTTCTTCGTTGCCGCGAGCGCTCCGGATTGATGCGAGGATTATAGGTGGTGGTGGCCTTGAGCATGCCAATGAGGGTGGCGGCCTCCTCAGTTTTCAAGGAGTCTGCCGAGGTGTTGAAGAATCGGCGGGCCGCCGATTCAATGCCGTACACGTTTCCGCCCATGGGCACGGTGTTCAGATACAGCGTCAGGATCTCTTCTTTGGTGTAAATGGCCTCAAAACGGCGGGCCAGAATGACCTCGCGCATCTTGTTCACGGGCATAGAGAGAAAGCCCAGGTCCTTGCGCGGGAACAGGTTCTTGGCCAGCTGCTGACTAAGGGTACTTCCCCCGCCGGAGCTTTCTTCCTGCATTAAAAGGCTTTTGATGAACACGCGGGCCAGGCTTCGGTAATCCACGCCGTCATGCTCGTAAAAGCGCACGTCTTCGGTGGCAATTAGGGCGTCAATGGCGGGTTTGGCAATGTCCTGGAACTTCACGTTGGTCCGGTCCTGGATAAAATAGCGGCCAATAAGCACGCTGTCAGCGGTGTAGACCTCAGAGGGCATGTCATTCTGCACGTCTTTGAGTTGCCGCTTGGTGGGCAGCCAGCCAAACAACCCGAAGTACACCGCCAGGTAGAAAAGGAACAGCACCAGCAGCACCGCCGTTACGGCCTTGCCCAAAACGCGCATCCAGCCGCGGTGGTCCAGCGACCGCCAGTAGGTCATGGTCAGTTTAGGGGCATGACGTATGCGCCACCGGTGCCAGTGGGTATTGATCCAGTCTGAGAAGCTCCCGAAGTAAGAATTGAAAAAGGGCATGCGCTATGAACGTATAAACCGAGGCAAAGGCTATGCTTCCCCCAAGGATACTGGCCGGGTTGCACCGTTTTAGGCCTGTTTTTCCTAAAATGGCCGTAAAATAGAAGGGCTGAAACAGGGCAAGTACCCGTAAGCCCACAGGAAGCAAGCGTATTTGTAAGGCCTAAACGCCTACCGGTGCCAGGAAAGTATACGCCGTTTTAGGCCTGTTTTCACGGAAATGGGCCCAAAACGCAAACCACCCCCAGCGAATAAACCGTCGGCAACAGGCACCTTGGCGCGAAGAACATTATTAAATAGAATAGAAGTATGACCCAGGCGAAGAAAATAAAATTAAGTTTGTTGGACCAGTCGCCAGTGAGGGCGGGCGGAACGGCAGAGCAGGCGTTGCAGGAAACCCTGCAATTGGCGCAGTTGGCAGACCGTCTGGGCTACACCCGTTTCTGGGTCTCTGAGCACCACAACACGTTAGGCCTGGCCGGGCCTGTGCCCGAAGTCCTAATTCCGCATTTGGCGGCTCATACCCAACACCTGCGCATTGGCTCGGGCGGGGTCATGCTGCCGCACTACAGTGCCCTGAAAGTAGCGGAGAATTTCCGGTTACTGGAAGCCCTGTACCCTAACCGCATTGACCTGGGCATTGGCCGCGCGCCCGGCACCGACCGCCGGACCGCCGCCTTGCTCAACCCCTACAACCAGTTCAACGAGCAGGATTTTGTGGACCAACTCATGGACCTGGACCGGTTCCTGCAGGACGGGTTGAATGGCTCTGAAGCTGGCAACGTGAAAGTGACGCCCCGGTCGGCGACTACGCCCGAGCGCTGGCTCTTGAGTTCAAGCGGGCAGAGCGGCGTGTTTGCGGCTCACTTCGGGATGGGTTTTTCCTTCGCCCATTTCATCAACCCCAACGGCGGCCCCGAGATGATGCACGCCTACCAGACCCGGTTCAGCCCCTCAGCCCTTCTGAAAAAGCCGGCCGGTAACTTCGGGATCTTTGTCTTGTGCGCCGACACCCAAGAAAAGGCCGAGGAACTGCAACTCTCCATGGACATGCTCATGCTGCACATCAGGCAAGGCAAAGCCGGAGGGGTGCCCTCTCTGGAAACGGCCAAGGCTTTTTATGAGGATTTAGCGCCCGATGAACTGGCCCAGGTGCAATACAACCGCCAGCGCCTGGTGGTGGGTACGCCAGACACGGTCAAAGCAAAATTAGATGCCTTAGCCGAAGCCTACCAGGTAGACGAGATTGTGGTGGTCACCATCACCTATGATTTCCAGGACCGCCTACGCAGCTATGAACTGTTGGCAGAGGCATATGGGTTGGAAAGGCGTTCTGAGTCTATAGTCTGATTTTCGTTTCGAGGCTGTTTTTGGAAAACGGCCTCAAAATGCTTACTCCCGCACCAGCTCCTGCAGCCGGATGGCATTGACCGGGGCGTGGCCGTTAATGTCATTGTCAAAGTACACGTATACGTCTTTCCCTTCCCGGGCCCAGGTGCGGCAATGGGCGGCCCAGTTCTGCAGGGCTTCCTCTGAGTAACTGCCATTGTATTTGCCTTCGGGGCCGTGCAGCCGGATGTAGACAAAATCGGCGGTGACTTCTATAGGCGATTGGTGGCCGGCCAGGTCATAAATGCAGAAGGCGTGGTTGTGCTCCTGCAGCAGTTGGTACACTTCTTCCTGGTACCAACTGGGGTCCCTGAACTCAAAGGTATAGCGGTGGTAGGGCGGCAGGGCCTTCAGGAAATTCTGGAACCGATCCAGGTTCAGGCGCCAGGCAGGCGGCAGTTGGAATAGAATGGGTCCCAGTTTCTCTTTTAACGCCTGCGCGTTGCCCAACAACAGAGAAAGTCCCTGCTGCGGGTCTTTGAGTTTCTTCATGTGCGTGATGTAGCGACTGGCCTTTACCGCAAAGATGAAGTCTTCGGGCACGCTGGCGTACCAGGCGGCAAAGGTCTCGGCAGAAGGTAACCTGTAAAAGGAATTGTTGATCTCCACCGTCTTAAAATACCGCAGGTAGTACTCCGTGAATTGTTTGGAGGTAACGCCCGAGGGGTAGAAATTGCCCTTCCAGTGGTTGTAGTGCCACCCCGAGGTGCCAATATATATGTGTCCCTTTTCTTCCATCGCCCTGTTTATACCAGACAGACGAGAAGGAGGTTGGGCTGAGCAGCGCGTTTTGGGCCTGTTTTTACGGAAACAGCCCTAAAACAGCCCACGGGTTACTTATTCAAAAAGCGGTAGAAAATAAAACCTCCTATGGCGTACAGCACTACGTCCCAAAGATCTGGGGTGTAGCGGGGCAGGAACAGCGGGAAGAAAACCTCAAAGGCCAAAGCCACATAAACTACCGCAAAAGCCACCTGGTAGTTGGTAAACCGCACGGCGGGGCCGAAAAGTGCCCGCATGAAAAAAAGGGTGACGGTGAGGAGAAGGGGCAGGCAAAGGAGGTCGTCCAGGTAATGCCGCACCCAGGAAGCCCGCGGAACGGACAGCCAGGCTAAAATACGGTGGCCCAAGTACAGGGCGGCCAGAACCCAGAAAAGGGGAGTAAAGGTGGCCCAGCTTAACCGGCCAGCAGCGCGATGAGCCATAAGATAAAAGACATAATGCCCACAAACGCCAACTGAAAGCCAAGCCCAATCCCTTTATAGAACTTGGTGAAGGCAGAGTCTTGCGGGTCTATCTGAATGAAGTCTACCGTAAAGCGGTTGTTCTCCTCGGTCTTGCGTTGCGCCTGGGCTTTGAGGCGTTCCGCGGCGGCGGGGTCCAGCAGGTTGTGGCAATGCTCACACCGGTCCGTAGGGTTTCTTTGCCAGACAGACCATTGGGCGCAGTGGGGGCACTTTTTGCTGGCTTTCATAGACGTAGGTTACGCAGATGCTTCTAACAACTCCTCTAGCGGAGGAGATAGAATACTGAGAATGAGTTCAATAAGGGTAGGGTTGGCCAGCGGTTCCTGATGCATGAGGGTTACCAGGCCGGTAACCTCCCCAGTTGCATTCAGGAGCGGAGCCCCAAAATAACTGTCAATGCCATAAAGGCTCAGGTACTCATCGGTGGGGAAGAGGGCTTGGGTATCTCTGGGGAAGTAGCAGATCTCGTGCTTCTGGACCAACTCACAGGGGGTGCCTGCAAGGGAATAGGTAATTTGCTCAAAGGTTAAGGTGCCATCCACTAACAGCCCCAGACTGGTCATTTCCTCTGGTTGAGGCCCTTTCCGGCTGACAAGGATGAATTTGGCCCGGGAATGCTGATACAGGAAAAGCAGCACGTCCCTTATAAAAGTAGGCTGGTGGCTTTCTTCGGCCAGGGCCACGGCGGCATCTAAAATCGTTTTCTCCTCGGCTGACCAGGTAACCTCCAACTTTGAATTCAATAACTCTACCATCGTCCTCTTCCTAAATTTACCAAGATGTAGCAAAGTTCGTGCCTTTTGCAGTATTCTACAAAAAGTATATGAATCATTTTAGTCTGCCACTGTAAGAGTAACGCGGTTAAGTGTTTAATATTGGAAGAGCGTCCGCAAGATTACACGAAAGGCAGGTAGAACCCGGGTATTTTTTATCTTTGCCTAAACCCTTGCCACCGTGTATAAAGAACTCCTCAGACCGCTGCTGTTTAAACTTGACCCTGAAAAGGTCCACCACCTCACCACCGCTGCCTTAAAAAGTGCCTACCACCTGCCACTGGCCAAGTCTATCAGCAAGAGCCTGTTTCAGGTAACGGACCCGCGGCTGGAGCGGAAGGTGTTTGGGCTGACGTTCCCTAATCCCGTGGGGCTGGCCGCCGGCTTTGACAAAGACGCCCGCATGATTGATGAGTTCGCGGAGCTGGGGTTTGGGTTTATTGAGATTGGCACGCTTACCCCCAAGGCCCAGGAGGGGAACCCAAAGCCGCGCCTGTTCCGGTTGCCGCAAGACGGCGCCATCATCAACCGCATGGGCTTCAACAATGAGGGCGTAGACAAAGCCGTGGAGCGCCTGCGGAGCCGGAAGAGTAACGTGATAGTGGGCGGCAACATTGGCAAGAACAAGGTCACGCCCAATGAGCAGGCCCTGCAGGATTACCTGTATTGCTTTGATGCGCTCTATGACGTGGTAGATTATTTTGTGGTAAACGTGAGCTCGCCCAATACCCCAGACCTGCGGGCTCTGCAGGAAAAGGAACCGCTTCTGGACCTGCTGAGCAACCTGCAGAACCGCAACCAGGGCAAAGCCAAGCCCCTGCTCCTGAAAATTGCCCCCGACCTGAACCAGGCGCAGCTGGATGACATTGTGGAGATTGCCGTCCAGACCCAGCTTTCTGGGGTCATCGCCACCAACACCACCATTAGCCGGGCCGGGCTGACCACCTCTCCGGAGCGCATTGCCCAGATTGGCGCCGGCGGCCTGAGCGGAAAACCCTTGACCCATGCCTCTACTGAGGTAGTACGGTACCTACGCCAGCAGTTGCCTGAGGAAGTAAGAATAATAGGCGTGGGCGGCATCATGAACCCGCAGGACGCGCTGGACAAGCTTTCGGCCGGGGCCGATTTAGTGCAATTGTACACCGGTTTCATTTACGAGGGGCCGGGTTTGATAAAGCAGATTAACCAGCGCCTGCTGAAGTAAATACTATATTTTATAAACCATATACTGCCAAAATGTTCAAGGCTTATTGAACGGAATAGTGTAGATTTGAAGTTTGGAGACAGCATGGCAACGAACACATATAAACGGGAAGTAGGGACTGGTCCGCGGCCAAAGAATACGCCCCGCACGCAGAATGAACCGAAGGGAAGAACGGAAACAAAAGCCCCCAAAGAGCCGAAAGCACCTAGGAAACCTTTCCAGACCCCGCAACTATCTTTCACTTTTTTCAAAGACCGACGGCTGCAGCTGTTCATCGGGTTTTTCTTCCTGCTTTCTTCGCTGTACCTGACCATTGCCTTTGTCTCGTTCCTGTTCACGGGTGCCGCAGACCAGAGCATTGTGGAATCGGTGACCACCGAGGACGTGAAAGCCGCCGGCCTGGAGTCTGAGAACTGGCTGGGTCTGTTTGGGGCCTGGGTGTCAGACTACTTCATTAACCGCTGGTTTGGGGTTGCCTCCTTCTTTTTTGTGCCCATCATTTTCTACATAGGATACCGGATTGTGTTCCGGCGCACCACCATCACTTTCTCATCGGTCATGACCCTTTGCCTCTTCGGGCTGTTGTGGGGTTGCGTGACTGCCGGGTACCTGGTGCTCATGAACAGTTCGGCCGCCGATTTCGGGTTTATGAGCGGCGCCATTGGTTATGAATCTGCCCTGTGGCTCCAAAGCCTGCTGGGTTGGGGAACCGGTCTGCTGCTGGCCTTTGCGCTCATTGCCTTTGTGATGTTCTTCTTCAATATCACTACGCTTAACCGTCCTCGCATTGCCCGGCCTTCTGCTGCTCCCGCTGTTGCCGCGGAAGACAGAGCTGAATCCGGTGTCTATGCCTCGCCGTCCATGGCGGGCATGAACCACATGACTAATCCATCAGGCTCGTTTGCCGCCCAGCAAGAAGAGGAAGAGGAAACCATTTACCCGGCGCCGTTCGCGCTGCAGAACCAGGAAGAGCAGGAGGAGGAGGAAGAGTATTATGATGAAGATGAACTGCTGGAGGAAGAAGAGCCGGAGGACGAATTATTTGCCGTCAATGAATTACCGGTTACCCCTAGAGTAAGCACCCCTTCCTTAGCCCTGGAAGTAGAGCAGGACGAAGACGTGCTGCTGGAGGACGATTTTGAAGACGAGGAGGAAGAGGAAGTAGAACTGGCCATTGCCAAGGTTCCTTTGGAAGAAGAGGCCGACACGCTGGTGAGCGAGAATTATGACCCAACGCTAGACCTGCCGCGCTACCAATACCCCTCCATTGACCTGCTCACCGACTACGGCGTGGGCAAGGTACAAGTGACTAAAGAAGAGCTGGAAGCTAACAAAGACAAGATTGTAGAGACCCTGGGCAATTACAGCATTGGGATTGCTTCCATTAAAGCCACCATCGGGCCCACCGTGACCCTGTATGAGATTGTACCCGAAGCCGGCGTGCGGATCTCCAAAATCAAGAGCCTGGAAGACGACATCGCCCTGAGCTTAGCCGCCCTGGGTATCCGGATCATTGCGCCCATCCCGGGCAAGGGAACAATTGGTATTGAGGTGCCCAACAAGAAAAAGGAGATGGTGTCCATCAAATCCATTCTGAGCACTGAGAAGTTCATGAAGAGCGAGATGGAACTGCCTATCGCCTTCGGGAAAACCATCACCAATGAGGTCTTTATCACCGATCTTGCCAAAATGCCCCACTTACTCATGGCGGGTGCCACGGGTCAGGGTAAATCAGTGGGTCTGAACGCTATTTTGACTTCTTTGCTGTACAAGCGCCACCCGTCGCAATTGAAGTTTGTGCTGGTGGATCCTAAAAAGGTGGAGTTATCGTTGTTCAACAAGATTGAGCGCCACTTCCTGGCCAAACTACCCGATACCGACGAGGCCATCATCACCGACACCAAAAAGGTAGTGAACACGCTCAACTCGCTCTGCATGGAGATGGACCAGCGCTATGACCTCCTCAAAGACGCCGGTTGCCGTAACCTGAAGGAGTACAACCTTAAGTTTGTGGAGCGCCGCCTCAACCCCAAGAAGGGCCACAAGTTCATGCCCTACATCGTGCTGGTAATTGATGAGTTAGCCGACTTGATGATGACCGCCGGAAAAGAGGTGGAAACGCCTATCGCGCGTCTGGCGCAGCTGGCCAGGGCCATCGGGATTCACCTGGTGGTGGCTACGCAGCGTCCGTCGGTGAACGTGATCACCGGTATCATCAAGGCCAACTTCCCGGCCCGTATCTCCTTTAAGGTAACGTCCAAGATTGACTCCCGTACCATTCTGGATACCGGCGGCGCCGATCAGTTGATTGGCCAGGGGGACATGCTGTTCTCATTAGGTTCAGATTTGATACGAGTGCAGTGCGCGTTCGTGGATACCCCCGAGGTGGACCGCATCTGTGATTTCATTGGCGAACAACAGGGCTATTCAGATGCGTATCTGTTGCCGGAATTTGTGGGTGATGAAAGCGGCAATGACAAAGCCGAGTTTGACCCTAGTAACAAGGATGCCATGTTTGAAGAAGCTGCCCGCATTGTGGTCACGCACCAGCAGGGTAGCACGTCTTTACTGCAGCGCCGCCTGAAACTGGGCTATAACCGCGCGGGACGTTTGATAGACCAATTAGAGGCCGCCGGCGTGGTAGGCCCGTTTGAGGGAAGCAAGGCCCGCGAAGTTTTAATTCCGGATGAGTACAGTTTGGAACAGTTATTGAATAGCATGCAACCGTAGTATACTATGACTGCATTTCATTCAACAAAATAAGAACCCATGAAACGAATATTTTCCCTTCTGCTCGCCTTTTTGCTGGTAGTGCCTTTTGCCCAGGCGCAGAACGCCCAGAAAGACCCGCAGGCCCAGAAAATTCTGGATGCCATGAGCAAGAAGTACCAGGCCATGAATGCTTTTAAAGTTTCTTTCACCCAGACGCTGGAAAGTCCTTCCACCAAGGTGAAGGAGTCCATCAACGGCGATATCACGGTGGCCGGCAATAAATTCAGGCTGGCCGTGGCCGGGCAGGAGATCATCAACAACGGCGCCACCATCTGGACCTTCATGAAAAAGGAGAACGAAGTGACCATCTCAGACTTTGACCCCGAAGAGCAGGAAATGACGCCTAACCAGATCTACACCCTCTATCAGAAAGGCTACCGCTATGTGTATGCCGGCGAGGAGAAAGTGGGCGGCGAAGCGGTGCACGTAGTGGACCTGACCCCGGATGACCGCGATAACCAGGTGTTCAAAGTAAGGCTGCACATCAGCAAGAAGGACAACTCCATCAAGTCCTGGAAGATGTTCCGCAAGAACGGGAACCGCTACACCTATTCGGTGAAGAAGTTTACCGCCAATCCTCCCCTGGAGAACAACTATTTCGCTTTTGATAAGAGCAAATACAAAGGTGTGAAAGTGGTAGACCTTCGTTAGGACTGACCAAATTATCAATCAGTGAAAGGCTCCTGCAGAAATGCGGGAGCCTTTTCTGTTTTTGACCTTTTTTTCAGAAAACGAGCCAAAAACAGGTTAGATTTGCGGTAGCACCTGATTGAAATTCCCATGACCAGAGACCAGTTATTTGAACAGATTCAGCGCAAGCGCTCTTACCTATGCATTGGGCTAGACACAGATCTGAAAAAAATCCCGCCGCACCTGCTGCAGTTGGAAGACCCTATCTTTGAGTTTAACCGCCAGATCATTGAAGCCACCCAGGACCTGTGCGTGGCCTACAAACCCAACATCGCGTTCTATGAGGCACACGGCCCCAAAGGCTGGGTGAGCCTGGACCGTACGTTGTCCGTGATCCCGGAGAATATTTTCGCTATTGCCGATGCCAAGCGAGGAGACATAGGGAATACCTCAGAACTGTACGCGCGCGCCTTTTTTGAGCAGATGGACTTTGATGCCCTCACGGTGGCCCCGTATATGGGCATAGACTCCGTGACCCCTTTCCTGCAGTTCCCCAATAAATGGGTAATCCTGCTGGCCCTTACCTCTAACCCCGGCCATGACGATTTTCAGTTGCTGAGCGTGGTGTCTGAGGGCAAGTCTTATTTCCTATTTGAGAAAGTACTCAAAGACAGCCAGAAATGGGGTTCCGCCGAGAATATGATGTACGTGATTGGCGCCACCCGCCATGACTATATTGAACGGGTACGGGAAATCGCGCCAGACCATTTCCTGCTGGTGCCCGGCGTAGGCGCGCAAGGCGGAAGCCTGGAGGAAATCTCCCGATTCGGCATGAACCGCCAGTGTGGCCTCTTGGTGAATTCTTCCCGCCAGATCATCTACGCGTCGCAGGGCGAAGACTTCGCGGAGAAAGCCCGGGCCGCCGCTATGGCCGTGCAACAGCAAATGGAACGCTACCTGAACGAGTACCTGCCGAAATAGAAATGTCTGCAGCCTGAAGTTTAGTTATTCGGGCCTGTTTCCCGGAAAACGAGCCCTAAAACAGAAACAGCCTTTCCCGGTCTCTTGCGTAGAAGCACTGGATACGAGAAAGGCTGTTTCTGTTTGCATGAAAGAAGATTTCCTCCACTACGTCTGGCAATACCAATACTTCCTGAAAGATAACCTGCGTACTACCGCCGGCGAGGAAATAGTAGTCAGGACGCCTGGCCTCTACAACCGGTCAGATGCCGGGCCAGACTTTTCTAATGCCCGCATATTACTAGGGGATACGGAGTGGGTGGGAAGTGTGGAACTGCACTTACTGACCTCTGACTGGCAACGGCACAGGCACCAGCAGGACGCTAAATACAACCAGGTGGTATTGCATGTGGTGTGGGAAGAAGACGAGTCCGTGCAACGGGAGGAAGGGACACTTATGCCTACCCTGGAGCTGAAAGGCCGCGTGGATTTGTCCTTGCAGGCCCAGTACCAGGAATTGCTCTGGAGCCAGGAAGAGATCCCGTGCGCCGCGCAGGTCCCGCGGGTGGACAGTATCTATAAGTCGGCCATGATGGAGAAGACCCTGCTGGAAAGGCTGCAACTGAAAGCCGACCTTGTTCAGGAGCGCCTCACCCAAACCCGGCAAGATTGGGAAAGTACGGTGTACCAGACCATGGCCGCCGGCTTCGGGTTCAAGATCAACCAACAGGGTTTTTCTCAACTCACGCAGGTGTTGCCGCTTTCTCTGATAAACCGGTACCGGCACGTTCCCAAACAACTAGAGGCTTTGGTATTTGGGCAGGCTGGTTTGTTAGTTTCGCTGGAGGAGCAGGTTGCTTATTTGCAGGAACTGGAAAAAGAACATCAATACCTCACCCAGAAACATAGCTTGTCGGCCCCGCTGCCCCAGAGCGCCTGGAATTACCTTCGGCTGAGGCCCGCTAATTTCCCGGCCATTCGGGTAGGGCAATGGTTGGCCGTACTGCAGGCGCATCATCACTTATGGGCAGACCTGGTGGCCTGCGATAACCTGGAGGATTACTTTACTTATTTCAGACAATCCCCGCCGGCTTATTGGCAAGAGCACTATGCACCCGGAAGAACTTCGGCCCAGCTTTACCAGAGAATTGGAGACGATAGCATTCAGGGGCTGTTGATTAATGTGGTGGCTCCTTTGCTGGTCGCCTACAGCCGGCTGCAGGGCAATGACGGCTATCAGGAAAAAGCCGTGACCCTGCTGGAACGCCTGGTCAAGGAACAGAACAAAATCACGCGGATTTATACCGGGCTTGGCTTCCCGCACACCTGCGCCGCCGACTCCCAGGCCTTGCTGGGGCTGTACCAAAATTACTGTGCTCCCAAGAAATGCTTACATTGCAGCATCGGGCACCGCCTGCTGAAACAGAACCTATCACCCGCATGAACCTACTGACCAGGCTGCATCTTCCTTTCTTCTTTCTGTTGGTGTATCTACTTTGGTCCCAGGCCCGGCAGAGCCAAGCCTTGCGGCGTTTCTTCTGGCCCGCACTGTTTCTGAAGTTAGTCGGTGGCTTTTTGTTAGGGTATATCTACTTAGAATACTTTGGCGGCGGAGACATGGGGTTGTTCCATCAACAGGCAAGTGCGGTAAACGCAGCAGCCCAGGAAGATCCAAATCAATATATACGCTTACTGCTTTTCAATGAGCTAGGAGATATGCCCATCGGGTTTTCCCGGTGGCCGGGGTATTCCAACTCCTTCTTCTTCGTGAAACTACTGAGCCTCCTCCATTTCCTGACCGGTAGTTCCTTCTGGGGCAGCGGTTTGTATCTCTCCTTGTTCAGTTTCTGGGGATGTTGGTACCTGGTAGACAAGTTGCAGCGGTATTTTCCAGAGTATAGCACCGCAGCGGTCATCGCTTTTCTGTTTTTCCCCTCGGTGGTTTTCTGGACAGGAGGTGTCTCCAAAGACAGTGTATTTATGGGCAGTCTTTGCCTCACCATAGGGTTGGTGTTGCAATTAGGACAAGCCAAAGAGAAAGCGGTCAATCTGCATAATAGCATCCTTTTGCTGGCCAGCATCTACCTGCTCTGGAAAATCAAGTTCTTTTTGGCTGCGGTGGTATTGGTGCTGCTTTTCTCCTGGCTATTCATGCAATGGCTAACGAAGCAAGTAAAATGGCTGCAGCCGAAGGGGAGGCAATTACTAGTCTGGGGTATGCTACTGCTGACCGGGGGCTTTGTGGCTTCCTTTGCGCACCCCACCTTCAACCTAGATTTTTTTGTGCAGCATATTGTCTGGAATTACACCAATCTGCTGGCCAAGTCTGATCCCACCAAACCGCTGTTGCTGCTCCCGGGGTTAGATGCGAATGTTTGGTCTTTTATAAGATATTCTCCTGAGGCGGTGTTCCAGATGCTGTTCCGGCCCTTTGTATGGGAACCAACGCCGTTGTTCTACAAATTGGCAGGGTTGGAGAATTTACTTTTACTGGTATTGGTGAGCATAACTATAGGGTATCTATTGTACCAGAAACGATGGCCTCGTCTGCCGGGTTTCTTAGTGGTATTGCTTGTTTTCTTTTTCATCGGGGCGGTATTGGTTTCGTTGCCCACGCCCAACCTGGGAACCCTGTTCAGGTACCGCGCGCCGCTGCTACCGTTTTTCCTGACGGTGGTGCTGGCATGGGGACCCTGGCAGAAGTGGTTCAATGGGCTAATCAGGTGGGGGCGTTAACCTATTCCATTTTCTTTGCCTATTTTTGCAGGCTGTTCCGTTTTAGACCCATTTTTCCCAAAACTGGTCCAAAACGCCAATCGCTTTCCCGGTAAAGGGAGAAAATTCAGGGTCTTTTGCTTTCAAAGAAGCCAGGCCCGCCAACCATTTAACTGAAAGAAGATCATGCAGAACCCTGTAATTATATTAGGTGCTCAGGAATTGGGCGTGTTGGCCTTAGACGCCTTCCAGAGCAATGACGTGGTGGTGTATTGTTTCCTGGATGACCAGGTGGCGCTGCAGCAGAAAGAGGTGAACGAGATCACCGTGATGGGCAACACCGAAGATGAGAAAATACTGAAGCTCCTGGGCAAGAAATGCGATGTGTTCGTGGCCGCCGAGGACATGGCCGCCCGCAAGAGCCTGGTGAAAATGCTCAAGGAAGAGTATCAGGTCGTGCCGGTCAACGCCATCCATAAATTCAGCTACGTGTCAGAGCACGCCTGGCTGGGCCACGGCAACTTCATTCAGGCCGGGGCCATCGTGAACGCCAACGCCAAGATTGGCGAGAACTGCCTCATCGGCTCCAGAGCCGTGGTAGATGCCCACGCCGAGCTGGGAGATAACGTGCAGTTAGGCCCAGGTGCCATGATCAACCCAGGCGTGACCGTAGGCGAGGGCGCCTTTATTGGGACCGGTGCCATTGTGGTCTCGGGTGTGAAGATTGGCAAGAACGCCCGCGTAGGCGCCGGCGCCGTGGTAATCGCCGACGTGCCCGCCAAACAAACCGTTTTCGGGAATCCGGCCAAAGCCGTTTAAATTTTAGACATAAGACACAAGAGGTAAGACTTGTGGAATCTTGAAATACAAGAAGACTCAGAACTGACAAAGGTCATTTTCTGTTTCCAGCCTGTTTTCTGTAAATTCGCACCAAAACAAAGACGCTGGTGTTTCCGAAATTAGCACATCAGCACATAAACCAATTAGCACATTGACTACACTTAGTCTGAAACTAAGCACGTATGAAAACCTACAGTATCTTACTTTATTACTACTACACCAAAATTGAAGACCCGGAACTATTCCGCGAGGAGCACCACCTGCTGTGTCTTAAGTTGAATCTGCTGGGCCGCATCATCGTCGCTCCTGAAGGCTTGAACGGCACCGTTTCGGGCCTGACCGAAGACTGTGAAGCCTACATGGCGGCCGTGAAAGCTGACCCCCGTTTTGCGAGCATCGACTTTAAGGTGGACTATGCAGATGCCCACGCGTTCACCAAGCTGCACGTGCGCCACAAGCCCGAGATTGTTCACGCGGGCCTCCGGAACATTGACCCCACCGAACGCACCGGCGTGCATTTATCGCCTACGGAGTTCCGGGACATGAAAGACCAGGACGATGTGGTGGTGCTGGACGTGCGCTCAGACTATGAGCACAGCATGGGCAAGTTCAAGAATGCCGTCACCCTTGATATTGAGAACTTCAGGGAGTTTCCTGAGAAGATAGATGAACTGAAGGAGAAGTACGAGGGCAAGAAAATCCTGACGTACTGCACCGGCGGCATCAAGTGCGAAAAAGCGAGTGCGTTCCTGCTGGAGAAAGGCTTTGAGAACGTGTACCAGCTGCACGGCGGCATCATCAAATACGGCATGGAGGCCGGCGGTGAGGACTTCGAGGGCAAGTGCTACGTGTTTGACAACCGCGTGGCCGTGGAGGTGAATACCGTGAATCCGGTGGTGATTTCCAGGTGCCACGTGTGCGAGACGCCTTCGGCGAGGATGGTGAACTGCGCCAACCCGCACTGCAACCTGCACGTGCCCATCTGTGAGAGCTGCGGCACCAAGATGGACGGCGCCTGCTCCACCACCTGCCAGGAGCACCCCGACAAACGCCCCTATGACGGCACCGGGTATTACCAGAAGAACACCAACGGCTACAACCCGTACAAAGGTCTGAACCGCCGCAAGACGGAGCAGCCCAAGGCCCTGTAAGATAAAACAACAATAGAAAGAAAGCGCCTGATGTTGCTACCCTTCAGCACTGTCAGGCGCTTTTCTTTTAAGTTGCCAAGACGTCGTTTGATGAAAATTCTGTTGGATATTGATGGCGTTCTGGTAACTACACCAAGTTGGAGACCAGTGGAGTCTGAAGCAGACGGCTTTATGAAGTTCAACGCCTTTGCTACAGAAAACTTGAAAAAGCTTATGGAGGAAACGGGTGCAGAGATTGTGCTGACGTCGTCTCACAGGATAAGCTACTCAGAACAAGAATGGAGAAAGATTTTTGAGCGGAGGGGTATATATTCTACTTCAGTTTCAAAAATTAACCAGATAACAACTATCGGTACTTTAGTTAGCCGTGCTGATGAAATCCAAGAATGGGTAAACTCTCTAATTGGAGACGAAACCTATGTAGTACTTGATGATGATTCTTCTATCAGAGGATTGCCAAATTCCATTTTGGAAAAATGTGTATTGACAAGTTCATTTAAAGGATTAGATGAAGAAGCAACAAAAAAAGCTTTGATGATTTTAAATCATACTATTAAATAGGGGACAGAAAGCCTTCTATTATAAAGTCCACCACCTAAAACTATGAACCTATGGCCCGCATCCCGGAGTCTGAATTAATCCTGAACCCAGACGGTAGCATCTACCATCTCAACCTTTTGCCTGAGCAGATCTCAGATACCATCATCACCGTGGGTGACCAGGACCGGGTGGAACGGGTAAGCCGCCATTTTGATTCCATTGAGGTGCAGGTGGCCAAGCGCGAGTTTGTGACCCACACCGGGTATTACAAAGGCAAGCGCATCTCGGTGGTGTCCACGGGCATCGGCACAGACAACATTGACATTGTGTTCAATGAGCTGGACGCCCTGGTGAACATTGACTTTGTAAGCCGTGAGGCCCTGGAACATGACGACCGGATATCTCTGAGAATAGTGCGCATCGGTACCTCGGGATCCCTGCAGGAAGACGTGCCGCTGGGCAGTCACCTGGCTACGGAATACGCCCTGGGCCTGGATACGCTTATGCAATTCTATCCGCTCATGGAGACGGGGTATGAAACCGAGATTGCCGTAAACCTGCAGTTGGCGCTGGGCCTTGGGTTCCTGCCGTACTGCGCCAAGGGCTCTGATCTGTTGCGCGAGCAATTGGCTTTTGATATGATCCATGGCAACACCGTCACCTGCCCCGGGTTCTATGGCCCGCAGGGCCGATTGCTTCGCCTGCAACCCAAGATTGAGGACGTGATCCAGAAGCTGAGCAGCTTCAGGTTTGAGGACGTGCGGTTCACCAACTTTGAGATGGAGACCGCCGGTATCTATAGTCTGGGCCGTTTGCTGGGCCATGAGGTATTGTCGCTGAACGCCATTGTGGCCAACCGCATCACCAATCAGTTTGCCGCCAACCATGAAGAGGTGGTAGATGACCTGATCCTGAAAGTGCTGAACAGGCTGTAAACACCTCTATCACCCTAAAACAGCAATGCCCTGGTTGTAGGACCGGGGCATTGCTGTTTTATATCGGCTGAGCCGAAAGGGAAATGGATTTCATTAAAAGAACTCCACTCCCAGAATAGCTTTGGTTGGCAATGAGGCGCCAGATTTGAGGGAGGTGAAATCTTCGTCGGCTTGCCAGATGGTGGTCTGCATTCTATAGACTTCGCCGGAGGCCACCTGAAACGTGATCTCTACTTTCCCGTGGTAGCCATTGCCCAGCAGGCTGGCGCGGTTCAGGTCATGCAGGCGCTTTTTCTGGGAGGCTTCGTCTGGGAGCACATCCTGGGTACTGAACTGCAGGTCAGGAACGATTTCTTTTTCTACCAAAGGATAAGACGACGCGGCATTTTCCATAGCAAACATATTAGGTCCAATTAAAAAATAATTCAATATTTAGTCAAACGATAGACAACGCAAATTAGCTATTCCCCGAACAAAAAAACTGCCCGAACTTTACGTTTTAGGGCAGTTTTGAGAAAAACAGGCTAGAAACAGCCTATAAGGTTAAAAGGAATTCCAAGGTATCTACGCCGTCTGCGTAGTCGCTCACGGCGGGGCACTGGGCCTGGCCAAACGCGAAGCTTTTCTCCCACACGCCTTCCTTGGAAACCACGCACTGCAGCTTCTCTTGCACCTGCGCCAGTTTCTCCCGCAGGTCCTGGTCATTGGCGTACGTCTCATAGAACAGCACCGAGATAGGAGAGACCAGCTGCTTGCTTTCCGTGACCATCAAAAAGCCGTTGTCAAGGTGCGGCACGCCGTTCACCAGCAGAATGGACTTGTTGTAGTCATAGTTGTTGCGGTACTTGTGGTGGTCTACCACGTCTTTCTTGTATTCCAGGGCTTCAAAGAAAGGCGTGAAATCATAGCCTTCGGGCACGTAAGCCTTGGCTACGTTGCGGCAACCCAGGCCGTAGTACCGCAGGATGTCATCACCTAAGGCGGAAAGTTCTTCTTTGGTTTCAAAGCCGGTGAGCACGGCCACGCTAGTGCGGTTCTTTCTGATGATGTGCGGCCGCTTGGCGAAATAGTATTCAAAGTAGCGGGCGGTGTTATCTGAGCCGGTGGCGATGATGGCGTCAGACTCTTTGAGCATGGCCACAAACTGTACCTGCGTGCCAAAACGGTCATCCAGCTCAATCAGTTTGTCCAGAAGATGTTTTATGAGAAAGGGGTCGTCTGAGCTCAGCTTAGCCTGCAGAATATGGCCCGAGAGAAGGATACACAAAGCGTCATGGAAACCCACCGCCGGAATATTGCCTGCCATCACCACGCCCACTTTTTTGGGGTTGGGTTGCGTTTCAGGAAGGTTGTATTGGGCCACCCAGTTCTCCAGTTGCTCTTGCTGCAGCATGTGGGCAATGCCATCCAGGGCCGCTGAAACATTTGGCAGGTCAAAGAAGTTATTGTGCTGCCCGGCCCGTCTTGCCAGGTACTCGCGTTCCTCCTGGGGTAACTGCCGTACGTAATCGCCTAACTGGATGAATGCGGAAAGTCTATTTTTGAAAGATAGCATGAAGGAGTAACAGTGTAAACGTGAGAAACGTTTGATACAATGCGCGCTAAGTATTACTTTTGCCCGCGGAATGGCGTACCGATTGCCGGTGCAAAATTACTAAAAAGAAACAGGAGATACGATTATGGCGATAATGATAACGGATGAGTGTATCAACTGCGGCGCATGTGAGCCGGAGTGCCCCAACACGGCTATCTACGAAGGTGGAGTGCAGTGGACCTGGGCAGATGGTACCTCTCTGACCAAAGTGGAGATTGACGGCGGAGAAACCGTGGACGGCAAAGCGCCCCAGCCCCCCATCTCAGACGAATTCTATTACATTGTCTCAGATAAGTGCACCGAGTGCGTTGGTTTCCACGAGGAACCCCAGTGCGCCGCCGTGTGCCCGGTAGACTGCTGCGTAGATGACCCAGACTACCGTGAGGCCGAAGAAGACCTGTTAGCCAAGAAAGAGTGGCTGCACGCCGCCAGTTAATAGGCTTTATTTGAACCGCATTTCAGAAGACCCGCCCCGTGCGGGTTTTTTGTTGGATTTCGTTTTAGGCCTGTTTTCCTAAAATCAAGGCTAAAACGAAGTGGTAATTCAATTGCTTCTATCTAACCTCTATTATCTGAGCCGTAAGTCTTCTAATTTGTTATTTTTGCGTTTTATTTTTATCCCGAGGTCGATTAACAAGCATATGTCTTGCTACGTGATACTCGCTACCTGATACAAGCTAAAGATGTCTATTCCTAAAACATATAACCCCAAAGAAGTAGAAGACAAGTGGTACGCCACCTGGCTGGAACGCGGCTTCTTCAAGTCAAAACCCAATCCTAAGAAAGAGCCTTACACCGTGGTGATTCCGCCGCCCAACGTAACGGGGGTGCTGCACATGGGCCACATGCTCAACAACACCATTCAGGACGTGCTGGTGCGCCGTGCCCGTATGCAAGGCAAGGAAGCCTGCTGGGTACCGGGTACCGACCACGCCTCTATCGCCACCGAGGCGAGGGTAGTGGCCATGCTCAAGGAGAAGGGCATCAACAAAAGCGACCTCACCCGCGAGGAGTTCCTGCAATACGCCTTTGAGTGGAAGGAGAAGTACGGCGGCATTATTCTGGAGCAGCTCAAGAAACTGGGTGCCTCCTGTGATTGGGACCGCACCCGCTTCACCATGGAGCCGGATTTGACGGCCGCCGTGATTGAGGTGTTCGTAGACCTGTACCGCAAAGGCCAGATCTACCGCGGCGTGCGCATGGTCAACTGGGACCCACAAGGGTTGACTGCCCTGTCTGACGAGGAAGTGAATTTCAAGCAGGTGAACGGCAAGCTGTATTACCTGCGCTATGGCATTGAAGGCTCTGACGAAGTGCTCACCGTGGCCACCAAGCGCCCTGAGACCATCATGGGCGACGTGGCTATCTGTGTGCACCCCGAGGACGAACGCTACAAGCATTTAGCTGGTAAGAAAGCTATTATTCCGCTGGTGAACCGCGCCATCCCTATCATCTTTGATGAGTACGTGGACCGTGAGTTTGGGACCGGGGTATTAAAGGTGACTCCTGCGCATGACATCAATGACTATGAACTGGGCCAGAAGCACAACCTGCCCAGCATTGACGTGCTAAATGACAACGGTACCATTCATGAGCGCGCCGGCCTGTACGTGGGCGAGGACCGCTTTGTGGTACGCAAGAAAATCACCAAGGAACTGGAGGCCAAAGGTCTGCTGGAGAAGGTGGAGGACTCGGTTTCTAACGTTGGTTTCTCTGAGCGCACCGATGCCGTGATTGAGCCTAAGCTGTCAATGCAGTGGTGGTGCAAGATGGACCAGATGGCCAAGCCCGCGCTGGAGAACGTCATGAATGACACCATCAAGCTGCACCCGCCCAAGTTCAAGAACATGTACCGTTCCTGGATGGAGAACGTGCATGACTGGTGTATTTCGCGCCAATTGTGGTGGGGGCAGCAGATTCCGGCATATTACCTGCCGGACGGCACCTTTGTAGTGGCGCGCACCGCAGAGGAAGCCCTGGAGGAAGCCCGCGTCAAGACCAATAACCCCAAACTGCAGCTGTCTGACCTCCGTCAGGACGAAGACGTATTGGATACCTGGTTCTCTTCGTGGCTATGGCCTATCTCCGTTTTTGACGGTTTCAAGGACCCGGACAACGAGGATATCCTGTATTACTACCCTACCAATGACCTGGTCACCGCCCCTGAGATCCTGTTCTTCTGGGTTGCCCGTATGATCATGGCCGGCTACGAGTTCCGCAAGGAGCTTCCGTTCCGTAACGTGTACCTGACCGGTATCGTGCGCGATGGGCAGGGCCGCAAGATGTCCAAGTCATTGGGCAACTCCCCAGACCCGCTGGTACTCATAGAGCAGTACGGCGCCGACGGTGTGCGCGCGGGCATGCTCTTCAGCTCGCCGGCCGGCAATGACCTGCTGTTTGACGAGAAGCTCTGCGAGCAGGGCCGTAACTTCAGCAACAAGATATGGAACGCCTTCCGCCTTATCAATGGCTGGGAAGTAAACCAAACGCTGCCTAACCCCAACGAGAAAGCCATTAAGTGGTTTGACTCCAAATTCAACGAGGCCCTCAATGTGCTGGAAGACCATTTTGAGAAGTTCCGGATCTCAGATGCCCTGCTCACGGTCTACAAACTGGTGTGGGACGATTTCTGCTCCTATTACCTGGAGATGATCAAACCGGCGTTCGGTTCACCTATTGACCCTGAAACCCTGCAGACCACCTACGGTTACCTGGAAAAACTCATGAAGGTGCTGCACCCGTTCATGCCGTTCATTACCGAGGAGATCTGGAACAGCATGAAAGAGCGGGCTCCTAAAGATTGCCTGGTGGTAGCGTCCTGGCCAGAGAAAGGCCGCATTGACACCGACCTGCTCAAGCAAACCGAGTATGTGCTCAACGTGGTGGGCCAGATTAGGAATGTGCGCAACAGCAAGAACCTTTCGCCGGCCAAGAAGCTGGCCCTGCACGTGCGGATGGTAGACGGCAAAAACGCTATTGCGGGATATGAAACTTTGGTAAGCAAACTGGCCAACCTGAGTGAAATCCAGGAAACCGACCAGCAACTGGACAACGCCCTTTCTTTTGTGGTAGACAGCTCTGAGTTCTTCATCCCAATGGAGGGCACGATTGACGCCGCCGCCGAGCGCGAACGTATTCTCAAGGAACTGGACTACACCAAAGGCTTCCTGGCCTCAGTAGAGAAAAAGCTGAGCAACGAACGCTTCGTGGCCGGCGCCCCAGACGCCGTCCTCAGCGCAGAACGCAAAAAACAGTCAGACGCCGAAGCCAAAATCGCGGCCTTGGAGCAAAGTCTTTCCGCCCTGTCGAAGGAGTAGGGATTAAATTTTTACCTACATAAAAAGGGGCTGCTCCAGATGGAGCAGCCCCTTTTTCGTTTTAAGCCTGTTTTTCTGAAAACTGCCCCAAAACGTTACATGGTATAAGAATCCAGGCGGGTCCAGGTGATGGCCCCGTTTTTCACGGTGTAACGCAGTACCATGTGGCCGCCGTTGTGCCCGTCCTCAAAGTAGGCCAGGGCATAGTGGTCGTTCAGAATTCTTACGTCCCGGATGGCCATGGTGCCGCCTACGGAGCCAGTGGCGTTCAATACGGTCTTCTGCTTGCGCATGAGGTCGTTCATCAGGTCAGCCTCTGGGTTTTTGAGGCCCTGGCGCTTGAGGCGGGCAATGTCTGCTTCGCTCAGGCTGCCCAACTCGTCTTCAAATTGGGTAGAGGCCGGCGGAATGATCCTTTCCTCTTCTTCCTCAGCGGTGGAGTCTTTCAATTCTGGTTGGGTAGATTGCATGGGACCTACCGTATCTGGCGGAAGGTTGCGGGTGAAGCGCCGCACCTGTTGCTCCAGGCTGGTGATTTTGTCGTTGGCCATGGTAAGCTCGCTTTCGGCCTGGCTTTGTTTCCAGTAAAAGAAGATGGCCAGGAACAGCAGGAACGCAATTAGAATCAGGAATAAAGTGTTTTTCATAGGATTGGTAGGTAAAGGGCCATCGGCGTGCCGCGGCAAGATAAGGCTTTTACTATCTTCTTCAGGAGTGGGTTCTGTATTTCCTGTTTTAAGCCTGTTTTTCAGAAAACAGGCTTAAAACGTTTCCAAATAAAAAGCCTCTCCATTTAGGAGAGGCTTTTCTGTTAGTAGAGCATTTTTAAATCTTCAAACCTGTAAATTAAATAGCGGTGTTGGGGTCAAAGCCTTCCAGGTAATCGGCTACGCGGCGCACAAAGTTCCCGCCCAGAGAACCATCTACCACGCGGTGGTCATAGGAGTGCGATAGGAACATGAACTGCCGGATGCCTATCAGGTCTCCTTCTGGCGTTTCAATGACCGCTGGCTTCTTCTTAATGGCACCCACGGCCATGATGGCTACCTGCGGCTGCATGATGATAGGCGTGCCCATCACGTTGCCAAATGAACCCACGTTTGAAACGGTGTAGGTAGGGTCGGCCAGGTCTGCGGCGGTTAGTTTATTGATGCGGGCGCGGTTGGCCAGGTCATTCAGCTTCTTAGAAATACCGTTCAGGTTCATCTGGTCGGCGTTATGGATCACGGGCACAATCAGGTTACCGCTGGGCAGGGCCACGGCTACGCCAATGTTGATGTTGCGTTTCTTGATGATGCGGTCGCCGTCTACGCTCACATTGATCATCGGGAAGTCCTTGATGGCTTTCACGATGGCTTCAATGAAGATAGGGGTGAAGGTCAGGTTCTCGCCTTCGCGCTTCTTGTAGGCGTCTTTATTTTTGTTCCGCCAGTTCACAATGTTGGTCACATCGGCCTCCACAAATGAGGTTACGTGCGGAGAGATACGCTTGCTGTCTACCATGCGCTGGGCAATCATTTTGCGCATGCGGTCCATCTCAATGATCTCTGCGTCGCCGCTGTATGATTGGGCCGGGGCCGGAACAGAAGGAGCAGGGGCGGCTTGTTGAGGCGCGGCCTGAGAAGCTGGGGCTTGTGGCTGAGCTGCGGCTGGTTGGGCAGCAGCGGGAGCAGCTCCGCTTTGGCGGTTGACCACGTATTCCAGAATGTCTTTCTTGGTCACGCGTCCCTCATTGCCGGTGCCTGGTACAAATTCAAGTTCCTGCATGGTAATGCCTTCCTCACGGGCAATGTTCATCACCAGCGGGGAGTAGAAACGGCCCGAGGCCGGTTGCTCCAGACGTTGTGAGGTCTGGGCCGTGGCCTGGGGCGCCTCGGCGGGGTGAGCGGCGGGTTGGGTAGTCGGCTGGGCAGCAGGAGCAGCCTGTTCAGCGGCTGGGGCGGCAGAAGGCTGGTCCTCACCACCGGTGCTGATGATGGCGATGGGGGCACCCACGGCTACCACCTGTCCTTCCTGCACCAGAATCTCTTTCAATATTCCGGCTTGAATGGCGGGTACTTCGGTATCCACTTTGTCGGTGGCCACTTCCAATACAGATTCGTCCTGCTCAATGGTGTCGCCTACTTGCTTCAACCATTTAAGCACGGTACCTTCCATTATACTCTCGCCCATTTTGGGCATCACCATTTCTACAAGGGCCATATTGTCAGTAGTTCAGTTATCAGTTTAGCGCACCCAGAAAACAGGATTTCAGGGCGGGTTAATAAAGAAAGGTACTCAGTCCTATGCAAGGTACATAAAAACAGAAAAAGGATTTCTGTTATCTGCCCGCAGTTTTGAGTTACCTAACCGTTGTTAGGCAAAATTAGAAATTTTTAGTTATCCCGCCACCTGGGCAGGTAAACTTTGCCGCACCAGGTTCAATACCTGCAAGGCCGTGTACTCTATATTGAGCAGGCGGGTTTTATTGTAGCTTATTTTGCGTGCCACGGTTTGGTGGGCATCTGCGTAGGCTATCCAGATGGTGCCCACGGGCTTCTCTGGCGTGCCGCCGTCTGGGCCGGCAATGCCGCTGGTGGCTAGGCCAATGTCTGTGTGCAGCAACTGCCGCACGCCCTGGGCCATGGCCTTCACGGTTTCCTCGCTCACGGCGCCATGTTGGGCCAGTAGCTCCTCAGAAACGCCCAACTGGTTTGTCTTCACGGCATTGCTGTAGGCCACCACGCTGCCCGTAAAATACGCCGAGCTGCCGGGTACGCTGGTGATCTTGTGGGCCACCAAGCCGCCGGTGCAGCTTTCAGCCGTGGCCAGGGTCAGGTTCCTGGCTTTCAACAGCTGACCAATGGCTTCTTCCAATGAGACCTCACCGTAGGCAAAAATAGCGTCTGGGATAAGGGTTGTTACTTTGTCTACCTGCTCCCGCAACTGAGCTTCCAGGTCATGGACGCCATCTGAGAGGCCGGTCAGGCGCAGGCGCACGCCGGCCAGGTAAGGCAGGTAGGCCAGTTTCAGGTTTTCGGGGAGGTTGTCTTCCCATTCGGCAATGGCCTCTGCCAGGAAAGACTCGCCCACGCCAATGGTCTGGATGACCTTATGGATGATCTTAGGCAGCCAGAAGTGCTGCTGGAGGAGGGGCAAAACAGTGTCGGTGACCATGCGCTTCATCTCAAAGGGCACCCCGGGCATGGAAACCACCAAAGCGCCTTTTTCCTCAAACAGCATGCCGGGGGCGGTGCCCAACGGGTTCCGGATGGGGGTGCAGGAAGCTGGCAGAAACGCCTGCTGGCGGTTCACCTCCAGCATGGGCCGGTTGTATTTCCTGAAAATGGCTTCCACATCGTCTAAGGACGGTTGGTGCAACTGCAGCTCTGTGTTAAAGTAGGAGGCCAGCGTGTGCTTGGTCAGGTCATCTTTGGTAGGACCCAGTCCGCCGGTCATCAGAATGACCTGGGCGCGGGAGAGGGCGTTGGTGAGGGCGTCTTTGATGGCCTGCGGGTTATCTGAGATGCTGGTGATCTGCCGTACCCTTACCCCAATCAGGCCCAGTTCCTGGCCCAGCCACGCCGAGTTAGTGTCAATAACCTGGCCGTACAGAAGCTCATCGCCTATGGTAATGATTTCTGCCGATATTTCTTTTTCCATTTATTTGGCTTGATTTATGCGTAGACGGTGGAGACACGTATTCCCTCAAATGTAATAAACATGTACGCACCTATGAAGAAACTACTCTCTTCTTACTTTGTTTTAGCTGGACTCTTTATGCTGGCACTGTCCGGTTGCACCGCCAGCCAGATTCAGCAGACCATGGACGGTGTCATGCAGACCACCGGCCAGAATGTGCCCCTTACCCAGTCTGAGGTTTCCATGGGCTTAAAACAAGCTTTGTCACAGGGTATTAACAAAGGCGCTACCCAAGCCGCCCAGACCGATGGCTTCTACAAAAACAGCCTCATCAGAATCCCTTTTCCGCCAGACGTAAAAAAGGTGGAGAACACGCTTCGGTCGGTAGGGCTGGGGTCTGAGGTAGATAAGTTTATCCTGAGCCTGAACCGCGGGGCCGAGGATGCTGCCAAAAGTGCCGCCCCTATCTTTTTGAATGCCATTAAGCAGCTCACCTTTAGTGATGTCTGGAACATTCTGCGCGGGGAGAAAGACGCTGCCACCCAATACCTGAAGCGGACCACTACCTCGCAGTTGACCTCAGCGTTCAGCCCGATCATGAAGCAGAGCCTTGACCGCGTGAACGCCACCCGGTATTACTCAGAACTGGTGAACCGCTACAACAAAATACCCGTGGTGCAGAAAGTGAACCCAGACCTGGAGTCCTATGCCACCCAAAAGGCCATTGACGGTTTGTTTACCTTGGTGGCCCAGGAAGAAGCCAATATCAGGGAGAATCCCATTGCCCGCACCACTGAACTTTTGAAACGCGTGTTCGGGTCCAGGTAATTTCTTTTTGCCCCCTTTGCTCTTCAGGCCCACCGCCCGCTACTTGTTAGCGGGCGGTGGGCCTTTTATGTGAAAGCCCTGTTTAAACAGCTGTTAACGCGGGGTTGAATGGCTCCTTTTTGTGCATAGTCAGATACGGTTACTGATTCAGGCTCAGTTCTTTCAATGTTGGTTTTGAATTTCCTTATTCCAAGAAAGCGCATTTTGGGGCGGGCATTTTTGACCTTTTTTTGAAAAAATAGGCTAAAAACGGGCAAACATTATGCGGCAAGGAACGGTAAAAGGCAGGGAGTTCATATTACGCTTAACCCATGACGTATTTAAAGCTGCCGTACCACCGGCTTGAAAATAAAGCTGATTTAGATATTCTGCTGGAAGACATTGGAGACGCCCGTATTGTCATGCTGGGTGAGGCCTCTCACGGAACCTCAGAATATTACGGCTGGCGCACGGCTATTTCCAAGCGCCTGATAGAGGAGAAAGGCTTCACGTTCATTGCCGTGGAAGGAGACTGGCCCGATTGTTACCAGGTAAATAAATTTATAAGGGGATCCTGCAAGGCCGGTACCAAGGTATCTGACGTGCTGAAGAACTTTAACCGCTGGCCCACCTGGATGTGGGGCAACTGGGAAATTGCAGCCTTGGTGGAGTGGCTCAAAGAACACAATGACCGCCCCAATACTACCAACCAGATTGGGTTCTACGGCTTGGATGTCTACAGCCTCTGGGACTCGCTCAACCGGATCATGAAATACCTAGAGCAGAAGGACGGCAAGGCCATGAAAGCGGCCAAGGAAGCCTTCAAATGCTTTGAGCCTTATAGTTCAGACCCCCAGGAATACGCCCGCGCAGTGGCCTATGTCTCAGAAGACTGCGAAGACGAGGTGATTTCCATGCTGCAGGAACTGGGCAAGCGGGAGCAGACGGAGCCCCTAAACTCAGAAGCCGTTTTTGACGCCGAGCAGAACGCCCTGGTGGCCGTGAACGCAGAGCGGTACTACAAAGCCATGATACGCGGCGGCGGAAGTTCCTGGAACGTGCGCGATGAACACATGATGGAGACCCTGAACCGCCTGCTGGAATTCCATGGCCCAGACGCGAAGGCCATTATCTGGGAACACAACACCCACGTAGGTGATGCCCGCTTCACCGACATGGCCCGCGCTGGCATGGTGAACATAGGCCAGCTGGCCCGGGAAAAATACGGAAGGGAGAATGTCTACCTCACGGGCTTCGGGTCTTATGAAGGCTCTGTGATTGCCGGCGAGGCGTGGGGCGCCCCCATGAAAAAGATGGAAGTGCCGCCGGCCCGGGCAGGCTCCTGGGAAGAATGGCTCCACAGCCTGGGCGCCACCGATAAACTCCTCCTTTCCCGCGAGCTCCGTGACATTGATGAAATGCGCCAACTCATTGCCCACCGGGCCATCGGCGTGGTCTATGACCCCAACCGCGAAGCCTACGGCAACTACGTGCCCACCATCATCCCCGAGCGGTATGACGCCTTCCTGTACCTGGATGAGACAGAGGCCCTGCGCCCGTTCATCGTCAAAACTAAAGAGAAAGAACCACCAGAAATGTACCCAGCCAACGAATAGTCTATAGCTATAATTAAAACAGAAAAGCCACCGATTGCGGTGGCTTTTCTGTTTTGAGGCTGTTTTCCAGAAAACACGCCCAGAGCACGTTTGACGGGAATTCCCTCTCCGGGGGAGAGCATTAGGGTGAGGGAGCAACGGTGGCTCTTAGGTAAGGGTTGGCAACTGGATTCCTTTAAAAAGTTGTTGAATGGGGTAAGGTATTTCTAGCTTCAAACAGTCCCCCTCATCCTAACCTTCTCCCTCAGGGAGAAGGAACTGCTGCTATTTGGTTTTCTGCCGCAAAGACAAAAAATCGAAGAACATTACTTCTGATCAAAGGCATCTTCAATGGCCCAAAGCACTCGCTCCACATTTTGGTAAATTTCCTCATTGGTGAAGCGTAACACAGTGAAACCTTGTGCCTTCAGCCATTGGTCGCGTTCTTCATCTGCTCGCTGGGTACCAATGTTTTGGTGACTCCCGCCATCTACTTCTATTACTAACCGCTCTTCCAGACAAATGAAATCCACTATGAAATTGCCAATGGAATGCTGCCTTCTGAATTTTCTTTTGCGCAGACTTCTATTTCTGAGGCCTTGCCATAAGATAACCTCCGCGGCCGTAGCGTTTCTCCTCAGCTCTTTTCTGAAGTTTCTTCTGTCCATCTGCGGCCTTACGTTACTCGCTTCAAAAAGTAATGCAGCAGTTCCTTCTCCCTGAGTGAGAAGGGTAGGATGAGGGGGAAGAAGTTGAAAGTTAGAAAAACTTCCACTGTGTAACGTGCGGTTAGAATTTAGGAAACGGTTACTTGCGAGAGGCCTCTGACTTTCATTCACCGGTGCCCCTAACCCTCTCCCTCAGGGAGAAGGAACTCTGCTATTGCGTTTTTAAGCTTTTTACCGAAAACAGGCCCAAAACGCTAAAGGGGTTAGTGATTAAGATCGCAGAGTTTTCTTGTAGTGGTATTCGTTGATAGGCAACTGCTCGTCGCAGAAGCTGTATTCGTGGGGCACGTTGGACCCGATGATGACCAGGCGGTTCTGGCGGTTCTTTTCCAGGTGCTCCAGATACCAGGCAACGCCGGCCTGGTCCAGGTTGGTGGTGGGCTCATCCAGGAGCAGGAGGGGTGTGTCTGAGTAGAGGGCCAGGCCCAGTTTGAGGCGCTGGCGCATGCCTGACGAGAAATCGCGCACAAGTTTGTGTTTGGCAGCCTGCAGTTGCAGTAAATCTGGTAATTGTTCTGGGGTGATGCCGCGCAGGGGTTTGAAGCGGGTATGGAACTGGATCATCTCCAGCAGGGTGAACTCCTCCAGCAGGTCCTGGTAAGGGGCCGCCATAGAAAGGTGACGGTATACCTGTTCTACCGGTATGTTCTGCCCGTTCAGGGCGTAGGAAACGGAGCCTTCAGAAGGAAGCTGAAACCCGCTGATGATGGAAAGCAACGTGGATTTTCCGGACCCGTTGTGCCCCAGAACGGCGTAGGCCTTGCCAGAGACGAACTCAAAGGACAGATTCCGGAAAATCCACTCGTAATTGTAACGCTTGCCTAAAGAGGAAAGCTTAATCTGCATCTCTCTGGTAACCTTTGATAATGCCGCGGCCCGAGTTGCGCACAAAGTTCACGATCTCATCGCGCTCAGCGCTGGGCGAGAGGTCAATCTCAATTTTCTCCACCGCAGAGGCCGTGTTGAGACCACTCATGAACAGGATACGGTAAATCTGCTGAATATCGGTGATCTGCTCATTGGAGAAACCTCTTCGGCGCAAGCCGATGGAGTTTACACCGGCGTAAGAAAGGGGCTCGCGGGCGGCCTTGATGAAAGGAGGCACGTCTTTGCGCACCAAAGACCCGCCTGAAACCATGGCGTGGGCGCCAATGCTCACGAACTGGTGCACCGCCGAGGTACCGCCAATAAACACATGGTCATGGATCACGATATGCCCGGCAAGCTGCACCCCGTTGGCTATAATTACATGGTTGCCAATAATGCAGTCATGGGCTACGTGCACGTAGGCCATAATCAGGCAATTGTTGCCAATGGCGGTGGTGTTTTTATCTAAGGCCGTGCCGCGGTTCAGGGTCACGCACTCCCTAATGATGGTGTTGTCCCCGATGGTCACGGTAGAGGGCTCGCCTTTGTATTTAAGGTCTTGCGGAGGGGCAGAAATAACCGCTCCCGGAAAAATCTGGCAGTTCTTGCCTATGCGGGCGCCTTCCATGATGGTCACGTTAGGGCCAATCCAGGTGCCTTCGCCAATTTCCACGTCTTTAGAGATGGTGGTGAAAGGCTCAATCACCACGTTGGTGGCAATCTTGGCTTCGGGGTGGATATATGCTAGCGGTTGGTTCATGCGTTTTTCCTTACAATGCTGGCAGACATCTCTGCTTCCATTACCAATTGACCCGCCACGTAGGCCTGGCCCTGCATTTTTGCGATGCCGCGCTTGATGGGGGCCAACAGCTCACATTTGAACACGATGGTATCACCCGGCACCACCTTGCGGCGGAAACGGCACTTGTCAATGCCCAGGAAGTAGGTCCAGTAGTTCTCAGGGTCTGGCACGGTGCTCAACACCAGAATGCCGCCTGTCTGGGCCATGGCCTCTATCTGCACCACGCCTGGCAGAACCGGGTTGCCCGGGAAGTGGCCCTGAAAGAAAGACTCATTCATGGTCACGTTCTTGATGCCGGTCACGGTGGTTTCATCCAGGTGGATGATCTTATCTATGAACACAAAAGGATACCGGTGCGGAAGCGTCTGCATGATGCGGTTGATGTCCATGACCGGGGTCTTCTTCGGGTCATACACCGGCACGTTCTTCACCGAGGAGTCTTTGATGTATTTCTTGATTTTTTTGGCAAACGCCACATTAGACGCATGCCCGGGGCGGGCAGCCAGAATCTGTCCTTTCAACGGCCGGCCTACCAGGGCCAGGTCGCCAATCAGGTCCAGGAGTTTGTGGCGGGCGGGCTCGTTCTTGTAACGCAGGTCTACGTTGTTCAGAATACCTTCGCTCTTTACCTGTACTTTGGGCTTCTTGAGTAGGTCAGACAGGTAGTCCAACTCATTTTCCTCTACCACGCGGTCTACCACCACAATGGCATTGCTCAGGTCACCGCCTTTGATCAGATTCTGCTTGTAGAGCATTTCCAGCTCATGCAGGAAACAGAAGGTGCGGCAAGAGGCAATCTCGTCTTTGAACTGGCTCAGGTCTGTGAGCGAGGCGTGCTGGCTACCCAGTACCGGGGAGTGGTAATCCACCATCACGGTCACGCGGTAATTGTCCAGGGGCAGGATCGCGATTTCGGTTTCGCGGGCGCCGTCCCGGAACATGATCTCCTCGGGTACCTCAAAGAAGTTACGCAGGGCATTCTGTTCTTCCAGGCCAACCTCCAGCAGCGGGTTCACAAACAGGATAGAGGAGCCGTCCATGATAGGAGGCTCCGGGCCATCAATCTGAATGAGGACGTTGTCTATCTCCAAACCTACCAGTGCCGCCAGCACGTGCTCCACGGTGTTCACCCGGGCGCCGTTCTGCTCAATAGTAGTGCCCCGGGAGAGGTCTACCACATTGTCTACATCGGCGTCTACAATGGGCTGCTCCGGCAAATCAATGCGCTGGAACTTGTATCCGTGGTTGATGGGAGCGGGCAAAAACGTCATGTTTGACACCACTCCGGTATGCAATCCAATACCAGATACCGTCACCGGCGCCTTAATGGTATGCTGTTTATCGTTCATGAAGCACTAAATAGGTAAAGAGGGCCCAAAGTTAACGCTTTTCTCTGAGTTCGTCTACCTGTTTCTGCAACTCGGGCAGTTTCCGGAAAACGGCCATGGCCCTCAGGTTCTGTTTATAGTCAAAAGCGGGGGCGCCCTGCACAAACGTACCCTCTTCCTTTATGTCTTTAGAGATGCCAGATTTAGCGCCTACTATGGTTTTATTCGCGATTTTCACGTGGCCTACCACGCCTACCTGACCGGCAATGGTGCAGTAGTCGCCTACTTTGGAAGACCCGGCAAAAGCGGTCTGGGCCGCCACCACGGTGTGCTTGCCTATCTCCACGTTATGGGCCACCTGCACCAGGTTATCTATCTTAGAACCGGTGCCTATAATGGTAGAGCCCATGGTGGCGCAGTCTACGGTGGTATTGGCGCCTATGCGTACATGGTCACCCAGCACCACGTTGCCCGTCTGCGGAATGGCCTTGTAAGAGCCGTCTTTCTGCGGCGCGAAGCCAAAGCCGTCGCTGCCAATCACGCAGCCGGCGTTGAGGGTGCAATGGCTCCCGATCACAGTGTCCGGGTAGATCTTCACGCCCGCGTAGATCACGGTGTTGTCGCCAATAGTCACGTTGTCGCCAATGTAGGCATGCGGGTAAATATGGACCCCTTCGCCTATGCGGCAGTTCTTACCAATATAAGAGAAGGCCCCACGGTAGTGGCGGGCACCAATGGTGGAGTTCTGGCCTATAAAGCAGGGCTCTTCCACGCCTTCGCGCGAAGCGGCCACGGCCTGCTGGTAGATCTCCAGCAAGGTAGAGAAAGAGGAGTAAGGGTCTTCTACCTGAATAAGGTTGGTAGAAACAGACTGCTTTATCTCCAGGTTTTTAGACACAATCACGGCAGTGGCGCCAGTGGTGTACAGATAAGGCTCGTACTTGGTGTTAGACAGGAAAGAAAGCGAACCGGGGGTGCCTTCCTCAATTTTAGCCAGTCTGCTTACCTTGGCGTTTCCATCTCCCAGCACCTGACCCCGGAGCAAATCAGCAATTTGTTGAACCGTAAATTCCATGGGGCAAAGTTACGGAAACAATTTTTAAACGATGGTATCTTGCGCGGTATCTGCGCGGTGGTAAATGGTATGCAAACCTCTCGTTTTTCATAGGCTAAAGCCGAAGAAAAAGCCCCTGGCCATGGTTTAGGCCTGTTTTCAGGAAAACGCCTTCAAAACAGAAATGCTCCTCTTTTGGCAGGGAATAGAATTTTTTGGTGCGGGCTGGGTAGTGCGTTTTAAGCCTGTTTTTGGAAAAACGGCCCTAAAACAAATAACCTGGGAGGTCTTTGTTCGCCCACCCAGGTTTTAAGATTAACGGGTTTGCCATTCGAGTTAGGCGTCTTTGAGCCATTCCAGGGCCGTTTCTTTGTCTGCGAAAGACCTGACCTGTAAGTGAATACCTGCCCTTGCTTGCGCCTCTTGCACCTTCTGCTCGCGGTAATGGTCTGTGGTGGTGATGCGGGCTATCTTGGCCAGGCGGGTATCCAGCAGGCTATAGGCAATCTCCTGCATCACTTCTAAGAACTCCGCGTCATAGAAATTCATTTCCCGTTGGCTAGAGTCCATGAACAGCTTCTTGATGTCATAGTCTTTGATGGCCTTCACCGTGTCTTGCAGCGTTCCCTTTACCTCTTCCAGGGTAAAAAGCGAGGTGTCAGGCCAGTCCAGATACAGGATATCCGTGGACGGGTCGTACTCAAGCTGCGTAAGGGAGTTCTGCAAAATAATCATAAGCAAGGGCGCCGGTTCAAAATTCAGCAGGCAACCGGCCAAAAGCCATTGCCTAATGTACGAAAGCAAGCCGAGAGGCTGTTCGTTTTAAGCCTGTTTTTTGTAAACGACCTTAAAAGCAGAATCTTGTGTGGCCCGGCATTGCAATAGCCTATGGAAGCTAATAGTCATACTTGCGTGGTTTAAGCATAACCCAGAGAAACACCTTGGCGATAAGGCCTAAAAAGGAGTTTGCACTGTTTTCAAATGCACGTAAGGTATTAGAGGTAATAGCTTGAAAAAGAGGTTTTAAGAAATTGTTAAAATGGCTTTTTACCTCACCAGATCAAAGAAAAGTACGTACTTAATATATGGTAGTGCTATATTAAGATGAAAAGAAAACGCTGGGCGGGGAGCGAAATAAAAATAGCTACGTTTCCATGGCCGGTGTAAAAAAAAGACAGAAAAATGGCCACCGGGGCGGCATGAACACTTTAAAAGGCCGACTGTAGTTTGTACGAATACAATGTGAGAAGCAGACCTGAAACAACCCAAAAATTGGGCCAGGGGCTTCGTTACCAATCACCTCCCCTGAGTACTTGGTTCCCCGCCAGGTAGGGATAATGCGGCACCCAGCGCCTGGGCCTAAGGGCCAGCATTTTTTGTGACTTCTTCCCCCACGTACATTAAGAAAATATAAGACGGGGCTCCCAAACGCAGCGGGGCGCCAGTAAAAGATTTTACCCAGGCATGACCCCTGGGCAGGCGGGCACCCTGGCCCGCAAAAGGGCGGTTGCCAGGCACTGCTCTTTCTTAGATCCTCCATTGGCAGACTGATCCAACGCACATAAGGGTTTACCCCCGCCCGGACCAGCCCGCTCTTCCACCCTGATCAGAAACTACTTCCGGTAGGGTTTATCCTACTTCCCCTTCTAGTACAGCATTACCAGATTCTATCACCTAAATATTCAAAGCTATGAAACGATTAAACATTTTGCCCTTACTGGCAAGCCTTGCCCTGTTCCTGGTGGGGTTTGTCAACCTGGCGACCGCGCAGGACGTCAAGTTGCCTGAAATTAGGGTGACGGCCGTCAATTACAAATACCTCAGTGCCTTAGATAAAAATGAGGTGTCTGAACCGGTGAAATTACTCCGGCGGGAGGCCGCGGCCTATGATATCAGAACCTCAAGTGTGTATGAAGATGACTATGACAACTATTCCATTTCATTTGAGATCCCGCAAGGAAAAATCCTGGCCACGTATGATGAAAACGGCAAGCTTCTGCGTACCGCCGAAAGATTCACAAACACTGCCTTGCCCCCTGCGGTGGCAAAAGCAGTAGTCACCAAATACCCAGGCTGGAAAATTGCCAAAGACGTGTACCTGGTGAGTTACTCTGAGCCCAAAGGGGCCAAAAAGAAATACAAAATCACCCTGGAAAACGGAGACAAGCGTATGAAAGTGAAAACCGATGAAAACGGGCAGTTCCTGTAAATAAGAACGAAGGACCCAATAAAAAAGGAGCCGCTTTCTAAGCGGCTCCTTTTTTATAAACTTATCATAACGGGTTGCCAAGCCTGTTCTTGCTTTATGGCAAAATATGTCCCTAGGGTAGGAACAATAGCTGATTCTATGTTTTGGGGCTGTTTTCAGTAAAACGGCCCCAAAACGGAATTGCTTCTTTTTCTACTAAAGCGTCTCGTCCAGCCACTTGAAGAATTCCCGCTGCCACACCAGCGCGTTTTGCGCCGACAGCACCCAGTGGTTTTCTTCAGGTAAGTAGAGCAGTTTGCTCTTGATGCCCTTTAACTGCGCCGCCTGGAACGCCTGCAGGCCTTGTTCAATGGGTACGCGGTAATCCTTGCCGCCCTGTATGATGAAAATAGGCGTATCCCATTTATCTATAAAGTTGCTGGGCGACTGGGTATAAGATTTTTTGGCTGCCTTGTTCTTCTTCTCCCAATAAGGGCCGCCCAGGTCCCAGTTCACAAACCAGAGTTCCTCAGTGGTGCCGTACATGCTCTTGAAATCAAACACGCCGTCATGCGAGATAAATGTCTTAAACCGGCCTTTGTGCAAGGCCTCCAGGGCAAACACCGAGAAGCCACCAAAAGAGGCACCCACGCAGCCCAGGCGGTTGTTGTCCACGAAATTCTCTTTGCGCACGTCATCAATGGCGCTCAGGTAATCTTTAATTACCTGGCCGCCCCAGTCTTTGCTGACCTGTTCGTTCCACTTGGTGCCGTGGCCGGGCATGCCGCGCCGGTTAGGTGCCACCACAATGTACCCCTGCGAGGCCATCAGCTGGAAGTTCCAGCGGTAAGAATAGGCCTGGGTAAGCGGTGACTGCGGCCCGCCCTGGCAATACAGCAGGGTAGGGTATTTTTTGTTGGGGTCAAAGTTGGGCGGGTAGATCACCCACACCAGCATTTTCTTTTTATCTGTGGTAGTCACCCAACGGCGCTCGGTTTTCACCTGGGGCAGTTTACTGAAGACCGCGTCATTGGCGTGCGTCAGCTGCTGCATATCGCCGGAGGCCAGGTCAACGGTGTAAAGTTCGGCGGCGTGGTTCATGTCTGTTCTGGAGACAATCAGTTTATTTCCGGCCTGGGCCACAATGCCGTTCACGTCAAAGTCGCCTTTGGTTACCTGCCGGATGTTGGGAGGAGTTTGCGAGGAGTTGGTATAAGCGACCTCAAACAGCTGCATGGTGCCGTTGGTAGGGGCATAGAAGTAAATATTCTTGCCGTCTTTGCTCCAACTGAAGCCACTCACGTGCAGGTCATCTCTGTGCCCGGTCAGGTTTATGGTGCCGGCTCCGGTAGACACCACCAGGTCCTGCTTGTCGGCCTCAAAGCCATCGCGTTTCATCTGCAGCCAGGCCAGCACGCCATTGGCGCTGTAGGCCGGGTTCACGTCATAGCCTTTGTTGGCCTCCGTCAGGTTTTTGGTGGTACCGGTGGTGAGGTCATACTCATACAGGTCTGTGTTGGTGCTGATGGCGTAGGCGGTGCCTTCTTTTTTCTTGGCCACATACACTATGCGTTTGCTGTCTGGGTTCCAGATAAAGTCCTCGTCGCCGCCGAACGGTTTTTGCGGGCTGTCATAGGGCTCATTGGGCATAATGTCCTTTTTAGCCCCGGCCGCCCCGTTCTTGTAAGGCGCTACAAAAATGTGGTTGTACTTGCCGTCTTCCCACTCGTCCCAGTGCCGGTAGCTCAGAGAGGTGTAGACCATGGCGTTTGATTTGGTCAGTTCGGGGTAAAAGTCCTTGCCAAAAACCTTCTGCACCTTCACTTCCTCGGTGCTCATGATGTAGTTTCCGTCTGGGGAAACGCGGTCATTGACCAGGGCGCTGTCCAGATTATTGACTTTTCTGGGCGTGCCGCCGGTCACGGGAATCATCCAGCCCTGGCGCTTTGACTTGTTTTCATCCGCGTTGGGCGTACTCACAGTATACACCACGTATTTCTGGTCTTTAGACAAACCTACGCCGCTCACGCGGTCCAGCTTCCAGAGAAGCTCAGGGGTTAGCTTTTCCTGCGCTGCGGCCAGAAAGGTTACCAGCAAGGCAGGAATCAATAAAAAGTTTTTCATAGAGAGTATAGTTGAGTAGTTCTAAAAGAATTGTTGGACTCTGGTAGTTAAGCTATAAGGAAGTAATTAGCTCCGGATTTATAACCCGGCAATCTCCTTGGGGTAGCACACGTAGTATTTCTCCACCTTTTTGCTCAGGGCCTGAATATTGGGCAAGTCAGAGGCTTCAGCCACGTCTACCACCTGGCTGCTTTTGGTAAGCACGTTAATGTTCTCGCCGGTGGCCTCATAGGCGTTGTTGCTTATTTTACCTTCCACCACCAGGTAATGCGCGTCTTCGGGGGCCAGGGCAAAGTGGTCCTGGGCCAGTTCTTTAATGCCCAGCAATAGATCCTGGTCAAAGGGGGTAGGGGAAAGCAGGATCTTGAACAGGCGCCGCTCCAACAGGCAGGTGGAAAGGTAGCTCAGGATGCTATCCGGGTGTTCGGCCCAGGCCTTGATTCCGCCCCACACATCATAATCATCCAGAGAGACAAAACGCCTCATAATGCCCGGGTCCCGCTCAAAATCCAGAATGGAAAGGCTTTCGCGCAGGAAAAACTGCAGGTTGGCGCTGGCCGGTACGTCCTCGCCGCGTTGGGTAAGCTCGCGGGCACGTTGCATGATCTTCATGACCATCTGCTCAGCACTGGTCACGGTCTTGTGCATGTATACCTGCCAGTACATAAGGCGGCGGCTTACCAGAAAACTCTCAATGGAATAGATGCCTTTCTCCTCCACCACCAGGTGGTCATCGGCTACGTTCAGCATCTTGAGCAGACGGTCGGCGCCAATCTTACCCTCAGACACGCCGGTGTAGAAGCTGTCGCGGTTCAGGTAATCCAGGCGGTCAACGTCTAACTGGCTGGAAACCAGTTGGTGGAAGAACCGGCGCTCATACCTGTCCGTAAAAATATCAATGGCCAGTTGCAGCCGCCCGCCAAACTCCACGTTGAGCAACTCCATGATGTGCAGCGAGATCTGCTCATGCGGCACCTGGTCAAAAATGGCGTGCTCCAACGCATGGGAGAAAGGACCGTGCCCCACGTCATGTAGCAAAATGGCGGCCATGGAGGCTTCGCACTCTTTGTCTGAAATGAGGTTATCTTTGCTGCTCAGGCTCTGCAGGGCAATGCTCATGAGGTGCATGGCGCCTAAGGCGTGGTGGAAACGGGTGTGCAGCGCCCCGGGGTACACAAATTCCGTGAGGCCCAGTTGCTTTATGCGGCGAAGGCGCTGGAAATACGGGTGCTGGATAATGTCAAATAGCAGTTCAGACGGTACCGTGATGAAGCCGTAGACCGGGTCGTTGAAGATTTTTTTCTTATTCAAGATAACTAAGTGCTTCTAGTGTCCGTTGTCGGTTAATGATAGGGCGTGCACATCTCAGATTTACCTGCTCCGCAGATTTGTTTTACCTTGCGCCGCCGCTGCTCCCTTTACCTAACTATGAAATAAATTACGAGCCATGCAAAGATATACTATTTTGTGGGCGGACGACGAGATTGACCTTCTCAAGCCCCATATTCTCTTTTTAGAAGAAAGGGGCTATGACATTACCCCCGTCAACAGCGGGGCAGATGCCATAGAGAAAGTGCAGGAACAGACCTTTGACCTTGTCTTTTTAGACGAAAACATGCCCGGCATCTCCGGCCTGGAAACCCTGAGCGAAATAAAGGCCATCCGGCCGATGATACCGGTGGTCATGATCACCAAAAGCGAGGAGGAACACATCATGGAAGAGGCCATCGGCTCCAAGATCGCCGACTACCTCATCAAGCCCATCAACCCCAACCAGATCCTGCTTTCCGCTAAGCGGATATTAGAAAACCGCCGCCTGGTAGAGGAACGCACCAACATCTCGTACCAACGCGACTTCCGGACCCTGGGCATGGCTTTTGGCGAGCGCCTGAGTTACCAGGAGTGGGCCGATGTGTACAAGAAACTGGTGTACTGGGAGCTGGAGATCGCGGAGACCGAAGGCAAAAGCATGGCTGAGGTCATCAACATGCAGAAGGACGAGGCTAACACCAACTTCGCCAAGTTCATCATGGATAACTACGAGGAGTGGGTGAATGATGAGACCGATGAGATTCCTTTGATGAGCCACAAACTCTTCAAGGACCGCGTGTTCCCCATGATGAAGGAAAGCAACGTGCCCGTGTACTTCGTGCTCATAGACAACCTGCGCTATGACCAGTGGAAAGTGTTGGAGCCCATCATCACCGACTATTTCAACGTGGAGAGCGAGGAGATGTATTACTCCATTCTGCCCACCACCACCGCCTACGCCCGCAACGCCATCTTCTCGGGTATGCTCCCCGCCGACATTGCCAAACGCTACCCCAACCTGTGGGTGTCTGACGATGAGGAAGAAGGCAAAAACCTGCACGAGGAGGACTTCCTGGAGATACAGCTGCAACAAAACAACATCAAGGAGAAATTCAGCTACCACAAGATCACCAACAACACCGCCGGCAAAGACCTGCTGGCTAAGTTCAACAACCTGGAAAACAACAAGCTCAACGTGATCGTCTACAACTTCGTGGACATGCTCTCGCATGCCCGCACAGACATGCAGATGATCCGGGAACTGGCCGCCGACGAAGCCGCCTACCGTTCGCTTACCCGCTCCTGGTTCCTGCACTCGCCGCTGTTTGACACCCTCAAAGCCATCGCCGACAAGAAAGGCCGCCTTATCATTACCACAGACCACGGTACGGTGCGCGTGAAAAAGCCCTTCAAGATTGTGGGCGACCGTAATACCAACACCAACCTGCGCTACAAGCACGGCAAGAACCTAGGCTTCACGGAGAAAGACGTGCTGGTGTGCCGCAAACCAGAGCGTTTTCACCTGCCCAAAAGCAACGTGTCTACGGCCTACGTCTTTGCCATGAACGATGACTTCTTCGCGTACCCCAATAACTTTAACTATTACGTGAACCACTACAAAGACACTTTCCAGCACGGTGGCGTGTCTCTGGAAGAATGTATTATCCCATTTATAACGCTGTCCACTAAAAATGCCTGACCCTGGAGCGCGCCAGCACACCATTCAAATCTCCTCTAAACAGGATTTACCCTTTGCCGCCAATGAATTATTGTCATTTATCGGGCAAAAAAATATAATTTTGTTTGAGGGCGAGATGGCCGCCGGTAAAACTACCTTTATCAAGGCAATATGCGCCCAAAAAGGGGTGCAGGAGCCGGTTAGCAGCCCTACTTTCTCCTTGGTGAATGAGTACGAAGGAGCCGGGGGGGAACTCATTTACCATTTTGATTTTTATAGGATCGATAACGAGGCCGAGGCCCTGGACATGGGCGTGCTGGAGTATTTCAGTTCTGGGCACCTTTGCCTGATAGAATGGCCCTCAAAGGTGGCAGGCCTGCTGCCCGATGAGGGGGTAGAGGTATCTATTGAAAACGGTGAGGCCGAAGAAGCGCGGATCATTAGCATGAGAGTTTATGATGGAGGACATGACGGATAAGAACACCGGGTTTGAGGCCCTGACCAAGGCGACGGCGCGAAGCCTGATGCCCAAAGAGTCAATGCTGGCAGTGGAGACCCGCAAGCGCGATCTGTTCATTGGCCTCCCTAAAGAGTCTTCGCTCCAGGAAAACCGCATCGGGCTCACGCCCGAGTCCGTGAAACAGCTCACCGACCATGGGCACCAGGTCTGGGTAGAGTCCGGCGCCGGGGCTCCCTCTAAATATTCAGACCATGAGTATTCAGAGGCGGGCGCCATCATTGTCTACTCCACCAAGGAAGTCTATGAGGCGGACATTGTGCTCAAGATCGCGCCGCCTACCTATGATGAGATGGAGTTCTTTAAGCCCGGGCAGACGCTTATCTCGGCACTGCAGATCGGGAGCCTTACCTCAGAATACATCAACGCCCTCTGTAGAAAGAAAATAAGCGCCATCTCCTTTGAGCTGCTCAAAGACAAATCAGATACCAAGCCGGTGGTGCGCGCCATGAGCGAGATTGCCGGCAGTACCGTCATGCTCATCGCCGCCGAGTACCTGAGCAGCAGTAATGAGGGCAAAGGCGTCATCTTAGGCGGAATCACCGGGGTACCCCCTTCCAAAGTAGTGATCATTGGCGCCGGCACCGTGGCCGAGTATGCCACCCGCGCCGCCCTGGGTCTTGGGGCCGAGGTGAAGGTGTTTGACGACCATCTCTACAAACTCAGAAGGCTTAAACAGAACGTAGGCACCCAACTCTTCACTTCCACGCTGGACCTCACGGTGCTGCACAGAGAGATTCAGGACGCAGACGTAGTCATTGGAGCCGTCACCGCCGAAGAGGGCCAGGTGCCCTGCATGATTTCTGAGGAAGTAGTGGCCAAGATGAACCCCGGCTCGGTGATCATTGACGTGAGCATAGACGAAGGGGGCTGCTTTGAGACCTCAGAGATGACCACCCACAAGCGCCCCGTGTACCGCAAATATGACGTAATCCATTACTGCGTCCCCAATATCCCCTCGCGCGTGCCCCGCACCGCCACCAAAGCCCTCAGCAACATCTTCACGCCCATGTTCCTGGAGATCTCCAAGTACGGCGGCGTCAACGAGGCCCTCTTCACCCACGAGCATTACCGTAGCGGCGTCTACATCTACAAAGGAAGCCTTACCAACGCCGCCATCGCTAAGAAATTCAACATGCGCTACAAAGAACTAAGTTTGATGATTGCCGTCAGGAATTAGAAGCCAGACAGAAATTTGTAGTTATTGAAAAACCCGTTTTGGGGCTGTTTTACAGAAAACGGCCCCAAAACGGGTTTTTCAATTTTAGGTGAATGTAGGGGCAATCCCTTGTGATTGCCCTTCTCAGTGCATCAAAGCAAATGGGCAACCACAAGGGATTGCCCCTACAGAATCAGATAATGTTTTTTTTGACCTAACGCGTTTTAAGCCTGTTTTCCCAAAAACGGCTCTAAAACGGTATTAGCCTTTTTGCGGCAGTGAAAGGGTGAGCAGAGCTTTCCAGGCTTCCTGCACCTGGCCTTCGGCGAGCAGGCGTTGGGCCAGCAGATGGATCTGGCGTTCTCTTTCGGCGGGGTTTTGCTGGTGGGTCTGCAGGAGGTACCGGAACATGGGCTCCCGCGCGTACTCCTGCACCTCGGCCTCCGTGGGGAGGGCCTCTGTATTGCCCAGGCGGGCCAGGTTGTTGCCGGTTAGAACGGTGCTGTTCCTGATGTGGGCCGGAAGCTGATCAATGCCAATGCCTTTGTTTCGGACGGGTTTGGGTAATTCAAACAGGCAGTCGCCGGTCGCCCGTAAGTACCAATCGCCGCCCAGGCGGGCCACGGCATCCAATTTTACGGGGTCAATGGTCTTGCCATCGGTCCCGAAGACCTCATCGCGCACGTGCAGCAATATGGCCTCACAAATGACCAGGTTGGCCGCGCCGCCTTGGTCTCCTATGGGTTTTACCTCCAGTACCTTGCACTCAAACGCGGCGGGCGCCTCGGCCACGCGGGGCGGCTTTACCTTGGTGGAGGGCACGGGGGTAAAGCCGGCTTTGATGAATTCGTTGACGCCCTTGTCATACTCGGTGCTGGCCAGCGACATTTGCTCCACTATGGCGTAATTTCCGATATTAATGACCACCTCACCGGTTTCCAGCACGTTCTCCAGGGTATGCTTTCCGGTATTGTCGCGCACCCGGCGGGCAGGGGAGAAGATAAGCACCGGCGGATTGGACCCGAAGCAGTTGAAAAAGCTGAAGGGGCTCAGGTTCACGTTTCCCTCTTTGTCTACGGTGCTGGCAAACGCAATGGGGCGTGGGGCTATGGTCCCCAGCATAAGGCTGTGGAACTCACCGGTAGAGATCTCTTTGGGGTCAAACGTTTTCATGGTTTCAACTTAAATGGAAATAGCCGGGAGAACCTCGGCGCGAACCTCTCCAAAACCAACCCGCACGCCGTTTTTCAGGGCGTAGCCGCGCATGGTGACAATGTCATGGTCATGGAGGAACTTGCGTTCAGAGCCGTCTGGCAGGTGCAGTGGTTTGGTGCCGCGCCAGGTAAGCTCCAGCATAGAGCCGTAGGAGTCTGGCGTAGAACCACTGATGGTGCCCGAAGCGTACATATCGCCTACTTCAATATTGCAGCCGTTTATGGTGTGGTGGGCCAGCTGTTGGTTCATGTTCCAGTACATGTGCCGGTAGTTGGACCGGCTGATAACGGCTTCGTGCTCTAGCGTAGGCGACTGCAGGGTTACCTCCAGGTGGATGTCCAGATGGTGGTCTCCGCTGAACTCCAGGTAAGGCAGCACTTTGGGCTCCTGTACCGGGCCGGGCACCCTGAACGGGGCCAGCGCATCTAGCGTGACCACCCACGGCGAAATGGAGGATGCGAAGTTCTTGGCCAGAAACGGACCCAGCGGCACATACTCCCAGGCCTGGATATCGCGTGCCGACCAGTCATTGAACAAGACCATCCCGAAGATGTACTCCTCCGCCTCGGCGGTAGTAAGGGAGCTGCCCAGTTCGGTGGGTTGGCCGGTGATAAAGGCTACTTCCAGCTCAAAATCCAGTTGCTTGGTAGGCCCGAAGATAGGGGCATCGGCGTCTGCCGGTTTCATCTGGCCTTTGGGCCTCCTAATGGGCACGCCTGAAGGGATGATGGACGACGCCCGGCCATGGTAGCCCACGGGCAGGTGCTTCCAGTTGGGGAGCAGGGCGTGGGCCGGGTCCCGGAACATGCTGCCCACGTTGGTGGCATGCTCTATGCTGGAATAGAAATCTGTGTAGTTGGGCACATTTACGGGCATGAGCATCTGCACGTTTTTTCTAACCAACAGACACTCGGCCATGAGTTTGCGGTTGTCCCGTATCTCGGGGTTGTCGTTGCGCAGCAGCTCAGAGATGCGGTCCCGCACCTGGCGCCAGATAGGCCTGCCCAGGGCCATAAAGTCATTGAGGTACGGCCGGTGAAACACGGTGGGGTCTTCCACGTCCAGCATGTCAAACAGCCCGTGCTGCGTGAGCACATACACGTCCAGCACATACTCGCCAATGGCAACGCCCACGCGCGGGTCCCGGTCCTGGGTCCGGAAAATCCCGAAGGGCAGGTTCTGGATCTGGAAATCACTGTCAGGGGCAATCTGGATCCAGGAATGGAGGGCAGGGTCGTTGGCTTTCAGCATGGCGGTAGGTGGTTGACAAGCAAAGATAGAAAGTCTAGGAGAAAAGGGAAGAGGTTTATTGGCGCAGCAGGGAGCTTCAAAGGCTGTTTTGAGCCTGTTTTGGCCAAAACAGGCTTAAAACGACATCGCCCGCTGGCGCAGAGGCAAAAGCTCCTGCGCCAGCGGGCGATGGTATACGGGAAGAGACGTGTTTACACGTCCATAGGGGTCAGGTTCACGGCTACAATGCCGGTGATCTCGGGCACGGCGCGCATGATGGCTTGCTCAATGCCGCCCTTAAAGGTCATGGCAGACATGGGGCAGGAACCACAGGCGCCCAGCAACTCCAACTCCACCACTTTCTCCTCGGTGATGTTCAACACTTTTACGTCGCCGCCGTCGGTTTTCAGGTACGGCCGGATAGTGTCCAGAGCCTGCTCTACCTTCTGAATCAAGATCTCCTTTAGTGCGATATCTACCATAGTGCTTACGCTTTAATTTCTACTATTTTGGTTTTGGCCATGCTGGCGTTCCTCACCGATATCTGGCGGGCCACTTCCTGGGCAACCTGCTCAAAGGCAAGGGCCGCCGGGGTGCCGGTCTGCAGAATCTGCGGGGCGCCCTGGTCACCGCTTTCTCTAATGCTCTGTACCAGGGGAATCTCGCCAATAAACGGAACCCCGTAGCGCTCTGCCAGATCACGTCCGCCGCCCTGGCCAAAGATATAATATTTATTCTCTGGCAGTTCAGCCGGCGTGAAGTAGGCCATGTTCTCTACCAAGCCCAATACCGGAACGTTGATCTGCGGCTGCCGGAACATCTGCAAACCCTTCAGGGCATCGGCAATGGCCACTTTCTGCGGGGTGGTCACAATGATGGCACCCGTTACCGGTACTGTCTGTACCAACGTCAAGTGAATGTCACTGGTTCCCGGCGGAAGGTCAATGAGCAAATAATCCAGCTCGCCCCAGTCTACCTCCGTAATGAATTGCTTAAGGGCAGAACTGGCCATGGGGCCGCGCCATACTACGGCGTGCTCGGCCGGGGTCAGGAACCCGATGGAGATGAGTTTGATGCCGTACTTCTCAATGGGCTCAATCAGGTTGCGGCCATCGTCAGAGCGGAACATTCTGGGGCGGGCGTCTTCCACGCCAAACATGGTAGGTACGGAGGGGCCGGAGATGTCTGCGTCTACCAAGCCTACCTTGGCGCCGGACTGGGCCAGGGCCACCGCCAGGTTAGCGGTCACCGTAGATTTACCCACGCCGCCTTTGCCAGAGGCCACGGCTATGATATTCTTTACGCCCTTAAGGATGCTGGCATTGTCTTGCCGGGCCGTGGTCACGCGGGAGGTCATGTTCACCGTCACGTTCGCGTTCTTGTCTACCATGGTGTGAATGGCTCTGATACAGGCATTTCTGATCAGGTCTTTCAGGGGGCAGGCCGGGGTGGTGAGGATGACGGTAAAGGAAACATCCAAACCGTTTATCTGTACATCCTCTATCATGTTAAGCGTTACCAGGTCTTTGCCTAAGTCTGGTTCCTCTACATAACTGAGGGCTTTTAATACGTCTTCTTGAGTAATAGCCATAACAGGTTCAGTGCTTGAAATCACTGGAGTAAAGGTACAAACTATAGAGGTAAGAAGAAACAAATACCCGTTTTAGGCCTGGTTTCCAAAAAGTAACGCCAAAACAGAAATAAGGGAAGGCGCCTGAAACCGTTGCGGGGGCAAAAGGGTCATGGGATATACCAAAAGGTCGGGCCGCCGCCCTGGCCCCGTGCCCTAAGGCAACGGGAAGAAGGCTTGCTCTTTCAGGCGGCTGCAGTGCCCGTGCCAAATTTCTCCCTGGAATAGAGTACTTTAAGTTTTTGGGTATGAAAAGGCACTATTTAGCAGCAATTTTAGGTTACGTTTTCGTACGTAAATTCTTTCACAACCCCCTATGAATAAGAACATGAAAAAGCTTAATCTGTTTCTATTTTGCATTATAGCCTTGCTTTCCTTTTCCTGCGGGGAGGATGAGCCAAGGCCGGACACTGAAATGGCCACCAAGAAAAATTTAGCCTGGAAATCTGAAAAGGCCCCTTCTGTTCTGCTGTGGCACAATGATGTCACTAACGTAGACTCTTTGGCTTTGAAGTTCTACAACCAGAACGGGCAATTTAACGGGGAATTAAATGTTCAGGTAAATTTTAAAGGGGTAGGCATTTACAGGTTCAGCAAAGACGGGACGGCCTTTTACTATGAGTACATTAACGGCACACTTCTAAATGATTATCACCTTTCTGGTACCGAGTTCTTCTCTGAGCTCAGGATTCAGGAGTGGAACCCTGCAACGCGGTTTATCAAAGGCTCTTTCCAGTTTACTTTAAATAAATCAACCAATAGCTCACCTCCCTCCCCAGAGATTCTGGAGTTGACCGGGGGCGCGTTTGAGGGAACCGTCACAGGGCCATAAAAAGAAGTGGAACCCTTTGCCAGGGGTTTATCAAGCAGAAAGTGTCACTTGCTGTAAATGCTGTTTTGAGCCTGTTTTGGCCAAAACAGGCTCAAAACACTACTAATCCAAAAGCCAGCTCCCGTAGCTGGCTTTTTTTATTTCTGCCGCCCGCCTGGCCAGCGCCCCTAACAACTAATCCTTAATACAAGTATCTTTGTCTACCGCCCCGATCTACGTTTACCCATGGCCCTGATAAAGAAAGAAGTTGTTGACCAGATCATCCTGCAAGCCGACATTGTGGAGGTGGTGGGTGATTTTGTGAGTTTGAAGAAGAAGGGCCAGAACATGTGGGCGTGCTGCCCGTTCCACCATGAAAAGTCGCCCTCGTTCAGCGTGGCGCCCAATAAAGGTATTTACAAGTGTTTTGGCTGTGGCAAGGCGGGTAACTCGGTGCAGTTCATCATGGACGTGGAGGGCACCAGCTACGTAGAGGCGCTCAAGTACCTGGCCAAGAAATACAGCATTGACATTGAGGAAGACCAGAGCCCGGCGGCGGTGCAGGCCCAGAACGAGCGCGATAGCCTCTACATCATCTCTGACTTCGCGAAGGAATACTACGTAAAGGCACTCCATAAAAACGACGAGGGCCAGAGCATAGGCGCGCCGTATTTCAAGCAGCGGGGACTTTCGGCGGCTACCATTCAGAAATTTGAGCTGGGCTACAGCTTAGACTCCTGGGATGATTTCACCAAGGCGGCCCTGGACAAAGGCTTTCAGCTCAAGTACCTGGAGGAAACCGGCCTCACCATTGTCAAGCAGGAAGAAGGCAAGCAGTATGACCGGTTCAGGGGGCGCGTTATGTTTCCCATCCAGAACGTAAGCGGCCGTACCATCGGGTTTGGCGCCCGTACGCTTAAATCCAACGACAAGAAATCCCCCAAATACGTCAACTCCCCGGAGAGCCCCATCTACCACAAGTCTGATGTGCTCTACGGCATGTTCCAGGCCAAGCAGTCTATTCGGCAGGAAGACGAGTGCTTTCTGGTGGAAGGCTACCTGGATGTGCTGTCCCTGCACCAGGGCGGCATAGAGAACGTGGTGGCTTCTTCGGGGACGTCCTTAACCGAGAACCAGATCAAGCTCATTGGTCGCTACACCAAGTACATTACGGTGCTCTATGACGGTGACCCCGCCGGTATAAAAGCTTCTTTGCGCGGCATTGACCTCATTCTGGAAGGCGGCCTGAACGTGAACGTGGTGCTGTTCCCGGACGGCGATGACCCTGATAGCTACATCAGAAGAGTAGGGGACACGGCCTTTAAGGCGTACCTGAAAGAGCACAGCCAGGATTTCATCTCGTTCAAGTCGGCGCTGTACGCGCAGGAGGCCAAAGATAACCCGGTTAAGAAGGCAGACGCCATCAGGGAAATGGTGGTGTCCATCTCCAAGATCCCAGACGCCATCAAGCGGTCGGTGTTTTTACAGCAGTGTAGCCTGCGGTTCGGGATTGACGAGCAGGTGCTCATCTCGGAGTACAACAAGATTCACCTCACCGAGCAGAAGAACGCCCGTCACCAGGCCCCGCCGCAACCGTCTTCCTACGGCTCTTCCTTTGATGAGATGGCCGCAGAGGCAGAAGCCGCGGCCGCGGCCGAAGCGGCCATGTACGAGGACGAAAACCAGGCGGAAACCTCGCAGAATGACGTGCTCCAGCGGCGCGAGCGCGAGGTGATCCGGTTTATTCTCAACTACGCCGACAAAGAGATTGAGGAAGGCCTTACCGCCAGCCAGTTCATGCTGAGCGAGCTGGAGGATATTGAGTTCAAGACCCCTATCTACAAGCGCTTGTTTGACATGTGCCGCCTTAAGCTGGAGCAGGGCTTTGTGCCTACCGCCTCTGAGTTTATGCAGCATGAAGACAAAGAGATCCGCAACGAGGTCATTGACCTGGTGAGTGAGAAATACGAACTCAGCGACGGCTGGGCCACCCATGAGATCTTTGTGCCCCGGGAGGCGGATCTGGTCTCCTATGGCTCTGAGCGCGAGGTGCTGCGTCTGAAATGGCGCAACGTGCAGATGATGATCAAAGACCAGATGGACACCCTGCCCAATCTCTCTAATGCGCAGGACCTGGACAAATGCCTGCGTACCATCAAGGCGTTGAAAGAGTTTGAAAAACAGATAGCAGATCTCCTGGGTATAGTGGTAAGCAGATGAGGTGGCGCCAACTAAAGCTGTATAGGTTTTTCTGGGCTTTCGGGCTGATAATTTTCAGCTTGGTGACCGGAGTAGTGGCCTATCAGGTTTTAGAGGGCTATACCCTGGCCGAGGCGTTTTACATGACGGTGATCACCGTGTCCACCACGGGCTTTGCCGAGGTGCACCCGCTTTCCCCAGAGGGTCGGCTTTTTACCTCGGTCTATATCCTGGCCAACATAGGCCTCCTAGCTTACACGGTCTCCGTGGTCTCCACGTATTTATTTGAGGGCGAACTCCGTAGCATCTGGAAAAATTATATGAACGAGCGTGAAATCAAGAGTTTTAGCGGCCACGTTATTGTGTGCGGCTACGGCCGAAACGGTTCCAAGGCCACCCGTGACCTGCTGGCCAGCGGCGAACGGATTGTGGTCATTGAGCAAAACCAGGAACTCATCGCCGCAGGGGAGCCTTTGCAGGAGGGGAAGCTGAACTTCCTGTTGGGCGACGCTACCGAAGACCTATTGCTGGAGCAGGCCGGCGTGCGCCACGCCAAGGCGCTTATCTCCACCCTGCCCAAAGACGCCGACAATGTGTTTGTGGCGCTCACCGCCCGCGGCCTGAACCCCAAACTTGAGATCATTGCCAGAGCCTCTGAGAAAACCACCGAGCAGAAACTGTTCAGGGCCGGGGCGAACCACGTGGTCATGCCAGACGAAATTGGCGGCAGCCACATGGCCAGCCTGATCACGCAGCCCCAGGTCATTCATTTCCTGTCGCTGCTCAACGGGTCTGGGCCTAATAAAATGCACCTGGAGGAAGTACACCTGGACCAATTGGCTAAAGATCTGCGGGACCTCACCATTCGGGAGTTGGACCTTAGAAACCGCACCGGCGCTACCCTCATCGGGTTAAACCGGCACGGCAGCGAATTCCTGGTAAGCCCAGACGCCGATACCCGGTTGCAGGCAGGTGATGTCCTGATCTTGTTAGGTAGCCGCGGGCAAATAGAGGCCTTTACTAAGATTTTCGCGGGTAGCAGAGTGTAACCCATTCTTTTTCAGTTGACTAGCCGCTAGCCTGCATTTCCAGAAGTCATATGCCCCGCCGTTTTTGGCCTGTTTTTCTTAAAATAGGTCAAAAACGGCGGGGCATCTTTTTTACGTCTTCCCCTGCTATTCCTTTCTTCTGCCCGCCCCGGGCGCCCAACATTCTTGCTGGGCTTTTTGCCTTTTGGCTGCCCCTCTGTTTTTTCTCTGCTAAGTTTTCTGAAAAAACTTAAAAAAAATAAAAAATTTTTAACGGCTTTTCCGGGATTATATGATTTCCGTAAGGGATGGCGATTTTCAGTAGGTTTTAAGTAAAAAACTTTCTGTTTTCTTGAAGGGGGAAGGAAAATCAGGTACTCTCCTGAAAAATCTTAACGGTATTTAAAACATGATAGAAAAATGGGAGAGTTTAAATTTACGTGAGACTATAAAAATTAGGGTATTTTTTGGGTATTGGTAGGTTTTTATGGAAAACACCCTATTGTATTTAAGGTCTTGATTACTATATTCATCATAGATAATAAAAACAGACCCTTTAAGAACAAGTTAAAAATAAAAATGAAGGTTTATGAAGAAGATTGAAGCAATCATTAGAACGTCCAAATTTGAGGATGTGTATGAGGCCCTGGCGGAGATAGGCATTCCGTTCATGTCTACCTATGATGTGAAGGGGTTCGGGCTGGAGCATGGGGCCTCTCAGGTGTACCGCGGCACTACCTATAACGTGGGGTTTATTCCCAGAACCAAGGTAGAGATCATTGCCCCAGATGAACAGGTAGACGCGGTGGTCTCCATTATACTCAAGGTAGCGACCACCGGCAAGGTAGGAGACGGCAAGATCTTCATCATGGACGTGGAAGAAGTGATCCGGATCAGGACCGGAGATGTGGGCGAACTGGCCCTGTAGACCTTAGATTTTCCAACTAATAAACAATTTCTTACTCACTAATTACTAGTACCATGTCAAAAGAATTATTCGTCATCAACAACGTCTGGATGATGGTATCCATCTTCCTGGTTTTCATCATGCACCTGGGGTTCGCCACGCTGGAGTCTGGCCTGGCCCGCTCTAAAAACACGGTGAACATCTTGTTTAAGAACAGCATGATTCCGCCCCTTGGCCTGCTGGCCTACGCCCTGTGGGGGTTCTCCCTCATGTACCCGGGTGCAGATTTTGCCGGAAGCTTCTTTGGTTTCGCTGGTTTTGGCATTACGTTGCCAGAGGGCGGGGAGACCTCTGCCTATAACGCCGGCTACACCTTCTGGACCGATTTCCTTTTCCAGGGTATGTTCGCGGCCACCGCGGCTACCATTGTCTCTGGGGCAGTGGCCGAGCGGATCAAGTTCTCCAGCTTTATGGTCTTCTCCATCCTGTTTGTGGGCCTGTGCTACCCTATAGTGGGTATGTGGAAGTGGGGCGGAGGTTTCCTGAATACGCTGGCCACCCCGTTCTATGACTTTGCCGGTTCCACCATTGTGCACTCTGTGGGCGGATGGGGAGCGCTGGCTGGTATACTGCTGCTGGGGCCCAGAATTGGCAAATACGTAGAGGGCAAAGTAAAACCCATCCCGGGGCACAGCATTCCCTTGGCTACCATTGGCGTGTTTATCCTGTGGCTGGGCTGGTTTGGGTTTAACGGTGGCTCGGTGCTGTCAGCGGAGCCAGGTGCGGTTTCCAGGGTGTTGGTGATGACTAGCCTGGCTGCGGCGGCCGGTGCAGTGGGCGCTTGCCTGGTCTCTAACGTTCTTTTTAAGTCAAATGACCTTACCATGGTACTCAACGGCATTCTGGCCGGCTTGGTGGGCATTACCGCTGGCGCCGACCAAATGGGCGTGGTAGACTCAGTGGTGATTGGGGGCGTGGCCGGAGGCCTGGTAGTGCTGGGAGTGGTATTTTTTGATAAACTGAAGTTGGACGACCCGGTGGGAGCGCTTTCGGTGCACCTGGTGTGCGGCCTCTGGGGAACGCTGGCGGTGGGTCTGTTCGGGAAACTGGCCGGCACGCAGCAGTTAATCAGCCAACTGATAGGCATTGGGGCCGTGGCGGTCTTCTCCTTTGGGTTTGCGTTTGTGGTGTGGTATGTGCTCAAGGTCACCATGGGCATCAGAGTGACTGAGCGGGAGGAAATAGAAGGCTTGGACATTCATGAGCACAAGATGCATGCCTACCCAGACATTAACGCCCCGGGCTATGAGATCAGTATGCCTGAGAAAGAGGAGGTATTGGTGCCCCAGCTACCTGCCAGAGCGGCCGTAACGGCCTAAGAAAAAGCGTAAGATTTCCTTTCCCTTGACATGGAAGTAAAAACAAGGGGTAATGCGGTCTAGGCATTACCCCTGCTTTTACCCTGGCAAAGAGACAGCGCCCGGCGGGCGGCCTTTCCATGGTTCTGTCCATTTCGTCATTCTTCCTACATGGTAATTTCCTAATTCCTCAAACGGCAATTTGAGGGGACGCTACCGGTGGGTCTAATGCAGAACACTCTTCCTGAGAATATTCCTAACCATTAACAGAAACAGTATGAAAAAGCTTTACACCATTACGGCGGTGGCGCTCTTGGCCACGGCAAAGATAGCTAATGCCCAGGAAGTACCAATGCCAGAACCGGCCCCGGGTAAGTTTAACATCAGCGGCTACGCCGATGTCTTCTACCAGTACAACCTCAACAGACCCAAGTCAGACCTGAACCAAGGCCGCATTTTTGACCAGTTCCACAACAACATTTCTCTGGGGCTGGTGCAAGCCTTGCTCACCTATTCAAAGGACAAGGCTACCATCGTGGCCGATCTTACCTTTGGGCCCAATGCCGAGCTGGGCAACTTTGGGAACACGGGCACGGCCAAAATCATCAAACAGGCATACTTAGCCTATGAGGTCACAGACAAACTCAAGCTCACGGCCGGGCAGTATGGCACCCACATTGGCTATGAACTGATAGACGCGCCGCTCAATTACCACTACAGCCTTTCGTACCTGTTCGGCAACGGGCCCTTCTACCACACCGGTGTCAAGCTGGACTACGCCGTCAGCCCGCAGTTGGGCCTTATGCTGGGCGTAGTGAACGGATGGGACGGGCTGCGCGATTTCAATGATAAAAAGTCGGTGGCAGCGCAGGTGCACCTTTCCCCGTGGGAGGGCATGGGCCTTTACCTCAACTGGATTGGCGGCGATGAATACAACACACTTTCCAACTTTGGCGGCACCCGGGGCAGCTATACCAGCCTATTTGACCTCACCTCTTCCTACCAGATTACCAATGCGTTTAAGTTAGGAGTGAACGCCGCCTATGGATCTTTCTACACCGGGGCCGTCACCGAAGACGCGGAAGATGCCTGGTCTAAAGACGCCACCTGGGGTGGCGGCGCGCTATACGCCAGCTATGAGCTCTCAGATAAATTTGGCCTTGGGTTCAGGGGAGAATACTTCGCAGACCCCGAGGGAGTGCGGTACTTCGGGCCCTTAGAGGTGGCTTCTTACACCGTGACCGGCAACATTAAGCTGGCCGGCGGCAACCTATTAGTAAAGCCCGAGGTGCGGTTTGACAAAGCAAAGGACGCCTTTTTTGAAGACGCCAGCGGTAATTTCTCTAAGAAAACCCAAACCACGGTAGGGGCGGCCCTCATCTACTCCTTCTCCATGAACTAAGCCTTTTCCCGCGCACCAGCGGCACTTACCAAAAGAAAACCTGCTTACTTTTTCAATAGCGGCGTTTTGGGCCTGTTTTCCTGAAAACAGGCCCAAAACGCCGTTTTGCTTTTCAGGTAATTGGCTACCGTTCTTTCCTCTGAGTCAGGTTGATTTACGGGTTTACTACCTGGTAAAGGCCATTAATTAATAATAAGCGGTAACCAGAATACCAATAGGAGTAAGTTGAGAGTCACCTAAATCGACAGCCAAAACATAGCGAAACCTGAATAAATGTATTTCTGACATATCTGGTGTTTGAGCAGCAGCTACTTAAACCGCTCAAAAACCGTTATCTTTGCATTTTGAAAGGCAGAATTCCGCTTTTGGCAGCCTGCCGGTATTAGATGCAAAGAACCATGCTAGATAACATAGAAGACGCCATAGAAGATATAAAAGCCGGTAAAGTAGTGATTGTGGTAGATGACGATGACCGCGAGAACGAAGGCGACTTTATTTGCGCCGCCGAGAAAATCACCCCTGAGATTGTGAACTTCATGGCTACCCACGGGCGCGGCCTCATCTGCGCTCCACTCACCGAGGAACGCTGCGATGAACTGGGCCTGGAGCTGATGGTAGGCCGGAACACCGCCCTGCACGCCACCCCCTTTACCGTATCTGTAGACTTACTGGGCCACGGCTGTACCACCGGTATCTCGGCGTCTGACCGCGCCAAGACCATCCTGGCCCTGGCCGACCCTACCACTGATCCCGCTTCTTTAGGCAAACCCGGCCACATTTTCCCGCTGCGCGCCCGCAAGGAAGGCGTGATCAGGAGAGCCGGCCACACCGAGGCCGCCGTTGACCTGGCTGCGCTGGCGGGCCTGGCCCCGGCCGGCGTGCTGGTAGAGATCATGAACGAAGACGGCACCATGGCCCGCATGCCAGACCTGGAGAAAGTAGCCGAGCGCTTCAACCTCAAGCTTATCTCCATCAAAGACCTGATCACCTACCGCCTGCAGAAGGAAAGCCTCATTGACCGTGAGATAGCCGTGGAACTGCCTACCGACTGGGGCAACTTTGACCTGTACGCCTATACCCAACGCAGCAACAACGCCAAGCACCTGGCCTTGGTGAAAGGCACCTGGGAACCAGATGAACCGGTATTGGTGCGCGTGCACTCCTCCTGCGTAACCGGAGACATCTTCGGGTCTTGCCGCTGTGACTGCGGTCCGCAGTTGCACCGCGCCATGGAGATCATTGAGAAAGCCGGCAAAGGTGTGATTGTGTATATGAACCAGGAAGGCCGCGGCATTGGCCTTCTGAACAAGCTAAAAGCCTACAAGCTGCAGGAGCAGGGCCTGGACACCGTAGAGGCCAACCTGCAACTAGGCTTCGGGACCGATGAGCGCGATTACGGCGTGGGCGCCCAGATTCTGAGGGATTTAGGGGTCACTAAAATGCGACTCCTGTCCAACAACCCCCGCAAACGCACCGGCCTCATTGGCTACGGTCTGCAGATTGTAGAGCAGTTGCCCATAGAGATTGAAGCCAACGCCCACAACCAAAGGTACTTAACCACCAAGCGAGACAAGCTGGGGCATTCCATCATGAAGAAATAAAAAGCGAAAGGCGGAAGACACATCTTCCGCCTTTCGCTTTTTAGGGCCGGGAAGGAAACGGTTTAGAAATTTTCAGATATTGGTATTCTGCAAGCCTCTTTTCAATTTTAAAAGTTTTTTGTAACTCCTGCTTTAATTTGTGGTTTGTGGCACAATTTTCTCTGCATTTACCCCTGGAAAGTGACAAGAATCAGGAAACCTTCTTTAATTTTTTAAGGTATATTTTTCTTAGAAGTGCATTGGAATCTTTTAAGTGGGTATAAAGAAACGAAGACGATGGCAAGGAAAGTAAGTGGGCTTTTGGTGGTATTGGTGTTCTGGGCAGCCGGTGCCATGGCGCAAGTTACCGGCCTGGTAGATGAGTGGCCCCGGGGCCGCGTGTTTTTGGCCTCAGGTGATTCCGTAACCGGAAAGATCACCTATCACCGTTCAGAAGACCTGGTGAAAATTGTGAAACCAGACGGTTCTGTGGTAGCCTATGCGCCCGTGGCGGTGCGGGGGTTTGAAGCGATTGACAATGACGGGCGCTACCGCCGGGTATTTGTGACCCAACGCTGGAACCTGGGCAACGACTACAGTGATTTTCTGGCCCCGGCTTTTTTTGAGCAGATCGTGATTGGCAACTACGGCCTCCTGCGGCGTGAAACCATGACCCGCCGTGACATCAGCCGTGACCCTATGTACCGCGGCGGTTATTACCCCTATGGCAATTACCCCATGGGCGGGCCCGTGTATGTAGACCAGCGCACAGACATTTATTTTATCCTGCTGCCCAGCGGCAAGGTAAAGGAATTGCGCAACGTCAAGAAAGACCTGGAAACCATCTACGGCAAGAAAGGCGGCGCCATGAAAACGTACATCAAACAAAACAAGCTCAAGTACACCCACCTGCCAGACCTGGCCAAGATCGTGAGCTACTTGGGTACTATTTCCCAGCCTGAGGTGAAAACCACCAAGCTGGATATGTAAAAGACATCGGCCCTGGCCGAAGTGATAAAAAAGGGATGCTCCGCTGATACTGGTTCAGCGGGGCATCCCTTTTTGCGTTTTGGGCCTGTTTTGGTGCAATCGGGCCTAAAACAGGTTTACAGGTCTCTGGCCTTTAAAAGTAGGTAAGAGAAAAGGCAGAAGAGGGTGATATACAGCATCGCCGGCACCAGGGCGTGTAAGGGGGGCAACACCTCGGTGGCGCCCAGCACCATCTGCTCCAATTCCTGGTGGGGGTTGGGGGTAAGGTTAGAAAGCACCTTCATAGGAAAATACTTGTCCAACTGGTCGGGGGTCTGCCATTGTAAAAGCCGTTCTATCAGCAGCGTGTAAGCCATGAAAAACAGAATGGCCAGGCCGGTCTTCTTTACCAGAAACGCGATGAACATGGCCAGGCTCATGTAGCCCACCAATTGCACCAGGTAATAGAAGATAAACTGTATGTCTGTGAAGATGCTATCAGATGCTCCCGCGGTGCCGTAGGTTAACCCGAAGCCCAAACCCAGTGCCAACACATACACCGCAAAGAAAGCAGCCAGCAGCAGGATCACGGAGTATTTACTCTGTACCAGGTCGGCGCGCGAAAAGCCGTCAATCACCTGCTGCCGGAACGTGCGGTACGCGTATTCATCGGCGACTAAGATAATGATCAAGATACCCGGGATCAGGTTCAGGTAACTGGAGACGTAGGCCAGGTGCGACCAGATCTTAGGGAACTGGTAGAGCTCGGCGCCGGCCATCTGCCCATTGATCATGACGTTGCCGCGGGCGTAGAAGAAGATGAACAGCAGCGCGCACTGTAGCAGCAGAATGACCCAGAAGGTGGAGTAAGGTAAGATCTTGCGGAGTTCTATGCGAAGGAGGGAGGTCATGCGTTGTCGGCTTTAATGATTTCCAGGAACTGGCTTTCCAGGCTTTTCTTGCGCACCACCAGTTGGCCCAAGGCAATGCCCTGGTCAAAGAAGGCGCGGTTAAGGGCGGTGCTGTCCACGCCTTCGCGCAGCGTGAGCTGCACTTGTTGCTGCACTTGCTGCGCCTGCGCCACCAGCGGTAACGTGCGCGCTACCTGCAGCAACTGTTCCAGCGGGGCACCGCCGCTAATGAATACTAAATCATTGGTAGCCATGATGGAGGAGACCGGTCCCTGGGCCTTTAGTTTGCCGGTGCGCAGAACGGCCATATGGGTGCAGACTTTCTCTACCTCGTCCAGCAGGTGACTCGCCAGCACAATGGTTTTGCCTTGGGCGGCCACGTCTAGAATAAGGGCCCGTACTTCGGCAATGCCTTCCGGGTCAAGGCCGTTGGTGGGCTCGTCCAGCACCAATACCTCGGGGTTGCCCAGCAGCGCCGACCCGATGGCCAGGCGCTGCTTCATGCCCAGGGAGTAACCTTTGAATTTGTCATGCTTGCGGTTGGCCAGGCCCACCATTTCCAGGGATCGTTGCACTTGGCTGTGGTCCACGCGCTTTACATCGGAGGCAATGCGCAGGTTCTGCTCGCCGGTGAGGTAGGGGTAGAAGTTGGGCGTCTCCAGCAGCGCCCCAATGCGGCGTTTGGTGGTTTTGGACATAGGCTGCCCGAACCACTGAAAGCTGCCGGCGCTGGCGTTGATCACGTCCAGCACAATGCCCAGGGTGGTGGTTTTGCCGCTTCCGTTGGGCCCCAGCAAGCCAAAGATGCTGCCTTCGGGCACGTTTATGCTCAGTTGGTCCAGGGCCTGCACGCTACCGTAGCGCTTGCTCAGCCCCTGAATTTCTAAAATGTCTGCCAAATTTTTGGAGGTTGGTGTAGGTCTTCTGCAAAGCTAGAAGGATTTACCTGAAAAGCGAGTGGCGGGAAAGGGGGCAAAGGAAAGCCTTCCCCAAAGGGAAGGCTTTCCTGTTTCCGTTTTGGGCCAGTTTTCAGGAAAACGGGCCCAAAACGACTTTACCAGATGAACGCATTACAGCAGAAACCCAGTGGTTAGTTCTTTCTTACCGGAGGTGGCGGGGGTGGCAGGTCTTTTTTAGATTTCATGACCGGTGGCGGGGGCGGAGGCAGGGTGCCAAACTTCTTCTCAAAGGCGGCCCTGCCGGCAGCGGTGTTGTCAAAGGTTTCCACCTCGCCAGATTTGAGGATCACATGCAGGCCGTCACTGGCGGCGCTGATGCCTTTCACCGTGGGGTTGCGCTTTATGAATTCCTTGGTCAAGGGCACGTTCATGGGCGGTGGTGGGGGAGGCGGAGCTAATGCGGCGGCCGGAGCAGCAGGTGGCTCGGCTGGGGGCGGCGGTGGCGAAGGAGGGGTAGGCAAGGTACCGTATTTCTTCTCTAACTGGGCCACGCCGGTGGGAGTGTTGGGGTAGATTTCGGTTTGATTAGATTTCAGTTCTACGAAAATGGTGCCGTCACTCCAACGCAGGCCTTTTACATTGGGGTTGCGTTTGAGAAAAGCCTCATAGTCTTTCTGCCCGTCACGGGTAGTTTCCTGCAACAAGCCTTTCCATTGGGAGTGGGACTTGGCAATGCCCTGGAAGCCCAGCAAAAAGATCACCAGCAGAGGCAGGGTGGCCAGGAAACGCATGCGCTGTACCTTGGCCGAGGGGTGTTGGTTCATCATCATGATTCTTTGTTTAAGGGATGGATAACTAAAAGCGGAAGCGAGGGTAAGCGGAAACGTAGTAGTGGTTTGTAAAAGCGAGAACTGGTACTGCTTTCGGTCAATGCCGGCCTGCAGGGTCTGCTGGTCGGTGAGGAACTCCAGGTTCTGTTTGAGGGCCGTGCGCCAAAGCCACACCACCGGGTTGAACCACAGGAAGGCAGTAGTGAGCTCGGCTAGCAGAATGTCCAGCGTATGGGCCTGCTGCACGTGGGTGAATTCATGCTGCAGAATGCCGCGCCAGGCCTGCTCCGGGTGGTTGGTGGGGTTAAAGTAAATGGTTCTCCCAAAGGAGAAAGGCGGCAGATCTGCTTCCATTTCTCTGAAAGCAACGCCCTGGTAACTGGTCGGGCGTGACCGCCGATGGATACTATACAACGAAATCCCTTGCACCATTAAACGGATCGCCATGACGACTACGCCTAGCCAAAAGATGCCCACCGGGATTAGCCAAAAGTCAAAGGCGGAAGCGGTTGACGTGGGGGCCATGGCCGGGGAGGCCCATTCAAAAGTTATGGCAGAGAAAGTCTGGTACACTTTCTCATTCTGCGCCAGTAGCGGGCTCACGTCCACCAAGGGCAGCGCCGCCGAGAGCAGAATGCCAGCCACCAAGAAAAGCCGGTTCCAGGCATGGAAAGTGGTTTGGCGCAAGACCAGTTTGTAAGCCAGGTAAAAGAGCACCAGCCCCGCGTTCACCTGTAGCAAGTAAAGGAAGAGAGCCGGCATGTTATTCGGGTTTTTGGTTTTCAATCATCTGGATAATCTCCTTGAGCTCAGCCGGCGAAAGCTGCTTCTCCTTCACGAAGAAGGCCACCAGCTCTTTATAGGAGTTCTGGAAATAGTCGCCTACAAACCCTTTCATGAATTTCTTCTTGTACTCAGGCGCCTTGATGAGCGGGGTGTAGCGAAACGTGTTGCCCAGTTTCTCAGAAGCCAGAAAACCTTTCTTCTCCAGGTTCTTGACCGTGGAGGCCAGCGTGGTATAAGGCGGTTTGGGCTCAGGCAGCATCTGCAGGAAATCTTTGATAAAGCCGCCGCCGGCCTCCCAGATCACCTGCATGGCCTCTTCCTCCTGTTGGGTTAGCTTTTCCATGTGTGGATGTCTACGATGTTTTCATAATATTACGAAAGTTTCGTAATTAAAGTCAATCGTTGAGAAATTTATTTTTTGAATAAAAGTAGAAAAGCCTCTCCCTAGGATAGAAGAGGCCTTTCTGATGATTTCCGTTTTAGGCTTGTTTTCTGAAAAACAAGCCTAAAACGCGTGCTTACTGAACCGGCAGCGCCCCACCCAACCACCGGGTGACGGGGTAGCGCATGAATGTGTTCTCAAAGTGAGGCGTGTTGCGGTAAATGAAGTTGAGTTGCTCGCGGGCGCTTTTGGCCAGGTTGGCGTCTTTAGCTTTGGCTGCTTCCAGGGCGGCCTTCAGTTTGGGGTCTTTCTGGAGGTATTGGGCAGCCAGGTCTTCAAACACATACGCCGAGAAATGTTCTTTCTGCCCCAGCACCGAGTCAAAGAAGTTCCAGGCGAAGTAGGAGTCTGGGCCCTGCGGTTCCAGGGTCTCCACCAGAAACCGGTTGCTTACCTGGTTCAGGTACGCCACGTAGTCGCCTTTGAAGTACTGGATGGGTTGCTGCGATTTCTGCACCTGCACCTCGGTGTGGAGATAGTGGCCCTCATAGGGGCGGGGACCGGTTTTGTAGTCAGAGATGTAATAGACCTCGGGGGTAAGCACGGTGTCTTTGCTCAGGCGTTTCAATTCTACCTGATTCTGCTTCAGTCGCTCAATCACCTCGGCCCAGGCCTGGGGGATGATATAGGCGACTGGTTTCGTAACCGTCACGGTAGGGCGGTAGGTGTCAAAGAACTTCACTGGGCGCGTGAACGGGGCCTTGCGGTCATAGTACAGCCGCTCCAGTCCGCTTACCTCGCTGGGCTTGTATTTGGCTTCATAGCCTTTGAATTGGATGGTCTCCACCTGCGTAGTGTCCGGGGCCCAGTTCAGGACAAATTGCTGCTGTGTCTGCAGGGCGGCGCGGTCTTTCTGGCGGGCGGCCTGCACCTCTTTGCCGTGTTTGGCAGCATAGTCTAGGAACTCCAGCATGAGGTCATAGGTAGAGGCCACGCGCTTGTCAAAAGATTTAAGCATGTGCGTCTCGGGCACGAAGCCCAGGGTTTGGAAAAGAGCCGTGTAGCCGGTGGCATACCGCGGCGACTCCATAAAACCAAAAATACCCGTCTCCGGCGATTCGCCGCGGGAGTTCACGTAGGGCACCAGTGGCCACTTGCGTTTCTCCATGCCTTTGTAAAGCGCGGGCACCATCTGCTGCTTTAATAGGGTACCCAACGCCCCGCCCAGCTTGTTGTGCTGCGTGGGGATGAGCGTCATGGTGTACTGGTAATCAGCACCGTTGCTGGTGTGGTTGTCCACGAAGATCTCGGGGTCCCAGGTCCGGAAAATAGTGGCGAAGGTGCGGGCGTTCTTTGAGTCTTCTTTGATGAAATCGCGGTTCAGGTCCAGGTTGCGGGCGTTGCCTCTAAAGCCGTAGCTCTCAGGCCCGTTCTGGTTGGTGCGCGTATGGCTGTTACGGTTCAGGGCGCCACCCACGTTGTAAATAGGAATGATCACCAGCACCACGTTGTCTAGCTGGCTCTTCAGCTTTTTCTGCTGCATGAGGTCGCGGGCCAGCATCATGGTGGCGTCAATCCCCTCGGGCTCTCCCGGGTGAATGCCGTTCTGTACCAGCAAGACCGTCTTGCCTTTCCGGTGGATGGAAGCCGGGTCAAAATCCTCATCCGTGGAGATGATCACCGTGTGCAGCGGTTTGCCCACATCGGTCATGCCCATCTCCGTCATCTTAATTTCTGGGTACGCCTGGTCCAGCCGCTGATAATAGTCTATGCATTCCTGATAGGTAGCGGTCTTGGTGCGATTGCTTTTTTCATAAGGCGTTTTCCAGTCGGGTGTTGGGGCCGCGGTGAAAAAAGTATTGAGGGTAAGGAGCAGGGAAAGCAGCATGGGTGAAGTTTTGTTGAAACGGTAATGTTAGCGGTTTTGAGGTTTATTTGAAAGTTTTTGCTTTTGCTATTGTGGAGGATATTTCCTTGGGCCTTGTTGGTTATTGGAGGAAGAATTTGGTTAAGCCTAGGATTGTCTGCTTTGGCCTGAGTCCTTATGCTGTAATGTTTCATGGTATCCCTCCGAGCGCTCACGGCCGCGGGGCCCCGCCTTCCGCCCTCGCACTGCCCTTGCGGCCTACTTGACTTCTGTTCTTAGTAAAGCTGTTGCAGGGCCACAAGCGAGGCGCTCGAAGTAAAGACTGGAAACGGGGAATACGTGGAGATGCGTGTTTTAAACAAGATTTGCGAAAAACAGCCTCAAAACGCAATTAGGGCTTAATAACTCCAGCATCGCTTACTAAACACAGACTCTCCCCTTGAGGGGTGAAGGGGTGTTTACACGGGAGGGCACACTTGGAGAAGCCACTGCCCCAGACGCTCGCAGGAGCTGCGCGCGCTACGAGGTCTTCGGCGCCAGCGCAGTCTAGCAAGAAACAGGCACTCTTTCCCTCCGCCCGCCAAGCGAAGGAAGGCATTGCAACGGACCAGCAGCAACCCATATCCTGCCCCGTACCTGGCGGAGGGCCGCCACCGCGTAGCCCGAAGCATGGGCAGGGGCAGGCAGCGGCTATCCAATTGGCAAAGGCGTAAGCTCCCTATGGAACGGATAGCCTTTGCCAGGTGGTACCTTTCTGGAGCCCCGCCTGTCCGAGCGGCAGCGAGTTCGGGGGTTCTTGATTCTTTTGGTTACTTTTCTCATCAAGGAGAAAAGTGACAGACGCGGGCAGGCCGCGACTCCCGCCTTGAGGCTTGACAGGAAGTTAATAGAATGTATAAGCTTATTGGCAGATGGAGCAGCAGTCTCAGTCGTTGGCCCCTAGGAACACCAACAACGGCGAAAGGCTATGGCTAACAACCGACCCTCCCTTCCTATTACTCCCAATCCCCTTCCTCCACTGGCGCTCTATCAAACCAAAGGTAATCCAGGCTATAGCGCCCTGGCCCAATAAAAAAGAGACCTATGAACAGATAAGCCGCTTCCAAGGCATGAGAATACGCGTTAAAGCCGTCGTTGGCCATCACGTGCTTCATCGTAGCGACTACCATGGTGGCAAACAGCAGGAAGTTGGAGAACCGGAAGAACAGGCCCAAGGCAATGAATAGGCCTCCCACGGTTTCGGCGAACGCCGCCATAAACCCGAAGAACGTAAAACCGCCGGTAATGCCTACGGTCTCCACGGCGCTGCCCACGTTGGCCCAAACCTCGGGGCCACCCATCATTTTAGGCCAGCCGTGCAACAGGAACATGATGCCAATACCTACCCGGATGATCAATAAGCCTTCGTCTTGGTAGCGGTACAGGGAAGGGAAGAAAGTCATAATCTGAAATTTTAGCGTACGGGTGCTTTAGGGCCGTTTCCCGGAAAGCACCTTTAAAACAGAAAAAGCCTGAACCGGCTTACCAGAGCATGATGCCGGAGACCATGGTGGTGTTGGGGATGTCTTTTACCTTGAGTTTGTTCCAGCGCTGGGCCGGGATGCCGCGCATGTCCAGCACAAAACTCATGCGGGCTCCTTCAGAGATAGCCACAAAATTTCCTTCGCCGGCGCCTACGCTGGAAATAGGAATGCTTTCTTTCACGTCTCTGAACATGCTTCCTATGCCTATGCCGCCCTGGGTCCGGAAGGAGGGGTTCAGCACCGTGATCCGGAAGACGGTGCAGACGTTGCCTTTGCATTGCTGCTCCACCAGCAGGTCGGGCCGGCGGCGTTCGCCCAGAATTTCATAGGCTTTGGTGGTGGTGCCCTCTATGGAATGCTCCGTTTCCCTGATCTTGTTTTGCCCGTACTGCTTTTTAAGCTCCTCAATGGTCATGCCTATTTTCACGGCTCCGGCCTGGCCGGCCTGCAGGGTTAGGTTAAAGAGCGGGTTGGCGGCACTGGGCGCGGCAGAGGCCGTGGAGGTAGCCCCCGGAAGCGGCTCTTCAGACATGGCCTCGTCATTGGCAGTAGTGGGTGCAGAAGTATCTGAAGCGTCTGCCGCCAGGGTAGGGTCTAGTTCAGAATCCTCAGAAATACTGCCGGCGGCTTCTTCCAGTTGGGCCTCTTTATCGGTTTTCTCAGAAGTGGTTTCTTGTTTGCAGGCCGCCAGCGCCAGCAAGGCGCCCAGCAGTAGGGTGGTGTGCTTCATGGTGCAAAGAAGTTTAGACAGCATAGGTACAGCATCTTGGGGCATAACGCAAGCCTGCCCGTGAAGTTACTGTATTTGCATTTGGCGGTAGCCCGTATACCAAGTAATTTGGTCGCAAACTTTGAGAGAATATGAAGAAGAAGCCACTTATTTTGATTTCAAACGACGATGGTATCACCGCCCCCGGCATTCACACGCTGGTAAAGGTAATGCGGAAAATAGGCGAGGTGGTAATAGTGGCGCCCGACGGGCCCCAATCTGGCATGGGACACGCCATCACCATTGGCAATACCCTTCGGTTAGATAGATCCCTTGCCTTTACCGAGGTGGAGGCCTATGAGTGCTCCGGTACCCCCGCCGACTGCGTAAAGCTGGCCAAGCACCATGTGCTCAAAGACCGCCGCCCAGATTTAGTGGTGAGCGGCATTAACCACGGGTCCAACTCCAGCATCAGTGTGCTGTATTCCGGCACCATGTCGGCGGCCATTGAGGCGGCCATTGAAGGGTTGCCTGCCATTGGGTTCTCGCTCTGTGACTACGGCCATGAAATAGATTTCTCCCACACCGAGGAGTACGTGGAACTGATTGTGCGCCAAGCCCTGGAGTTTGGCATTCCGCACGGCGTGGCCCTGAACGTGAACTTTCCCAAGAAATCTGCGGAACCTATTGCCGGCGTAAAGGTCTGCCGCCAGGCCCGCGCCAAGTGGGAAGAGAAATTTGACGAACGCCTGGACCCCCGCGGCCGCAGCTATTTCTGGCTCACGGGCAATTTTGTGAACTTTGACAAAGGCGATGACACCGATGAGGCCGCCCTCGCCGATAACTACGTGTCTGTGGTGCCCTGCCAGTTTGATATGACTGCCAGCCACGCCATCGCCCTCCTGAACAATGAGTGGAACCTCAACCCAGAGGCTATTCCTGTGATAGGCTCCAAAACCGCAGAAAGCGGCGCCGCCGAAGGGTAAGCTGTTTTAGAACTGTTTTCTCAAAAACAGGCCCAAAACGGTTTTGATATAAGGGATCGGACTGAAGGGAGCAAGAGACTGTTACCTGTTATCAACTTTGTGAGAACATCAGAAACAGAACATGAAAATTCACTTCAACAAAAAAGCCCGGAGGACACCGGGCTTTTTTGTTGAAGTGAATCCTTTGTTTCTCTGGCGCAGAGACTTACCGCACAAAGAATTTCAATACCCCTTGTTTGCCGTCAATGGTGTAGCGGGCCACGTAAATTCCGGGTCTTTGGCCCTGGAAGGAGATGGTGTTATTTCTGTTTTCCTTGATGAGCACGGCGCCCGTCATAGTGTAGACGGTGACCAGGGAGCGGCTTCCGTTAACATACAAGGTGTTCCCATAGAACCTGACCGGTTTCTGCTGCAGCTCTTCTTTTGAGGCGGTAAGCGTGTTAGACACCACAATAGAACCAGTTCCTTCCATAAAGTCTGGGTGGGTGGAAGCGGAATAAGTGCCATCTGCCATGGCAGTGCCGTTGAGGGTAAAGGTTCTTACCAGTACATTGGTTTTCAGGGTAACTTTTCCGGTGCCCGAAACGGTGAGGTCCAGGTTGTTGCCCGCGCTTTTCTCATGGTTGAACACAAGAACGTTGTTGGCACCCACCAGTATTTTGCCATTCCCGAAGGCATTGGCGCTGGTTCCTTCCAGGCGGGTAACCGACTCGGCCACGCCGTTCGCCCGGGTAAGATCCCAGGTGCCGGTAAACGCGCTGTTGTCTCCTTGCAAAACCATATTAACCGTAGTAGCCGGGGCGCCTCTGTTATTGTACACCGTTACTTTCCCGGCGCCTTTGGCCATGCCCAGGTACTGGAACTGGTGTCCGCCCGCGGCGGTAGTGTTACTGCTGATCTGTACCAGAATGTCACCGGTCACGGTCAAAGGGGCGTTCAGAGAGAAACTGGCCCCACCGGTGGCGTAGGAAATGCGGGCACCGGTCAGCATTTCAATTTCGCCGGTGGCGGAGTGGTTGCCGCGCATGCGTATGTTGCCGGCGCTCTGGATCACCAGCTTAGCCGGGAACACCAGGCTGGTAGTTTCAATCTCTCTGTTCACTAGCACCGTCTCGCCGGCGTGCGGCAACAGCTGCGGGCTGTAGTGGGCGGGATTGTCCCAGTTGCCGTTAGCGCCGCCTACAAACGTGAAGGTGCTGGGCCGGCCTACAATGATCCTTCCGGTGCCCGCAATGAGGGTAGGGTGCGTGGCGGCGGTGTATTCGCCCATGGCTTGCAGGGTGTTATTGAGAAAGAACTCACTTAAGGTAATGTCAGCGTTTAAGACCAGGGCAGACCCGGTGACTACCTTTAACTGTGACTTCGGCTGGAATGCGCTACTGATGCCTATGGTAAGCGTGGCCCCGCTGCTTACGGTCACGTGGCCCTTGCCCAGGGCATTGGCCGTGTTAGCTTCCAGAATGCCTGCCTTCACCAGCCAGTTACCCGAGTAGTCGGGGCTGTTGCCGGTCAACACCAGTTTCCCAGTTCCCTCTTTGCTGAATTCATGCACTCCGGTAAGGGTGGCAGGCAAGGTGAGCGTGCCAGTTATAGTAAATCTGTTAGCTTCTTTGGTCGCTATTTTCCCGGTTAGAGATGCCGTGCCTGCCGTAGAAATCTCAGAGGTGGCCATAGAAAGATAGGCCAGGGTGCTGTTAGCGGTGAGGGTAAGTTTGGCGCCGTTTTTCAAAGCCAAATCTGCCAGAAACGAGCCGCCATCTGCTAAAATTTCATGCGTTCCGTCTACCGTGGCGGACTCGCCGGTGGAGGGTACCGCCGCCGGATTCCAGTTGTTGGCCAGGAGCCAGCTTTTGGTGGCACCGGTTCCGGTCCAGGTGAAAGACTGCACGGTGGCCGCTTCTGCCGTAGGGTTCCAGTTGTCAGCACCGCCCATGACCTTTAGAACCGTGTATTCCAGGGCTTCGGTGGCGGTTATGGCGCGCAGGCCGGCCCAATTGGCTCTCTTGCTCATATCGGCCCCGGGGCCATTGTTGTTGTACTCAAACAGTTTGAGGTCTGGGCTGGTGTCTGAGTAGTCCATGCTCCACTTGTCGCCCCACCCTTCCGGGTGAATCATCTCCGTCATGTAGGAGTTCAGCCAGGTAACCTTGGGGTACTCGTGCCACGGGCGGCCCAACCGGATTAAAGTGCCGTCATCGCCGGCGCGGGGGCTGTTGGTGGCGTACGTTAACCTGCAATTGTTGAACACGAAGCCATATGCTTGGTCTTTGGGAGTAGCCGGGGCCGTGATCCAGCCGCCACCGAAACTCCTGATCTCACACGATTGAAAGTACCCAATGCCGGACCCATAGATATAGTCTGTGCGACCCAACACCAGGCAATTTTCAAAATAGCTGCGTTTGCCCGGCTGCCACAGGTAAATGGTGTCTTGGTAGCCTAACAGGTTACAGTTGATGAACACGTTCTTGTCGCCCAGCACCGTAAGGGCCAGGGCTTGACCTACGGGGCCAGCCGTGTTCTGGAGCGTGAGATTCTCTGCCCTGAACCCATCGCCATATAAGGTGAGCGTGGCCGATGTCCGGATGTTGTCACCGGTCCATTTGGCGGCATCGGCGGTGGGACACTTGCCGGTAGCACAGTCATAGATATGGTAGCTGATGATGGTCTCTTCGCGGCTTTCTCCAATAAAGGAGACGTTTTTCTTGTCGCCGGGCACAATGAGCTTTTCAGTATTATATAGGCCGCGCTTGATGTAAATAACGGTGCGACGCTCACTGTTGGAAGGCACCGCGTTGATGGCATCCTGGATTTTGGTGAAATCTCCGGTCCCGTCCAGGGCCACCGTAATGTCTACGTTAGTAGGCGTGAAGGCATCTACCTGCGGACTGAGTCCTAAAAGGAGGAGAAGCGCCAATAGTTTAAGAAGGAGTAGTTGTCTTTTCATACTTAGGGGATTTATTGAGAAATTATGAATTTCAGGAGCAGGAACTGTCCCTAAATTATTGAATTGATATAATTTAACCTAAGCGCCAAGATAGAATAATAGTAGAAAAATCTAAAAAGTGTGCAATTTCTTGCACAATCGATTGCACAAAAAATTGCACCTGTGTGCAAAATTTTTATTAAAGTTGCTATATGGTAACTAATTGGTTTTCAGATGTTTGTTTATTTAGTTTTTCTGACTGTTTTTATGTTAACCTTACGCTTATTTAAATAGCAATGGAGCTAGTTTGTTGGTTGTGAAATATTTACCGGTTTTTTTCAGGAGAGAGAGAATATGGGATTGTAAAGGGCAAGCCGGCGGTTGAAAGGCCTTGTCGGAAACCACCATTGCTTTAGGGTGGAGGCCCAATGGGTTCACAGAGTCAACTAAAGGGAATGCTGGTTTTGCTCTGTTTTCAGAAAAACGGCCTTAAAATGGGAGATGACCAAAAGAGATGATTGAAGGGGCAATGCAAAAAAAAAGCCGCCCTGCTAGGAGACAGGACGGCTTTGAAGAAGGAAGCACCTTAGGGCCTGGATATTACGCGTGGTGCTGTATTTTTCTCTTGTTGAGTTTCTGGATGGGGCCGTATTGGGTTTTCTTTACGGTGATACCTGCCACGCGTAGTTTTACTTCCACCGGGGCCAGGGTCTTGGTGAATTCAGAAGAAATCACTTTGCCGTAAAATGCTTTCGCTTCTTTGGCGGCTCCCTTGTCAAAAGAATGGGTAGACAGCTTTTTGGTGATAGGCAGACCAGGTATGATTTGGTAGGTGGTGGTCACTACCTTGTAAGAAGGCAGGAAGGGAGTGATGGCTTTCTTGAGTATACGTTTCATTCAATAATTATATAATAAAGGGTGTATAGAGTAGGTAGGGCAAATATAGACTTAATTTCGTTCTTTTCTAATCAGGAAAAATTATCCCTAAAAAATTACGTTTATTATATAAATATGCTAATAAAGGTTCTTTGGTGCATTCCACGGGAATGATAAGGGCTACACCTATAGATTATTAAAGCGCGGTTCTGTTTTAGGGCCATTTTCCGGAAAACGATCCCAAAACAGAACCGCCCCAGATGAAGTATCTGGGGCGGTTCCTGAAAAAGAAGCTGTTAGAGATTAGCTTTTGGGGCCCTTCTGGCTGACCATTTTCTCGGCCAGGACCAAAGCCCCGTAGGCGTTCACAAGGCCGCCAGTGGCGGAAAGGTCTGTCAACTTCGCGCGTTTCCTGTCCTTAGATTCCAGATTGGGGTAAGTGGCGGTTTCCTTGGGGTGCAGGGTAGCAGATTTGAGAATGACTTCTTTTAATTCTACCGCCGTAAGCTCTGGGTAATGCGACCAAACCAGGGCGGCCACGCCGCTCACTACCGGGCTGGAGAAACTGGTGCCGTCCATCTTGTTGTACTTGTTCTCAGGAGCCAGGGAGATAATGTCCACGCCCGGCGCGAACAGGTCTACCGTCTGCTTGCCGTAGTTAGAGAACACGCCAATAAATTCCTGGCCCAGTTTTCTGGAAGTGGCGCCCACCTCAATCCAGGATTTGATCTGGCTTCCGTCCAGGAGCACCCGGCTGGGGTAGTGGGTCACCTGGTCATTGTTCGTGGCCTCATTGCCGGCGGCGTGCACCAGCAGCACGTTTTTAGACTCGGCATACTTCACGGCCTCATCTACAAAAGACTTCTGCGGCGAGAAGCCCTTCCCGAAGCTCATGTTGATAATGTTGGCCCCGTTATCTACGGCGTACCTAATGGCCAGGGCAATGTCCTTATCATACTCATCGCCTTCGGGGACCGCCCGCAGCGCCATGATCTGGATGTCTTCGGCAATGCCGTCTATGCCCAGGTTGTTGCCGCGCAAACCGGCAATAAGACCTGCTACCGGGGTGCCATGGTTGGGTCTTGGGCCTACCACGTCATTGTTGCCGTACTTGGTGTCGGTGATGGATTCGGGGTTGTCGGCTACCAGGGCGCGGGGGGTAAAGTTCAGGTTCAGGTGCTTGTCCAGGTAGGTGTCTGTGTGTTCCTTGTATTCCAGAAAGGAGGCCACGCTCAGGCCTTTGGCATGAATGTCCAGCCACCAGGCGCGGGCGGCCATCAGGCGCTCGTCTGCTGAGGAAATCTGTTTTACTTGGTCCAGGGTGTAGGTAGTGACTTTAAAATGCTCGCCCAAAATGCCCTGCACGGTGGTCAAGGCATTTTCAAAAGATTGAAGCGAGGCTCTGGTGGCGGTGTGTTTGGCCAGCTCTTTTTCATAGGTTTTTTTGCTCAGCAGATAAGTTTTGTATTCGGGCTGCTGGGCCAGTGGAACCTCTTTAATGGAGTTGAAGCTCTGGTAGGTGGGCGCCAGTTTTCTTAGCAGCCGCACGTATTCATACGTCTCATACCTTACGTTCTCGCCTTTGGCGTTGCCCAGGAAACCCCAGCCATGGATATCATCTACGTAGCCGTTCTGGTCATCGTCCTGGCCATTGCCGGCAACTTCTTTGGGGTTGGTCCAGATCTTGCCTTTCAGCTCCTCATGGAAAATATCAATACCGCTGTCAATCACGGCTACTACAATGGTTTTCTTGGGCTTTTTATTGGCCAGCAACTCTTTGTAGGCGCGGGTTACGCCTGTGCCCTGCACCTGGTCTTTGGTAGGGTCCAGATTGTGCCAGTTCACCAGAGATTGGTCAAAGGCTGCCACCGAAGGGGCAGGATTATCCTGGGCCAGGGCCGGGGAAAAGGTGGCTCCGGTCAAGAAAAGCCCCAGCGAGAACCTCAGGAAATGATGATGGGATGGATTCATGTAAGACGTATTTAGTTAACCGCTTTTGCTGCTGCTGCGCAGTGAAAGAGGGAGGGAAATATTTTTGTGTCTGAAAAGATAACGATTTTTCTGCAAGTACCGTGCCCGTTCCGCCTGAACCTTTCCTGTATTTGGAAGGTTGCTGTGCCGGGAGGCTTCTTGCCGCAGTGCCTGTCAAAACCCTGTGGGTGAGCGCCTCTGTCTCTTTGCCGGCGGGGGCAAAATCCGGAAAATAAAGTAGTATCTTTGCGGTCTTATTTATAGAAAATCATGATTTCAGTTGACTCGGTCGCTGTTGAATTCAACGGCGCGGCTCTTTTCAGTAACATCACCTTCAACATCAATGAAACCGACCGCATCGCCCTTATGGGCAAGAACGGCGCCGGTAAATCTACGCTCCTCAAAATCATTGCCGGGGTAAACAAACCCACCCGCGGTAAGGTATCGGCCCCCAAGGATGCCGTGATCGCGTACCTGCCGCAGCACCTGCTTACCAAAGACGAGAGCACCGTGTTTGAGGAGGCGTCCAAGGCGTTCGGGCAGATTCTGGAGATGAAAAAACAGATGGATGAGTTCAACCTCCAGCTGGAAACGCGCACCGACTACGAGTCAGATTCCTACATGAAGCTCATTGAGGACGTGTCTGAGCTGAGTGAGAAATACTACTCCATTGAGGAAATCAACTTTGACGCCGAGGTAGAAAAAACGCTACTGGGCCTGGGTTTCCTGCGGACAGATTTCACCCGCTCTACCAGTGAGTTCTCTGGAGGCTGGCGCATGCGCATTGAGCTGGCCAAGATCCTGTTGCAGAAGCCTGACCTGATTCTGCTGGATGAGCCTACCAACCACCTTGATATTGAGTCGGTGCAGTGGCTGGAGGATTTCCTGCTGAACAACGCCAAGGCCGTGATCGTGATTTCCCATGACAAGGCCTTCGTGGATAATATCACCAACCGTACCATTGAGGTGACCATGGGCCGTATCTACGACTACAAGGTGCCGTACAGCCAATACCTGCAACTGCGCAAAGAACGCCGCGAGCAACAGCAGCGCCAGTTTGACGACCAGCAGAAAGAGATTGCCGACATACAGGCGTTTATTGACCGTTTTAAGGGAACCTACTCCAAAACGCTGCAGGTACAGTCCCGCGTGAAGATGCTGGAGAAGATTGAGATCATTCAGGTGGATGAGGTAGACACCTCGGCGCTGAACCTCAAATTCCCGCCCGCCCCACGTTCTGGCAACTACCCGGTGATTGTGGAGGAACTCACCAAGAAATACGGCGACCATACCGTGTTCAAAGATGCGTCGCTCACCATTGAGCGGGGCGAGAAAATTGCCTTTGTGGGCAAGAACGGCGAAGGAAAGTCAACCCTCATTAAAGCCATTATGGGCGAGATTGACTATGACGGCAAGCTGCAGCTGGGCCACAACTCCATGATCGGGTACTTCGCACAGAACCAGGCGTCGTTGCTGGATGGGGACCTAACCGTGTTCCAGACCATTGACCAGATTGCCGTGGGCGACATGCGCACCCGCATCAAAGACATTCTGGGGGCGTTCATGTTCAGCGGCGATACCGTGGAGAAGAAAGTGAAGATGCTATCTGGCGGGGAGAAAACCCGTCTGGCCATGATCAAGCTTTTGCTGCAACCGGTAAACCTGCTGATTCTGGATGAGCCTACCAACCACCTGGACATCAAGACCAAGGATATCCTGAAAGACGCCCTCAAAGCCTTTGACGGCACCCTCATCCTGGTTTCCCACGACCGCGATTTCCTGGACGGCCTGGCCACCAAGGTGTTTGAGTTCGGGAACAAGCGCATACGCGAGCACTTTGAAGACATCAACGGCTTCCTGCGCAATAAGAAAATGGAGAACCTGCGCGAGATTGAGCGTAAGGTAGTTGCCAGCTAGGATTCTAGTAAAGTTTAAACTAAAAATCCCCACCTGCCTGAATTTGGCGGGTGGGGATTTTTTTTGGGTGAATGAACGGTGTTTCCCTGAAAATAGGCCTAAATGAAGGATCTGTAGCGGCGTTACCCTGTAATGCCGTGGTGCCACGCAGCTAAGAAGCCTCAATTATTAAAGGTCATTCTTGCAACTAGCACCTTTTTTTTTTGCCCAAGAGCAAGGCTATTTTTGGTGGAAAGATTCCTGTTTCATAGAGACACGGCGTTACAGGGTAACGCCGCTACGTATCTGGAATTTAAATCTTGCTTAATGTCTTTTCGTTAAAGGAAATTGACTTTGCCCATCCCATTATGGCCAGATATGATACCTTCAGCAAAAATAATCGCCGCCTGGCCGACTATGATTACCGTTGTGAGGGACTGTATTTTATTACCATCTGCACCCAAGACCGATGGCCATTCTTTGGCGATGTAAAGAATGGCCAAATGGAATTGTCAGACGAAGGCCTCGTTGCCCAAGATTATTGGCTGGAACTAGAACAACATTGGTCTCGCGTTTTTCTAGGTGAATTCGTAGTTATGCCCAATCATATACATGGAATACTTGGGTTGGAAGGAAGTGCTGCAGAAAGCCCATTGAAAAAGGAGAATGATTTAGAGGTACTTAGTGCCGCCTCTAAAGCAGAGGTAAGGAAGGAAATGATGGCTACTATTTCGCCTAAGTCAGGCTCCATTTCTAGAATTGTAGGATCCTATAAGGCAGCCTGTACTAAAATGATCAGGAGTATGAGTAATAAGCCTTTTGGCTGGCAGCCCCGCTTCCATGACCGCGTTGTGAGGAGCCAGCGTGAATTGGTCCAAATTTAGAATTATATTCTCTCTAATCCCGCAAATTGGCAAGAAGACCAGTTCTTCCGCCCGTAGCGGCATTACTCTGTAACGCCTTTACGGGCCTAAAAGCGTTTGCTTTTTCATCTCGCGGAATATATCTGTGCTAGCTACAAAAAAGCCCCGCTACAACACTGCAGCGGGGCTTTTAATTTTTGAGCTATTCAGGAAATGAATCTTACTCCTCCTTTTTAATATTGATTCCCTTGGCCTGGGATCTCACTTTAGTAATAAATTACACGCTATTATTTAGCGTCTCTGGTTACGGCAAAGTAGACCACATAGAACCAGCTAAACAGGCCATGCAGGATAGCCCAAAGAATAGAGCTGTTTCTGGACCAGGAAGCCACCACCGCAATGACAGACCCTAACCCAACCCCATTATTGATGACGGTCTGTGTAACGTTGTCTTGGTCTGAGGGGTCATGCGCATAAAGCTGACCGGCGCAGAGGAGCACAAGCACGAGGATACAAAAAAGGGTCTTTCTTTTCATAGAAGCGAGCTAGGAATAGGTGGTGTGAAAAGAGACTGATGTACAAGTAAATACGGTAGAAACTCCTTTTCGTCTTTAGTTATAACGGCCCGCTGGGGGAAGGCCAGCGGGCCGTAAAAAAAGAGGCTAACTATGGGCTAGAGAATTACCTTGGTGTCTTTATCCTTAAACACATTTAAGTTGGCTGACTGCACTTTTTGACGGTAGCCTGCCCAGATGGAAGAGAAGAAGGAATTAACCTTTCCTACAGCTTCCTGGGTAAGCGTTTCTGCCTGCTCTACCAGTTGCGTCTCCGTTTGGGTGATGGGTTCTGAGCGGCTACCCAGGTAAGAACGGGCCTCCTGCAATTTGGACAGCGCAGTGAGTTGGCTAGGCCGACCATAGCCCTGGCGGGTGAGACCTTTGCCTTGCAGGGATTCTCGATACGTCTTGATGGAGTCCTGCATGGCTTTGGTGGCGCGCTGCAACTCGGCGACCTCTTTGCCACCTACTACTTTCAACTGTCCAGTAATGGCGTCGGTGGCGTCTGAGGCTTGCTGCAAACGGTCTATTACGTCATTGAGCTGCAGGGTGCTTTTATTCAGGCGCTCCAGCTGCTGGCGGCGGGCAATCACGTTCTCTTTCTGGAACGGAATGCGCGGGTCTGGGAGCACGTTCACATGGGTAGAGTCTTTGCTGCCCGCGTACTGCATCACCAATTTGTATTTGCCGGGCAATACCGGGTTGCCGCTAGGCTCTCCGCCTCCCCGCTGACCTCGGCCACCGCCTCCGCCGGCCTGCCGGATACCTTTTTCAGTCAGGTTCCAGGTAATACGCTGGAAGCCAAGGGTGGAGTCTGGTTTCTGGGAAAGGGTCCGGATGAGTTTGTTCTGCTCATCATACACCCGCACGAACACCGAGTCTACTTTAGGGCCCCGGGCTGCCGCCGGAGCCGCAGCCGTGTCGCGGGCCGGTAAAGAGGTGGGCATGCGGGTGCCCGTTTCCTCGTTCATCACGGTAGCAGGTAATTTCTTCTTGGCTGGAGCTTTCTTGGCCGGGCCTGGGGTGGGGGTAGAAGCCTTCGGTTTCAGGTAATAAGGAATGGTGGCACCGGAAGATTTATTGGCCGCCTGGAACAGGTTGTCTGCCTCAGAACCGTAGCCCGGCGCCGATGCATAGGAAGCCAGATACGCCCCAGATGGTTCGAAAACAGCCATAGGTTTGTCAAGAGCCTTGCCGTTAGTAGCGGCCAGTTGGCGCAACGGCCGGATGTTGTCCAGCACGTACACGGCACGCCCGAAGGTACCGATCACCAGATCTGCCTCGCGTTCCTGAATAGCCAGGTCCATCACCGGAACCGAAGGTAAGCCTTGGGTCCATTGTGTCCAGTCTTTGCCCTCATTGAGGCTCACCCACAGGCCGTGCTCGGTGCCGGTGAACATCAGGTTAGGTTGGGCAGGGTCCTGCAAGAAGCAAAGGGAGTAACCGCGCACTTTCTTGTCATCTACCAGGCGGGTCCAGGTTTTGCCGTAGTTGGTGGTTCGGTACACATAGGCGCTGAAATCTTTCCCGAAACGGTAATGGTTGGCCACTACAAACGCCTCGCCAGCATTGTGCCGAGAAGCGGTGATCTGGGGAATCCAGGCTTCGGCCGGAAGGCCGGGCAGGCGGTCACGCAGGTTGGTCCAGGACTTTCCGCCGTCGCGGGTGAGTTGCACGTGGCCGTCATCCGTACCTACCCAGATCACGCCTTTTTCCAGGGTGCTGGGGGCCACGGTGAGAATGGTGTTGTGGTTCTCCGCCGAGGTGATGTCCAGGCTCAAGCCGCCGCTTTCCTGCTGTTTCTGCTGGGCGGGGTTGTTGCGGGTAAGGTCCGGGGAGATGGTCTGCCAGGTAAGGCCCTTGTCACCGGATAAGTGCAGGTACTGGCTGGCGTAGTACACCCCGGCTTTGTTGAAGGGATCCAGGGCAATGGCCGCGTTCCAGTTGAAGCGCAGTTTGGTTTTGAGGTCTGGGGCGGTGGGTTTGGCGATGTAGGAGTTGCCGGTGAGCTTGTCATACCGGGCCAGGCTTCCGCCCTGTGACATGGCGTAGCCGTAGCGGGAGTCAACCGGGTCAGGTACCACGTCAAAGCCGTCGCCGCCCTGCACCGTCTGCCAGTAGTAGTTTCTAATGCCGCCGCGGGTAAAAGTGTAAGCAGGACCGGTCCAGGAGCCGTTGTCCTGCAGGCCGCCGTACACGTTGTAAGGTACTTCGTTGTCTACATTAATGTGGTAGAACTGACCGAACGGCAGGGCCTCCGGAAAGCTCCAGGTCTTGCCCCGGTCCCGGCTTATGGCCAGGCCACCGTCGTTGCCGTCCAAGAGCAGATTGGGATTTTCGGGGTGAATCCAGAAGGCTTGGTGGTCAGCGTGCACCTGGTCCATAGAGGCGGTCACGTTAAAGGTCTTGCCCCCGTCTTCGCTCACCGCCACCGGCTGGTAAAGCATGTAAATGCGGTTCTCGTTTTTGGGGTCAACATAGATCTCATTGAAGTAGAAGGCGCGGTTGGTCACAATGGAAGGCTCCTCGGTGACCTTGGTCCATTTCTCGCCGCCGTCATCTGAGCGGTACAGGCCGTTTTTAGTGGCCTCTACCATGGCATAGACCCGGCTGGGCATGCTTCGGCTCTGGGCCAGGCCTAAGCGACCGAAGTTTCCGGCCGGAAGGCCGTCTGGGGCACCTTTCTTTTTCCAGTTCTTGCCGCCATCATAGGTGATGTACAGGCCGGAGCCGGGACCACCTGACGTAAAGTCCCAGGGGGTGCGACGGTGTTCCCACATGGCCACGATCAGTTTGTCGGGGTTCACGGGGTCCATGATCATTTCGGCTACGCCCGATTTCTCATTGGTAAACAACATGCGTTCCCAGGTCTGGCCGCCATTGGTGGTTTTGTACACGCCGCGCTCGGGGTGCTCGCCAAACGGCAAACCAATCACGCCCGCGTAGACAATGTCTGGGTTAGAGGGGTTGATAAGGATACGGTGGATGTTGAAGGTCTTGTCCAGGCCCATGTGTTTCCAGGTGCGGCCGCCGTCCAGGCTTTTGTAGATGCCGTTGCCCATGTTCACCGAGTTGCGCGGGTTCCCTTCGCCGGTACCGGCCCATACTACGCTGGGGTTGCTCTGCTGCACTGCCAGAGACCCAATATTGATGTTGGGTTGCTCGTCAAAGACAGGGGCGAAGGTGGTGCCACCATTCTCGCTTTTCCAGACGCCGCCAGAGGCCGCGCCCACATAGATAATGTCTGGGTTGCTCACCACGGCGTCAATGGCGGTTACCCGGCCACTCATCACGCCGGGGCCAATGCTGCGGGCTTTCATCTGGCCGAACTGCGCAATAGGCAATTTCTGCGCCTGCGCCTGCCCCAGGGCCAGCAATGACAGGCATAAGAGCTTTGGTAAATGTTTGATCATATAGGTGGTTTGTTTGGGTAGTTTGGAATACCATCCTAAATGTAAGCAACAATTGGCAGGTTTGGAAACAGGGCCGTTTTAAGCCTGTTTTAGGGAAAACAGGCTTAAAACGCCTTCTGGTTTCGGTTAATCCCAGGCGGTGGTCATTCTTGGTACTTGCGGGATAGTCTTTTGGATAGAAATGCCCGGGGATGCGGCCGCCTTCAGAATCCTTTTTTGCTTATCTTTCATGGTTATTCATTCAATTACTACTTACATGAAGAAGCTTTTCCTACTATTGGGCCTAGGCCTTTTGGGTGCCGCACCCGCTGCCACGGCGCAGATATACAGTCCCCAGGAACCGTTGGCGCACACGTATTCCATTGTGGCCCGCGACCCCAAAACCGGCGAGATGGCCGTGGCCGTGCAAAGCCACTGGTTTTCGGTGGGTACCTCGGTGAGCTGGGGCGAGGCTGGGGTAGGCGTAGTGGCCACGCAGTCATTTACCAACAAATCCTTCGGGCTACGGGGGCTGGCGCTCATGAAACAAGGCAAATCTGCCGCGGAAACGCTTAAAATTCTGCTCTCAGATGATGCGGGCCGCGAGGTGCGCCAAGTGGCTATTCTGGACGCCAAAGGGGGCGTAGCCACCCACACCGGTAAGAAGTGCATCACGTATGCCGGGCATATCACGGGCAAGGATTTCTCGGTGCAGGCCAACATGATGCTCTCAGACAAGGTATGGCCGGCCATGGCCAAGGCTTTCCAGGAGAAGGCCCATCTGCCCCTGGCCGAACGGGTTTTGGCAGCCCTTGATGCCGCCGAGGCCCAGGGGGGCGATATTCGCGGACGGCAGTCGGCGGCCATATTGGTGGTGCCGGGCAATAGCAACAAGCAACCCTGGAATGAGCGCCTGGTGGACCTGCGCGTTGATGACCACGAGAGGCCGTTAAAAGAACTTCGCCGCCTGCTCACCGTGCAACGCGCCTATGAGCACATGAACAACGGCGACCTGGCCGTAGAGAAGAACAATATGACGCTGGCCATGAAAGAATACAGCGCCGCCGAGCAACTTCAGCCTAACAATCTGGAGATGCAGTACTGGCACGCCATTACCCTGGCCAACACCGGCAAGGTAGACGATGCCCTCAAAATCCTGCAACCCGTTTTCAAAGCCGACAACAATTGGCGCATCTTAACAGAGCGCCTCCCGCCGGTTGGGTTGCTTACGGTTTCTGCGGCAGATTTGAAACGGATTTTGGAAGTGAAGTAAGGGTAGGAGTTGCGGTAAAGGGTTTACTCGCTCAGTCCCACTTTCTCTGTCTCTTTGTATGTTTCTCGCTCCCTTTTTCATTTTATCACAATATCTTTCTCCCTCTTTCTGTCATCCTGAAAGGATCTTGTGGGCGAACAGTAGTGGCGGGTGTTTTCTAATTGAATAGGAATTATATTATCTCATTTACTAAAAAGTTTTGCATAATTAATGAAAATTCAAAATAGATTCCAGAATCCAGAAAGAATTGACCGTAATTTAATAGAGAGGGAATTAAAAGAAGGAAAAGAAGTTATTGTTCAATACTCAGAGGGGTTATATAATGATAAAATTTTAAGCGAAATAAATGAGCTATGTTCGGTTTATGATGAGAATTTTGGAGTGCGTTTTTATGGGCACTACTCTGGTTCGTTTGATTGTAAAGTTGTAGGAAAGATTCCAAATGTTAAATCGTTGTATCTAGATTGCTTAATCAAAGCAGATAACTTATTAGTAGTAACCAAATTAAAAAATTTAAAAAAATTAAGTTTGGGAGTATTTGAGCTTAAAGAGGTAGACTTCTTTAATGCAGACAACTTGAAGAACTTAAATGATCTAATTATTACAGATACGCGAACAAAGGCGCTTAATCTAGACTATTTAAAAGAATACAACAACCTTACTTCTTTGACTATTTGTGGACACACTAAGAACATTGATGCTATTGGAGAGTTATCTGATTTAGAATATTTAGGTTTAAATTCCATCTCTAAAGTTCCATTAGATTTTATTAACAGGCTTAGAAAGCTAAAAACTTTAAACTTTGTTCTTGGCGGAAGGGAGAATATTAATGAAATTGAAGAGAACAATATTGAAAACTTAGAGATTATTAGAGTTAGGGGTTTTAAAAGTTTTACAAACATCTCAAACTTTAATAGTCTTAAAAAGCTTCTTATAGAAGACCAGATTCAGTTGCCCGAGTTAATTTTTGATAAGCCATTCAATGGCCTCGAGGATTTAAGGTTAATCAATTGTAAGACATTCAATAAGCTTCAAGGGATTAGAAATTTGCCTTCCTTGAAACAATTAAGAATTTATAGAACAGACATAGACTTTAACTCATTTATAAAACAACCATTTCCTAAATATTTAGATATTTTAGCCTTTTACACATCGAAATCAAAAGTTGATAAAGAAATAAAGGCTATTTTAGGAGAGTTAGGGTATTGGGATGGAATGAAGAAATAAAAAATAAGCACTACAAAACCTAAAAAGCCTTAAAGCGCTTTTTATGCAAACCGTTTTAAGCCTGTTTTTCCAAAAACACCTCTAAAAATGAAATACTCTTTTGCGGCTATTGCATAAAGGAATTTGCAAACTTCCCACCATAGTAGGTCCAAGTTGCAAACTTGAACCAGGAAGAGTAAAAATGAAAAGGGTGAGCTATCCTGTAGCTCACCCTTTTCATTTTTACTCTTCCTAAGAGGCTCTATTCACCCGTCCATCAAGAACTGCAAGACAACATGGAGCAGCCGGCTTTCTGGCTGGCCCAGTCGGGACGTTTCATAAAGAACTCATCGTGCTCTTTGGAGTACGGGGTCTTCAGGGCTACCTGCAGTTTTTTGAACAGGGTGTCTTCGCCTTTTTCTAATTCTTCAATAGCCTGGTGCAGCAGGTAGTTGCGTAGGATAAGACGCGGGTTAGCGACGCGCATGCGTTCCTGGGCTTCTTCACGGGGAATGGTGTTGGCCTTGATACGGGGAATATACGCGGTGATAAATGCGTGCAGGGCTTCGCGTTCAGTGGCGTGGAGCTCTGCGTAGAAGCTGTCTTTGAAGTAGTTGGTCACCTCTTCCTCGGTTTGCAGATTTAAGGGAAGGTCTATGAGCAACTGATAGAAAATGGTCATGTCTGGCTGCACGGTAGACAGGGTTTTCTCTACCTGCATGATCAAGGCGAGGTCTTCTTCTTTTACCTCATCAAGGCCGAGTTTATTCCCTAGCATGGTGTAGTACTTCTGGTAGAAGATATCGCCGTAGGCTTCCAAAGCTGCTACCAATTCCTCGGTGCCCGAAAACAACGGTGCCAGGGCGCTGGCCAGACAACCCAGGTTCCACTGCCCCATGGTGGCCTGCTGCCCGAAGGCGTACCGGCGGCCGGGCAGGTCGGTGGTGTTGGGGGTGAAGCGCAGGTCATAGTTGTCCAGGAAGGAGTAGGGGCCGTAGTCAATGGTGAGGCCCAGGATGGACATGTTATCGGTGTTCATGACGCCGTGCACAAAGCCTACCCGCATCCACTCCACCATTAGGTGGGCCGTTTTCTCCACTATTTCCTTGAACCAGGCCAGAATTCGGCCTTCGCCCTGCAGGTGCGGATAGTAGCGGTCAATGGTCCAGTCCACCAATTGCCTGAGGTTGTCCAGCTCTTTGCGGGCGGCGGGCATCTCAAAACTCCCGAAACGCAGGAAACTGGGGGCTACGCGCATGACTACAGCGCCCGGCTCATAGGCAGGATTGCCGTTGTAGAACATGTCCCGCACAATTTTTTCGCCGGTGGCCACCAGGCTTAAGGCCCGGGTAGTGGGCACGCCCAGGTGGTGCATGGCCTCGCTCATGAGGTACTCCCGCACCGAAGACCGGAGCACGGCCCGCCCGTCGGCCCGGCGGGAGTAGGGGGTAGGTCCGCCGCCTTTCAGCTGGAATTCCCAGGTCTTGCCATCGGGGGCTTCCCATTCTGCTAAGGTCATAGCGCGGCCATCACCTAACTGACCGGCCCAGTTACCAAACTGGTGCCCGGCGTAGCAGGCGGCGTAGGGTTGCATGGAAGACGTGACGTGGTTACCGCCCAAAATATCAATCTCCTGCTGGACTTCGGGTTTGGCAATGCCCAGTTCCTGCGCCAGGTCCTCTGACCAGGCCAGGAGCACCGGCAGTTTTACCGGGGTAGGGATGGTTTTGCTGTACAGTACCCCAGGCGTTTGGCGGGGCTTATTATTGCCACTATCATCGCCGGGAAAGGTTTGGACAAACTCGTTTTTATATTCTTTTGAAAGTAGGCTTTGCATAGGTTTTAGTTTAACCGACCCTGATTTTTCCTGATCAGGTAACAAGAAAAGAAGGTCGAGAAAAGATTTGAATAGGCTGTTGAACGCCACCTAGTAGAAAGGTCTTCCGGGGCCTTATAGTTCAAAGATACGCCTCTTAAACGGTCTTTCCAGCCACCTGAACTCAAACGGAAGAATGCACCAAGAGGGGGTCTGTCCTATCAGAAAAAGTAGGGTTTGAAAACACAGCATGAAACACAGGGGAATTCCTGAAAACAAAGCAATAACCGGAAAGCTCTAAGGTATGTGGGCCCACCTTCAAAAAGTTGCCGGGCCTTTTGCAGCATTTAGCGCCGAATTGTATAATTTGGACCTTCGCACAAACTACTTAACCTAACATGCAATCTCTGTTTAAACATTTGGCGCTGGCAACAGCGCTTGCGCTTCCGCTTGGGGCCTCGGCCCAGAACCAGGATTCTCTGCACATCAGAAAAATATATGACCAGGCGCTTACTCAGGGCCAGAGCTATGAGCAACTGCGCTACCTCACCAGCCGTATTGGGGCCCGCCTAAGTGGATCGCCGCAGGCTGCCGCTGCCGTAGAGTGGGCCCGTCAGGAGATGGAGAAAATGGGCCTGGACCGCGTGTACCTGCAAGAAGTGATGGTGCCCCATTGGGTGCGCGGCGACAAAGAATACGGTGCCATTGTGAACTCCAAGATCAGTCCCACCCGTGAAGTGAACGTGCTGGCCCTGGGCGGCTCGGTGGCAACCCCCGCCAACGGCCTTACCGCCGACGTGGTGGAGGTGCAAAGCATTGACGAGCTCAAGAAGCTGGGCAAGAAAAAAGTGCAAGGCAAAATTGTCTTCTTCAACCGGGCCTTCAACCAGACGCATATTACTACGGGGCTTGCTTACCGTGATGCCGTAGACCAACGCTCCAGTGGTCCCTCTGAGGCTGGCAAGTTGGGCGCGGTGGGCGTAGTGGTGCGGTCCATGGCCTCTAACAATGATGATTTTCCGCATACCGGTGGACTGAAATATGCAGAAGATGCCCCCAAGATTCCGGCCGTGGCCATTAGCAGCAAAGGCGCAGATTTGCTCACCAAACTTCTGAAGGAAGATGAGAAACTGCAGTTCCACCTGCGCATGAACCCGCAGTGGCTGCCAGACGTGCTCAGCTACAACGTCATTGGCGAGATTAAAGGCTCTGAGAAACCCGAAGAGATTATTGTGGTGGGCGGCCACCTAGACAGCTGGGACATTGGCGAAGGCGCCCATGATGACGGAACCGGCTGCGTGCAATCTATGGAAGTACTGCGCCTGATGAAAAGTATGGGCTACAAACCCAAGCGCACCATCAGGGCCGTCATGTACATGAACGAGGAGAACGGACTGCGCGGCGGCACCAAGTATGCCGAAGTAGCCAAAAAGCAGGGCGAGAAGCACATTGCCGCTATTGAGTCAGATGCCGGTGGGTTTACGCCCCGCGGCTTCGGAATCAGCGCCACCACTGAGCCGGCTTTTCAGAAAGCACTCAGCTGGAAACAACTGCTGGCCCCCTACGGCCTGCACGACATTGACCGCAACGGCGGCGGCGCTGACATTGGTCCCCTGAAGGATGGCCGAGTGGCTTTGATCGGCTTCCGGCCAGACTCCCAACGCTACTTTGACATCCACCACACCGCCAACGACACCTTTGACAAAGTAAACCGGAGGGAGCTAGAACTGGGCGGTGCCTCTATGGCCGCGTTGGTGTATCTGATTGATAAGTACGGGTTGTAGGGTATCTGACTAGGCCAAAATACCAATCACAATTCCATTTTTGTCATCCTGAAAGGATCTCGGTTGCGAACGGTAATAACATTTACTACAACGCTTCTCTAGTTCGCCCACAAGGTCCTTTCAGGACGACAGAGCGTGGAATTGATGCCCCAGCTTTGATTGAATCGCCTGCGGTGAGAACTGCTATTGGCCTAATATCTTTGTGCTTGCTCCTGTGAAAAAGCTTTTGAAATTTCTATTGCTTGGTTTAATTACCCTTTTCTAGCAGCAAACCTTTGCTTGTGAGTGTGCCGTTCCTAATAATAAGGAATGGGTAAAAGTTGTTCAGAGCCAATTAGCTACTTATCCAGAAGTATTTGTTGGGGAAGTTATTTCAACTAATGATGGTAGTTTTTTAATTAAAGTCATTGATGTGTTTAAAGGTAGGCTCAAGGTAGGTTCTACCCATTTGGCAAAAATGTATGATAAATGCTCAGCAATTTATTATTTAGGATTTGGAGTATTTTATTCAACTCAGATGGACGATGGCGGAATTAATGTAAGCGACTGCTCTATTTCAAAAGTTCTTCCTCCCCTCTCTCAAGGATTAGTTCTTCCTCCTCCGTCAGGGTATAAAGGGGATATAAATAAGTATTATCTACACAATGGATTTAATCAGGCAGAAGAGAGTTTCCTTCTTACTACAAATTGGACGATTGAATACGCTCTCCTCAACGCATACCGAAACAACCACCGCGAAGAAGTAAAAACCCAAATCAACAATAAAGACTACATTTCCTACATTGCCCTAGCCCTTTCCATCCTAGCCGTTTTCATTGCGTTTTTCAGAAAACGGCCCTAAAACAGAACCGCTGCTTCCCGCGGGAAATCTCCCCGGCAACCTGTACCTTTGCCCCGGCAACAAACGGCAGGCGCGTGAAAAAAATCCTTATCATCCGGTTCTCTTCCATTGGCGATATTGTGCTTACCACTCCGGTCATTCGGTGCGTGAAGCAGCAGGTGCCTGGGGTAGAGGTTCATTTCTGCACCAAGGCCGCTTTTAGAAATATTATTGCCAGCAATCCCTACGTGGATAAGGTTTTTTGCCTGGAGAACTCCCTCAAAGACTTACTGGAGCAACTCAAGGCCGAGAACTATGACATGGTGCTGGACCTGCACCACAACCTGCGCACGCGCATCATGAAGGCCCGTCTGGGCCGTCCGCACCGAAGCTTCAACAAGCTTAATTACCAGAAGTGGCTTTTGGTGAAATTCAAGATCAACCAGATGCCCAAGGTGCACATTGTGGACCGTTACCTGGCCACGGCTACCTCATTAGGTGTGCAGAACGATGGGCTGGGGCTGGATTATTTTATTCCGGAAAAAGACGAGGTAGATATAACCACCCTGCCGGCCACACACCAAAATGGGTATTATGCCATAGCCATTGGGGCGCAGCATTACACCAAACGCCTGCCCATTGACCGAGTGATTGAACTCTGCGAGAGAATAAACGGCCCCATCGTGCTGTTAGGGGGCAAGGAAGACGTGCCGGTGGCGAAGATGATAGAAATCTACTTTACCACGCAGCCCTACCTTTCTCAGACTTCCTCCACCGGGTCTAAAACCACCGCTATCTATAACGCCGCCGGAAAGTACAACCTGAACGGTTCGGCCTCTCTGGTGCGGCAGGCCAGGGCGGTGTTTAGCCATGACACCGGGCTCATGCACATTGCGGCTGCCTTCCAAAAGAAAATCTACAGCATCTGGGGCAATACCGTGCCCGAGTTTGGTATGTACCCGTACACCCAGAACTTTGAAGTGCTGGAAGTCAAAAACCTCTATTGCCGCCCCTGCTCCAAGATTGGCTATTCTAAATGCCCGCAAGGCCATTTCCGGTGCATGCGCGAAATCCAGTTCAATTTTGAACTTCCCCCAATCAGTAGGGCAGACTAACAACCCAGGAAATTCACTTTTTAGCCTGTTTTCAGGAAAAGAAGTACAAGACGGCACATCAGATTTGAACTGTTATGCCGGCAAAATCTATCCTCTACGGCGCCGATTGGTGTAAAAAGACCATCGCCATTCAAGGCTATTTTGAAGAGCGGGACCTGGATTTCCATTACATTGATGTAGAAAAAAGCGAGGAAGCCATGCAAGCTATCAAAGACATGAACCGTGGAAGGGTACGGTTCCCGATGGTGGTCATAGGAGAGGGCACCCCCATGAAAAACCCATCGCCTGAAGAACTGGATACCGCATTGGAGGAGAAGGGATAATTGTACTTTTCTTGGTGTTTGTAGCTGTTTGGGCTTTTAGAGGCGGGTGACGAAGTGGTTGTTGGCCTGGGACACCAACAACGGCGGGCGGTAAGGTCTTCTATCTTATTGAGTTTACTTTCAAGCCTTCACCTGTGTTGTTCGGAGAGTTAGCGGCAGCGCTCTGCGCACTAGTGGAAAGCCAATCTCCTGTGTAAACACCCCTCTTCAGAGCTTCGCTCGCTGCCTCAAACTCTCGTTTGGGCAATCCTCAAGCGGAAAGTCCGTGATTAGTAGGCGGTGATGCGTTTTGGCCCTGTTTTGCAGAAACGGCTCTAAAACAAAGCCAAGTGTGCTGTTCGGGATTTGCAATCCCGAACTTCTGTAAAGCGGATTTGCAATCCGCCTGGGACTAAGATCGGGAACGCCGCCTCCGCCGGGGATTGCAAATCCCCCTTTCGGAACTTCCGGATTGCAAATCCGGAAGAGCTAATGACTCATAGCGTCCATTCCCCCGATTCCAGTCTTTACCTCGAGCGCCTCGCTTGTGGCCCGGCAACAGCTTTAGCTAAGAGCGATAAGCAAGAGTAGGCCGCAAGGGCAGTGCGAGGGGGAAAGACGGGGCCCCGCGGCCGTGAGCGCTCGGAGGGAGCAGATGAAACTTAAGAGTATAAGGACTCAGGCGAGAGCAGACACCACGCTAGCCAAGGGCGGAATGGAAAGGCAGAAAAATAAGAAGCAGCCAATCCAAGGCTAACTACAATTACTAGCCGAAAGCAAAACAGAACCAATATAAAAAGGCGTTTTAAGCCTGTTTTCCATAAAACAAGCCTAAAACGCCTTTGATAAATTTTCCTTACCGCTATTTGGTAATCATCTCAAACCCAGTGAACCGGTGAAGGGCTTTTGGTAATTTAATCCCTTCCGGGGTCTGGTTATTTTCTAGTAATGCCGCTACAATGCGGGGCAGGGCCAGTGCGCTGCCGTTGAGGGTGTGCAGGAGCTGGGGTTTGCCGCCTTCGGTGCGCTGGCGTAGTTTGAGGCGGTTGGCCTGGTAGGTTTCAAAGTTGGAGACAGAGCTTACTTCCAGCCATCGGCCTTGGGCGGCAGAGTACACTTCCATGTCATAGGTGAGGGCAGAGGTGAAGCCCATGTCGCCGCCGCAAAGACGCAGCACGCGGTAGGGGAGTTCCAGCTTCTGAAGTAGGCCCTGAATGTACTGGCTCATTTGCTCCAGCGCCTCGTAAGATTTCTCCGGGGCCTGTATCTGTACTATTTCCACTTTGTCAAACTGGTGCAGGCGGTTCAGACCACGCACGTCGGCACCCCAGGAACCGGCTTCTCTTCTGAAACAGGGCGTGTAGCCCACGTTCTTGATGGGCAGTTTACCTTCGGCGATGATCTCGTCACGGTACAGGTTGGTGATGGGTACCTCGGCGGTGGGAATCAGGTAGAGGTTGTCTGCCACGGCGTGGTACATCTGGCCTTCTTTGTCAGGGAGCTGGCCGGTGCCGTAACCCGAGGCCTCGTTCACCATAATGGGCGGCTGCACCTCGGTGTAACCGGCAGTTATGGCTTCCTCCAGGAAGAAGTTGATGAGCGCGCGCTGCAGCCGGGCTCCCTGGCCTTTGTAGACCGGAAAACCGGCCCCGGTGATCTTGTTGCCCAGGTCAAAGTCTATGATGTCATACTGCTTGATCAGGTCCCAGTGGGGGACAGCGGTGGCAGGCAGGTTAGGGATGGAACCATGTTCCAGCACTACTTCGTTGTCTTCAGAGGAGCGACCTGCCGGCACACTGTGGTGCGGGATATTGGGGAGCTTGTAAAGCGCTTGTTGCAGATCATTCTCCAGTTGCTGCACTTCTTCGTCTAAGGCCTTCGTCTGAAGCTTCAGGTCGGCGGTCTCTGATTTGAGTACTTCGGCCTGCTCTTTCTGACCGCTTTTCATAAGGCCGCCAATCTCCTTGGCAAGGGCGTTGGCTCTACCCAAAAGATCGTCCCGCTCCGTTTGCAGGGAACGGCGTTTCTGGTCCAGGTCCAGGATGGATTGTACTTCCTGGGCCGCGTTGCGGAAATTTCTTTTCTCTAAACCGGCAATAACGTGGTCTGTCTGCTCGCGTAAAACGGGTATCTGTAACATGGTGCGTCTGGTTGTCTAGCGCAAAAATAGAATATTTTGAATAGGCTTAGCCAAGGCGAGTGCATTTATGAAAATATGTGTAACTTTTTATATAAAAAAACTCGTATTGCTTGTAATTAAGAGCAGGGCTGTCTATCATTGCAGTACATTTTCAGAACGACCGCCATCACAGGTTCTTCATTAGATCTTACTTCACTCATTTTCCTGTTTTTATCCGTCAGTCTGTTGCGCTCTGCAACCGCTATGCTTTAAAACCGAATAGCTAATTATTTCTATTTATGTACAACATTGACGAGTTGAAAGATTCTCTTCTTTCAGAGCTCAAAGAAATTGCTGAGAACCTCGGCGTCACAAACTTCAAGAAACTCAGCAAACAAGACCTGGTTTACAAAATCCTGGACCAGCAAGCTATTACTCCTGTAGAACAACTCCCCAAAAAGTATAAAAAAGCGGCGCGCGTGGCAGGCGAACCAGAAGTAGGTCCTGAAGCAGTAACAGAGGTGACGGCCCCCGAGGCCCCGCAGGCAATTGAGGCACCAATTGATGCCATGCCCCCCGCCGATGAAAAGCCGGCCCGCACCGCCCCGGCCCGCCCGGCCAGAGCGGAACGCGCTCCTGCTGCCGCCCGTGAGGAAAGACCCCGCGTGACCCGTGCCCCCCGGGAAGAAGCGCGGGAAACGCGCCCAGAAGGCCGTGAGCCGCGCGAGAACCGCATGCAGCCCCGTGAGTTTCAGGTAAGGGAAAACCGTGACCAGCGCGAGCCCCGTGAGTTCCGTGACAGCGCCGACCGCCCAACCCGTGAGCCAAGAGAGCAACGCGAAGGCAGAGACGCCCAGCCCCGTGAGAACACTGCCCGCGAGCCAAGGGAAAACATGCCTAAAGAGCCCCGCGAAGCCGCCCAGCCACGTGAGAACAGCCAACCGCGTGAAGGCAATCAGCCCCGCGAAAATAGCCAGCCCCGTGAAAACGGACGCGAGAACAACCCTAACTGGCAGAACCGCCGCGAGCAACAGCCCCAACAAGGCCGCCAGCCGCAGGGCAATGCCAATAGTCCTACTTTCAGGGAGTTTGACGGCGTTATCGCCAATGAAGGTGTTCTGGAATTGATGCAAGATGGCTACGGCTTCCTGCGTTCCTCCCACTACCATTACCTGGCCAGCCCAGATGATATCTATGTGTCTCCGTCGCAGATCAAATTGTTTGGTTTAAAGACCGGTGATACCGTAAAAGGAACCGTGCGCGCTCCTAAAGAAGGCGAGAAATACTTCGCCCTGCTCAAGGTAGACTCCGTGAACGGACGTACCACAGAGGAGATCAGAGACCGGATTCCTTTCCAGCACTTAACGCCTTTGTTCCCTGAGGAACGCCTGAAACTGACCACCCGCTCCAGCCAATACTCTACCCGCATCATGGACCTTTTTGCCCCTATTGGTAAAGGCCAGCGTGGTTTGATTGTGGCCCAACCTAAGACCGGTAAAACGGTGTTGCTGAAGGAGATAGCTAACGCCATTACAGAGAATCACCCCGAGGTTTACCTGATGATTCTCTTGATTGACGAACGCCCTGAGGAGGTAACCGACATGGCCCGCAGCGTAAACGCCGAGGTGATTGCCTCTACCTTTGATGAGCAAGCCGAGCGCCACGTGAAAATCTCCAGCATTGTGCTTGACAAAGCCAAGCGCATGGTAGAGTGTGGCCATGATGTGGTTATTCTTCTGGATTCTATTACCCGTCTGGCCCGCGCTTATAATACCGTGGTGCCGTCTTCCGGTAAAATCCTATCTGGTGGGGTAGATGCCAACGCCCTGCACAAGCCTAAGCGCTTCTTCGGGGCGGCCCGTAACGTGGAGAACGGTGGTTCTTTGACCATTATCGCTACGGCGCTTATTGAGACTGGCTCTAAAATGGATGAGGTAATCTTTGAAGAGTTCAAAGGAACCGGTAACATGGAGCTTCAGTTGGATCGCAAACTGGCCAACAAGCGCGTGTACCCAGCCATTGACGTTCCGGCTTCTGGTACCCGCCGTGAAGACCTGTTAATGGACCGCGACGAGCTCAGCCGTGTCTGGATCCTGCGTAAGTTCATGTCTGACATGAATTCTGTGGAAGCCATGGAGTTCCTGAAAGACCGCATGAAAGGCACCAAAGACAATGATGAGTTCCTGATCTCCATGAACAGCTAGTTTTTAGGGACAAAAGATTTAGATACTAGACACAAGATTCATTTTGTGTTGTAAAAACAAGGAAGGCCCCGCAGAGAAATCTGCGGGGCCTTCCTTGTTTTAGGCCTTTTGCGGTTTTGGCCGGGTTTACAGAAAACAGGCTTAAAACGCGAAACCAATCGGTTTCGAATAAACCAACTGGCGCCAGACTAAAGTCTCGTGATGAAAGATGAAGGGAGTCTCCAGACTCCCCGGGAACCCCAGCGGAAATGTATAGGATCAGCAAAGCGCAGGTTCACTACTATGCAGTGAGGGTAGTCCGGAGACTACCCTTTATCACAAGTCACGAGTCTGAAGACTCGCGCCAGCGGGTAGAGAAAAGCGGTAAGTTGTATAAGAAGAAGGACCAGAGGAATAAGGTTTTAGTTAACAAGAAACCACTGACAACTAACAACTAGCTGCTAACCAAGCTAACCACCAAAACTGCCGTAGCGCACCGCCTTTTTCTCTGCGGGGTCATAGGCCAGTAAACGACCGTCTTCCTTTCCAAGCAAATACTTGAATCCAATAGAAGCGGGGTTGGCTTGTATTCTTTTCCAGGTTGCAACTTGATTGGTATCAGTGGGAAGGGAAGCGCCTTCGGAGATGGCCGGGGAAATGAAATTGGAGGGCTGGAAAAACTCTTCCATCCGTTTCAGGATATAGGCTTCGCGCTCTGAGGGGCTGGCGGTGGGTGTTTTCATTTCATAGACCATGCTGGCTTCTAAGTCGGCAGCCGGGAAATGCTCCTCGTAGATTTTCTGGCCGCCCTGGGTAGTGATGGTGAATTCTACTTGGCCGCTGGTAACGGCGTCACCGTGCAGCGCTAACCTGAAATAATCTGGCTGGTCTGGAGAAGAAAAATGATGGGTGCGCTGGACAATGTGTTGTATGTTCTTATTTTTCTTGCCTGGAGTTTTGCCGGTAGTGCGGGTGGTGGTTTTGGTCTGGCCGTCTTTAGACACGGTTTTAGAGGTAGTCTCCTCCGTAGAAGATTGGCAACCAACTAACAAAACCAAAAGGGATAAAAGACAAGTAAGCGTTTTAAGCATGTTTTCAGGGAAAGAACCTAAAACTAGGTACGTGTCTGGCGGGGCATAGTTGGCGGGCTTAGCCTGCCCAGAAATGCCAGGCCAGCATAAGACCAAACGCCAGGCTCATGCTCAACGAGGAGACCTTGTTCATGCGCATGGTGTTCTCAAAACTGGCCGCCGTTGGGCTTTGCCGCACCTGCCAGACCCACCATGTGAAAACCGCCAGCACCGGAAAGGTGCAGAGCAGGAAGAAGAGGCTGTTAATCTGTTCTTGCCTGAGCCAATAGGTATACAGCAGAAGACCGGTGGCCAGCAGGAGACTTAAGGCGGCAAACAGAAACGTGCCATTTATGCCCAAAAGCAAGCTAAGGGTGCGGTCGCCGCGACGGGCATCTTCCTGGTGCTGGTACACCTGGGTGAGGGGGTAGGAGCCGCACAGGAAAAGCGAACTGACCAGCGCCAGCAGCAGATTGGTGGTATGCCACAAAGTGTTTTCTGAAACGCCAATCCCTACCTGCACCATGAGAAAAGTGAACGCCCCCTGGAAAATCACTACCACCAGGGTACTCCCCAGCGGGTACTGCTTCAGACGGATTCCCTTATAGCTATAGGCCTTGGAAACCAGCAGATACACCAGCACCAATAAGGCAAACGGCAGAGAAAGAAAGGCAGATAATACCACGGCCAGTACATCAAAAGCCAGTACCAGCCAATACAGGCTTTCGGTGACCTGGGGCGGGTGCTTCAGGCCTCCAATGCTGCCTTCGTCGCGGTCATAATAGGAATTATAGCCGTTGCTGGCAGGGTAAACCAACACATGCAGGATCAGGAAAACGGCGGCCGCGCGCCAAAAGGTCACCTCTTCCGGGGCCGCACTCAGCGCGAACCAGAAAATGGGCATCAAGAACAAGGAAAAAGGAATGCGCAGGAGGCGCCAGGCATCTGGCCAGGAAGATTTCATGGCTGCAGTTTAGAAGGATATCCAATCAAATACAAGACCCCGGTGCCACTCCAGTGCCGGGCCCGGCCAATGTGCCAGGTATAGTGCGGGGCGTTAAGGGCATTGACCATGGTTTGCAGGTGCCCGGGCGTGTACATGCGCAGCAAGGAAACGGTGCCGTCCCAAACCGTGCCCACCGGAATAAACGGTACCACATACGTAAAGATCAGCCTGCTCCATCTGAAGGGCCTGATGAACGGCGTAATGAGCAAAATGAGCCACGGGAATACCAACCACACCAGAAGCAATTCATGCCAGCGTTTGCCTGCGCCTTCAAACACCCCAATTCCCTGGTTCTGCCGTACGGCATCTGCCAGGATAGCCTGGGCTGCCGCCGGCGGAAAGTGGTGAAACGCCGAGAAAACAGTCCGGAAGCCGGTTAACCGGGCCGGCACCGCGGTGGCATCTACGGGCTCTGTTTCAAACTGCAGGGCACCGCCACTCTGGCTGGCTAGGTATTGGTAGGCTTCCAGGTTAGGGAATTTGTCAGTGAGGGTAATGGTGGTGCGTTGCCCGGTTTGGGTTTCCAGTTGCTGCCAGATCTGCTGGATGCCGCCGCCGGCCCCGGAGCAGAGGTCTACAAGGTGCGTCTGCCCGGTTTGCGCCAGCGCATCACGGAGCAGGGGCACAATGGGTTTATAGATGCCCAGCCACATGATCATGAACCGCAGCACATCCATCATGCCCTGGCGCACCACGTGCGGGAACCAGGGTTGGTCTTCCAATTCAAAAAGCTGCCACCGGAGTTTCAAAGGGTAAAGGATTGGTTACGTGAAGGGGTAAAGACAAGAAGGTACGCAATAAAGAAAATCCGGCGCAAGGGGCGTAGTTGTTTTAGGCCTGTTTTTAGGAAAATGGCACTAAAACGGCGCCCATAGACTTCAGTGTTCTTAAAAGCTGCCACCTTCTGGTCATTAAAAAACAGGCCCACTTAAATTGCTTAAGCGGGCCTGCTGTCAGAGAAAGGAAAGGTAAAATTATTCGGCTTTCATGGTAAGAGTAGAACCGTCCGGGGCCTGAAGCTTCATGTCATCCTCATCCAGTTCGGTTACCGTGAAGTTCTCGCTGGTGGAGTTGCCAGCGTAGGTAAGGCTCAAGGTCTTGTTGGCGGCATCATAGGCCCAGGTTCCGTTAGCCGAGTTGCTGGCCGAGGTCTGGGTGAAATTGCCGTTGGCGAAGAACTGGATCTGCTCCTGCTTCTCGTCACCACTTATTTTGTCTTTATCGCCGGAGGCGGTGGTCTCTTTGGTGGCTTTCCAGACTTTGCTGGAGGTACCAGCAATCATGGTGGCGTTACCCCCGCCTTCGTTCTTTTTGTTACAGCTAAAGGTAAAGGCGCTCAGCCATACCAGGCACAAAAGAGTAAACAGACGGCCGGCAGAAGATGCGGTTCTCATTTTCATAGTTTTAGGTTTATGGTTTCAGTTTATATATGGTAAGCTTTCGGCAAACCCGTTTTTCATACGTTCCTTTTCAGGGACAGTTCTAAGAAAAGAAATAAACTTATCTAGTAAGCCCCCGTAAGTACAAACGTGTCTGCCAGCCAGATACTTATTTGCGTAACTGACCTTTAACCTTAAAATACAACTATGGGACTTTTTGATTTTCTAAAAAAAGGCGAGGAAAAGCCGGCCCAGAAGCCAGCCGCCCAGCCTGGAGGAACCGATTTCTTCAAGCAGAACGCCGGACAGCCAGCAGCAGGAACTGCTCCTAAAGCAGGCCAGGAAACATATACCGTAAAGAGCGGAGATTCTCTTTCTAAGATTGCCAAAAACCTGTACGGTGATGCCGACCAGTGGCACAAAATTCACCAGGCCAACCTGGACCAGATCAAAGACCCTAACCTGATTCACCCAGGCCAGCAATTGATCATTCCTAGATAACAAGATTTTATTAGGTTTGTTTGTAGAGAAAAGAGTCTTAACCCATGTTCAGGCTCTTTTTCTGTTTATGGCCCGTTTTTTTTAAAACGGCCTGAAACTAGCCGGTAAAGGCTATGCCGAAGTTGCAAGGAAGAACAAGGAAAGCGCCCTTAGGTGTGAATACCCATGGTAAAGTTGTACTCCCAGGTGTTGATTTAAAACAAGCCGGTGCAAAAGAAAGGTAGTCTCTTTTGCACCGGTTTGTTTTGTGATAGCCCTTACAATCTTTGTTAGTAATTACAGCGGGTTTTTCTCCAGGTATTTGGCTACGGCGGGGCAGGAGGCCCGTATCTCCAGTTTTTGCTGAATGGCATACTCTATCCCGTGCTTGATCAATTGGCCGGCGTAGCCTTTGCCGCGGTGTTCTTCCTCTATAAAGGTATGCTGGAAATCAATGATCTGCGCCTCTGGGAGGGCATAGGCCAGTTCGCCAATTTCAGCTTCTTCATGGCAGGCGGTAAACTGCTGGTCTTCTTGGTCGTGGCGAATGTTAATTTTCATGTTACTGGAAATAGGAATAAAAAATTCGGTTTCAAAAGCGGCAAAAACCGCTGCTCGGGTACTTTGGGTTCTTACTAAAAGCGTATTGCCTTTTACAAAAGCCCAGACATCCAAAACTCTGAAACGTAATTCCCGGGCAAAAGGTGGAAAGAAACAGGCACTTAATAGTTTCCTTTCTCCAAATGAGCCCTAGGGTAACCACAAAAAAAGGGGCCTATAAGGCCCCTTTGATAATCTCATCTACAATAGGTGGGTCCAGCAAGGTGCTGGTGTCACCCAGGTTAGAGGTTTCTCCTTCGGCTATCTTGCGCAAGATGCGGCGCATGATCTTACCGGACCTGGTCTTGGGAAGCCCGCTCACAATCTGGATCTTATCTGGCCTGGCTATCTTGCCAATCTGGTCTACCACGGTCTCAATCACCTCGGCCCGTAGGTTCTCTGGGCTCTGCGGAATCTCATCACCGCATACCACGAAGGCGTAAATGCCCTGGCCTTTCACGTCATGCGGGTAGCCTACCACAGCGCTTTCTACTATGTGCTTGTTCTGGTTGATGGCGTTCTCAATCTCGGCGGTGCCGAAGCGGTGGCCTGACACGTTGATCACGTCATCTACCCGCCCAATAATGCGCCACAGCCCGTCTTTGTCGCGCTTGGCGCCATCGCCGGTGAAATACAGGTTCTTGTAACTGCTGAAATAGCTCTGGCGGCAACGCTCGTGGTCACCGTAGGTGGTCCTGATCATGCCCGGCCACGGGAATTTCACGCAGAGGTAGCCCTCCTGGTCGTTTTCGGTTATCTCTTCGCCGGCCTGGTCTACCAGAATGGGCTGCACACCCGGCAGGGCATAAGCCGCGTGACCCGGTTTGGTAGGCGTGACGTTGGCCAAGGAGCTGAGCATGATGCCACCCGTCTCTGTCTGCCACCAAGTGTCTACCACCGGACAGCGCTCTTTGCCCACGTGAATGTAATACCAGTACCAGGCTTCCTCATTAATTGGTTCACCCACTGAGCCCAGCACGCGCAATGAGTCAAGGCTGTAGGAGAGCACGTGGTCCAGGCCAGAGGCCATTAACGACCGGATGGCGGTAGGGGCGGTATAGAAGATATTTACGCCAAATTTGTCAATCACCTGCCAGAACCGTCCCGGGTCCGGGAAGGTGGGCACGCCTTCAAACATCAGCGTGGTGGCGCCGCTCAGCAGCGGGCCATACAGCAGGTAGGAGTGGCCGGTCACCCAGCCCAGGTCTGCGGTGCACCAGTAAATGTCGCTCTCCTGGTACTGGAACACGTTTCTGAAGGTATAGTCTGTGTAGACCATATAACCGCCGCAGGTATGCACCACGCCTTTGGGCTTGCCGGTTGACCCGGAGGTGTAGAGAATGAAAAGCAGGTCTTCGGCGTCCATTTCCTCGGCGGGACAGTTTTTGTCTACCTGCTCCAACTCTTCATGGTACCATACGTCACGGCCTTCTTTCATTTGTACCGCCCAGCTCACGCGCTCCACCACTATCATTTTCTCCACGCTGGGGCAATCGGCTACGGCTTCGTCAACCACCCTTTTTACGGGTATCTGCTTGGAGCCCCGGTTGAGGCCGTCTGAGGTAATGACCACCTTGGCCTGGGCATCATTGATGCGGTCGGCCATGGCGGTATGGGAGAAGCCGGCAAAGATCACGGAGTGCACCGCGCCAATGCGGGCACAGGCCAGCATACTGAACGCCAGCTCCGGAATCATGGGCAGGTAAATCACCACGCGGTCGCCTTTCTTCACGCCGTTGCGCTTGAGCACGTTGGCCATTTGGCAGACCTTCTCGTGCAGCTCGCGGTAGGTGAACCGCACAAAACGCTCTTTGGGGTCATTGGGCTCCCAGATAAGGGCCAGCTTGTTGCCGCGTTTTTCCAGGTGGCGGTCCAGGCAGTTTTCGGTGATGTTGAGCTTGCCGTTCACAAACCATTTCACCTTGGGCTCTACAAAGTTCCAGTCCAGCACCTTGTCCCACTTCTTGCGCCAGACAAAGGTATCTGCAATGTCAGCCCAGAATTCCTCGGGCTGTTCCACGCTCCGTTGGTAGGTTTCCTGGTACTCTTCAAAAGAATTTATGCGGTAATCCATGTTGTTTGTTAGATCGGTTTGAGTCTTTAATATTAAAATTTAAACTGAAGGAGCCAAAGATGGCAGCCAAATGCCTTGAAATTTATCAATTTCATAGAGATAAGCCCCCTTTTGGTATAAACTACCTGGGGCGTTTTGGGCCTACTTTTCAGAAAGTAGGCCCAAAACGCCCCAGGGTTCTTCCAAGGAAATTCTTATTCGGCGCCCACGCCCAGGTAGGTCCTTAGTTTCTCAGACTCAAACTTGGCGGCGGCGGTTGGTTCCGGCTGTAGCAAAGACACCACAATCCCCATCAGAAACGCGCCGGTCATGGACACCAGGGCCGGGTTCTTGAGCGGGAAAATAGCTTCCTCGTAACCCATAATGTCTACCATGATGGTAGGGCTGAGCACAATGAGCACCAGGGAAAGCAGGGCGCCGGTGGCAATACTCCAGACCGCCCCTTTGGTGGTGAAACGCTTCCAGATAATGGACATAAGCAAAGCCGGGAAGTTGGCGCTGGCCGCAATGGAGAATGCCAGGCCCACCATAAACGCCACGTTCTGCCCCTTGAACACCAACCCCAGCAAAATGGAGAGAATGCCCAGGGCCACGGTGGCGCGTTTGGCTACTTTCATCTCGCCTTTCTCATCTGACACGCCATGCTTGAACACGTGCACGTACAGGTCATGCGAAATGCTGGAGGCACCCGAGAGGGTAAGACCCGCCACTACCGCCAGAATGGTGGCGAATGCCACGGCGGCAATAAAGCCCAGGAACGCGGTGCCTCCGGTTTGCTCGGCTAGTAATAGGGCCGCCATGTTGCCGCCTTTGTCAATGCCCTCAATAGCGGGTTTGCCCACCAGGGCCATGGCCGAAAACCCGATCAAAAAAGTAAGCAGGTAGAAGTATCCAATGAACCCCGTGGCCACGAACACCGACTTGCGGGCGGCCTTGGCGTTAGGCACGGTGTAAAACCGCATGAGAATGTGGGGCAGGCCCGCCGTACCTAGCATGAGCGCCAGGCCCAGAGACAGGGCATCAAACGGGTTGGTGATGTAACCGCCCGGCGACAGCATTTCCTGGCCGTACTGGGTGCTCACGGTCTGTAGCAGGTTGGCGGGGCTAAACCCGAATTTGGCTAAGGAAAGCAACACCAGCACCGTGGCGCCGCTTAAAAGCAAAACCGCTTTGATAATCTGTACCCAGGTAGTGGCAATCATGCCACCAAAAAGCACATACATGGTCATCACAATGCCTACCACTACCACGGCATACTCGTACTCCAGCCCAAAAAGGGTTTTGATCAGGCCACCGGCCCCCACCATCTGGGCAATGAGGTAAAAGGCGATGGTAAGCAGGGAACCAACGCTGGAGGCAATCCTGATAGGGCGCTGGCGCAGGCGGTAGGCCACTACATCGGCGAAGGTGTACTTGCCCAGGTTGCGCAACGGCTCGGCAATCAGGAACATGATGAGCGGCCAGCCTACCAGAAAGCCAATGGAGTAGATGAGGCCGTCATAGCCTTTGGTGGCCACCATGCCGGCAATGCCCAGAAAGGAGGCGGCGCTCATGTAGTCGCCGGCAAGGGCCAGCCCGTTCTGGAAACCGGAGATGTTTCGGCCCGCGGCGTAGAACTCAGAACCGGTCTTGGTTTTCTTGGCGGCCCAGTACGTGATGTAAAGCGTCACGGCCACAAACAGGAAAAACATGGCAATGGAAACGGGGTTGGCCGTGCCCAGCGTGGAGGCAGAAGGGGCGACCAGCAGCAGAATGTTTGAAAGAAGCATTTGTTAGTGAGGTAAGGAGAGAAAGGTTGGAGTTACGTAAGGAGGGCTACAGGATTTTACTCTTGAATTCCTCCACAGAGTTATCATACTTATTGTTGGCCCAGAAAACATAGATGCCCGTGAGCACCCAGGCAAACAGAATAATGCCCAGGCCCACCGGAATGGCCAGCGTGGTAACGTCTCCAATTTTGGTGGCCAGCAGGTCTTTGTTAAAGGCCACTAGCAGCAGAAACCCGAAGTACACAAACAGCATGCAGAAGGTGAGGATCAAGGAGAAGGACCAGCGCTGCTTGACCAGTTTCTTGAATTCGGGGCTCTCCAGAATCTCATGGGTGGTTTGATGGTGTTGGCTCATAATGGAATTGTCAAGGATACATGTAAAACAAAAGACAAACTGCCTGGCAAAGCACTACCTTGCAGCCGCAAATTTCTTTTTGATGATAAGGCTGCTTAATTTAGGGAGATATATTTATATAAGCCTATATTAAATAGAATTATTTGTGTTAAACGGTTGTTTTGCCGTAGAAATTGATAAAATAGTTTTGAGATGCTCATAGCTAATTACAGCGGTAAAACTTGGGAGGTAGGTCTTGATGAGGCCGGGCGGGGCTGTCTGGCCGGGCCGGTAGTGGCCTCGGCGGTAGTGCTGCCATCTGATTATTTCCATCCTTTGCTCACAGATTCCAAACTCCTGAACGCAAGGCAGCGGGATCTCCTGCGGGAGGAAGTAATTAAAAACGCCATTCACTGGGCCGTAGCCCAGGTGAGCCCGCAGGAGATTGACGAGATCAATATCTTGAAGGCCTCCTTCCTGGCCATGCACCGGGCCCTGGACCAGTTGCCCATTGCCCCGGAGTATCTGCTGGTAGACGGAAACCGGTTCACGCCCTACAAAGAAGTGCCGCACGCCTGCATGGTGAAAGGCGACAGCCGTTTCTTCAGTATTGCTGCTGCCTCTATTCTAGCCAAAACGCACCGTGATGACCTTATGCGCAGCCTGGCCATAGAATACCCGCAGTACGGCTGGGAGCAGAACGCCGGGTACCCCACCAAAACGCACCGGGCCGCCATTGCCCAATATGGTACCTGTGCGCACCATCGGCTTACTTTCCGGCTCTTAGCCGAACCTCTGGAAGAGGCCCTAAGCGAGGAACGGTAAAGGCCGCTGCCTCCGGCAATACATTTAAACGACAGCTAAACGAAAAATGCGTTTTGGGCCTGATTTGTGAGAATCAGGCCCAAAACGCATTTTCGCTTTAAATAAAAAGACGGGGAGCGGTTATTGGGGCTTCAATTTAAGCAGATCCAGAAACAGGCTGAAAGAGTCCAGGCTGGAGGCACCGTCGTTGAAGGTGTCAAAGGTAAGGGGCTTTACAATGTAGCCATTTACTCTAAGGTTCTGCGCCGCGTGGCGGTCAGAGTCTTCACTGGAGGTGGTCATGATGAAAACGTTCAGGTGAGACAGGAATGGGTCTCGGCGGATTTCCTCCAGAAACTCAATCCCGTTCATTTTTGGCATGTTGATGTCCAGTAGAATAATAGTAGGCAGGGGGTTGAGTTTAGGGACACCGGGCTCTCCGCGGAGCATGCCCAAGGCCTCCCGTCCGTTTTTGGCCTTGTGGAGCGGAACCATCACTTTGATTTTCCTTAACTCTCTCTCCACGCTCATGGCGTCAAGATAGTCGTCTTCTACTAACAAAATACTGGCTTGCGAATCACTCATTTTTCTTTCTTTAGGTACTGGTAAATTTCAAATATAGGCCAAAAACCTACTCGGGTCAATTACATTTTTGGCCAGGTGAACGTGAAAACCGAGCCTTTCCCCATCCGCGAGGCCACTTTTATGCTGCCTCCGCGGCGTTCTACAATCTTTTTTACAATGGCCAAGCCTACCCCAGTGCTCTCCACGGCATCCCTTTCCTGTAAGGTCTGGAACAGCACAAAAATGCGGTCATGGTACTCTTCATCTATGCCCGGGCCGTCATCCGTCACCGAGAATTCATGCTGGTCTGCCAGTTCATGGTACCCTACGGTAATGTTGCCGATCTGGTCATGGTGATACTTGATGGCGTTACTGATCAGGTTGGAGAACACTTGTTGCAACTCTACCTTGGCGGCGCGCACCTTGGGCAGGCGCCCCGGTAAATGTACCTGAAAGCCAGACGGCGGATTAAGCATGTCTATTACCTCATAAAGAAGATTCTGCACGTCTACGGTTTCTTCCTCCAGGTTGGAGCGGCCAATGCGGGCCAGGGCCAGAATACCGTTGATCAGGTTTTCCATGCGGTGCACCCGTATGCGCATCATCATGAGGTATTCCTGTATGTGCTCGGGCAGTTCCTTGCCCATGTCTTCCTCTACCCAGCGTGAGGCGTTCTCAATGCCACGCAGGGGCGCCTTCAGGTCATGGGACACCACGTAGGCAAACTGGTCCAGTTCCTTGTTTTTGCTGTCCAACTGGGTAAAGGTGGTGTCAATGGTCTCAGCCATGCGGTTAAGAGAGGCCGAAAGCCTTGATAACTCGTCATTCTCGTTGTCCTCAATCTGGGTTTTGTACTCGCCGTGCGAAATCCTGTCTGCCAGGTTCACCATTTTCATGATGCGGCGAGAGATAAGGCGGGTAATATAGTAGGCCCAGCCCAGGCCCAGGAGCACTGAGAAAATAGTGAGCGTAGTGGAGATACGTCGGGTGTCTTCAATACTTTCCTCCAACCTTTTTTTCCGGACCTCCCGCACCTGAAACTCAATGCTGTTGAATGATTTGAAATATACCCGCATCTGGTCTGTGAGGCGCTTGCCCTCCTCGTTGACAACCAGAAAGCCGTGGTCCAGGGCCGTGATTTTGCCGGTGGAATCGCCTTGGGCGGTTTCATTCTCTTTTTCCGCGATCAGGAGTTCTGCAAAATCATTTCGCCACTTTTGGTGTATGTCCTCAATCTCGTTCACCCGCTTTAGCTGCTCCGGGTTGTCCTTCATGTAGTCCTTGAGCAGTTGGAACTGGTTAGGAATAAGCTCTGCCGCTGAGGTATAGGGCTCCAGGAACGTCTTGTTGCCGGTGAGCAGGTAACCGCGCATGCCAGTTTCCATATCAATGAGGCTCCTTTGCAGCGAGGCCGAGGTACGGGTGATGTTCTGGGAGTCGGTCACGAAATTGGAGTTGGCAATCACGTCTTCAGACAAACGGTAATTGACTATGGCCACCGCCGTAAATAGAAAGGAAATAAGAACGAAGCCGGCAAAGAGCTTGGTTGAAAGATTCATGTAGAGCGCGCTAGAAGAGAGAAATTCCTCTCTGGGTATATATACAGAAAAGCCGAGCCCTCCCTTTTCAGGAAAGCCGGCTGGGTAAATTTAATTATTTTTCAGAGACCTTAAACGGCCATGGCTTTATGCGTGAACTTTTCAATATGCGACTGACCCAACGGAGTGGCGCAGCCTCTTAAATGGTACACAAACACTATTTTAAACAATTGCTGGTAATCAAAGGCGTACGCCGGAAACAGTTGCGGGTTGAGCAGGCCCTGTAATTGGTTCAGAAACAGCCGCACCACTAACTCTGGCGGAAGGTCTTGCTGCAGGTAGCCCAACTCAATGCTTTTGGCCAGTAAAGGCTGCAGGTATTTCTGGGAGATCGTGCGCATGAACAATTCCAGCCGGGCCCAGGAGCGGGGGTAATAGTCCCGCAGGTCCTGCACAAACTCAGAACTAAAGGAATGAACTTCCTCAATGCTTAGTTTCAGCAAATGCAACACCGCCTCCATGGGGTGGTCTGCCTTGGCCACAATCTTATCTACTATTTCCTGCCTGTTTTTTATGGATTGAATGATGCATAACTGCACCAGGTGTTTTTTTGTGTGGGCTATTTCATGCAACGTTCCCCGGGAGATGCCCAGCGCAGTCAATAAGGTTTCTGTAGATGTGTTTTCTATTCCCCTTTTCTCAAAGATTAGCTCTGCCTCATTTAAAACTGTATCCCTAAAACTCATACCTCCGGCGTTAAGCGTACAAAGCAAATATCCAGGCCAAATCCTCCTGCCCGTTCCTTTCTTCTAAAGGAGAGCAGTGCGCAGACGATAGAAGATGGGGGAATTTTGCTATCCCTCGTAAATACGAACCAGAAAGTGGTCAGGTTTTGAATTTTTAAACCATAATTTGGTATTTAATTAATAAGAAGGTATTACTGCTTACGCCTAAATTCTTGGTTTAAACACGTTTGCGGGGATTCTGTTGCATTATTACGCTCATATATTTACCTAGGTTTAGGTATTGATTTTGTACTTAAAGGAGAGGGATATTAGAAGGTTTTCTGGATAGTACCATGTCTTGGGCCTCGTTTGCCTCCCTGCAAATACGGGTTTCTAAACCCGGCCTATTTGCCTACTTTTGCCTTTATTTTACAGCACCTGCTAAATCAAAGATATATGGAGTTAAAGAAAATAGCCTTGAACGATGTGCATGAGGCGCTGGGCGCCAAGATGGTCCCGTTTGCCGGGTACAACATGCCGGTTCGCTACAGCTCAGACCTGGAAGAGCACCACGCCGTTAGAAAAGCGGTGGGTATTTTTGATGTCTCGCACATGGGCGAGTTCCTGGTGTCTGGCCCTAACGCCCTGGACCTGATCCAACGCGTGACCTCCAATGACGCTTCTAAGCTTACCCCGGGCAAAATTCAGTATTCGTATTTACCCAACCAGGAAGGCGGCATTGTGGATGACCTGCTGGTGTATTGCCTGGCCCCCGAGGAGTACATGCTGGTGGTGAACGCCTCTAACATTGAAAAAGACTGGAACTGGATTAGCCAGTTCAATACCAACAACGCCCAGATGAAGAATATCTCAGATGAGATGTCTCTGTTTGCGGTGCAGGGCCCCAAAGCCGTGGAAGCCCTCCAACCCCTTACCCCGGTAGATCTGGCCAACATGGTGTACTACACCTTTGACAAAGGCGTGTTTGCCGGCGTGCCAGACGTAATCATTTCGGCTACCGGCTACACCGGCGCGGGCGGGTTTGAGATCTATGTGCCAAATGAGAACGCCAAAGAAGTGTTCCAGAAGATCATGGAAGCCGGTGCCCCGGTAGGCATCAAGCCCATTGGCCTGGGTGCCCGTGACACGCTGCGTCTGGAGATGGGTTACTGCCTGTACGGCAATGACATCACAGACAGCACGTCGCCGCTGGAGGCCGGCCTGAGTTGGGTAACCAAATTCAGCAAAGACTTCACCAACGCCCAGAACCTGAAAGCCCAGAAAGAGCAGGGCGTTAGCCGCAAGCTTATCGGTTTTGAGATGATGGAGCAGGGTATTCCACGCAGCCATTATGAGATCGTGGACGCCGAAGGCCACCCCATTGGCGAGGTTACCTCCGGCACCATGTCCCCGTCTTTAGGAAAGGGAGTAGGCCTAGGTTACCTGCAAACCGAGTACACCACCCCCGGCACCGAGATCTTCATCAAAGTGCGCAACAAGCAACTCAAAGCCCAGGTAGTAAAGCTGCCTTTCTACAAGCCAACCCTGTAAATAGTAGTTAAGAGTTGAGCGTTATAAGTTAAAAGTTGGAATTCTGTTTTGGGGCCGTTTTTACAAAAACGGCCCCAAAACAGAATTTACTTTTTAAAGACATTTTCCTAACGCCTTCCACTCTTAACTCTCAACTTTTAACTCTTAACTTTCAAAATGCCCTCTATAGATGTTTGCTTCAGCCCAGAGCTGTTGCCCCTTTTTAAATTGCAAGGAAAGATTGCCGTGGCGGTAGATGTGCTGCGGGCCACCTCCAGCATGGTGACGGCCCTGTCGCATGGCGTGGTGCACATTGCCCCCGTAAGCGAACTCACAGAGTGCATGGCCTACAAAGACCAGGGCTACATGGTGGCCGCTGAGCGGGACGGGGTGAAGGCCGAAGGGTTTGACCTGGGCAACTCGCCGTTCCATTACCAGGAGGAAGGGGTGCGGGGCCGGCACCTGGCCATTACCACCACCAACGGCACGCAGGCCATCCGGCTTTCCCGCCCCGCGGACGAGGTGTTGATTGGCGCGTTCCTGAACGTGGGCGCCGTGGCCGATTACCTGCGCAAGGCCGGCAAAGACGTGGTAGTGGTGTGCGCGGGCTGGAAAGGTCTGTTCAACCTGGAAGACACCCTGTTTGCCGGTGCCCTGGCCGAACGCCTGGAAGGGGACTTTGAGCTGAACCATGACGCCACGCTGGCGGCGTATCACCTGTACCAGACCGCCAAGTCAGACTTGCTGGGCTTCCTGTCAAAATCCTCGCACGTGCAGCGGTTGGAGCGGCTCCACATCCTGCCAGACATTGAGTTCTGCCTCCGCGAGGACGTCTATCAGGTAGTACCCATTTTGCAGGGCGATTTCCTGGTGCCGGCGCAGTAAGCGTATTTTTCAACTAAGATGAACTCCTGTTTTGGGGCCGTTTTTACAAAAACGGCCCCAAAACAGGAGTTCATCTTTTATGGGCTTACCGTAACTTAGGGTTGTTCTGGTGGCGGTCTTTGTCGCGTGAGGTGCGTTTTTCCATGCCCTTGGCGAAGGCCTCTGTAAGGTTTACACCCGTCTGATTCGCCAGGGCAATCAGCACAAACAGCACATCAGCCATCTCCGCGCCCAGGTCCACTTCCTCATCGCTTTTCTTGAACGACTGGTCGCCATAGCGGCGCGCGATGATGCGGGCCACTTCGCCCACCTCTTCGGTAAGAATAGCCAGGTTGGTCAGTTCAGAGAAATAACGCACGCCCACTTCTTTGATCCAGGTGTCTACGCTTTGCTGGGCTTCTTCTAAGGTCATGTTTTTTAATTGCTGATTGATAATTGTCAATTGTTGGGAGTGGTTGATGTTGGGCTGGTGTAAGGGATGGCGGCTGATGTGTTTTGAGGCTGTTTTTCTAAAAACAGGTTGAAAGCAGAACCTGAAAAACAATCAACAATCAACAATTATTCCCTGTTCTGCGAGTCTATGGTAATGGTGACCGGGCCGTCGTTGATGAGGGTCACCTTCATGTCGGCGCCGAAGATGCCGGTGTGCACCGTGCGGCCCAGGTCCTGTTCCAGAAGGTGGTGAAACTGGCTGTACAGCGGAATGGCCATTTCTGGGTGCGCGGCCTGAATGAAGGACGGCCGATTCCCTTTCTTGGTGAGCGCGTACAGCGTAAACTGACTGATGAGCAGAATGCCGCCGGTTACGTCCTGCACGCTCAGGTTCATTTTATCCTGGGCATCTGAGAAGATGCGCAGCTGCACAATTTTCCTGGCCATCCAGGTGAGGTCTTCCGGGGTATCTGTCGCGGTGAAGCCCGCCAACACCACCAGGCCCTGTTGGATCTGGCCGTGCACTTTTCCCTCAATGGTGACCGAGGCCTCAGACACCCGCTGAATCACTACGCGCATAAAATAAAAAGATTTAGCCGGGCGGGAAAAGGGCCTGTTTTCTGTAAACCAAAGCCAAACCAGAAACGCCTTCCGCCCGCATTTTACCCCCGAAAGGTAAGAAGAAAAGTGGCAGGAGCGGCTGTTTGGGGCTCATTCTTCAATTTATAGGGGCATAACGCTGAAGCGGTTGTTTTTCCGTTATTTTTGTGATTCCTAATCTCCCTGTTTATTGTTGGGGACTACGCTTTCAGGATGCCAAAAAAGACTTTATACTGGCTGTTTGGTGCAGTGGTGCTGTTGGCGCTGGGCTTTTACGCATTTTCTAAATGGACCGAGGCCCGTGAAAAGGTAAGCCTCTGGACCCTTGTGCCCGACAACGCCGTTTTTGTGGTGGAAACTAACAATGCGCCGCGCTTCATAGACCATTTGCAGCAGTCAGACCTGTGGGCCACCATCTCAGAAATGCCCTACGTGCTGCGCCTGGATGACCAGATTTCGCTCTTAGACAGCCTCTCTAGCGGCCGGGTGCAGCTGCGCCGATTCCTGACTAAAAAGAACGTGCTGGTGTCTCTGCACGTGCTGGGCCGCACCGAGCAGGAACTGATCTACTATGTACCCGTCAATACCGTGGCTGAGCACCGCTACATCCGGACGCTGGTGGAGCACATGGTTAAGACCGGCGAGTACCGCATAGAGAACCGCGACTACCAAGGTTACCAGATCACCGATATCATTGACAAAAACAACAAAGACAACCTTTCCTATTTCAGCTTCCACAACAACCTGGTCATCAGCCCCAGCACCGTGCTGGTGGAGGAGATCATCCGGAAGATAAACCGGGGCCAGCTGGAGTCGCCGGCCAAGGACTACAAGAGCACCAATTACCTGAGCCAGAACGATGTTTACGCCAACGTGTTCATCAATTTCCAGCACCTGCCAGACCTGCTGGGCATTTTCCTGAAGAAGGACATGCAGGATGACGTGAACCTGCTCAGCAGCCTGTGCCGCAACAGCATGCTGGAGCTCAAGCTGGACAACAACCGTCTGTTCCTGAACGGCTTCTCTAACCCTGAGACCGTGGAAGGTTCTTTGTACAGCCGCCTGCAGGGGCACGCCGCCAAACCGTTTAAACTACGCGAGATCCTGCCCACCCGAGCCGCGGTGGTATTGCACATGGGCCTGAACCAGATGGGCGTGCTTCGGCCGGCTACGGCCGAATCTTCCTTTGTAGACACGCTGTCCAATTCCTTTAACGGGGAGCTGGGGCTTTGCTACCTGGAGGCCTATGACACCAAGACCAGCCCCGAGAAAATCCTGTTCGCGCAGGCCTCTAACCCCGCCTACACGCAGTCGCTGCTCAACCGCCTGCAACCGGGCCGCACGGCCGGCACCGAAGAAAAGCATGGCAAAAACACCATCCGGCTGCTCACCGCCCGGGAACTTCCGCAGCAGTTGTTTGGCGACCTGTTCAAAGGCTTTGAGCAAACCTATTACACCACGCTGGGCGATTATATCCTGTTCACAGATGACGTGCAGACCATGCGGGCGCTGCTCACCGACGTGGAGGCCGGCAAGGTCTGGAGTAAATCTGAGGCCCTGCAGCCGCTCTTAAACGAGTCACAGCAGGAAGATAACGTGGGGCTGTTCATCAATACCGCCAATGCCTGGAACCTGCTCCTGCGCGCCATGAGCCCCCAACAACAGGCCAGCCTGCTGCGCAACAGCGCCATTATCAAGAAATTCAACTTTTTGAGCGTGCAGTTCAGCGCCGCTGAGAAACAGTATTACACCAGTATTGTGTTGCGCCACCAGGTGGAGTCTTCCATCAAGGCCGCCATTGCCCGCGAAGGCATCTGGCAGGTGGAAACCTTTGACCTGGGTAAGGGCCTCATTACCCAGCCCTTCCTGACCCAGTATCCGGTAGACAACAGTGACGAAGTGGTCCTGCAGGATTCTTCCCTGGTGCTGTATGGGGTAGGCGCGGCCAAGCAAGCCAAACGCAACTGGACCGATACTCTTTTCAGTAAGGTGATGGGCCCGGTGCACCAACTCCCGTACGGGGCAGACAAGCGCCTGAAATATTTCTTCGCCACGGCCAACCGCATTTACTGCATTGATAAAAACGGCCAGGACGTAGACAATTTCCCTTTCACCTTAGGTGATACCCTGCGGCTCCAGCGGCTCACCGTTTTTGACTATGACAAGAACGGCAACTACAAGCTGGCGGTAGATGACAACCTGGGCAACGTCTTTATTCTGGACATGCAAGGCAACCTGCAGCCCGGCTGGGGACCTATGCGGTTAGACGGCAGGTTGGCCGCGCCGCCCCAGCACGTGAAAGTAAACGGCCGCAATGTGTTATTAATGGTGCAGGAAAACGGCCTCGTCAACGCGTTCGGGACCCAGGGCGAATCCTATCCGGGCTTCCCGATCAACCTCAATGCCAGCATCCGCTCGGGGCTGTTTCCCAAGATTGGCATTTCCTTCCGGCGCTCCTCCTTCACTACCGTGACCCAGTCCGGTGAGATCATCACCTTTGACCTGACCGGGGAAATTGTGAACCGGCAGCAGTTGCTCAGGCCGGACCGGCGCAGCACCTTTCAGCTGGTACCCGAGGCGGGCGGGAAGTCCTTTATCATTGCCCGTTCAGACCCCGGCCGGTTGGCCCTGTTTGAACAGGACGGGAAACTGCTGCTGGACCGGCGCTTCGTCACATCTTCGCCCAAGGAAGTGCAGTATTTCCACTTCGGTGGAGACCGTAAACTATACGTGGTGCGGGAAACGGGCCCTAAGAAAGCCTACCTCTTTGATGTGCAGACCCAACCCCTGGGCCAGGATGCCATCACGACTGCCTATCCCGTGAGCGTGCAGTACAATGAGGTGAAGAACCAATACACCGTTTTCTCCACCGACAAAGGCGTGCTGCAGAAAACGGTGGTGCAGGGCAGGGACTAGCATTCAATCCATCTAGCACCTAATCCTTTTCCTGTTTTAAGCCCGTTTTCCCGGAAACAGCCCTAAAACACCATTAATGCAAATGCAGCGAATAGGCCTCTTGCTGATACTTGCACGTTCTTTTGGCAATAGGCATGAAGCAAAATCCAGAATATCTTAGGAAAAAATCTCAGCAAAAGCTGCCTGATTGGGCTTTAGAACCAAGGCGAGGAAAAAAATAATAAAATATTGTATGTACATACATTAATTGTTTGTACATTTGCATCAGTTAAACATTACCTCAACAAAAGATGAAACTTAGAAACACAGTATTAGCGGCATTGGTAGCGTTAGGATCATTCGCTTTCGCCGGCAAAGGAGTAGACTACAAAGTAGTGAAGAACCAGTCTAAGGTAACCTGGAAAGGTACCAAGGTAACCGGTGAGCATACCGGCGCGATTAGCATTGCAGACGGTAAACTGAAAAGCGATGGCAAGAACATCCTGAGCGGTCAGTTTGACATTGACATGCCTTCTATTACCGTAACCGACATCACCGACCCTAAATCTAACGGAGACCTGGTAGGCCACCTGAAATCAGATGATTTCTTCAGCACTGCCAAATATCCGAAATCTACCTTGGTTATCACGAAAGTGAAGCCAGCCGGAAAAGGAAAATACCTGGTAACCGGTGACTTGACCATCAAAGGCATTAAGAACCAAGTGGAGTTCCCGGCCACGGTAGTGCACGCCGGCAACCAGATCAAAGCCAACGCCAACATCAAAGTAGACAGAACCAAATATGACATCAAATACGGTTCTGGCAGCTTCTTTGACAACCTGGGTGACAAAGCCATCAGCAACGAATTTGAGCTGAACGTAAACCTGGTAGCCCAGAAATAATTTAGCCGTTTTTTCATAGAAAATGCCCTGCAGACAGCGCGAAAGCGTTCTGCAGGGCATCTCTTTTTATAGGCTTTTTGAGAAGTGAACCTCCGGTAGGTGGAGGGCTAATCCTTTGAAAGCCAGCCTTTTCGGTAGAAGTAGTAAACCATGCCAATGACCACCAGAAACATTAAGCCCAGCAAGGTCACGTACCCGTAGGGGTGGTACAGCTCGGGCATGTTTAGGGGGTTTACTTTACCGTTGGGTGATTCTCGGGAGAAATTCATGCCGTACAGCCCCACAATAAAGCTCAAGGGAATAAAGACGGTGGAGATCATGGTGAGCACTTTCATGACCTCGTTCATGCGGTTGCTCACATTAGACAGGTACAGGTCGGCCAGGCTACTGATGGTCTCTTTGTAGTTGTCTACCAGGTCTATCAGCTGCACCGCGTGGTCATAGATATCTTTGAAATAAATCTTGAGGTCTGCCGGGATCAAGTTCTCATCCATTCGCAGAATCTCGTTGATCTTGTCGCGCTCGGGCCAAACAATGCGGCGCATCTTTACCACCTCCCGTTTCAGGTCCAGAATCTGGCTGAGCAGTTGCTTGCTGGGTGAATCAAACAGACAGTCCTCCAGTTCCTCGGCGTATTCGCCCAACTGGGCCATGGCCGGAAAGTAGTGGTCCATGACCACGTCCAGCATGGCGTAGGCCATGTACATGGCGGGCTTTCGCCGGATGGAGCCTTTGCCAATCCTGATCCGTTCGCGCAGCGGGTCCAGGCAATCTTCGTAGTCGCTTTGGAAGGTGACCACGTAGTTGGGGCCGGTGAAAATAGACAGCTGGTCGTTTTCAATGGTGTGCTCTGCCGTGAAAGCAACCATACGGGACACAATGAACAGCCGGTTATGTTCTTCCTCCACCTTGGGCCGCTGGTAATCATTGATCACATCTTCCATCTGCAGCGGATGGATCTTGAAATCCTGGGTCATGCGCTCCAGCAGTCCCACGTCTCCGTAGCCCCGCACGTCTATCCAGTGCCGCATCTCGGGCTTTGATTGAAATTCCTGCCACAGGTCCTCATAGGTATCAAATTCCAGGGCCTGGTGAGATTCCTCATCAAAGGAGACCAGGAAGAGCCGTGGGGGCAAGGCGTCTTTTGAAACCGACAACGAACCTGGCTTCTGGCCCACGCCTCTTTCAAAAATGCTTTTAGTGGGAATTCGGTTGGACGGGGTTTCTGTGTGGGAACTGCTCACGGGAAAGGGATTAGGTGCTTGTTGCCCCGAAAGGTACGTAAGTATTTTAATTGAGATGCGTCCGCGCCCAGAGGTCTGGCCCTTACTGGCAGGCCGTCCATTCCGTTTTAAGGCCGTTTTGCGGAAAACAGGCCCAAAACAGCTGGTAGTTAGCTTTTCTCTACCGTGCCGTACTTGGCAAACTGCGCTTCCAGCTGCGGGGCCAGGCTGGTGCGCACCTCCACTGTCAACCGGCAATCCAGGCTGAAATCCTGCTCTCGCACCGGCACGTCCAGGTCTTTCACCACTTTCATGATGTCGTTTATCTGCTCGTAGGCAAATTGCACGGTCAACAGCTGAGTCTCGTGGCGCTCTATCACTTGAGCCTGTTCCAGGGCTTCCGCCGTGGCGGTTTTGTAGGCATGGATGAGTCCGCCCACGCCCAGTTTCACACCCCCAAAATACCGGATCACCACCACCAGCACGTTGCTCAGCCCCATGGACCTGATCTGCCCCAGAATAGGGTCCCCGGCCGAGTGGTTGGGTTCGCCGTCATCATTGGCGCGGTAGGTGGCTTTGTCGGCGCCCAGGAGGTAGGCGTAGCAGTGGTGGCGGGCGTCAAAGTATTCTTTGCGCAGGGCTTGTAGAATCTCCTTTACCTCTTCCTCAGAGCGCACAGGATAGGCCCTGGCAATAAACTTGCTGCCTTTCTCTTTGTACAGGCCCTCCACGGGAGCTTCTATGGTGCGGTAGGTATCCTCCATCTACTGGCAAAAGTACGAAACAGTAGTAAGCCTTCCAGTTCTGTTTTTAAGCCGTTTTCTGGAAAACAGGCCTAAAACAGAACTTCGCGCAGTTCCTGGTAAGACATTAGCAGCAACGCCACAATGGCCAGCAGAAAACCCAGCCAGTTGACCTTGCTCAGGCGCTCGCCAAAGAACAGGATGCCGCCCACGGTGCCCAGCAGAATGATACCGATGTTGTTGACCGGGTACAAGAAAGCCCCGTCGTTCTGGAACGCCGAAAGCGCCTTAATCAGAAAGAAAATAGAGAAGTAGTTAGGAATGCCCAGCGCCAGGCCGGCTACCAGGCTTTTGCCTTCAAACTTCACTTTCTGCACCACCGCCTGGTACAGCAGCGCCACCACGCCAATTACCGCCGAGGCCGTGAAAGTGAACATGGTAAAGGCGCCGGCCATCTCGGGGGCCATCAGTTTTTCATTGGCGTAGTTGATGATCACATCGCCCAGGCCGGCGGCCAGAAACACCACCATCGGCAGAACCAGCGCCCACCGGCTGGCAGGAAAATGGGTGCCCTCCGCTTTGCGGCGCGAGGTCAGGACCACGGCCACCAGTGCCAGGCCTATGCCCACGTAATTGAGCAGCGAGTATTCTTTTGCGTTATTCTGCAACACCAATAGACTGAACAGCACCGGAATCACCAGCGATATTTTCATGGCCACCGAGGTAGCCGCCACCCCAATGCGGTTGGTGGCCACGGCCACCAAATAAAAGCTGCCGATGAAAAGCGTGCCCAGCACCCAGCTGGCTATGGTCCATGGTTCACCCACGTGCTGTAGCATCAAAGCCACGTCATTGCCATCAAAAGCGGCCCCGGTTAACAGGCAGACCACGTAATTCAGGGCAATAGCCTGGAACGTGCGCACCTCAAAGCGGTTGAACAGCTTAAAGATGAAGAACAGCAGGGTGTTAAACACAACACAGAGCAGCAGATACAGCATGAAGTAAGGTTTCTTAGGAAAAAGGGCTGCAAAGATATTGAAATTAACCACATGCTCTCCTATAACGCTGCGGAGGGAGCCAGCGGCATTTTGGGCAGGTTTGCGTAACTTCGCGGGTGATGACGCCTGTTGAACCCTACCTGCTTTCTTTCCCCCATCTACCCGATGAAACCGGAACCCTGGTATCCACCCAAAACGAGCAAGGCTTACCCTTTGCCGTGCAACGGGTTTTCTGGGTCTATGGCGGTCCGGAAGGCAGTGAACGCGGCGGTCACGCCCACCGCACTACCCAGGAAGTACTGGTGGCTCTGCAAGGCAGCGTGCAGGTGGGAACCCAGACCGCTCACGGCAAGCAGGTGTTTGATCTGACCTCGCCTACCCAAGGCCTGTACATCCCGCCCTTTTGCTGGATTACGGTAAGACCCTCCAAAGGCGCCATCCTGTGCTGCATGACCTCCACTAAGTATGAAGAAGCCGACTACATCAGGGACTATTCAGACTTCCAGAAGCTGCTGCCGGTTAGATGATGCCTGCCCATTTGCCTACTGGCCCGTACCAGATGCGTTGCCTCACTTCTTTGGCCGAATTAGAGCGTCTAACGTTTTCTTTTGACGTGTTCCTGTACCTGCAGCCCGTCCATGTGATCCTCCAGCAAGGTCCTAATGCACGCGCTTACATTTTGCAGGAAAAGGACACGAAGTTGGTGGTAGGGCTGGCTTATTTCTTTGTGGAAGAGGAGAAAGCATTCTCCCCCTGGCGGGCCCCGTTTGGCGGACTGCAGCTTCACCCTGATATTCCAGAAGAGGCTGGACAGGCGTTCCTGCTCTATATTCAACAGGACCTCCAGCAGCTAGGCTGCCAGCAGGTCACTTGGCTACAATGCCCAGACGCCTATGCCCCGGTAACTAATCAATGGCTTAGGGCGGCTCTGCCGATGCAGGGGTACTGCTTAACGTACGACCAACTCAACCACCATATTCCGGTCACCCAAGAACCTTTCACGGAAATCATCCATCCTTCGGCGCGCCGCCGGTTAAAAAAATGCCTGTCCGCGGGCTTTACATTCCAACAGGAGACATTTGAGTCCTTGCCTGAAGCCTACGCTTTACTGCAGCAGTGCCGGCAGGAAAAGCAGAAACCGCTTTCGTTATCGCTTTCGCAGCTGACCCGTTATTTTCAGCTGTTCCCGGATCGGTACCTATTGTTCACCGTAAGGAGGGAGCAGGAGCTGGCGGCAGTAGGGATAGCGGTGTTGGTGACTCCTTCCATCTTAAACCATCTGTACCCGGCCAGTCCGGTCAAGTTCAATACATTTAGCCCCAGTATTCTTCTCAACGCCGGTTTGTACCAGTACTGCCAGCACCACCACATCCCTACCTTTGACTTAGGCGTCTCGGCCCCGCCGCAGGAATTGGAAGAAAGCTATACCGGCCTCTTTACCTTTAAAGACCGCATGGGAGGCGTGGCTTCCCGTAAGCCTACTTTTGTAAAGGCTCAAGATTAGTTTTATGAAAGCGACGGAAGCTGTTTTAGGGCTGTTTTCGCTAAAACGGGCTTAAAACAGGTTTTCCTCTTTCCGGAAAGTTATTCCTGATTCCATATCTTCGCCTTTAACTATTTTCAACATTAAAAGATGACCGTTCCCTTCAACACCTTCCGTGATTTCCCAGCAGGCCTGCAGCAGCGGGTGGAAGAGGCCTTGTTGGCGGAATACCGCCGGAACCGGTTTATTCTGGGACCCAGCGTGACGGCGTTTGAGCAGGCATTTGCCCAATACCTGGGTGCCGGGGAAGTGATTGGCGTGGGGAACGGGTATGACGCCTTGTTATTATGCTTGCGCGCCCTGGGCGTAACCGCCGGCGATGAGGTTATTGTGCCTGCCAACGGGTACATTGCCACCATCAATGCAGTGGAGCAGGTGGGAGCTAAGCCCGTCTTCGCGGAGCCAGATGCTACCACTTATAACATGACAGCCGCTACCGTGGCCCCGGTCATTACGTCTCGCACCAAAGTTTTGCTTCCAATTCACCTGTACGGTCAAAGCTGTGAACTGGAAGGGTTACTGCAGCTGTGTGCGCAACGCAAATTGCTGCTGGTAGAAGACTTCGCGCAGGCACACGGGGCGACCTATAAAGGCAATCAGATAGGCACCTTCGGCCAGATCAACGCCACCAGTTTTTACCCCACCAAAAACCTGGGCGCCGTGGGCGATGGCGGGGCGGTCACTACACAAGATGCAGATTTAGCCGCCTGGGTACGGCAATACCACAACTACGGCCAGTCAAGACGCTATGAGTACGCGCTGGCCGGCATCAATTCCCGGCTGGATTCCCTGCAGGCGGCGGTGTTGTCAGAGAAGCTTCTCGTTCTGGATACCTTGAACCAAGAGCGGAAACGGTTGGCGGGGGAGTATACCCGGCAGCTTGCGGGCATAGGGGATATAGTATTGCCTTTGGTGCCCTCTGCCGAGATTGACCATGTATATCACCTCTATGTAGTTAGAACGCGCCAGCGCGATGCTTTGCAAAACCACCTTCAAGCGCAGGGTATCCATACCTTAATCCACTACCCGGTGCCGCCCCACCTGCAGCCCGCCTATCAGCATCTGGGTTACCAGAAAGGCGATTTCCCCATCACCGAAGGGCTGGCCCAAACCAGCCTTAGCCTTCCGCTGTTCCCCGGCATGACAGACGAGGAGCAGGGGTATGTGATAGATCAGATCAAGCGGTTTTTTCCCTGATTCAGGCCAGGGGCCAAAGTCCCGTTTTGAGGATGTTTTCTGGAAAACACCCTCAAAACGGGAAACCTATACCAGCCCAGCAGTGCCAAATCATAGATTCCTCTAATTTCTTCGTAGTTTGCACCATGGCGCGAAAGCAGCACATGCGGCAATTTCTGGGGAATTCGGTTTGGTCAGGGCTCTCCACCGTGTCCCGGGCCGGCAGTTCGCTGCTTATCAATAAGTTGTTCGCCGTTTATTACGGGCCCAACGGTATTACGCTACTGGCGCACTTCCAGAACCTGATTGCCCTGCTCACCACCCTGCCCAACAGCGGCATCAACGTGGGCCTCATCCGGCACCTGGCACAGAGCGGTCCGCAGAGCCAATCTTACCGTTCTTTTTTCTGGGCCGGACTTTTCCTGAACGCGCTTACCTTTCTAATCGCTTTGGTGGGCGTTTTGCTGTTTCCTTCCTTCTTTCTGGAGCGCTTTGGTGAAGAGCTGTTACGCGAAAGCTCATCGCTGAGTCTATGGCTGGTGCTAGGGCTTTTTGTGCTCTTGCTGCTGCAGTTGTTCTGGCTATCGGTGTTGCTGGCGCGGCAGGCTCTGCGGCCGTATGTGTGGCTGAGTCTGTTGACTAGTCTGGTGAGCATTGCCGTAACCTGGTGGGCCGTAGGAAGGGTAGAGGTGATGACGGCCTTGGTCTTGTTTCTGACGGGCCAGTCGGTGAGCGGGCTGGTGGGGCTGGCGGTTATTTTCCAGAAGAACCTAATCCCGGGCTGGCAATTGAAAATACCCAAAGGTGTGGGGCGGGAACTGGGCAAGTTTCTGGTGATGGCCTTGTCTACCTTGGTGGGCGCCAAGCTGGTGGATTTTGTGGTGCGGGAATTGGCCATTCAGCAATTCTCCCTGCATGAGACTGGCCTCTGGCAGTCGGTGGCCAAAATATCAGACAGTTACACCATGGTGTATGTGTCGGTGCTGGGCATGGTATATTACCCCCGCATTGCCGCGCTATTGCCACAACCGCAGGAGCTCAAGGAGTATGTGCGAAGCGTGCTGTTTTTGCTGGTGCCGGTATTGGGAATGGGGCTACTGGCCTTCGGGTGGCAGCGCGATTTCTTTATCCAGCTGCTGTTTGACCAAGAGTTTCTGCCGGCCCGTGGCCTGATGGACTACCAACTGCTGGGCGATTTCCTGAAGATGAGTGCCTGGGTTTTGTCGTACATCATTACGGTGCAGGCGCGCGTAAAACTGTACGTGTTCACACAGCTGGCCTCAGGGGTAGTATATGTGGCGCTGGTGGCCTGGCTGATGCCGCTGCTGGGGTTGGACGGTCTGCCTATGGCGCACGCCATCCGGTACGGGCTGTACCTGCTTTTCCACCTGTTCCTGTTTAGGTCTTACTTTTTTAGTTCATGACGCCGCCGCTGGTTTCTATTATCTGTCTCTGCTACAACCACGCTCCCTTCCTGCGCGAGGCCCTGGATTCTGTGCTCGCCCAGACGTATCCTCACTTGGAGATTCTGGTGGTAGATGACAAAAGCACCGATGCCAGCGTACAAATCATTAAAGAATACATCACCCGCTTTCCCCAGATAAAATTTATAAAGCACCTTGAGAACCAGGGCAACTGCGCGTCTTTTAATGAGGGTTTCCACCTGAGCCAGGGCGAGTTTTTCATTGACTTCGCCACCGATGACGTGCTGCACCCGGAGCGTGTTGCCCGACAAGTCGCCGCTTTTCAAGACTTGCCCGCCAATTACGGCGTGGTGTACACCGATGGGGAATTAATAGACGAACAATCCAAGTCGCTTGGATTTTTCTACGCCCGTACCACCCAAGGAAAACTGACGCCCGCGCCCGCCGAAGGAGATGTGTTTGCCCAAGTATTGGGCCGCTATTTTATTTGTCCGCCCACCATGATGATGCGGCGGCAGGTATTGGAAGAATTGAACGGCTATGACCCCGAACTGGCCTATGAGGATTTTGATTTCTGGGTAAGATCTTCCCGAAACTGGCAGTACCATTTCCTGGACCAGGTGCTGTGCCAACGCCGGATTCACCCGTATTCTCTGTCCAGGAAAGTGTACCAGGTGGGGGACAAACAGCTGGCCTCTACGGTGCGGGTCATTCAAAAAGCCCAAAAGCTGGTAAGGACGTCCCTAGAAAAAAAAGCGGTGCTGACCCGAATCAAATATGAGGCGCGGCACGCCTATTTCACAGCCAATTACCAGGAGGCAGAAGAGTTGCTGGCTATTTTACAGGCAGAGCAAGGCCTCACCCCGGTCTATAAAGTATTACAGGTGCTTACCCAAAAGCGGGTACCATTGCAGTTTATCCGGCGGTGGTACCATCGTTGGAAGTATGGGTATACCGCTGCATAAAGTTCTGAACCAACCTTGTAAAAACTCCATCTACTCCCAGCCCTGAACCGCTCTGGATAGAGCCGGTATTCAAAACCGCGCATTTGCCGGTCACCTCCGTGAACGTGATTTCTCCGCCCCCGGTACCGTTCCAGGCAGGGTCTTCTACCGCGTAGATTTCTCCTTCTTCTCCTGCTTTTTTGTTCAGGCCTCTAGCCAGGACCACCGTATTATCGGGACTGCTCCAGGGGGACTTATCCGTTTCATCACCACAGATAGGCAAACCGTCAATGCCGGCCGTGCCGAAGATTCCACCTTGTTTTACCTGCGAGCCGGCAAAGAGCCAGTGCTTGGGTTGCAGAACCTGATAGGGCGCATAGGTTCCCATGCCGGGCTCGGAGAATTGGGCGCCCAGCAACTGGGCCTCGGGACGGGCGGTGTGGCGCCAGAGCGTACCTCGTTTAGCCTCGTTTTGGAAAAAAGAGCCGTCTTTCTGGCATTCCAGGTGGGTGAAACCCTGATGCCACCGTACCTGCCAGTATACTTGGTTGCCGCCCAGGGCCAGCAGGGAAATGCCGTTTTGGAAGACCAAGTCCCAGAGGGTGCGGTACATTTTCTCCGAGAAATACTCGGCGTGGTAAGCTAGTACCAGTACTTTGTAATCGGTTAAAAATTCTGGGTGCGCCTCCAGGTAAAAGTCTGGGTACAGGTCAGCGGCGTAATTCTTGGCAAACCACTGGTAGATGTTGGCCTCTATGCGCAGGTTATGCTGCAGGGAGTGGGTGCCATGATAAGTAAGGGCGGTGTTAGGCCGCTGGCTGGAAACGAAGGGGACATGGCCTTCAGAGAGGGCGTTTCGGTAGAGAGATTGCCCACCATAGGCGTTGTAAGCCAACCAGGTAGTGACCGGGGCCAGCACCGCCACTTTACTTTTAGGCGCGGCAGAACCCACCAGAAAATGAATGTAGGTGGGTTGTTCCAGTTCAGGATTGGTAAGGGTGGCGCGGTAGTAACCGGGAGCAGCGTTAAAAGGCAAAGTAAATTCCCACCCTATAGGCCAGTGACAGCCGTTCTGGGCTTCGTCCAGGGTATTGGTCAGAAGCAGCTCAGGAAAAGCATGTTCTGCTATGGGTTCCCATTCCAGGTCGGCCTGATAATGTTCCAGAAATAGGTGGTTGTGGGGTAATTTGGCCTTCAGGTGAAACCCCACTATCTGGCCGGGGAGGTAAAAAGGCTGGGAGGTGTAGCCTTCCAGGGCCTCGGGAAGCATGTCTTGCGTTACCTCATCCCGGGGAATAGGTGGCTTGGGTTTCAGGCGCCACGCCCAATGACGCAGCGGACCCGCAACTTTAAGGAGTTGCCTTTGCAGGCCCGGAAACAAATGCGCCAATCTTCTACTTCGCTTCATTCATGGTGGGGGTGGCCACAAAGATAAAATGGCCTTGACCCAGACCCAAATGGGCTTGTTCCTCTGGGCTGCGGGTTTGGGCGTAATCCACCGTCTCTACCGTGAACCCCTCAGCGGCTATGCGTTGCGCAAAATCCTGACCGTAATTCCGGTACCGGTCGGCCTGGCCATAGGCTTTAAGGCGCTGGGCGGGGGTGCGGGCCCCAGGGACTTCCAGGGTGGTTGGGTTGGGGTGTATGCGGGCCTGGATTAAGATTCGGCCGTTAGGGCGAAGCACACGCCGTATTTCCTGCAGGGCCTTGCGGTCCTGGGGTATGTGGGCCAACACATGCGAACACAGGATAAGGTCAAAGGTATGATCTGGGTACGGCAAAGACTGAATATCCACGTGGTCCATCGCCTCCGGCGAGGTAAGGTCCGCGCTGCGGTATTTCAGGTTCAAAAGGCTTTTCAGGCGCTGCTGCAGAATAGGTTCCGGAGCGAAGTGTAGTACCTCCAGATGCTGTTCCTGAATATGCACCCGCTCCTGCAGGTATAGCCACAGCAGACGATGGCGCTCCAGGGTATGGCACCGCGGGCAGAGGGCCTGCGACCGGCGTTCGGGGCCAAAGGGCAGGAACATCCTGAAAGAATCTTCGCAGAGCGGGCAGTACACTTTGTTACCCAGGTAAAGCCAGCCCCTGGAATACCAGTAGAGCTTCCGCAAAGAGAGCCGGGTTTTAGCCGGAAGTACTTTTTTTAGCAACGGCAGTGACATATCTTTGGCCAACGGTATAACCAAATATAGCATTCTGCAACTACTTTTCCCAGAGGCGCTTTCTATTAATTTGTCACCTTATGGCCATTTTATACGTACGGATTAGTTCAATCCAAAGGGGAAGAGAAGACCTGGTAAAGTGAACACCTCCGGTGCAGAGACCTTCTTCCAGAATTTCTGTTTTAAAATGTTTATATTTGTCATCCAATATCTATTGAGTTTATGATATCATCGGTCATGTACACCCGCACAGAGGTGATGAAATACCTTGAGAACTTTCTGGATGATACCCTTCCGGAGTTCCTGAAATCTGTTGAAGATAGCTGGCAGCCGGCAGACTTTCTGCCAGACGCGCGCCTTGATAATTTCTTTGACGAGATACGCGACCTGAAAGAGCGGGCCCGCGAATTATCTTATGATTTATTGGCCGTCCTGATTGGTGATACTATCACCGAGGAGGCCTTGCCTACCTATGAGAGTTGGATCATGAGCATTCATGACATCAACAATGATGAGCACAGCTCCTGGATGAAGTGGAACCGCGGCTGGACCGCCGAGGAAAACCGCCACGGCGATCTCCTCAACCGCTACCTCTACCTGACCGGCCGCATTGACATGCGCCAGATGGAGGCCTCTACCCAGTACCTCATTGCCGACGGCATGGACATTAAAACAGATAATGACCCGTACCGCAGCTTTGTCTATACCTCTTTCCAGGAAACCGCCACCAACTACTCGCACCGCCGGGTGGGCGCGCTGGCCAAGAAAGTAGGCGAAACCACCTTGTCACGTATATGTAATTTCATTGCCGCTGATGAAGGACGCCACGCCAAGGCGTACAAAACCTTCGTAAAGAAAATCTTTGAGGTAGACCCGTCTGAAATGATGTTGGCCTATGAAGATATGATGCGCAAGAAAATTGTGATGCCGGCTCACTACCTACGCGAACTGGGCATTGACCAGGGCCAGACCTTCGGGCACTTCACAGATGCCGCCCAGCGTACCGGCGTCTATACCTCTGCTGACTACGTGGAGATCATAGAAACCCTGAACCGCGAGTGGAAAATTGGCAGCATGTCAGGCCTTAACGAGTCTGGCGAGCGTGCCCGTGACTACTTAATGGCCCTTCCTGAGCGCCTTCGTCGCGTGGCAGACCGCATGAAGATTCCTCAGTTGCAATACAAGTTCAAATGGATTGATAGCTAAGACAAAGCCGTTTCAGGCCCTTTTTTAGCAAAACAGCAGCGAAACGCCCGGCAGGAAACTGTCGGGCGTTTTTGTTTTAAAGGTTAAATGAGCATTCAAGGGATTTCTGTTTCAAACCAGGAGGCATAACCGCCGCTATATTCCCCACCTAAGGCTAAAAAATGGAAGTAGAGACGAAGAGGCATTTCCAGCCTATTTTTCCCAAAACAGCACAAAAACGCCCGGCCATTCTTAGCCGGGCGTTTTGCTTCCAACATCACCATTTTTAAAAACGGTTTTCTAGGCGAGCACTTCCTGTCTGGAGCCGTGGGCAACAAAGTGGTCATCTACCACCTGCACGCCCTTCCAGAAGGCAATGTAGCCTTCAATGTTTTTGGCCTTCTCCTTGGTTTGGGGGTAGGTCCAGGCCGCGTCTGGGTTCTCAAAATGGCCCACCTGTAGGTTGAAGTAAGAGGCTTGGCCCTTCCAGCTGCAGGTAGAGTGCCTGATGCTGGGCTTGAAGAATTCCCAACGGAGCGAAGTGGGCGGAAAATAATGGTTCCCCTCTACCTCAATCGTGGTATCACTCTCCGCCAGAACAGTATTTTTCCAGATTGCACGCATCTAAAATTGAATTCTAATAATAAAACGATAGGACTAATCCCTCTTGTTTACTCCTTTTACCCTAGAAGGTTACCCATGTGGTGAACATTTGCGTTTACACGTTGTTAGTAGAGAGACACCAGATTCCAGACAATAGAAAGGAGAGATTTCAAAAGCTACGCCGCTTTTCCAATGCCGGGGCGCTTTCCGCTACGCTTGCAAGAGACAGCGGCCGAAGGCCAGATGGTATAGGAAAGCATACCTCCCCCAGCTACCTCTTGTGTCTTGCATCCTTTATCTTGTGTCTCCATTTTTAAAAAATAGAAGTATGGCAGCCGGATATAGATTCTCAGATTATGTGCCGGAGGAAACCCAGGACAAGGGCTTTGAGTCTTTGCTCCAGATTTTCCTCCAATTGATTACACTTACCGCCGGAGACGTGGCCGAAGCCATGTCCTGGATGAGCGAGCTGGACAAGAAGTACAACTTAACAGATGACTCCTATGGGCTGGGCGATTTCTTTGAGGACCTCAAGAAAAAGGGTTACATAGATGACAAAGGCCCCGATGGGCAGTTCAAACTACAGGCCAAAGGCGAGCAGAAGATCAGGAAAAGCGCGCTGGAGGAGATCTTCGGGAAACTGAAGAGAGGGGGCCGCGGAGATCACACCACGCCCAAAACCGGCATCGGTGATGAACCCTCGGCAGACCGTCGCGAATTCCGCTTCGGGGATGCCGCCGAGCAGATTGAGCTCACTGAATCTATCCGCAACGCGCAGATTGAGCACGGCATAGGCGATGATTTCTTTTTGACAGAGCAAGACCTGGAGGTAACCGAGCTCGAGCACAAGTCCCAAACCAGCACCGTGCTCATGATTGACATCTCGCACTCCATGATCCTGTACGGCGAAGACCGCATCACACCCGCCAAGAAAGTGGCCATGGCCCTCGCCGAGCTGGTTAAAATCAAGTACCCCAAAGACAACCTGGACATCATTGTTTTCGGGAATGACGCCTGGCAGATAAGTGTGAAAGACCTTCCGTACCTCATGGTGGGCCCGTACCACACCAACACCGTGGCGGGGCTGGAGTTGGCCATGGACCTGCTGCGCCGCCGCAAGACCAGCAACAAGCAGATCTTCATGATCACAGACGGCAAGCCCACGTGTCTGAAAGAAGGGCTGAAGTATTACAAGAACAGTTTCGGGCTGGATAGAAAGGTGGTGAACAAGACGCTCAACCTGGCGGCCCAGTGCCGGCGGCTGAACATTCCTATTACCACCTTCATGATTGCCTCAGATCCGTACCTGCAGCAGTTTGTGGAGGAGTTCACCCAGGTAAACAACGGGCAGGCCTACTACAGCGGCTTGCAAGGGCTGGGAGATCTGGTGTTCAGGGATTATGGCCGTAACCGGAAGAGAAGGATGTAGGAAAACCGTTTTGAGCCTGGTTTTCAAAAAACGGCCTCAAAACAGAAGACTAACGCGCTAACCTTTTGCTTTTCATGAGGTAAGACACAAGGCTGAGAATACTTCCTGCCACAATAAAGAAAATGGCCAGGTTAACGAAATCAACCTGGGCAATGCACAGGCCAATGCCCGCAAACACCAGAAGACGCGCCACTACCATAATAAAAGAAGAAAGGGCAAGTAGACGCATAGTTGGTAAATAAATGAATCTACAAGGTACGCAATCTTTATTGCTATCTATCATAATAACCTGATACAAAAAATGTTATACACAGATATTCCCGCAGAACAGCTGCACCGCATTAAAACACTGGGCCAGTTAAAGGCCAGCGGCTATGAGCCCCGTTCTGTCAAAGAAGAGTTGCGCGCCAACCTTATCAAGAAGCTGAGCAGCGGCGAAGAAGTGTTCCCTGGTATCTTCGGGTACGAGGAAACCGTTATTCCAGACCTGCAGCGCGCCATCCTTAGCCGTCACCACATAAACCTGCTGGGTTTGCGCGGGCAGGCCAAGACGCGTATTGCCCGCCTCCTGGTACAGCTGCTGGATGAGTACGTACCCGTGATTGCCGGTTCTGAGCTCAATGATGATCCGCTGCAGCCGCTCTCACGCTTTGCCCATGATCAGATTCTGCACCACGCAGACGAGACCGCTATTGCCTGGCTGCACCGCGATGACCGCTACACTGAGAAACTGGCCACCCCAGACGTATCCGTAGCGGACCTCATCGGTGACGCCGACCCTATCAAAGCCGCCACGCTTAAGTTGCCATACTCAGATGAGCGCGTGATCCATTTCGGGCTGATCCCGAGGGCGCACCGGGGGATCTTTGTGATCAATGAGCTGCCAGATTTACAGGCCCGTATTCAGGTGTCTCTGTTCAACATCCTGCAGGAAGGCGATATCCAGATCAGGGGCTTCAAGATCAGGCTGCCGCTGGACATTCAGTTTGTGTTCACCGCCAACCCAGAAGATTACACCAACCGGGGCTCCATTGTGACGCCGCTCAAAGACCGGATTGACTCCCAGATCATTACCCACTACCCCAAAAGCATTGAGGTGGGTAAGCGCATCACCAAGCAGGAGGCGCGTATCACGCCCGCCCAGCAGGAGCGCGTGCTGGGGCATGAGCTCATCCATGACCTGGTGGAGCAGATTGCCTTTGAGGCCCGCGAGAGCGAGTACGTAGACGCCAAAAGCGGGGTGTCGGCCCGCTTGACCATCTCCGCGTATGAGAACGTGGTCAGTGCCGCAGAGCGCCGTGTGCTGCTCAACGGTGAAGCCCAGACCCACGTGCGCGTGGCAGATTTCCTGGCCGCCGTGCCTGCCGTGACCGGTAAGGTGGAGTTGGTGTATGAAGGTGAGCAGGAGGGAGCCGGCGGCGTGGCCTACCGGTTAATGGGCAAAGCCATCAGAACCCAGTTCCTGAACTATTTCCCGGACCCAGATAAGTTCAAGAAGCAGAAAGAGAAAGACCCCTACAAGAAAGTGACGGCCTGGTTCTCAGACGGGCACACCCTTGACCTTCTGAGCGACGCCTCAGATGAAGAGTACAAGCGCGAGCTGCTTCAGGTGCCGGGCCTCTCTGAGGTGGCAGAGAAGTTCCAGCCCACGCCCAAAGACGAGGCCGAGCATCTCTTCTGGATGGAGTTCTGCCTGCACGGCCTGGCCGAGTACAGCCTCATCTCCCGCAACCGCCTCACCGCCGGCCTTCAGTTCAAGGACCTGCTCAGCAGCATGTTCTCCGGGGGCAGCTTCAGCCTGGAAGACGAGGATGACGACGAGGATGAAGAGGATAAAAGACGTTATTAAGCCGTTTTCTTAAAACAGGCTTAAAACGCTAAAAAAGGAAAGCCCGGATACTTTGGTACGCCGGGCTTTCCCTTTTTTGGTGCGGCCAACAGCCCGCTTTTCTCTATTGGGGTTAGGAATCTGCTTGGAGTATTCCCAAATTCGGGCCGTAGCCCCATTATTATTAAATTCTGTTTGATGAAAAGTGAAATGGTAGAGAATTACATAGCCGCCTATAACCGCTTTGACGTGGACGGCATGGTGGCCAATTTAGCCGAAGGGGTGGTGTTTAAGAACGTGTCTGAAGGAAAGGTAAATCTGGAGCTAAAAGGCCTTGCCGCGTTCAGAGAACAGGCAGAGAAGGCGAAAGCTCTGTTTCTGGAAAGGGAACAGAAGATCACGGCTCTGGAAGAGGCAGAAAATAATGTAACCGTCCTGATTGATTACACCGCGGTTTTGGCGGTTGACTTCTCGCCTGAGCTCAAAGCGGGCCAAACCCTTAACCTAAAAGGCAAATCCATTTTTACCTTCAGAGGAAATAAAATCACTACCATAGAAGATATCACCTAAGACCTTTTATGACCCAGCGGAAAAGGTACGGGGCCGCCAACTTTTGCAGTGGTCAGGAGTAGAATAGAAATCCCCAATTCTTTATCCATGCAAAACTTTTTCCTGAGCCTGCTCCCGCTATTAGGTTTAATGCTGGTGCACATGTTTGCCGGCAAGCTTAAGTTTCTGGAAGGGATACCACGCAGCATCTGGCTTTCGGGGGCCGGCGGCGTATCTGTGGCCTATGTGTTTCTGCACTTGTTCCCCGAACTGCAGGAAGGGCAGGGGCAGGTACAGGAGGCCGCCCATTCCCAGGGGCTGTTCTTCCTTAAGCATCATGTGTACCTCACGGCCTTAGCGGGTCTGGTGGTATTTTACGGGCTGGAGCGCATGGCCATTAGGTCAAGGCGCGGCGGCAAGGGAACCGGCAATGCCACGCCTCCATCCGTCTTCTGGATCCATGTGCTTTCCTTTGGGCTGTACAATGCCCTGATTGGCTACCTGCTGCACAAGCGCGAGGAGCAGGACTGGCAGGAGGTGTTCTTTTATTTCTCGGCTATGGCGCTGCATTTTCTGGTCAATGACTTTGGCCTGCGCGAACACTACAAAGACCGTTACCGGTATGCTGGCCGCTGGATTCTGGTCCTGGCGCTGGCCCTGGGTTGGGCCGTAGGCCAGGTAGTAGAGGTGACGGAACTGGTCACCGCTTTGTTGCTGGCGTTTCTGGCCGGCGGCGTGGTGCTCAACGTGCTCAAGGAAGAACTCCCCGAAGAACGTGAAAGCCGCTTCTCCGCCTTTCTTATAGGGGCCACCACCTACTCGCTCCTGTTGCTGCTGCTCTAAAAAAAAAGGCGAAGGACAGCTGCTGTCCTTCGCCTTTTTTGATTGCTGATTGTCAATTGTTGATTGTTTTTAGACCAGCAATTGGCAATTAACAATAAATTAGTCTTCGTTCACTACAATTTTTTCAATGCGGTCGCCCTGGCGGATGTCATCAATGATATCCTGGCCTTCTACCACTTTCCCGAAGCAGGTGTGGTTGCGGTCCAAGTGCGCGGTGTTGTTACGGCTGTGGCAGATGAAGAACTGAGACCCGCCGGTGTTACGGCCTGCGTGGGCCATTGACAACACGCCTTTGTCATGGAACTGATTGCCACCGGTTACCTCGCAGTCAATTTTGTAGCCTGGTCCGCCGGTGCCGGGCACGCCTTTGGCGCCTTCTCTTGAATTAGGGCAGCCGCCCTGAATCACGAAGTCAGGCAATACGCGGTGAAAAGAAAGGCCGTCATAGAAGCCTTCTTTGGCAAGTTTGGTGAAGTTCTCCACGGTTTTAGGAGCGTCTTTCTCGTAGAATTCTACTTTCATGACGCCCTTCGCGGTATGGATTTCTGCGGTTTTCATATGGTGTGTTTTTTATAGGTGTTGCAACGGTTCAAAAGAAGCTAAGCTTGCCTCAGAACGTTGTTTCAGTCCGCAAAGATACGGAAATTTTCACTCTTCCCTTTGAGACCTCAGGAGATGAGGCAATGCTGGCGTTTTGAGCCTGTTTTCCGCAAAACAGCCCCAAAACAGAAAATGTCTAACGGGTTGGAAAAGCCATCAAATTCATTGAAGAAGAAACTCTGGACTCAGAACTCTACCTTACCGGTGCGAGTCCTCGTCCTGGAGAAGGCTTAGGTAGCTTTCATAGCGGGGCAGGGCGATTTTGCCTTTTTTCACGGCCTCCTGCACGGCGCAGCCCGGCTCATTGATATGGATGCAGTTGTTGAACCGGCATTTGTTGAGGAGCGCGCGCATCTCCGGGAAGTAATGGCCAATCTCCTCCTTCTTCATCTCCACCACGCCCAGTTCTTTGATGCCCGGGGTGTCAATTAGGTAGGTACCGGGTTCCACCTCAAACATCTCCGCGAAGGTAGTAGTATGCACGCCCTTGTCTGAGAACGAGGAGATTTCTTGGGTCTTGATGGCCAGGTCAGGCACCAGGGCATTCACCAGCGTGCTTTTACCCACCCCCGAGTGGCCCGTGAACAGCGAGGTTTTTCCGGTCAACAGTTTCTGCACCTCGGGCAGGCCCTCTCCGGTTTGCGCCGAGAGCGGCAGGCAGGGGTAGCCAATGCGCTCGTACAAGCCCATCACCTGGTTCATGTAGGCCAGTGCCTCTTCGTCATACAAGTCAATCTTGTTAAACAAAAGCGTAGCCGGAATCTGGTACGCCTCGGCGGTTACCAGAAACCGGTCAATGAACCCGAACGAGGTGCGCGGAGATACCAGCGTGACCACCAGGTAGGCCACGTCCAGGTTAGAGGCCACAATGTGCGCGTGGTGCGCCTTATGGGTTGATTTACGGATGATGTAGTTGCGGCGTGGTTTTATTTCGGTGATCACGGCCTGGTGCTCGCCGCCCTCCAGTTCCATGGTCACCTCATCGCCTACCGCCAACGGGTTGCTAACCTTGAGCCCCTTGTTCTTGAACTTCCCGCGCAGGCGGCATTTGTACAGCTGCCCTCCCTGGAGCGAGCGTACCAGATACCAAGAGCCGGTTGATTTTATTACTATGCCTGTCATGCTTGCCGCGAAGGTAACCAATATTCCAACGCCGTTAAGATACGTTCGGTGGCGCCGGCCTGTTTTTTCAGGTACTCCTGGATATTGGTTTTGATGTTGGCTCTCGCCGAAGGGTTTTCTTCCAGCGCTTTAAAGGCTTTGCTCAGTTCCTGCGCAGAGTGCACCGGGAACGCGGCGCCTATCTCCACCAGGTCTATGGCTTCCTGGAACTTGGCGTATTTGGGCCCAAAAAAGATGGGTGGCCCAAAGGCCGCGGGCTCCAGGGTATTGTGCAGCCCCTTCCCAAAGGCGCCGCCCACGTAGGCGTAATTCGCGTACTGGTAGAGGCTGGAGAGCATGCCAATGTTGTCTATGAGCAACAGGCGGTAGTTGGCCACGGTGGCTGGGTCTGCTTGGGAGAACCGAATGGCCTTGGCCGGGAACTGGGCTTCCAGTTCGGCTAACTCATGTTCTTTGATCTCATGAGGCGCCAGGATAAACTTAAGGGTGGCCAACTCTCCCTGCATAAAGGGTACCAGCACTTTCAGGTCCTGGGGCCAGCTGCTCCCAATCACCATCACCGGGTCACTGCCTTTAAAGGCCTGGGCCACCGGGATGGGCGCCGCCTTTTCGGCGGTTTGCAGCACCCGGTCCACGCGGGTATCGCCGGCCAGGCTCACCTTACTAAAGTCAAGGCCGGCCAGCAATTCCAGTGATTCCTGGTTCTGGGTGTAGATGTGCGAGAAGCGCTCCAGAATTCGGCGGTAAAAGCCGCCACCCTTTCTAAAATAAACCTGGTTGGGCCTGAAAATAGCTGACACCGAGAACATGGGAATATGCCGTTTGCGCAGCGCCTTGGTGTAATGGTGCCAGAACTCGTACTTCACAAACACGGCCAGCTTGGGCTTTACCAAAGAGACAAAGCAGCGGGCGTTGTGGTCAGTGTCAAGGGGTAGGTAAAAAATGAAATCGGCGCCGGGGTAGTTTTTGCGCACCTCATACCCCGAAGGGGAGAAGAAGGTAAGCACGATCTTAAAGTCAGGGAATTTCTCTTTGAAGGCTTCCATGAGCGGACGGCCTTGCTCAAACTCGCCTAAGCTGGCGCAGTGGAACCAGGCCAACGGGGCGGTATTGCCTTTGAGTTTCTCTCTTATCTCCTGAAAGATATCTTTTCGGCCCTTGACCCATAGGGCCGCCTTGGGCACAAAAGGAGCCGCCAGCCGCACGCCCAGGCCATACGCCCGAATTCCAACTTCGTATAAAATAGTAGACATCTTGGTGGGGTTAAAAAGTATAAAATGGGGGGAAACATTTAATACCTTCCTACAGTAGGAGGTGACCCGGTTCACTGCAAAGGTACGGCCTTCGGGGTATTTTGCAGGGCCGCACCTGTTAAATAACGAAACACCTCAGGGTTTGGCTATACGGCCAGGTGAAAAATCATGACGTTTTAAGCCTCTTTTCCAGAAAACAGGCTTAAAACAGAAACGGGTTGAAAATGAGATTATGATCTGGAGGACCAACAAGCGGGAAATAAAAAAGCCTCTCCTTTGCAGAGAGGCTTTTAAGGTAGGGTGGTTTAACCAGATTAGTTAGCAGCCAGGTAGCTGGAAACACCCTCGCGGGTAGCCTGCATGGCTTCTTTTCCTTCTTCCCAGTTGGCTGGGCAAACTTCGCCTTTTTCTTCAAAGTACTGCAGGGCATCAACCATGCGCAGAGCCTCATCAATGCTGCGGCCCAACGGAAGGTCGTTCACCACCTGGTGACGCACTACGCCGTGCTTGTCAATCAGGAACAGGCCGCGGTAAGCTACTGGGTCACCCACGAAGATCAATTCACCCTGGTCATTGTAGTCATAGTCACCGGCCAGAACATCAAAGTTCTTGGCAATGGTCTTAGAGTTGTCGGCTACCAACGGGTAGGTAACGCCTTCAATACCACCTTTGTCGCGGGGGGTGTTCAACCAGGCCCAGTGCGAGAAATGGGAGTCAACGGAGCAACCTACCACGGCCACGTTCTTGCGCTTGAAATCTTCCAGACGGTCCTGGAACGCGATAATCTCCGTAGGGCACACAAACGTGAAATCCAGGGGGTAGAAGAAGAACACCACGTGCTGCTTGCCAATGTACTGCTCTAATGAGAAATCCTCCTCAAACTCACCGTCAACAACGGCGGTTGCTTTGAAAGAAGGGGCTTTTTTACCTATTAATACTGCCATGGTCTTTTTAAAAGTTTAAGTAATTACATGATGCACACCCTGTAAAGGAGCATGCGCGTTCATGCCGCAAAGGTACGACACCCAGGCTCTTTCTGCAAAACAAGTTGAAAGATGTTCCTGTTCCTGGAGTATACCGCCTTCCATCCCAAAGGCGATTTAAGCCGAACGGGAAAACCCGTTTTAAGGCCGTTTTCCGGAAAACGGCCTTAAAACACAAACTTAGGATTTCTTACTTTCCGGAGGACGGCAAACGAACTGGAACGTTAGGCGGCTGCGCTGCTCCAGCAGTATTTCCTTGCCGGCGGTGAGCTTCTCCAGGCTTGGCTCGTCATAGTTTTTGATGGTGTACAGCCAGAGGGGTTGGTTGTAAAGGATGTTGAACTCAGTGGCCAGGTCTGCCTTGAGACCGTCTATTCTGGCCTGGTCAAAGTCTACGCAGGCAGAGAAGGAGATAGCGGAGTTCTGCATCATGTTGATCTTGAGCCGGTATCTGCCCATGGCCTGGAAGATGGTGCCCAGCTGTTGCTCCGTAATAAACCCCAGGTCTTTGGTGTGGAAAGACAGCAGGCACTGGTTCTGCTTGAGAATATAGGCCGGCGCAATACGGTCATGCTGGCAGTTGTGGATGACCGTGCCCGGCTCCTCGGGGTGCAGAAAAGATTTAATGTACAGCGGAATGCCCCGTTTAGCCAGCGGCTGCACCGTTTTAGGGTGAATAACCGAGGCCCCGTAGTAGGCCATCTCAATGGCTTCCTGGTAGGCGATCTCATCATACCTGATGGTGTCCTTGAACAGCTTGGGGTCGGCATTGAGTAGGCCGGGCACGTCTTTCCAGATGGTGAGGGCCGGGGCCTGCAGGCAATAGGCAAAGATGGCGGCACTGAAGTCTGAACCCTCGCGGCCCAGGGTGGTCGTCTGGCCATTGGCGGTACGCCCAATAAAGCCCTGGGTCACGGCGGCCATTTTCTCCAGGATAGGAGGCAGTTTGCTGGCGATCTCCCGCTCGGTCCAAGCCCAGTCCAGGCGGGCCTCGCGCCACGTATCATCGGTGCGGAGGTAATCGCGGGCGTCCAGCCACTGGTTCTGGTAGCCTTGCTGGCAGAGATAATGGTGCAGGATAAGGCTGGATAAAAGTTCGCCTATGCTAATGACCTGGTCATACTGCCGGTCAAACTCCCGGGGCTGGGTCTGGTGTAAGGTTTTTTCCAGCTGCGCGAACTGGCTGCTTACCGCCTCATAGACGTGGTGGTTGGGGTCTGGGAAAAGCTCGCGCAGGATCTGGTCATGGTACTGGCGGGTTTCCTGCACCGCCGCGGCGTAGCTTTCTCCTTTAAACGCTTGCCCAAAACACATCTCCAACGCATTGGTGGTCTTGCCCATGGCCGAAACCACAACCAGTGGGTTTGCGTTCTTAGGAAGACCCCGCAAAATCTGGAAGAGGTTTCTAAACGCCGCCGCGTCTTTTACAGAAGCGCCGCCGAATTTATAAACTATCATTAATTGCCCTTCGTTTTATTAAAAATGGTAATAGCCGAATTTTTAATCCGGTCAAAATTATTATTTTTGTAATTGATTTACTTGCCGTACACACTAATCCCCTTATCCTTTAACATCTTTCCTATGAACAATATCAAAGAAAACCTGGCTCTTCCGGTTGGCACCACGCTAGACCGGTTCATTATGCGGAAGCAAGAGGATTTTCCTTATGCCACCGGTGAACTGTCTCAGTTACTGCGTGATATAGCGCTGGCGGCTAAAATTGTAAACCGTGCTATCAACCATGCGGGCCTCACAGATATTGGAGGAGCCTACGGCAAACAGAATGTGCAGGGCGAAGAACAGCAAAAATTAGATGTGGTTGCAAATATTCGTTTCATAAGGGCGCTCCGGAACGGCGGGGAGGTTTGCACCATTATTTCTGAAGAAGAGGATGAGGTGATCCAGACCGGTAACCTCAAAGGGAAATACATTGTCGCCATTGACCCTCTGGACGGTTCGTCTAACATTGACGTGAACGTGTCTATTGGTACCATCTTCTCTATTTACAGACGCATCTCTGAGCTGGGCACCGAAGGTACCATTGAAGACTGCTTCCAGAAAGGTACCGAGCAGGTGGCCGCCGGCTATATTATTTATGGCTCCAGCACCATGCTGGTTTACACCACCGGCAACGGCGTGAACGGGTTTACCTATGAGACCTCGCTGGGCGAATTCTTCCTTTCGCACCCCAATATCACCACCCCCAAGAACGGTAGCATCTACTCAGTGAACGAGGGCGGCTACAATTACTTCCCCGAAGCCATAAAAGACTACATAGAGCTTTGCCGCGTACGCAACTACGCCGCCCGCTACATTGGCTCCCTGGTGGCGGACTTCCACCGGAACCTGCTTAAGGGTGGTATCTATATGTACCCCAATACCTTAAAGTCGCCGGGCGGAAAGCTGCGGTTGTTATATGAGTGCAACGCCTTGTCTTTCATAGTAGAACAGGCAGGCGGAAAGGCCTCAGACGGAAGACAGCGTATTCTGGAGATTCAGCCTTCTGACCTGCACCAGCGGTGCACCTTCTATATCGGCTCCAAGGAGATGGTAGAAGAGGTGGAGAGCCTGCTGGTGGCCCGTCCGGTCCGCAACACTCAGTTGGTATAGACCGCAAGAGGCGCCTGTGTTCCAGTAACCGGCCCATATAACAGAAGAGGCCCCTGCCAACTGGCAGGGGCCTCTTCTGTTATATGGCGGTAAGCAGTTACCTATTTAGCCGAAGACTTCTTTTTCTTGGCTGGTTCAGCTTCTGTCTCAGTGGCTGCTTCTACCTCGGTGGCTGCTTCTGTAGCAGCCTCAGACACAGTTTCCTGAGAGTAAGGCACAAACTGGTTTACGGTTTGGTACCACTGCACCAGTTTCTTCATGTCTGAGCTGTACACCCGCTCCCGGTCATAGTCTGGGAGTACCGTTTCCATAAAAGAAGATAGCTCCTGGCTGCTTGACTTGGCATTTACCGGCAAATCAGAGCCGTACTGCTCTCTGATTTTGTCAAATATGTCTGCCAAAGGAACAGTCTGCTCCTCATCATTGGTATACATGGAAATTTCTTGCAGAATGGAAACGCGGTTACGTGACTGCGCTACACTCCTTACTGGCTTTTCAGCGAGGCTTTCTACAATAATTCCGCTACGGGTAGGGGCTATGATTTTGTATAAGCCCGGCATACCGGAAATAGAAGCGATCTCTTTCAAGTCAAACGGCATAGGGAAAAGTTGATTATGAGGTTAATTTAGAGTTTGAAGTTTACCGGAACACTGTATTGCTGGCTGTAACCGGGGGCTTTGAATTTAAGGAGTTTCACTACCCGTACCGCTTCCTGGCCCAGGCCGCCGCCCACTTCCTTCAGGATCTTCACATTGGTGATGGCTCCTTCATCTGTGAGGGTGAAGCCAACAATGCAAGTACCCATGGTGCGGTTACGCTTGGCCAGGGCCGGATACTGGATGCTGCGCTGCAAATGCGCCACCAAAGAATCCTGGCCGCCGGGGTAATGTTCAGCTACCGGTAACTTGCCAGTCTGCACATAGGCGGGGGTAGCGCCAGGCAAAGCAAATGCTCCGGCGGCAAAGAAAACAAAAAAGGCAACTACTAGTGTGTTTCTTACTTTCATTTTAGTAGAAATAAATAGACTGGTAAAGGACTCTTAACGCTTAACGTTCTTCATTGTAACGGCGGTTTACGTCACTTATGAACTGAAGGATTTCCTCGCGGCCCTCTTTGGTAGTAGAGGAACTGGTCATATACATGGGAGGTTCCTCCCAGGTTTCCTTCAGCGTCTTCATAAACAAGGCAATATTGGCCTCCGTCTTTATTTTAGACTGCTTGTCAATCTTTGTGAAGATAAGCACAAAAGGTACCCCCATGGTTCCAAGTTGCTCCATAAATTCAAGATCTGGCTTCTGTGGCGGCAGCCGGGAGTCAATCAATACAAACACGCAGGCCAGGTTAGGGCGGTTGCGCAGGTAAAAGTTGATCATTTTGCGCCACGTCTCCCGTGATTCCTTGCTTACCTTGGCCCAGCCGTAGCCCGGTAAATCTACCAGATACCAGTCATCATTAATGAGAAAATGGTTGATCAACTGGGTCTTTCCCGGGAAAGAGGAGGTCTTGGCCAGCTTCAGTCTATTGGTAAGTGTGTTTATTAAGGAAGACTTTCCTACATTTGAGCGGCCTATAAAGGCATATTCCGGTAAATCCGTCTGCGGGCATAAGTCAGCGCGGGTATTACTGGTGACAAACTTTGCTTCTTTAATGACCATGGTTTTTATACTCGTGTTTAAGACTGCAAAGGTATCAAAATAAAAACATACCATTTTCTGCACCCGTGGCAGGTAATTTATTAAACAATATTCTATGCATTTTAGTAACCATTTGCCCAATTTGGGAGTATCGTATGGCGATGAGAGTATCTACTGTACATATATAGAAAAGGGCCATATTTTGAAATTTAGGCACTTTGCCAATATTTTAGTTTAATTATTTCTTTCTTTGAAATAAATATCTAACAATTTTTAAATATAATTGTACTTCTCTTTTATGCCCTTGGCCATAAAAGAGTTGCTCTATGGGATACTCTCAAAGGGTAGCATCTTAAGATTTTGCGCCAATTAGTAGCACTATACCTAAACCTTTTACACTATGAATCACTTAGACAAGCGGTTGTTAAGAACGTCCTTTCTCTTTCTTACGCTGTTTCTCATGGCTTATGGGGCCATGGCCCAGAGTACGCGTAAGCTTATCAGGAGCGGGGATAAAATGTTCAACCAGGCTAACTTTAGGGCCGCGCTTCCCTTCTACGAAAAAGCACTGGAGCGTGAGCCAGACAATGCCAAGGCGCTTTACCGGGCCGGTATCAGCTTAATCGCCTTTGATAAAGAAAAAGCAAGCGAATACATCTATAAAGCTTACAAACTCAAACCAAAAGTAGGGGATGACGTTCTTTACTGGTTAGGTAGAGTAGACCTGGTGAACTATGAGTTTGACAACGCCATCAAAAATGCCACTGCCTACCAGGCCACCCTGGGCAAACGCGATGACGAAGGAAAAGAGCAGGCCGCTCTGCTTTTACAGCACGCCCGTAACGCCAAAAGAGAGGTAGCCAACCCTAAGGATTTCTTCGTGAAAAACCTGGGACCAACGGTGAACACTCCTTACTCAGAGCACAGCCCTGTTATTTCTTCTGATGACAACTACCTGTTATTCACTTCTCGTAGCGCTGCCGTAACCGGTGGTAAAGAAGCAGATGACGGAGAGTACTATGAAGATATCTTTGAGACCCGCCGTTTAGGACCAGATTCGTGGGAAGCCCCTAAATCTTTGGGTAGCCGCTTGAACGGTACCGGCCATGATGCCTCTATTCAGTTGTTTGACAATGACAACAAATTGCTGATGTACCGCCAGGATGAGAACGGAGATATCTTTGTATCTACCCGTGCGGAAGGTGGCGACTGGGGAACTCCTCAGAAGTTAGGCAAGAATATCAACACCAAAGGCTTTGAAAGCGATGCCTTTGTTACCAAAGACGGAAGCACCCTTTTCTTCTCTACCAACCAGTACTCTGAGAACGGTGACCTGGATATCTATTTCTCTGAGCGCCAGCCAAATGGTGACTGGGGAACTGCCAAGAACTTCGGAAATGGTGTGAACACAGCCTATGATGAGGACAGCCCTTACTTTACGGCAGATGGCAGAACCATGTATTTCAGCTCACGTGGCCATAACACCATGGGTGGATACGATGTATTCAAAATTGAATTTGACACCGTAGCCCGTCGCTGGAGCAGACCTGAGAACATGGGTTACCCGGTAAACACGCCAGATGATGATACCTACTACCGTTTAAGCCCAGATGGCTCTTACGCGTATCTTTCTTCTTACCGCATGGGTGGTTACGGTGAAAAAGACATCTACACCATTAACTACATCCGCAACGCCATTATCCGTGGCCATGTGTACAGCCTGCGTGACTCAACCATTATCCCAGGTGTGGAATTGGTGTTCACTGGTAAGACCGCTAACAACACGCCGCTTGAGTACCGTGACGTGACCAAGCCAGATTCAGGAAACTACCAGGTGACTGTGCTTTCTGCCCGTCCGTACCAGGTAGCTCTTTCTAAAGACGGTAAGAACATTACTACCGAGTCTTTTGAGGTTCCTTTGTCTTTGAATGACACCACCGTGGTAGAGAAAGACTTCTACATTGCCTTTGAAGATACTTCAGCAGTGGGAACCGGTGCTTATGCCTTCAAACGCATCTACTATGACACTGACAAGTACAATCTGCGTCCTGAGTCTATCTCTGAGTTGGACAACGTAGCTAAAGTAATGAAGGCCAATCCTTCGCTGCGTATCTCCATTGACGGTCACTGCGACTCTCGTGCCTCAGATGCCTATAACATCACACTTGGTGAGAACCGTGCCATGGCTGCTTACAACTACCTGTTGAAACAAGGTATCTCCAGCAACCGCATGATCACTGTAAGCTACGGTGAGCGTCGTCCTGCTGCGCCAAACGATTCTCCTGAGAACATGCAGCTTAACCGCCGCACTGAGTTCAACGTGATCAAAGCAGGAGACGAGCAATAAGAACTCTGTTTAAGATCAGATACTTTACAGCGCCCTGGCCAAACTGGCCAGGGCGCTGTTTTTTTCTATGGAGTTTGGATACAACATAATGGAGGAAATCTAGTTAATCCATAGTAGCTTTGTTTTCTTTAATAAAGACTAGTACATGTCAGTAGTTCCATACAAAGACCAGGAGAGCGGTAAGAAAACGCAGGTGGCGCAGATGTTCAACAGCATTGCCAAGCGGTATGACTTTCTAAACCATTTTCTGAGTGCGGGAATTGATATCCTTTGGCGCAAGAAAGCGGTGAAACTGCTGGCCCGTACCAAACCCCAGGTCATTCTGGATATTGCCACCGGTACCGGAGACTTTGCCCTGGAGACCCTTAGCCTTAAACCAAAGCAGGTAATCGGGATTGATATCTCTGAGGGCATGTTGCAGGTGGGCCGGGAGAAGATTGCCAAGCGCGGATTAAACCACCTGGTGCAACTCTACCTGGGCGACTCTGAGAACATCCAGTACCCAGACAACCATTTTGATGCCATTACCGTGGCGTTTGGGGTGCGTAACTTTGAGAATCTGGAGAAAGGCCTTTCAGAGATGTACCGGGTTTTGAAGCCGGGCGGCATGGCCGTGATCCTGGAGTTCTCCAAGCCGCAGCGGTTCCCCATGAAACAAGGCTACAACTTTTATTTCAAGAATATCTTACCAGTTTTCGGGAAGCTAATCTCAAAAGACAATGCTGCGTATACGTACCTGCCTGAATCAGTGCAGGCGTTTCCAGACGGCAAAGACTTCCTTGCTATCTTCCGGAAAATAGGATTTAAAAACACAGAATGGCACTCACTTACCTTCGGCATCAGCTCTATTTACATAGGAACAAAGTAATCCCTTTTCTCTTTCTGGTTTTATCTACGCTGGGCCAGCAGGCTATGGGGCAGGGGAAACTTAGTGGCGAAAACCTACCGGGGTATGAATACAAGAAACTCAGGTGGGGCTTCTCCCTGGGGGTAAACAGTTCCTGGTACACGCTGGAGCATTCGCAGTATTACATTGATAAAATAAAGCAGGAGCCAAACTTTACGGTCAATGAAAAGTTCGGGATTGGCTTCAATGTGAATTTTATCACTACCTATCGGCTATCGCCGGATGTAGTGCTGCGCGCGCAGCCGGGTGTGGGCTACCATAGCCGGGCCGTGGAATACATGGGAAGCTTTGAAGGTTCTGAGAACGGCATGAAGCTGCAGGAGGTGAACACGTTCTCCGGGGAGTTGCCTTTGCTGGTGAAATATGAGTCTAAGCGCCGCAAGAACACCCAGATGTATTTCATTGGGGGGATTAAACCAACCTATGTGGTGGGCGGGCCTAAAAAAGGTAACCCCGAGGTGCTCCAGATCAAGCCTTTTGATTTCTCCATTGAATATGGCGTGGGGTTGGACATGTTCTACCCGTTCTTCAAATTCTCGCCTGAGCTTAGGTATTCCAGGGGCATCAGCAATATCCATGAGCCCTATGAAAGCTTGTATAACAACAGCATCCAGAAGCTGGGCACCAACACCATCACCCTTTACCTGAACTTTGAATAATCTACCATCATGGCGCAGAAAATTGCCCTGGTTACCGGTGCCTCCTCTGGTATAGGAAGAGCAACAGCAATACAGTTAGCCCTGCACGGTTATAAAGTCATTATCACCGGCCGCCGCAATGAGCAGTTGCAGGAACTGGCGCAGGAGATAGGCCCTGAGTCTGTCTATCCGCTTTTGTTTGATGTGCGTGACCGCGAGGTGGTACGTGAAGCCATTGCCAGCCTCCCGGCGGAATGGCGGGCCATTGACGTGCTGGTGAACAACGCGGGCAACGCTCACGGCCTGTCTCCTATCCAAACCGGTGATATTGAGGACTGGGACGCCATGATTGACATCAACGTGAAGGGCCTGCTGTACGTGACCAAAGAAGTTTTGCCTGTGATGGTGGAACGCAAATCTGGGCACATCATCAACATCGGCTCCATTGCCGGCAAAGAGGCCTATGCCAACGGCAACGTGTACTGCGCCAGTAAATTCGCGGTAGATGCCCTTTCCAAAGCCATGCGCATTGACTTGGTGCATGAAGGCGTGAAGGTCTCTGAGGTAAACCCCGGGCTGGTGGAAACCGGCTTCTCTGAGGTGCGCTTCAAAGGCGACAAGGAACGCGCCGCCAACGTGTACAAAGGCTTTGAGCCCTTACAAGCCGAAGACATTGCCGATGTGATTGTTTTCATGGTAACCAGACCCAAGCACGTGAACATTGCAGAAGTGCTGATCTTGCCTGCCGCGCAGGCCTCGGCCACGGTGGTGTACAAGCAGTAAGAAAGGTAAAGCACAGAAACGCCTCACTGGTTCTATAACCGGTGAGGCGTTTCTGTTTTAGGCCCGTTTTTTAGAAAACAGGCCTAAAACAGAATATCTTTCCTTTGGGCATATGCGTTGGAAGACAAAAGCACCATGGCCTATGACTTTCACCCAAATAAAAGAAACCTGTCTGTATGTGCAGGACCTGGAACGCTCCACCGCCTTCTACGCCAAGGTGCTGGAATTTCCGGTGATTGGGCAGGTAGAGGACCGGCATGTGTTTTTCAGGGTGGGGACTTCTGTATTGCTTTGTTTCAACGCCGAGAAAACGCGTGAGAGCAAAGACCTGCCCCCGCATTACGGGCAGGGCCAACTGCACGTGGCCTTTGAGTGCCAGACCGCTGAATATGAACCCTGGAAAGTGAAACTCACGGAGGCGGGCACAGCTATAGAACATGAACAGACCTGGCCGCACGGCCGGAAGTCCTGCTACTTCCGGGACCCGGACCAGCACCTGCTGGAGATTGTGGTGCCCGGCATCTGGGAGAAGGAGTAACTCTGTTCTACCCCTGTTTTCAGGAAAACAGCCTCAAAACAGAAAGTGCAATACTCTCTGCTCAAGCAAACTGTCTGCCATTTACCCGTCTTTCAGTTGCCGCAGCACCTGGGCGTTCAATTCATGTATGCCCTGAAAGGTAATGAGGTTGGGCTGAAGCCCTGCCTTGGCTATTTTAGCCAGTTGCTCCTGTAACCGTTCAGGGGTCACCATCTTATCTTGTAGGCCATAGACATAGGTAAGCTTGGTATGGGCCAGAGTATGTTCTACGGTGGCCAGTTCCATGTCTTCGGGGAAGACGCCGGCCCACAGAATCAGTTCGGCTACCGGCCAGTTCGCCTGGGCCAGCCACCGGCAAACGGTGGCCGCTCCCTGTGAGAAGCCCAGCACGTGCAAGGTGGCCTCCGGGGCTTTTGCCATCGCCGTCTGGCGCACCATGTTCAGGTAAGCAATATAGTCTTCAATCTCAGAAAGGCGTTCCTCCTTGGTCATCCAGGTGGCACCCACGCGGCCCGAAAAGCCGTTAAGGTAAAATCGGGACAGTGCCTCAGGCGCAATCACCACGGTCTGCGCGTCTGCCACGCCCTCAAAATGCCGGATAAAGTACCTGGCTAATTGCCCGTACCCATGGCAAACCACCCAAAGATGTTTGGTCTCTGCAGATAAGGAACCCAATTGGTGGAGGTGGGCGGTGCGCGGTACTTGAAGGGTATGGTGCGTGGCGGAGGTCAACAGTCTACAGATTCTCTTTGGAGAACGTGAAGGGCAGCAGATCACTCACGCTCTGGAACCGGACAATCTTGCCGTCGGCGGCCTGCATTAACAGCTTGATAGGGGATTTCTGACGGTTCTGGTACTCGGCCATCACCTGGCGGCAGGCGCCACAGGGGCAGGCGGGCAGGAAAAAATCCTCATGGCGGCGACGGGCCGTCACGGCTAGAATCTCTATTTTCTCAGCGGGGTAGTTGGAGCCCACGCCAAAAAGCAGGGTGCGCTCGGCGCAAAGCCCCGAAGGATACGCGGCGTTTTCCTGGTTGGTGCCTTGGTGGGTGCTGCCATTGGAAAGAAGCAAAGCGGCCCCCACCATGAAGTTGGAATAGGGAGCATACGCATTGTTGGTGGCATTCTGGGCCAGGTGCAATACCTGCCGTTCTTGGTCGGTCAATCCGTCAGAAGAGGACACTACCTCATAGGTAATGTTGAGTTGTACTTGTTCAGTCATATTTGCGGTAGCCGCACGAGCACGTACGGGAGTCAAAGTTAATAAGTTGGCCCGAAAAAGCAAGAAGTGGTTGCCTGTCCGGCAGAAATTCCGCATTTTACCCGTCCATACCTTCTCCTGCTATGAAAAAGCTACTCCTCCTGGGCGCCGGCCGCTCTGCTTCGGTTCTTGTAGATTACCTGCTCCGCCATGCGGCCCTGGAAGGATGGCAGGTGGCCATTGGCGATGTATCGGTGGAGCATCTGCCCCTGGCGGTACGGCAGAACCCGGTGGTGCGGGCGTTTGCGGTAGATGTACTGGATGAGGCCCAGCGCGAAGCGGAGATTGCCCGCGCCGACGTGGTTATCTCCCTGCTGCCGGCCCTGTTTCACCCACTGGTGGCCCAAAGTTGCCTGGCCATGGGCAAGCACCTGGTCACCGCCTCTTACGTGCCCGAAGAAATCAAAGCCATGCATGCCGAGGCACAGGCCAAAGGGCTTACTTTATTGATGGAGTGTGGTCTGGACCCGGGCATTGACCATATGTCGGCCATGAAGATCATCCATCACATCCAGAACCAGGGCGGCAAGATTACCTCCTTCAAGAGCTTTACGGGCGGCCTTATGGCGCCTGAGTCAGATACGAACCCCTGGCACTATAAATTCACTTGGAACCCCCGCAACGTGGTGCTGGCCGGGCAAGGCACGGCCATGTACATGGAAGAGGGTACCTACAAGTACATTCCGTACCCGCAGCTGTTCCGGCGCACGGAGACGTTCATGATTGACGGGTTTGGGGCCTTTGACGGTTATGCCAACCGGAACTCCCTGGCTTACCGCGCTCCTTATGGTTTGGAGGATATCCCCACTATGCTGCGGGGCACCCTTCGCCGGCCCGGTTACTGCCAGGCCTGGAACGTGTTGGTGCAACTGGGCCTCACCGATGATACCTACCACTTGGAGATGACCGAGGGGATGACTTACCGGCAACTGGTGGAGAGCTTCCTGCCTGCCGCAAGGCAGGAGGAGGGTGACCTTAGGGGCCGCGTGGCCCATTATGTGGGAATTCCGCCGGAGGCGCCAGAACTGGATCTGGTGGAATGGACCGGTTTGTTTTCTGATCTGCCCATTGCCCTGGCCCAGGCCACACCCGCCCAGGCCCTGGAAAAGCTTTTGACCCAGAAATGGAAACTTAGCCCCGGCGACAAAGACATGATTGTGATGCTGCACCTCTTTGAGTATGAACTGGCCGGCCAGCGGCACCAGCTTTCCTCTTCCTTAGTGGTGCTAGGCGAAGACGAAGTGCATACCGCCATGGCCAAAACCGTGGGGCTGCCCGTAGGCATTGCCGCCCGGTTATTGATGCAGGGAAAACTGAACGTGACCGGGGTAGTAGTACCGCTGCAGCCAGAAATCTATGAACCCATTCTGGACGAACTGGAGCAATACGGCATAAACTTCACAGAAAAGACGGAGTTCTAACTTACAGGCAATCTGGCAGGGGCAAGTCTTTTCTTTTCAGGCTAAATTCTCTCTGCCAAAAATGGTGCTGTGGGGTAGGCTTCCTGTTTTGGGCTTAATTTCCTGAAAACAGGCCCAAAACAGAAATCAGAAAATGAGGTAGTAGTCCCGCAGCAGTTCTCGGAAGGCGTTGGTATACTGGTGGTCTTTCTCCCGGACGGGCAGTGTCTGCTCGGTTACGTGCGAGGCTTGCCAGGAATACGTGAAGATGCCGCGAAGCAGTTTTCCGCCGGGCGTGGCCTCTAGCCACAGGATATTTTCCGTTTGAAAGCCTGCCGCCTGGGCTTCGCGCTCAAAGACCCGGGCCTCATGCGGGGGCAGCAAGATATGCAGTTTGCCGGTAGGTGCCAGAAACCGCGTCGCGAAGTCGGTTACTTCTGAAAAAGCCAAAGTCTGGGTGTGCTTGGCTTTGTTTTTGGCTTCGTCCGGAGATTTCAAAGAGGCCTGAAAAAACGGCGGGTTGCTTAAGATGACGTCATAGGGTACTGGCGAGGTCTGGGCAAACTGCTGCAGACTGACGGGGAACAACCGCACCTGATTCGCCCAGGGGCTTTGGGCAATGTTCTCTTCGGCCTGGGCCGAGGCGTCCTGATCTATTTCCACAGCATCAATGCAGGCCTCAAGAGTGCGCTGCGCCACCATCAGGCTCAGCAAGCCGGTACCTGCCCCAATATCCAGAATGCGCCGCGCGCCGCTTACCTCTGCATACGCCCCCAGTACGCAGGAATCGGTGCATACTTTCATGGCGCACCGGTCTTGCCTGATCAGAAACTGCTTAAACTGGAAGTAATCGTTGGCCACTTGGTTAATGTGCTAATGAGGTAAGGTGCTGATGTGCTAATTAATGTTTGAAAACATGAATGGTTAAATGAGGCTAAAGGCAGTTTCTGTATTTATCCATATTTAAAATAAATCAACTAGCACATCAGCACATTAATCCATTAGCACATTATGAATTACTCGCTTCAAATCCTTTGTCTGGCGGGAGGTTGGGTTGCAGGGCGGCGGCTACTGCTAGTTCGTCGCAACGCTCATTCTCAGGGTGGCCGTTGTGGCCCCGCACCCAGACAAAACGCACCTGGTGCTGGCGGTAGATTTTGAGGAAGCGTTGCCAAAGGTCTGGATTGGCCTTGCCGGTAAAGCCTTTCTTCTCCCAGCCAAACACCCATTTCTTGTCTACGGCATCTACCACGTATTTAGAGTCTGAGTGCACCGTCACGGGTATGCCGGGCTTGGTGATGGACTCCAGGGCCACAATCACGGCCAGCAGTTCCATGCGGTTGTTGGTGGTCTTCCTAAAGCCGGCGCTCAGCTCCTTCTCGTGCCGGCCATAGCGCAAGATGGCACCATAGCCGCCGGGGCCGGGGTTGCCGCGGGAAGCGCCATCGGTATAAATATTTATCAAAACGGGTAGGGTTAGTCTGCTACAAAATTACCTATTGCCGGGTTAGGAGTGGCGGTTGGGCAGAAGATTATTTTAAAATTGGGTTGCGATCAGAGGAAGAGAAGAATAAAGGTCAAACCCGTTTTGGGCCTGTTTTTCGTGGAACAAGCCAAAACTAGCCATTCCTAGAACAGCCGCTTACTTCTCCTGGCTCACGGTGGCGTTGAAACCCAGACCGGCTTTCAGGGGAATCCTGGTCCAGTTTCCCTGGCTGGTTTTTCGGGAGTAAGAGTGGTTATTCAGGAAGCCGGCGCTAAAAAAAAGACCACCCTTGCCCAAGTTTCTGACCAGCTCCAGCGACAGAAAGGTGTCAGAGTCAAGGTAGATGTTACGGTCCCGCAGGTCTAAAGAGATGTCTTCTATAAAGTCTTTTTTGCTGATGTTCAGATAAATAGGCTCTTTTAATAGGTTGGCCCCCGGACCGGATGCCTCCATCTTGTACAGATTGATCCTGAAGAACAGGGTGTCATATTCATTCCGGACCACATGGAACGTGACCTTCTCCAGAAAGGAAGGTTTGTCAATATCCAGCACGGTGCCAATCTCTGAGCCCAGGTCATTGCTGATAAGGCCGCCCCTAATCCGTTTGGAGGTAGCGTTGTTGCCTACTACTTTGGTCTTGTACTTTCTGGGGCGTACCACCACTTCCTGTAGGGCCACGGACTGCTCTTTTAACTGGATTTCGGCCACCCGGCCAGAGAATCTCTGCTTGAACTCACTGACGTTGAATTTAACGGGCGTATAGCCAATAGCCGAGATAAGCAGCGTCTGGGCGTTCAGGGAATCAGGCATAGTGAGGGTAAATTCCCCTCTAGCTGAGGAAACCGTGCCCACATCTTTGCCCACCACCCCAATGTTCACGTACTGCAGCGGCGCGTTTTCCTGGTCCACAATTTTGCCCTGGAAGCGTTGGGCCTGCGCGAAAAAGGAGACGAGCAACAGCAGGTAAAGGAGAGGGTTCTTCATGGAATGGGATTTTCAGAAAGGTGCGCAAAAGCAGCCAATGGTTGTCGTCGCCGCAAAAGATCACAGCTGTTTTAAGCCTGTTTTGGCCAAAACGGCCCTAAAACGGGTTTAGAAACTCACGTTGGTTTTGAAGAGCTTAATGGCAATGGCCAGCAGAATGACGCCAAACACCTTGCGCAGCACCTCGGTGCCGTTCTGGCCCAGTTTGCGCTCCAGCCAGTTAGAGCTTTTGAGCACCAGGTAGACAAACAGAAGGTTGAGCAAGATGCCCACTAGCACGTTAGGCAACGCGTACGCTGAGCGCAGGGAAAGGAGCGTGGTCATGGTGCCGGCGCCTACAATGAGGGGGAAGGCGAGGGGGACAATGGAGCCGGTCTTCACCTCGGGGTTGGAGTGGAACAGGTGAATGCCCAGCACCATTTCCATGCCCATGAGGAAAATAATAATGGCCCCGGCAATGGCGAAGGAGGCGAAATCAATCCCGAAGAGCTTTAGAATACCGTCTCCCACAAACAGGAACACGATCATTAAAACGCCCGCTACAATGGTGGCTTTCTCAGATTGAATGACGCCTTCGCGCTGGCGCAGCTGAATGATAATAGGAATAGAGCCCAGAATATCAATGATGGCAAACAGGATTAGGCTGACAGATACTATCTCTTTGAAGCTGAATTCAATCATAGGGGCGCTGGTCTAGGCGGCAGGAAAGCCGTTCACAACGCGAAATTAGTGATAATGCGTGGAAATAAAATCGCGGAGGGTGTCATATTCAGAATCTACGATGGCCGGGAAGTTAGCGATCCGGAACGTGCCCTTGGCCCACTGGCCGTAGCCGTTGCCCAGGGTGATGCCTTGCCCGTTGGCCTGGCGCTTCACTTCCTGCACCCATTTGTCGGGGCCTTTCACGGCCAGTACCGTGTGGGAACGCACCTCGGGGTTCTCTACCAGCAGCTGCATCTGGGGCTCCTCTTCCAGAAACGCATACAGGTCTAGGGCGCGCTGCACCAGGTGCTGGTCCACGTTTTTAATGAGTACCCGCGCCTCCAGCATCTTCTTGAGCAGGTACAGATTCAAAACGTTAGGGGTGTAGGCCGTCTGGTAATTGAGCATTTTCTCATACATGAATACCAGGCTATTGTAATGCCGGCGGTCATTGAGGGCCTTGGCCCGTTGAATAGTGCGCGGGGAGCAGACCATTACCGCCAGCCCGGCCGGCAACCCAAAACATTTCTGCACCGAGGCAAACCAGATATCGGCCCTGATGAACTTGAGGTTGAGCCCTGCCATGCTGGAGGTGGCGTCTACGGCCAGCAAAGGATCCTTGAACTGGTTCTGAAGCTTGAGCAGGGTGTTCATGCTCACCTGCGTGCCGTTGGAGGTTTCGGTCTGGGTTACGCAGATCACGTCGGTGTCTTCCTCCACGGGCAGGTTGGGGGCATCCACCACCTCATCCAGCCCGAAGGCCTGGCCGTAGCAGTCGGGCTTCAGGCGTTTGGCGTACTCGCACCACTTCTCGCCAAAAGACCCGTTGTACAGGTGCAGGCTTTTGTTGGGCGTAAGGTTCTGGGCAATGATCTCCCAGCACTCGGTGGCCGAGGAGGTAAAGAAAATATAGTAGTCCTGCGGAATGTTGAGTTTAAGGCGCAGCAGCCCCACCAGTTCCCGCATCATCAGCACAAAACGCTCTCCGCGGTGCGGAATACTGAGAATTCCCTCGTCATAGGCCATGGTCAAATAATCACGAACCTCAGGATAGACTTTGGAGGGACCCGGATAAAAATTAAGCATGACTGTAGGATTTGGTGGTGAAGATTTTGATAAGGGCAGCGGCACGGCGCGTAAGCGGTAGGCAGTTGGTCTGTTTTAAAGGCGTTTTGCAGAAAACAGGCCCAAAACAGGAAAATGGCCGACCTGCCGACCTGTGCAACACGTGAAAAACGCCGCTAGGTTACGCTTTGGTGTAGTTAAAACCCACTTTAGTAGGCTTCTGGCGCTCAAAGTACTGCAAGGCAAGCCGATAGCTTTCCAACCCAAACCCACTGATGCTGCCCACGGCCCGGCCCCCAATAAAGGTCACGTGCCGGTTGGCCTCCCGCGCGAACACGTTGGAAATGTGCACCTCAATGACCGGGGTTTCAATGGCGGCAATAGCGTCTGCCAGCGCCAGGGAGGAATGCGTGTAAGCCCCGGCGTTAAAGATGATGCCCTGGTAATGGAAGCCCACCTCGTGCAGTTTGTCTATGAGCGTACCCTCCACGTTAGACTGGAAATACTCCAGCTCCATGTCTGGGAAAGCGGGAATGAGGTCTTTCTCCAGGTAGTCTTCAAAAGAGCGCGACCCGTAGATGGATTTTTCACGGCGGCCCAGCAAATTAAGGTTGGGTCCGTTCAGTATTAATATTTTCATGGTTCGGTGAGAATTTGGCCATTGCCCAAAAAAAGTAGGCTAGCGTCATGTCCAAAGGTAATGAATAACTACCTTTGGGCGGCTAGCCGGTACGCCTTTTCTAAGCATGCCGGCAAAAGGCCCATTCTGTAGTTCAAAATCCCTCCCCCTATGAACTGGTCTGTAAGTCTAACCCAATTTAAAGGCTATCTCCAGCTGGAGAAATCCTTGTCTGGCCACTCAGTGGAGGCCTATCTACGCGATGTGGGCAAGCTGGTGCACTATTTTGAGATAACCCAGCAAACCGTGGGGCCGCTGGCCGTGGAACCCACGCACCTGCAGGGCTTCCTGGAGTGGATCAATACGTTGGGCATGACCCCGCACACCCAGGCGCGCACCATCTCGGGCATCAGGGCTTTCTACAAGTTCCTGATCATGGAAGACCTGCTCAACGCAGACCCCACCGAAACCATTGAAAGCCCCAAGCTCAAACGCAAACTGCCAGACACGCTCAGTTACCACGAGATTGTCAGTCTTTTTGACGCCATTGACGTGAGTACCCCTGAAGGCACCCGTAACAAAGCCATGCTGGAAACCCTCTACAGCTCAGGCCTTAGGGTCACGGAGTTGATAGAGCTCAAGATAAGCAATTTGTACGAAGACCTGGGCTTTCTGCGCATCACGGGCAAGGGCAACAAAGAACGCCTGGTGCCCATCGGCCGCGATGCCCTCAAGTACATTAAGATCTACATGGATGGCGTGCGCCGGCACCAAACCATTAAGAAAGGGCATGAGGATTTCGTGTTCCTGAACCGCCGCGGCACCAGCCTTACCCGGGTCATGGTGTTCAGCATCATCAAAGACCTGGCCGCCAAAACCGGCCTGGAGAAAAGCATCAGCCCCCACACGTTCCGACACTCATTTGCCACGCACCTCATTGAAGGCGGCGCCGATCTAAGGGCCGTGCAGGAGATGCTGGGCCATGAGTCCATCACCACCACCGAGATCTACACCCACCTGGACCGCGATTACCTCAAGCAAGTGATGCAGGAATTCCACCCCAGGAGTTAGTTGGATAGGTGATTGTTTCTTCTTGAAATACCGAACGGCTAACACATAGGGGCCATCACTTATGGTTATTGGTCCCTGGGAAAACAAACAACGGCGGGACGGCTTTACACACGTTCCGTCCCCCTTTGAAGGGGGGAGGGGGATAACTCCCTGTGCTGAGATTCTCTAACTCTTGTCTTCTGGTTCAAGTTTTCAACTTGGACCTACCTTGGGCTGAAGTTTTCAACTTCAGTGAGGCGGCCAACCTCAAATGGAATTCCCTTCTTGGTTGGTATTTCCAGGGGCCAACAACCCAAACAGCCTTTCAAGTCACTTGTAGTAAAAGCCTCTTAAACTTGATAATGCCTTGTCATCCCCCACCCCCTTCAAAGGGGGACGAAAAAGAAGGCAATGCTTACGGATAGGTCGCGACCTGCCCCTACACAAAAGGAGGAGGAAGCTAAAAGCATTTTGAGGCCGTTTTTCTAAAAACAGGCGCAAAACAGAAAGGCTAAGAATGGGCAGCATTTAAAAGTTCTTCCGCAGCCGCGAAGGGAGATTTCTGGCCGGCGGTTACTTGGTGGGCTATCTGTTCCCATTGCGCTTGTACGGCGGGGTGCTGGTAGAACCGCTCTTCCAGGCTTTGCCTGATGCTGTGTTTGAGCCAATGCAGGTTCTGGTCTTGTCGGCGGCGCTGGAAATAGCCGTTGCCTTGCGTGAGGGTCACATATTCCTTCACGGTGGCCCAGATAGGCTCCAATCCCGTTTTTTCATACGCTGAGCAGACACTCACCCTGGGGCTCCATTTGGAGGCGCCTAGCGGGAAAAGGTGCAGGGCGCTTTGGTATTCGGCCTGGGCGCTGGTGGCAGGATGCAGGTTGGCACCGTCTGCCTTGGTGATGGCAATTGCATCTGCCATTTCCATGATGCCTTTCTTGATGCCCTGCAGTTCATCGCCGGCCCCGGCCAGCATCAACAGCAGGAAAAAATCCACCATCTCATGCACGGCCGTCTCGGACTGACCTACCCCCACGGTTTCCACGAAAATAACGTCAAAGCCGGCGGCCTCACAGAGCAGAATGCTTTCACGGGTGCTGCGGGCCACACCGCCCAGTGTCTTGCCCGCCGGAGAAGGCCGGATGTACACCTGGGGGTGCACCGATAGGGTTTCCATGCGGGTTTTATCGCCTAAGATGCTGCCGCCCGTGCGTTGGCTGGTGGGGTCAATGGCCAGCACCGCCAGTTTCTTGCCGTGCTGCTCCACCAACACATTCCCGAAGGCCTCTATAAACGTGCTCTTGCCCACGCCTGGCACGCCCGTGATCCCAACCCTAACGGATTTGCCGGTATGTGGCAGGATTTTTTCCATGACCTGGTGAGCCAGAAGCTGGTCAGAAGGCAGGGTGCTTTCTACCAGGGTAATGGCGCGGCTCAGGAGAACCCGGTTCCCGGACAGAACTCCGGCGGCATACTCCTCTGGGGAAAATCTTTTAGGCACGTGTTTCAGGGCTGTTTTCTGCGAACTACGCGAAAAGTACTAATTAATTACTGATTGTTGCTCTCACGGCAGAACAATCAGTAATTAACAATCTTTTACCGCTGCTGTACCACGTACCCGGTGGGTGGGGTGAGGTTATGGAAATAGAAGCCCGGGAAGTTAGGCAGACCAAGCTCGCTTTTCTGGTTGCCCAGGTTCAGGCCGTTGTCTTTGTAGTCACAGTTGGGGCCCAGCGCATTGGGGTTCCTGATCACGCCCAGGTATCCGCTGCTATTGCGGGCCACGTAGATACGGCCATCGGGGCCCAGTTGGAGGGCACCAATCTTGCGGCTCAGGCTTTTGGCCACCTGCTGGCCAGAGTGAATGATGGCGTCTGGCGTTCCGGCTTTCAGGTTGAACTGGAAGATACGGGCTTCGCCACCGGCAATGCCGTTTTTGCCGCCGTACAGCCTGCTGCCGTCTGGCGAGAACTCCACGCCGTAGGCTTCCTCAAACTTGCCTAAATCTACCACATTGCTCACCAGGCCGGTGGCGTTGTCAAAGTCGAACAGCTCAATTTTATTCACGGGCGCCCAAGTTGCTACGGCCAGTTTATCGCCGGCTGGCGAGGCTTTCAGGAACCCGATGGCCGCCCCGTTGTCACCGGTGTGCATGGCACCAATACGGCTCTCTACAGGGGTGAAGGTGATGCCATTGGCCGTAATAAGGTAGGCGTAAAAGGCGGTGCTGTTCCAGCGGTGGGTGAGCACCCAAAAGTCACGGCCGTTGCGGTGCTTCACGGCGGTCAGTTTCTCGGTGACGGGCGCAAAGATTAAGTTGTTCTTTGAGACCACTTCGCCCAGACCCCCGTTTCTGCTCATGTCCACCACGTGGTACTGAAGCCCGTGGTCCTGTCCCTGGAAGTCGGTAGTAAAGAGGTAAAAGAGGGTAGAGGACCCCGGTTTAGGCAAGATCAACGCCGACTGTACCGAGGATTCATGGCCTTTCAACTCGCTGCCGTTGGCCATGACCTGGTGGTTTTTGTTCCAGACCTGCATGCCGTTGGAGTAAAACAGGAGATTGCCTTGGGCATCTGAGATTACGGCGCTGCCTTCTTCACTGAACAGCATTCCGTTTTTGAGAGGGGCAGGCTCCGGCTGTGCGAAGGAGATTCCCGCTCTCCGGCCGAAGTACCAGTTAGTGGCTTCTTTCTGGGCCATCGCTCCCAGCGCCAGTAACCATAAAGGCAAAAACAATAAATACTGCACGTACGTCTTCATCTCTTTCACAACTAGTAAACCAGCAGGCAGAAATCAAAGATTGCGCCAACTTCTCAGGCGCAAACCCGACAGCACCGCTGCTTTAATTAAACGCCGGCCACGGTGAAAGTGACATAGCCTGGGAAAGAAAAAGTTGTGGGGCGTTCACGCCCTTTGGCCATGCTTTGAGCAGGGCAGAAAGGAATGAAGATGCGGTTCTAAATTATAGGAAGAAGGGGAGATAGTCCTTAAGAACTGGGTAAACAAGAGCCAGGTGAAATAATAGTTACTTAGATTTTCTCCTTTACTGGTTTGTTATAGACAGCGCAGAAAGATTTGGCCAACTCAGGCGAATGCTGGTGCAGAGAGCCTTCGGCCAGGCTTTTCCTAACATCCATAGAAATGCCTTTGCTATCTGATAAGTTGGTTACCGAGTTCAGGAAGAGCATCAAGGTGATGCCTAGGGTGACACGTAATTTCATAAAGGGTAGCGTTAGATTGGAGCGGGGATTCGAATATATTAACTTTAATTATAAATACTAGCAATTATCTAAGTTTTAACATAATTTAACTTAAAACTACTTAGTAGTAAGTAATTGAAAGTGAGTAATTAACGATTGTGAGCAGTCGGGGTATATAATTTAAGGCTTTCCCAATAAAAATCACCCGTTTAAGCAGGTGAAAATTTAATTACCTGTTCAAACGGGTGGGATAGCAGGAAGCGTTTTAGGGTTGTTTTTGGGGAAACAGGCGTAAAACGCTTCTTAAAATCTAGCGCGAGTCTTCAGACTCGTGACATGGGATTGTTGGAGTCTCCAGACTCCCTTTGCCTTCGTCTAATTCTAATTTAGTTGAGTCATTCTAATAGAACTAATGGCAACCAACCTTTACCGCCCGCATAATCTGCCGCGCTGCTATAAATCCAATGCGATGCTTCTTCCACAAAGCCGGCTTCCACCGGATTCTGATGCAAATACCCCAGCTTCTGCCCCATTAATAAAATGGTATCTAGTTCTATGGGATGATTGCTATGTTGCCAAAACTGCTGATGGGTGTTGTTTGGGTTACGTCGTCCGTTACTTTCAAAAATCCATTGCAACCAACGTTTTCTACTTTCCTGTGGGTTTTCATGAATAGCCGTTAAAAGTTTAGTAGCGGTAAATTTCTTAAAGTCCCTGAGAATGGCTGCTAGTGGTTTGTCATCTGTACTTGAAGCGATCAAGTGATGGTGGTTAGGCATAATGACCCAAGCGTGCAGGACCAAACCTTTGTGTTCTATGCAATATCTGAGGCTGTCCACAATTATTTCACAATACTCCCGCCTTGTGAAGACATCTACCCATTCAACCGTTGCTATGCTGATAAAGTAAATCCCGTCTTGGTTATGGGTTTTGTACTTAGTGCTCATGGCGAAAGTATACGTTGGCGCCTAAAAAAAGCAAACCTCTGTTTTTGGCCTGTTTTCTAGGAAACAGGCCAAAAACAGAGGTTTATCTAACTTCTGGCGGGAGTCTTCAGACTCCACCCATCTCATGTCACGAGTCTTAAGACTCGCGCCAGGCAAAACCCAGACGGTTTTACGCCTTCAACAACTTCTCCAATATCTCCTGCGCGGCCACGCTAATCACGGTTCCTGGTCCGAACACGCCTGACACGCCCGCGTCAAATAGGAACTGGTAATCTTGGGCAGGAATCACCCCGCCCGCAATGACCATGATGTCCTCGCGGCCTAGTTTCTTCAATTCAGCAATGAGGGACGGGATGAGCGTTTTGTGGCCAGCGGCTAGGCTGCTCACGCCCACCACGTGCACGTCGTTCTCGGCGGCTTGCAGGGCTACTTCCTCTGGGGTCTGGAACAACGGGCCCAGGTCCACGTCAAAGCCTAAGTCAGCGAAGGAGGTGGCGATTACTTTGGAGCCGCGGTCGTGGCCGTCCTGACCCATTTTGGCCACCATGATCCTTGGTCTGCGGCCTTCCTGTTGAGCAAATTGATCAGCTAAAGCCTGGGCCTTGCCGAAGTTCTCATCATCAGAAATCTCTGAACTGTACACGCCTGATATTGCTCTGATGGTGGCCTTATGACGGCCGTATACTTTTTCTAAGGCATAGGAAATCTCACCCAGGCTGCACCGCACGCGGGCGGCTTGCACGGCCAGTTCCAGTAGGTTGCCTTCGCCGGTCTCGGCAGCGTTGGTGAGGGTGTCCATGGCCGCGAAGACAGCGGCGTCATCACGGTTTTCGCGGAGGTTCGCCAAGCGCGCCAATTGCGATTCCCGCACGGCGGTGTTGTCAATGTCCAGAATCTCCAGCTTCTCCTCAGACTCGGGTTTGTACTTGTTTACGCCTACAATAATGTCTTTACCGGAGTCAATGCGGGCCTGCTTTCTAGCGGCGGCTTCCTCAATGCGCATTTTGGGTAGACCGGTTTCAATGGCCTTGGCCATGCCGCCCAGGCGCTCCACTTCCTGAATCAGGTCCCAGGCGCGGTGCGCGAGCTGGTGGGTGAGGGCCTCTACGTAATACGAGCCGCCCCACGGGTCCACGGTCTTAGTGATGTGTGTTTCCTGCTGCAGGTAAATCTGGGTGTTGCGGGCAATGCGCGCCGAAAAATCGGTGGGCAGGGCAATGGCCTCATCCAGTGCGTTGGTATGCAGACTCTGCGTTCCGCCCAGGGCGGCGGCCAAGGCCTCCACGGTGGTGCGGGCCACGTTATTGAACGGGTCCTGCGCAGTGAGGCTCCAGCCACTGGTCTGGCAATGCGTGCGCAGGACCAGGGATTTGTCGCTCTTCGGGTTGAACTGCTTTATGAGCTTGGCCCACAGCATACGGGCGGCGCGCATCTTGGCAATCTCCATGAAGTGGTTCATGCCTACGGCCCAGAAAAACGACAGACGCGGCGCGAAGGTGTCAATGTCCATGCCCGCGGCCAAACCGGTGCGCACGTATTCCAAACCATCCGCCAGGGTATACGCCAGCTCCAAATCGGCCGTGGCCCCGGCTTCCTGCATGTGGTAGCCGCTAATAGAAATGGAGTTGAACTTGGGCATGTGCTGGGAGGTGTATGCGAAGATATCCGCGATAATCTTCATGCTGGGCTCCGGCGGATAGATGTAGGTGTTGCGCACCATGAACTCCTTCAAAATGTCGTTCTGGATGGTCCCGCTCAACTGCTCCGGTTTCACGCCCTGTTCTTCGGCGGCTACAATGTAAAATGCGAGAATAGGCAACACGGCGCCGTTCATGGTCATGGACACGCTCATCTGGTCCAGTGGAATCTGGTCAAACAGAATTTTCATGTCCAGAATAGAGTCAATGGCCACGCCGGCCTTGCCCACATCACCCACCACGCGGGGGTGGTCAGAATCATAGCCTCTGTGCGTGGCCAGGTCAAACGCCACCGACAAGCCTTTCTGACCGGCAGCCAGGTTACGGCGGTAGAAGGCATTGGATTCTTCGGCAGTGCTGAAGCCAGCGTACTGCCTGATGGTCCAGGGGTTTTTAACGTACATGGTGCTGTACGGCCCGCGCAGATACGGCGGCAGCCCGGCGGCAAAGTCCAGATGCTCAAAGGCCTGCGTGTCTTCCTTGGTATAGAAGTTCTGCAAGGGCAGGCGCTCCGCGGTCCTCCAGGTTTTGGCTTCCGCTTTGGGCTTGTTTTGGCCAGAACTGCCCGAAAACGTGAATGGTATCTTGGTGAAATCTGGTTTCATTGTGTTGGTATCAAGTAGCAGGTATCACGTAGCAAGACGCCTGCGGTTGTTGTCTTATATTATGTGTTTCGCTCTCCCTCTTGTCATCCAGAAAGGACCTTGTGGGCGAACTGTAATTTAGCTTGCTATGCACAAAAGCTCATTATAATGTTTCTTGGCTTTATTGATATTTCCTCTGTCATTTAGAAGTTGTTCAAAAAATCTAACTCCGGTATTTCATAGCCAAAGTCATTTTGAAATCCTTTTACCGTTCTTCCATTTACCTTCAGCTTCTTAGTTCCATCGGTTTTTGTTGAAAGAATAATGAAGAAGTCAGGTTTGAATTTTACAGGCCCTACTGGTTTGCCTTTTCTCAATGCATTTAATAATTCAACTATTTCGCTCTCTGAAAGCTTCTTTATTTCTACAACCCCTCCATTCGTCTTTTCATCAGGCCGAAATAATTCTGCTTTAACAACATCTTCTATTCTCTTAGGATAATCGAGTTTGTCGTTGTCTGATGAACAGGCAGTTAAAATTGACAAGACTACGATTAAAAATAACTTCATTATAAAATGTTATAAAGCTTTAGCGTGACTCTTGTATGAAATATGCCTGTCATTTAAGCAATGTAATTATGCATTTTCTTAGCTTCTGCCTTTCTCGTTCGCTCACAAGGTCCTTTCAGGATGACAAAGAGGGGAGGGACGGCTTTCAGCTCATAACTCTTAGTTTTCACCTCTTAACTAATTCAAGAGGCATGCTCAGAGGTAATCACCCATTTGCCGTTCATCTTCTTCCAGACCTGCGAAGAGATGCCGCCCATTAATTGCTTTCCCTCCAGTTCAATCTTCCACCGGAAGACAAAGAGGGTAGCTTCTTTTCCCAAATCTTCCAGATGCAGCGGCACATAGGTGTATACGCCCATGGTGCTGCGGTCTTTAAAATCCTGCTGAAACATTTCCAATACCGGTTGCCAGCCTTTTTCTATACCGCTTTTACTAATCCAGAGCATTTCTGGTGAGTTCCAGTAGAAGTCCATGGCCTGCTCCAGGTCACCGGCGTTCCAAGCATTCACCTGACCTTGCAGTCCGGTTTTGGCAGCCTCTACCGGGTTGTCGTTGGTTGCGGTGTTCTCTTTATTGGGGTTCAGGTAATTGGTTTGCAGCGGTGGAAGCACAGTACTGGATTAAATAACTTTATATAAGATAGAAGCCTTTCCCATATCTGGGGATACTCAAAAGCGGAAACTACTCGCCCAGCCGTTCCTGAATACGGGCAATGATCTCGGCGGTGTCACAGCCCTGGAAGAGAAACTCATCAAAGCCGTGGGTCCGGAGCTCTTCTTTCAGGTGCATGGGATCATCAGCGAGGACCAAGGCCGGGCCCTGCCGTTGCTGGGAACGCATGCCCCGGGCGAAGGGTTCGGCAAACTGCTGGAACTCCTTTTCGGGGGCGGCCATCACAATTACCTGGGCATCCAGGTCTTTCACGGCCGCCAGCGCCGCCGACGGGGTGTCAAACTTCACCACCTGGGTGGTAAAGCCAGAGCAGGTGAAGAACTCGCGCGCGAAAGAGGCGTGGATGTGTTCCTGAATGGCATTGCCCAAATGCACCACCAACGCGTGCGGACGGCGGTTCTTCTTCCGGAAATGCAGTTCGGTGGCCAGCCGCATCACCTCATAGGAATAAGAGGCGCGGGTGTTGTCAAACTGCTTGCTCTGGATCAGGCTCTCAGGGTCATAATCATGCTTCTCATTGGGGTTTGGGTACTTGTTGGTGCCCAGAATCACTTCTTTCCCGCTGGCAATGTCTTTGAACTTCTGGTGGGTGGTTTCCTTGATGAGGTTCTGGATGAAGCCTGCGGTAGAGGCCGGCAGAAACCCTCCGTAGCCTTCAATCTCCTGGAACAACGCCCAGGCTTTCTCGCACATCTCCTGCGTGAGGTACTCCAGATAATAAGAGCCGGCTGCAGGGTCAATGGCCTGGTCCAGGTACGCTTCCTCTTTTAAGATGAGGGGGATATTGCGGGCGATGCGCTCACTAAAGGCGTTGTTCTCCCGGAAGGTGCTGTCAAACGGTTCCACTTCCACGGAGTCTGCCCCGCCAATTATGGCGCTCATCATCTGGGTGGTGTGGCGCAGTAGGTTGGTGTGCGGGTCAAGGGTGGCCTGGTGCCACCGGGAGGTAGAAACGTGTATGCGCAGGGCGCCTGCTATCTCTTCCGAGGCACCATACGCTTCCACTACTTTGGCCCAGAGCAGACGTACAGCCCGCAGCTTGGCTATCTCAAAAAAGTAGTTGGTTCCGGCGGTAAGGTGAAACTGCATGTTCTGGAAAATGCGCTCTACCGGTAAAATCTCATGCGTTAACCCGTTGGTATAGCAGACAGCAATGGCCAGGGTAATGGCAATCTCCTGCACCAGGGTGGCGCCTTTGTTACTGAAATGGGAGCCGTTGATGGTGAGGGCGTAAAACTTGTCGGCGTCCAGAGACTGCTCCACCAGATGCTTCACGTGGTCCATGTCCAGCAGCTTATAGCCTTCTGAGGCCAGGATAGGCGCGCACTTCAGAAAACCCTGCAACTGGCTAAGGTTGATATCTTGCCTGCGGAGCCCGGTAATGAGGTGATGCAGGAAATTGGCGGCCTCCGTGGATACGGTGTAAGACACCGGAACCTTGGTAAGGTCCAGGTGTTGAATCAGGTAATCACAGTCAAATTCGTACCCGTTCTCAATAATGAAATGGATGCCATCCACCCCACGGGTCAGCACATCAACCGCCTTGTCAACGGCCTCATGGCCCTTGCCGGCGGCATGAATCGCCTGCAGGTTCAGCCAGCTGTTCTTGGTGGTCTTGGAGGTGCGTAGAAACGGAAATTGTCCGGGAGCCGAGGCATAGGCCGGGTCGGTGGGGAGGTCCTCTTTGGTATAGAAAGGCGCCACGCCAATGCCCTCATAGCTCTGCCAATACAGGTCTGCCGGGTCGGCGCCTTTTAGTTCATGTCTTATTTTTGAGGCCCATTGCTCTGCCGTTACCGGCCCGAACTCCGGGAATAATGCCTCAGAAGAGGGGATATCAGTCATAAAATAGCAAGCGAATGAAGGAGTAAATATAGCTTTTTGGCTGAACTGTTCTACGGCTACCAAGGGAAATCAGCCAGCCGTTTTAGGGGCGTTTTGGTAAAAAGGCTGCATAAATGGGTGGGGCGATGTTGGAATGTGAGGTTTATTTGAGATAAGGAGTTTAATTGTTTGCCTTGAATAGGCTATTGATGCCAGAGGCCTTACTTATTGCCTATTCCGCTTTTTGCTAGCGTAGTGCCTGTTGTCTCCTGAGTCCTAATGCTGGATTGTTTCATGGTCTCCCTCCGAGCGCTCACGGCCGCGGGGCCCCGTCTTTCCCCCTCGCACTGCCCTTGCGGCCGCTTTGCTATCTGCTCTTAGTAAAGCTATTACAGGGCCACAAGCGAGGCGCTCAGAGTAAAGACTGGAATTGGGGAATGCGTAGAAGGCTGCGATGCTGTGTTTTAAGCACGTTTTTCTCAAAACAGCCTCAAAACAGAATAGCTCACATTCAACGCAGACTCTCCCCTTGAGGGGAGCGAAGAGGGGTGTTAACCCAGCAGGTGTACGCATAGAGAAACTGTTGGCACGGAACGCCGCTGGACCTGCGGGCGCTGCGAGCAAGCGGTATTGCCACCTGATACCTTCAGAGACAAGGCGGTGCCATTGTCTCTACCATTCCCAATGCATTTCCTCTGTAGAGACAAGTTCTCTTGCGGTGAAGGGGCAAAACAACCTTCCCACGCCTTCCCTGTAGGGACAGGGCTTGACCTGTCCGCACGCATTGCCCTCTTTCTCGTCCCCCTTTGAAGGGGGTAGGGGGTGACGCATACCTTCAGATCACGTCCAAACGGAGCCTTTCAAAAACCATAACCCCTCAATCTCCGTCTCTACTCCACATGGACATCGAAGAAGACAAATTATACATAGGAACCTCTGGCTACAGTTACGCCTGGAAAGGCATCTTCTACCCGGAAGACATCAAATCGGCGGAGATGTTGCCCTTTTATGCGCAGCACTTCAACTGCACCGAGGTCAACAGCAGCTTCTACCATTTCACCATGGAGAAAACTATTCTGAAGTGGCTGGAGATAACGCCGCCGCATTTTAAGTTCGCGCCTAAGCTGCACCGCTCCATCACGCATGAGAGCAGACTTCAGAACGTAGAGGAACCGCTTAAGAAATGGATGGACCGTTTCCTCCTGATGGGCGAACGACTGGGGCCGGTATTGGTGCAGTTGCCGGGCTCTTTCCATTACAATGAAATGGTAGCCAAACACTTTTTTACCTTGCTCCGGAAGCTTTACCCAGAGACGGTGTTTGCCCTGGAGGTGCGCCATGCCTCGTGGCACACAGACGAAGTGCTGGAATTGCTGGAGGAATTCAATATCACGTTGGTGGTGATTAGCGCCGGCAAAAGATGGCCCGCCCTGGCCACGTCTACCACAGACACGGTGTACATGCGGCTGCACGGCCATGAACAATTGTACCGCGGGGCCTACCCCGAAGAAGAGTTGGAGCGCTTCGCCTACATGGCGCAGGACTGGCTGTTAGACGGGAAAACGGTGTGGTGCTTTTTCAATAACACCATCGGCGGGAATGCGACCTCAGATGCCCAGAAGCTTCGGCAATTACTGCTAAACCTTTAATTTCTTTGATACCGGTGCCAAGCCCATTGCCCCACCCACCAGGCGGCCAAAAGCCAGAGCAGAATAATGACGGCGGCGGCAATCCGGTTCTTTTTGAGGGGCAGGCTGCCTTCCTGCGCCACTCGCTGCCGGAATTCTTCCAGTAAGTGCGGCGGAATCAATATTATGGAAAGCCAGATACCCAGCGGCAGCAGGAGAAGGTCATCCAGGTAGCCTAATACGGGAATAAAATCGGGGATAAGGTCAATGGGGCTTAAGGCGTAGGCCACCGTAATACCGGCCATGAGCTTGGCGAACCAAGGCACCCGCGCATCGCCTAGCGCCAGGGTAAGGGCTTTGATATCGGCCTTCAATCGTTTGGCCCACGCCTTAAGTTTTTGCCACATTCTTTATTGCGATAATTGCCCTGCAAATAGGAAAAGCGTTTTACGCCCGTTTTTCTGAAAATAAGCTGGAAATAGGATTGTTGATTGTTAATTGCTGATTGTTTAGGAGGATTAACAATCAGCAATTAACAATCAACAATTACACAAAAATCTCCGCCAGCATACAACGGGCGCTTCCGCCTCCGTGGGCCTCAATGGTCCTTAGGTCGGCGCGGACCATTTTGGTGAGTTGGTTGAGTACTTCAAACTGGTCTTTCCGAAGCGCCCTGTAGCCTTTCTCTGACATGATCAAAACCGGTTCGCCGGCTTTGTTGCGGACCTGCAGCATGTTGGCAGCCATCTTCTTGATCTGGGCCAGGCTCAGGTCAATGATCTCCTTGCCTGTATCTACCAGTGCCTCCAGTAAAAGGCCCTGTTCCTCTTCATCCTGTATCGCCTCCAGGCATACCAATGCAAAGTCTACCCCAATGCTCATGATCACATTGGTGTGGTAGATGGGCACGTTATTGCTGTCTACGGCATGGAACACCACGGGGCGGTACCCCATCTTCTCGCAGAACACCTCCAGGGGCTCTAGGTGGGTGCGGTCAGAGAGGCAGGCGTAGGCGATTTTATGCTGTCGGTCCAGCACCAGACTGCCGGTGCCCTCCAGAAACTTGCCTTCCTTTTCAAAATAGGTGAGGTCTATCACCTCGGTGAACGGCAGGCCGTGCTCTTCCTGCAGTTGGGCCAGCAATTCTGGGTGGCGCTCCTGGCGGCGGGTAGGGGAGAGCATGGGGTACAGCACCACTTTGCCGCCTTTATGGAAGGAGATCCAGTTGTTGGGGAAGATGGCGTCTGGGGTAAGGGGCGTTTCTGGGTCATTGACTACTACGGCGTTTACCCGCGCGGCCCAGAGCTTGAGCAAGAACTGGTTGAACTCATCCAAAGCCTTTTGCTGCACCTTCTGTTCGGCGCCCGCCGGCACCTCTTGCTGGAACGCGTTGCTGGCGGCGGTCTCCGGGTTGGCTCCAAAGGCCGAGGGGCGCACCAGCAGCACCTGGGTGGCTAAAGGATACGTGGGGTGGGTAGGGAGTTGGTTGGTTTCCATGGCGGGGCCTGTTCAATGATGGTAGGCGCAAGATACGGCAATTCAGGAAACCGACAGGGGGAAATGTGCCTAGCGTACGCGTTCAGCCAGGTGTAAAAAAGAAAAACCGTTTCGGGGCCGTTTTCATGAAAACGGCCCCGAAACGGGATGGACCAGAAAGATATAAAGGGTTTGTAAAGAACGGTTAGGGAATTAGACTGCCTTTGGAGTTGCTGGTGTTCCCTTTTTAAAGGATATGGCCTTTATGCGCCAGAAATAGCGGAAGCAACGGCCCATAATGCTTCTGAAACTTTTAGGAAAAGTGGCCCGGCACCAGCGCTTCAGTTCTCTTATCTCATGGGTGAGTAACAGCCGCAAACATTTTCTGAGTTCTTTCTCAAATAAGTCCACGTCAAAACTAACTTTAAGGAGAATGAATTTACTGTACTGCAGGTAAGAAATGCTCATGGTTTCTAAGACGGTGGTTAGGTAAGTTGCGCGAAGGTGGTAGTAACAGGAACGGGAAATGAATTCTGGCTGCTGGGTGGCAGGTTACTGAATTAACGGAGATCGAAAGCGTAAAGTACTTCTGGTGAAAATAAGATTCGCCGGAGAAGCAAGTACTCCCAGGGTGGCGCGGTACGGGAATAGGAGAGGAATGGTCCCGCTGGCGACCCAGGTTGTAACCTGCGGCGAATCAGGAGCCGGCCTTTTTAGGGGCCGCGCAATAGGTGAGGGCAGGCGCCTCTGTAAAGGCTTTCCTGCCGGCCGGTACCCAGTCATCTTCTGGTCTTTACCTGTCCTGAACAGGGGCCGGCAAAGGACCGGAGCCCTGCGCCCCACCAGGCGGACTATCTCCAAAGGTAACCGTGACATGGGTGTACAGGCAGTAAGACCATTAACAACCGGCTAACTACCGGTATGAAACAAGTATAGCAAAAAACTACTTCATTGTCAATAGGTTATAACTGGAACCGATTGGCGTTTAACTACGGTTTTAGAATTATTTAACGGCCAACCGCGGTTTAACGGCGGCTAAAGCGCTTTGGGTTTTTAACAAAGGCAGGCGTATCTTTGAGCAAATCCGTATTTACAACATGAAGTTTTTTTTGGATAGTTTTTCAGCCCGTTGTGTAGCCTTAGGCCTTGGGCTTGCCTTCGCTTTTACCAGTTGCCAACGCCCGCTCACCCCTTCCGCACAGCTTAGCCAACCCACTGATATTCTGGTGAACGTGCAGGTGGCCGCAGACCCAACCGCCGAGAAAACCATTGTCCCTTACCGCGCCCGCGTGGACCAGACCATGAACGAGGTGATAGGGCAATCGCCCGTAGCCCTGGAGAAAGGCGTGATAGAATCTGCCCTGGGTAATTTCGTGGCCGACCTGACCCGCAGCCAGACCATGGCCGTGTACAAGAAGCCCATTGACATGGCAGGGGTCACCAGCGGAAGCCTGCGCAACCCCATAGACAAAGGTCCCATCACGGTAGGCGATGTCTTTGAACTCATGCCGTTTGAAAATGAAATATTGGTCTTGACCCTGTCTGGCGAAACAGTCCAGGAGATGTTTGATTTTGCCGCCCGCACCCAGATTCTTTCGGTGGCCAACGCCACCTACACCATGCGCAACGGAAAAGTGGAGAGCATCTTTATAGACAAGAAGCCTTTTGACCGTGCCAAGACCTACACCATTGCCATCTCAGATTACCTGGCCAACGGCGGTGATAACATGAGTTTCCTGAAAAAGGCCCTTAAAACAGAGCAGGCAGGCTTGCTGGCCCGTGATGCCATCATGAAAGAGATAAAGCAACGCACCGCCCAGGGCAAGCCCGTTACCGCCGAGAAAGACGGCCGGGTGAAAGTGCTTAACTAGTAGCACGTAGCAAGTATCAGGAAACACGACCCTAGAAAGGTGTGGTGCCCTGGTACGCTAAAAGAAATTAAGTTTTAAAGACATCGCGTTACTTGATACGCGATACTTGATACAACTAAAATGAAACGCAGGGATTTTATAAAGAGTACCTTGGCCGGGACGGCTGGTTTAGCGGTGTTGGGCTTGCCTAGCATTGGTAGCGCCGCCGCTGCCCCCATTAAACTGACTATTCTGCACACCAATGACATGCACTCCCGCATTGACCCGTTCCCCAATGACGGGCGCAAGAACGGGGGTATGGGCGGCATGGCCCGGAGGGCCACGCTGGTAAAGCAGATCAGGGCACAGGAACCTAACGTGCTGTTGCTGGACGCCGGCGACATCTGGCAGGGGACCCCGTATTTCAACTTCTTTGGCGGTGAGGTGGAGTATAAGCTCATGACCCAGATGGGCTATGACGCCGCCACCCTGGGCAACCATGATTTTGACAACGGCCTGGAAGGCTTGCAGAAGCAGTTGCCAAACGCGGGCTTCCCGTTTATCATCGCCAATTATGATTTCACAGACACCATTCTGCAGGGGCGCTTTCAACCTTACAAGGTGTTCCAGAAAGAAGGGCTCAAGATTGGCGTGTTCGGTTTGGGGATTCAGCTGGCAGGCTTAGTGGCGGATAATAACTTCGGCAATACCAAATACTTAGACCCGGTGGCTACGGCTCAAAACATGGTGAAAACCTTGCGCGAGCAGGAGAAAGTAGACCTGGTCATCTGCTTGTCGCATCTGGGCTATAAGTATGAGTACCAGAAAATTGATGACGTGAAACTAGCTACCCAGGTAAGCGGCATAGACCTGATTATTGGCGGGCACACCCATACGTTTCTGGATGAGCCAGACCGCGTGACCCATTCCAGCGGACACGTGACCTTGGTGAACCAAGTGGGCTGGTCAGGCATTAATTTAGGCCGCATAGATTTTACTTTTGACAGAAAGAAGAAAACAAAAACTGCCACTACGGCCTCTGTTCTGCCTTTGAATAATAGTGTCAATATTTCGTAAGGTTCAAGTTTTTTGTTCAAGAGTTTTTTTTCATTTTTGTAGCCCTCTGGGAATTTTAGACACTCAAAAACGCGGGATTGGAAGAAGCGATGTTAATGGTAAAAGACTGTACAACCGTCTGGCATAACTGTTTACAAGTTATCAGGGACAACATAGGCGAGCAGAGCTACAAAACGTGGTTCGAGCCGATCGTGCCTTTGTCTCTGGTAAGTAACGTGCTGACCATACAAGTGCCCAGCCAGTTCTTCTATGAGTGGCTGGAAGAGCATTACGTGGGCCTGCTCAAGAAAGTGGTGTTTCAGGAACTGGGCTCTGAGGGCCGCTTGGAGTACTCTATAATTGTAGACCAGGGAAACGACCACAGCAAGCCGCAGACCGTTAACATCCCAACCAAGAAAGTGCCCAGTGCGGTAGTGAACTCTTACAGCCCGGAGCGCAGCTTCCTCAAGAACCCGTTTGAGTCGAAAGCCATTGACCGGCACTTCTTCAACTCGCAGCTCAACCAGAGCTATACCTTTGAGAACTACATTGAAGGTGACTGCAACCGTCTGGCGCGTTCAGCGGGCTACGCCGTCGCCAATAAGCCTGGTACCACGTCTTTCAACCCCTTAATGGTGTATGGCGGCGTAGGTTTGGGCAAGACCCACCTGGTACAGGCCATAGGCAACCATATCAAGAGCAACAACCCAGATAAGTTTGTGCTCTACGTGTCTTCTGAGAAATTCGTGAACCAGTTCATTGAGTCTCTCAAGACCAACAACGTGCAGGACTTCGCCAATTTCTACCTTTTGGTAGACATCCTCATCATTGATGATGTGCAGTTCCTGAGCGGCAAAGAGAAAACGCAAGAGATGTTCTTCCACATCTTCAACCACCTGCACCAAAGTGGCAAGCAGATTGTGATGACCTCAGATTGCCCGCCGCGTGACCTTAAAGGCCTGGAAGAGCGTCTGTTATCCCGCTTCAAGTGGGGCCTCACGGCCGATTTGCAGAGCCCGGACTTTGAGACCCGCATGGCCATCATCTACAAGAAGATGCAGAGTGACGGGATTCATATCCCTGACAACGTGATTGAGTACCTGGCCTACAGCGTGGATACCAACGTGCGGGAACTGGAAGGCGTGCTTATTTCGTTAATAGCGCAGTCCTCCTTGAACCGAAAAGAGATTGATCTGGAACTGGCTAAGTCGGCGCTCAAGCACATCATTGAAGATGTGGAGACCGAGGTAAACCTGGATTTCATCCAGAAGACCGTAGCCGAGTATTTCCAGGTAACCCTGGATTCCCTGAAAGCCAAGACCCGCAAGAAAGAAATTGTGACGGCGCGTCAGGTGGCCATGTATTTCGCGAAAGAGTTTACCAGCCACTCGTTGAAGTCTATAGGCTACCATTTCGGCGGCAGAGATCACTCCACGGTGATCCACTCGGTGCAGACCGTGTCTGACCTGATTGATACCGACAAGAAATTCAAGGCTTCCATTCAGGAGCTGCAGAAGAAGTTCAAGGTGAAGGCGGTTTAATAACGCGTTTTCTCTCACACCCTATGATTTCAAAAAAAGCCAAGTACGCCTTAAAAGCGCTTCTCTACCTAGCGAAGCAACATGAGCGCGGCCTGGTGCTCATTTCTGAGATAGCCGCCGCCGAGCGCATTCCCCGTAAGTTCTTGGAAGCCATTCTGGTAGACCTGAAGGTGCAGCAGGTAGTACAAAGCACCCGCGGAAAAAACGGCGGCTATACCCTGGTCAAAGACCCGGCGCAACTGTCGGTGGGCAACGTGATCCGCATGGTAGACGGACCGCTGGCCCCCGTGCACTGCGTGAGTCACCTCTACTACAAGAAATGCGAGGAATGCGTGGACGAGGCTACCTGTGAGATCAGGCTGCTTATGAAGCGCGTGCGCGATGCCACCTGTGATATTCTGGACACTACCTTCCTTTCTGATTTTTCTAAGGTCACCGCGCTGGTAGTGGAGGAAGAGGCGAATCAGATTTAATTCCCTTTTAATTTCTTTTGCTGCTGTTTTGAGCCTGTTTTTACGAAAGCAGGCTCAAAACAGCAGTTTTGTTTTTAGGGGGAAGAGGGAGCTTGTCTTCGGTATTTCACCTTCTGCCTTTGCTGGCGTGTTTTTGCTTTCGCTTAGGTATTTCCTATTCCGCTTTAGCTAGCGTAGTGTCCTTTCTTCCCTGAGTCCTTATGCTTCTACGTTTCATTTGTTCCCTCCGAGCGCTCACGGCCGCGGGGCCCCGTCTTTCCCCCTCGCACTGCCCTTGCGGCCGCTTTGCTATCTGCTCTTAGGTAAAGCTGTTGCAGGGCCACAAGCGAGGCGCTCAGAGTAAAGACTGGAAATCGGAGAAAGCGTGGAGATGCGTGTTTTAAGATTTGCGTTTTAAGTACGTTTTTAGGAAAACAGCTTCAAAACGCATCACCGCCAATTAAACGCAGACTCCCCCCTTGAGGGTGCGAAGGGGGATGTTTACACCAGCAGATGCACACAGGGAGATGCCGCTGGCACAGACGCTCGCAGGGCCTGCGAGCGGGCGGCATTGCCACCTGATCCGTAAAAGACAAGGCGGTGCCATTGTCTCTACCATTCCCGGTGTATTCCCCACGCATTCCCTGTAGGGACAGGGCTTGACCTGTTCGCACGCATTGCCCTCTTCTGCGTCCCCCTTTGAAGGGGGTAGGGGGATGATCACTCCTACTGACCAGCCTGCGCTTCCAGCCCGTTTTCCGGAAAACATCTTCAAACCACCCTCCTTAAAAACGGCTCCACCACTTCCGGTCAATGATTACCGAAGGTACTAACAAACTCAGCCTCATTTAAATAGCAGCTAAACCCTTCTCCCCACGCCTTCATCAACCACCTACCTCTGCTTTTAATAAATATTTATGTATACTCATAATTTCCATGTCAACTTGATAATTATCTTCGGGTTTAGTTGGATTTGAGGCAATTGGTCTCTTAATTTGTCTACTGAACCTATAGGGATTATTGAAACTAATAGAGGCAATACATCTTGAAAAGGAATCACACCAATGCGCATTTAAAATATCCATACCATTAACCACCTTAACAAATAAGACCATGGCATTACGATTAGGCGATATCGCACCAGATTTCACGGCTGAGACCTCTGAGGGTACCATTAATTTCCATGAGTGGATTGGCGATGGCTGGGCCGTTCTGTTTTCGCACCCGCGGGACTATACCCCGGTATGTACCACTGAGCTGGGAGCGGTAGCCCGAATAAAAGATGAGTTTGACCGCCGCAACGTGAAGGTGGCTGCTTTGAGCGTAGACCCCCTTGACTCACACCACGGCTGGATCCAGGACATCAACGAGACCCAGAACACCACCGTCAACTTCCCTATTATTGCAGACGCAGACCGTAACGTGTCTAACCTGTATGACATGATCCACCCCAACGCCAGCGACACGTTCACCGTACGGTCTGTGTTTGTGATTGGGCCAGACAAGAAAGTGAAGCTGATCTTTACCTACCCGGCTTCCACCGGCCGTAACTTCGCCGAGATTCTGCGCGTGATAGACTCCTTGCAGTTAACGGCCAACCACAGCGTGGCCACACCGGCTAACTGGGAGAACGGCCAGGACTGTGTAATTCTGCCCTCGGTGAAGCAGGAGGAGGTTGCCTCTAAATTCCCGAAGGGCCACGTGGTGATCAAGCCTTACCTGCGTACCACGCCGCAGCCTAACCTGGACTAAGCACCAGAAAAGGTCTAAAACAGAAACGGCCCCTCCGCAAAGAGGGGCCGTTTCTGTTTTAAGGGTGTTTTAGCCAAAACAGGCCGGAAACGTCTATTTTCGGCGGTTGGGAGCAGAGTTGTCCGTAACCGGAATGTCATGCTTCTTGGCCACCTCCATCAGTTTTTCTTTTACCAAGTTCTGGCTTTTGCGGTTGTTCACCAGTTTCAGGTCTATCTGGCAGCGGGTGCCGTCGCGCATGGTGAACTTGGCCAGCGTGTTATTAAGCACAATGCCGGTCACCTCTTGCAGGTAAATGGCCACCTTCTTTTTAAAGTGCCCGCGTTTTTCTACCACATAAGCCGGCGTGATCTCCAGGTAAGACTGGGTCCCGAACAGTGACGTGTTCTGGGCCAGAATGAACAGAAGGTAGCCAATGGCCAGTGCCATGAAAACATAGTGTATAAAATGGCGGTCATTGGTGGAACTTCCGGGCTCTGTAAAAATCAGAAACAAACTGTAGATAATCCACAGCAGCACCAGGGCCAACTGTACTCCAAAAGAAATTTTATGGTCGCGCGAAGGGCGCAAACCTACTCTAGCCAATGATCTCATGCATTAATTTTATCGGGCAAATATAGTGAAAATTCTAAGCAAGCTCTTAAACCCTGGCCTGGCTTAGGCGCCCTTTAGTGAAATGTTGAGCGTGATTTCCTTCACCGCGCCCAGCGCGCGGGAGATAGGGCAGCCTTCTTTGGCCTTCTGGCCCAGCTTCTGCAGGTCATCATTAGAGATGCCAGGCACGTCTGCTTCGGTCACCAGGTCAATTCTTCTAATGAACGGGCCGGTGTCGTCTTTGCCCAGCAAAACCTTGGCATCGGTCTTTATAGAAGTAGCCGGGGTGCCGTTACCTTCCAGCAGTCCGGCCAGAAACATGGAGAAGCAGCCTGAGTGGGCCGCGCCAATTAATTCTTCTGGGTTGGTGCCAGAAACACCCTCCTCAAAACGTGACCCGAAGGAGTAACGGGCATCATCTAATGCGCCGCTTTGGGTAGAAACCGTTCCTTTGCCTTCTTTAAGGCCTCCTTGCCAAACGGCGGTGCCAGTGTTAGTTGCCATAGTCTTTAGATTAGTGTTAGGTTGAATAGCCTTAAGGTACTAGAAAAAATGACAATTGGTTTTGCAGGGCAGAGAATAGACGATTTTTCCTATACCTGAAATAAATCTGTTTGCTTCCATCAGGTTTGGTCTTCCGTTTTAGAGCCGTTTCACGAAAAACAGCCCCGAAACGGCTGGCAGGCAGGGGCAGACCAGAACTTGCGTAAGATTACTATCTTTACCCAAACTCAATAAGTAAACCACCAGACCAGCGTTCTTTAGAATAGGTGTTTCAGGTATTGGGTAGTCACTAGCAACATGTCTACATGGGAGTTAAAGCGTTCTTGAGTAAGCCACTGGCCGCGTGGGTGCACGCCCGGCAGAAAAACTGGATGGAGCGGCCCGCCGAGGCCCAGCAACGGGTTTTCCAGGGCATTATTCAGAAAGCGGCGGGCACGGCCTTCGGGAAGGATCATTACTTTAAAGACATTCAAACGCCCAAAGACCTGGCCCAGGCGGTACCCGTGCGCGACTATGAAGCGTTGCGGCCTTACTTTGACCGCCTCAAGACCGGCGAGCGCGATGTGCTCTGGCCCGGGCTTCCGCTGTACTTCGCCAAAACCTCCGGTACCACCTCGGGCACCAAGTATATTCCCATCACCCCAGATTCTATTCCTAACCACATCAACGGCGCCAAAAACGCGCTGCTCAACTATATTCATGAAACGGGGAAGGCTCAGTTTCTGGATGGTAAGCTTATTTTCCTGAGCGGAAGCCCGGTGCTGGAGCAGGTGGCCGGCATTAATACCGGAAGATTGTCTGGCATCGTGAACCACCACATTCCCGCATACCTGCGCGGAAACCAATTGCCTAGCTACCAGACCAATATCATTGAAGACTGGGAAACCAAGCTGGACGCCATTGTCAACGAGACCCTGGGCCAGCCCATGACCTTGATCTCCGGCATACCGCCGTGGGTGCAGATGTATTTTGACAAGATCATGTCGCGCACCGGCAAGCACATCAAAGACGTGTTCCCAGACTTTAACCTGTTTGTGTACGGAGGCGTGAACTTTGCCCCGTACCGGGCGAAACTGATGGAGAGCATTGGCCGCAAGGTGGATTCCATTGAGACGTTCCCGGCGTCTGAGGGCTTTTTCGCGTTCCAGAACGTGCAGGATGACCCGGGCCTGCTGCTGCTAGCCGACAGCGGTATTTTCTACGAGTTCATTCCGGCAGAGGAGTTCTACCAGCCCCATCCGCGGCGCCTCACCTTGGCCGAGGTGAAGACCGGGGTGAATTACGCGCTCATCATCAACAGCAACGCCGGGCTCTGGGGCTATTCCATTGGCGACACCGTTAAGTTTACCTCCCTGTTCCCGCATAAGGTGGTGGTGAGCGGCCGCCTCAAGCATTTTATCTCCGCCTTTGGCGAACACGTGATCGCCGAAGAGGTGGAAGGCGCCCTGCAAGACGCTATGGCAGAATTTCCGGAGGTAGCCGTGACAGAATTCACGGTGGCCCCGTATGTAAGTCAGGGGGAAGACCCGTCTTACCATGAGTGGCTGGTGGCGTTTGCGCAGCCACCCCATGACCCCGAGCGCTTTGCCAAGGCCCTCAACTGGCACCTGCGTAAGCGCAACAGCTACTATGATGACCTGATCACGGGCAATATCCTGGCTACCCTGCAGGTGACCCCCTTGCCCTCAGACGCGTTTCAGGTGTATATGAAGCGGCAAGGCAAACTGGGCGGGCAGAACAAGGTGCCCCGGCTCAGCAATGACCGCACCCTGGCCGACGGCCTATTGGAGGCGGTGCAGAAATGAGATAACCTCTTATCATCCATGCTATGGAATTCTTGATCATGGTCATTTTAACCCTGCTAAACGGTTTCTTTGCCCTGTCTGAGGTTTCCATCATCTCCGTTAGAAAACATAGGATCCGGCAGAAGGCCCGCGCCGGGAACAAAAGCGCCCAGGCAGTGCTGGACCTTTTGGAAGAGCCCGAGGACTTCCTGTCTGCCGTGCAGGTGGGCATTACCCTGATCGGGATTGTCCTGGGGGTCTATGGCGGCACCACCCTCTCCGGGGACATGCAAGTGGTCCTGCAGCGGGTTCCCTGGCTGGCGCCCTACGCCGAAACCCTCTCCATTGTCCTGGTGGTGAGTTTAATCACGTATTTTTCCATGGTGCTAGGCGAACTCATCCCTAAAACCATAGCCCTGGGCAATAGTGAACGCATTGCTTTACTGGTGGCCCCCATCATTAAAGTTTTCACCAGAATGGCGCTGCCCCTGGTGAAGGTGCTGTCTGGCTCCACCAGTCTGGTGGTTAGGTTGCTGGGCGTGAAGGCACCCCAGGAAGAGAAGTTGTCTGAGGAGGACCTTCGGCATTTGATTGCAACCGCCGGCCGGCAGGGGGTACTGGCCCAGGAGGAAACCGACCTGCACCAGAATATTTTCCACTACTCAGAACAGAAAGCCAAACATCTGAAAACCCACCGCCGGGAGGTGGAGTGGGTGAGCCTACAGGATTCTGAGGAACAGATCAAGGAGAAGCTGCGGGAAAGCGGCCACTCTAAGTTTCCGGTATTTGACCGCCTGCAGGACCGGGTGGTGGGTATTTTGAACGCCAAGGAATTCTATGAGAACCTGTTGGGCCAGCACGTGCCGCTTACCGCCCTTATCCATGACCCTATTTTTGTGCCGGAGACCATGTACGCCAGCGTGGTGCTGAACCTGTTTAAAAAACACAAACAGTACCTGGGGGTGGTGGTAGACGAGTTTGGCTCCGTGGAAGGCATTATCACGCTCCATGATATCCTGGAGGCCATTGTAGGCGACATGCCGGACCCAGATGAGGTAGAAGAGCCGGAATTTATCCAAAGGGACCAAAGCAGTTTTTTGGTCAGTGGCATGCTGCCGGTAGAGGAACTGAATGAGAAACTAAAGCATGACTTCATCCAGAAAGACCCGGCGGAATATGTTACGCTGGCTGGTTTTGTCCTGCACCGGCTCGGCCGCATTCCGGTCACCGGCGAAAAATTGGAGCACAATGGCTTTGAGATAGAGGTAGTGGACATGGACGGTACCAAAATAGATAAGCTGCTGCTCAAAGAGATGCTGCCCGCCCCAGATCCTGGTTTAGACCTGATTTCCCAAAAACAGCCTTAAAACAGGAATCCCTGCCGGCTAATCCGTCTCTGCGGGCCAGAAACCCTTGCCGTCCGCAACAATACGGCCGTGAGTTGGTTCCTACCAGGAAGGAAAGGGCCCATGGCAGGAAGAGAGTCGTAGTTTTCCCTTAACTTCGCAGAAATAGCCTCAAAACGGCCATTTGAATTTTACATGAAGAAACGAGTTGCCATTCTTGGCTCAACAGGCTCCATAGGTACCCAGGCCCTGGAAGTGATACAAGCCCAGCCGCAGGCCTTTGAGGTAGAGGTATTGACGGCCCATTCCAACGCAGACCTGCTCATTGCCCAGGCCATTGCCTTTCAGCCCAACGCGGTGGTCATTACCCGAGACGACCTCTACGAGACCGTGCGCGAGGCCCTGGCGCCGCACCCCATCAAGGTTTACGCTGGCATGAACGCCGTGAGCTCAGTGGTGCAGATGGAGACCGTTGACATTGTCCTGACCGCCATGGTAGGCTATGCCGGGCTGCTCCCTACTATCAAAGCCATAGAGGCCGGCAAAGCCATTGCCCTGGCCAACAAGGAAACCCTGGTGGTGGCCGGCCAACTCATAACCCAGCTGGCCCGTGAGAAAGGCGTGAACATTTACCCGGTGGACTCTGAGCACAGCGCTATTTTTCAGTGCCTGGCCGGCGAATTCCATAACCCCATTGAGAAAATCATCCTCACGGCCTCCGGTGGTCCTTTTAGGGGCAAGGACCGCGATTATCTGCAGACCGTGACCAAGGCGCAGGCCCTAAAGCACCCCAACTGGGAAATGGGCGCCAAGATCACCATTGACTCGGCCTCGCTCATGAACAAGGGCCTGGAAGTGATTGAGGCCAAGTGGTTGTTCGGGCTCCGCAACGACCAGGTAGACGTGGTGGTGCACCCGCAATCTATCGTGCATTCTCTCGTTCAGTTTGAAGACGGTTCTTTGAAGGCGCAGATGGGCTTGCCAGACATGAAACTGCCCATCCAGTATGCGCTCAATTATCCCAACCGGCTTAAGTCTGATTTCCCGCGGTTCAATTTCCTCAATTACCCGCAGCTTACGTTTGAGCAGCCAGACCTGGAGACTTTTAGAAATCTGGGATTGGCCTTTGCCGCCATGGAGAAAGGCGGGAACGCGCCTTGCGTGCTCAATGCCGCCAATGAGGTGGCCGTGGCAGCCTTCCTGCGCGAGGAGGTGGGCTTTTTGGAGATGTCTGACCTCATCTCTGACTGTCTCGCTAAAGTTGCGTATATTGCCGAGCCTTCGCTGGCGGACTTCGTGGAAACAGACAAAGAGACCCGTCTTCGGGCGCTTGACCTGCTTCACGCCTAGGTTTCCCGCTGCCTTACAAGGACCCAGAATACAGAACAAAAAAAGCCAGACCACGCCTTCACGCGGTCTGGCAATTACCTTATAAACATAGTAAATGGATGCATTAGTAATGGCCGGCCAGTTGATTCTGGGCCTGACCATCTTGGTAGGAATACATGAGTTAGGCCACATGCTGGCCGCCAAATGGTTTGGGATGCGCGTAGAGAAATACGCTATCGGGTTTCCTCCCAAACTGGTAAGCAAGCAGGTAGGCGAGACAGAATATATGATTGGCATGATCCCGCTGGGCGGTTTCGTGAAGATATCAGGCATGGTAGACGAGTCCCTGGACACGGCTTCCCTTTCACAGGAGCCTCAGCCTTGGGAGTTCCGGGCCAAGCCGGCCTGGCAGCGCCTTATTGTCATGATGGGCGGCATTATTTTCAACGTGATAACGGGTATCATCATTTTTGCCGGCCTTACCTACCTATATGGCGAAAGCTATCTGCTGGCCAAAGACGTGAAATACGGCATTGTCACCTCTGAGATTGGCAAGGAAATGGGCCTTAGGGACGGTGACAAGATTGTGGCCGTGAATGGTAAACCGCTGGTAGAATTCCAGGATGTCTACAACCCAGACGTGATCCTGGGCCGGAACGGTTCCTATACTGTAGATCGCGCCGGACAGCAGGTACAGGTACCGGTACCCACTAACCTGATTGATAAACTAGCCGACGGCGACCGCATGGGCTTTATTGCCGCTCGTGAGCCTTTCGCGGTGAAATCTGTAAAACCGAAGACACCTGCCTCAGCAGCTGGTTTAGAGCCCGGTGACCGTATCACCAAAATCGGTAACCAGCCTATCCAGTTCTACCATGAACTAACCCAGGAGCTGCAGAAGAACAAAGGCAAGGCGGTGGCCCTGGAAGTTTCCAGAGGCGGTCAGACCAAAACCCTGCAGGCGACGGTAGATGAGGACGGTACCATTGGGTTCTACCCAGAAATGCTGCTGCCCCGCGCCACCCGTGAGTATGGTTTATTAGCCGCTATTCCGGTAGGCGCTGAGAAAGCGTTCTCGGTGATCACCACCAACATCAAAGGCTTCGCGAAGATCTTTAGAGCTGAGGTTTCTGCCTCAAAGGCCTTGAGCGGACCTATTGGTATTGCCCAGATCTACGGCGGTAACTTCAACTGGATCAACTTCTGGGCCATGACCGCCATGTTGTCTATGGTGCTGGCGTTCATGAACTTTCTGCCTATCCCGGCCTTGGACGGCGGGCACGTCATGTTCCTGACCTATGAGATGATCTCGGGCCGCAAGCCGTCAGACAAGTTCCTGGAGAATGCGCAGAAAGTAGGCATGGTGCTGTTGCTGGGGCTTATGGCCTTTGCCATCTTCAATGACTTCTTCAAACTGCTATTCAACTAGGCACAGAGAAAAATAAAAGGCTTCGGTCTTGGCATAACAATCATTTAAGAGATCAGGAAGAGACGCAATAAATTTGCGTCTCTTCCTGTTTAAAAGTACATATGAATATTAAGAAGGCTTTATATTTTGCTTTGGTGTGTGCCTTGGTGCTTCCGTTGTCCGCCTGGGCCCATGAGTTCCATACCAGTATCACAGACGCCCACTATAACCCCAAAACCCAGACCTATGAGCTGGCCGTGCGGGTGTTTGCCAATGACCTGGAAGAAGCCCTGAGCCGGCGACACAAAACCAACATCAGGTTAGACCGCTCTGAACGGGTAAACAAACTCCTCGCTGAGTACCTGCAGGCCCACCTGTCCATCTCAGGGGCTAAGGGAACCAAGGTGCCGCAGAAGTTTCTGGGTGCCCAGGAAGAGGCAGACGCGGTCTGGCTGTACCTGGAGATTCCGGCGGGCAAAGTCCCCAGCGGGCAACTGTTTGTGCAGAACGCCCTCCTCACCGAAGTATTCTCAGACCAGACCAATATTCTGAACCTGGAAATAGCGGGCAAGAAACGCTCTGTGTTGTGCCGTACCGGCGATGTGCAGAAGACCCTGGCGCTGTAGCAGAACAGGTGGCTTATTGAGGCTTAGGCTGGGGTAAGTTCCGGAAAGGAGAGGACCAGGTTTTGGGTTGGCAGGCAGAAAGATGAAAGGAATTATTAAGAGTACTTTATGAAAAAACATTTTCTAAAACTGGCCGGGCTTTGCCTGGTCCTGGGCACGGCAAGCTGTTCTTCTGTGTACATGCCCAACACCCCCAACACCCCCATGCTGAGCTCAAAAGGCGAGTTGAGCACCAGCGGGCACATCACCCTGAAAGGGAATGCCACCTTCAACTCGGCCTACGCGGTCACTGACCACGTGGGCGTTTTGCTGAGCGGGGCCATGATGAACAATAACAATAAAAAGAAAGACTTCCGGCATAACCTGCTGGAGGCCGGGGGCGGGTATTTCACCACCTTTGGGCCAGATGAGAACCGCATTCTGGAAGTGTACGCCGGTCTGGGCAAGGGAAGCAGTGACCGTACCTACAAAGACAAAACCTCTGAGGGCCTAATTACCTATGACCGCCAGGAGACCAGCTTCAACAAGTATTTCATGCAGGTGAACTACTCCTCCAAGAAAAAGAAATCCATCGGCCTCTTCGGGAAGGATTTTCCATTGAATTACGGCACCGCCCTGCGCCTGAGCTACGTGAACATGAGTGAGTTTGTGCGCAATGACGTGAAGCAGGCCACCGAGGACAACATCTTTTTTGAGCCTATCTTCTACACCCGCATGACCCTTACCCCGTCTTTGCAGCTGCAATACACCAGCGGCAGCAACTTCGGGCTGAAGAACCGCGAGTTCATGACCGCCGGTAACTCTGTGTTTAGCGTGGGCTTTATTGTGAACGTGGGTGGGCGCAAATTGAAAGAGGGCCGTGAGCCGCGGCAGAAGATTCCGCCTATCAAAGACCAGATCAAGACCATCAAGCTGTAAGTTAGAATTAGCCTTAACGCCGGGAGCCGTTTTGAGCCTGTTTTCTGAAAAACAGGCTCAAAACGGCTCCCGGTCTTTTTATGGTCCAGCTTGGGTTTTACCAGTTGCCGGTCCCGCCCTCAGTGGGTTTAATGAGCTTGAATTCTACCCTTCTGTTTACGGCGCGGTCTTCCAGGGTTATTTCTGGTTTTATAGGTTCCGCGCTTCCTTTGCCTACCGCGTCTATACGGCCGGGCTCCAGTTTACCCTTGTTTTCCAGGTACTTCTGGATAGAGAAGGCCCGCCATTGCGACAGCTCTACGTTGGCGTCTGGGTCACCGCTACTGTCGGTGTGGCCTTCAATGCTGAGTCGTACTTTGGGGTGGTCTACCAGAAACAGCACAATGCGGTCCAGGGTGGGCTTCATGGCATCTTTTATCTCGGCCTTGGCCTCATCAAACTCAATGTTCTTGAAAATGAGCGGAATGCTGTAGTCAATCAAGGTGCTCATGATCTTCATGACCGTGTCATTCTTGAGGTCAATCTCTTTCTCAATGGAGAAAAAGTCTGGGCTCTGAATAAGCATCATGTAGCGGCTGTTGTCAATGAGGTCAAAGTCAAAAGAGCCGTCTTCGCGCAGATATTTGCTGGCCACCTCAATGCCGTTGTCCAGGTCAATGATGGAGATGATGCCGTTGAGGGGTTTGTTGGTAATGGAATCTGTGAGCACGCCAGTCAGTTTGGTCACAGCCAACGGGTGCGCCTCCATAGGCAGCGGGAACGAGAAAAGGTCCAGGTTCTTGAGGTCAGTGGGTTCTGAGCGGGCGTAGTACAGGTTGGTGGAGGCGGCGTTGATGGTGAAGTAATACTCACTGCCTTTGCCGTTCACCAGAGGGCCAATGTTGCGCGGTTCCTGCCACTGCCCGTTCACCCGGTAAGACTTGTAGATGTCAAAATCCCCAAAGTTGAGAAGCTGGCCCCGTGAACTGAAATACAGCACCTGGTACAGCGGGTGGAAATACGGGCTCACCTCGCTTTCCCGGGTATTGATCACCGGCCCCAGGTTATCGGCCGGCGACCAAAGGCCGCTCTTCATTTTGTAGGTGTAGTAGATATCAGACATGCCAAAGCCGCCCAGGCGGTCAGAGGCGAAGTATAGGGTGTCTTCATTGGGTGACAGGGTAGGCTGGGAGTCCCAGGCTTTGCTGTTCACGCTGGCGCCCAGGTTCTTTATCTGTCCCCAGGAACCGTCAGAGAGCCGGGTAGCGGTGTACAGGTCGCAGTTGCCAAACCCATCGGGGCTTTCGCAGCGGGCAAAGTAAAGGGTCTTGCCGTCGCGGCTAAGGCACGCGGAGCCTTCGTTGTAAATGCTGTTGATGGGCTTGCCAAACGACTGTCCTTCCTGCCAGAAGCCGTTCTCATAGCGGGAGAAGTACAGGTCCTCATCGGTGCCGGTGGCTTTCACGCCCTTGCGGCGCGAGGTATAGATGAACAGTTCCTCGTCGCGGTGCACCGCAGGGCCGTAATCTTCTACCTTGGAGTTGATGGCATCGCCCATGTTGGTGTACACGCCGCGCGGGGGCTTGAACGTAGCCACCGACTTGCGGTATTCCACCAGGTCATAATAGTGAGCCAGGGGCAAATAAATACTCTCTGATTTTGCCTCCAGGGAGTCATAGTACTGCTGCACCTGTTTTATGTCGGTACGGTGGTGTTTAAGCACCAGGCGGTAATAGGCGATGGCGGTTTCCAGCTGCCCTTCGCGTTCATACAACTGGCCCAGGCGCCAGAGCAATTTGGTGTCTCTATGGAAATTGTCAATTCCGAAGTTGCCCACGTAGTCTTCCAGTAAAGGCAGCACTTTTTCCCAGGCATTTTTATTCTCCAGCTTCAGAATATTTTCATACTTGGCCTTGTTGTAATAGTAAGGCACGCGGTTGATGTTGGGGAACTCCAACACCACCTCGGGCTTGGGGGCTTTCTGCCGGAGCGAATCAGAAACGGGTTTTTGCCTGAGACGCAGGGGAGACTTGGTCTGCGCCACCGCGGCCAAACCGAACGCCCAGAAGAACAGGAAAAGTAAAAAATGACGCATGCGGTACATAACAGATGAAGATCTGAAAAGCATTGTTCCAGAATACAGTACCAAATGTACTCTTTCTGGGGAAATTTATCTGCAGGCCTGCAGATTTCCGGTGATATATTGGCACAGCTCTTGACAAGTATCTATCTTCAAGACAAACAACAGAACTACGGGAGGAATGCTGCCAATTTGGCACCCTCAGAAAGACAACGTATGAATTATACCCAAGAGAACCTCCTCCAGCAACTCATGCTGTCAGATTTATCTGACGACAGCAATGGGGAACTGATTTCCATCATTACCTCTGAGTTGGATGATGCCGAAGGAGCGGAAAAACATAATCCAGATTCATTACCACTATTGCCCATCAGAAACACCGTTTTGTTTCCGGGGGTAGTGATTCCTATCACCGTAAGCCGGAAGAAATCTGTGCGGCTGGTGCGCAAGGCCTACCGCGGCGACAAGACCGTAGGGGTAGTGGCCCAGAAGAACATGCTCGCCGAAGACCCGGCTCAGGAAGATCTATACCAGGTGGGGACCATGGCCAAGATCCTGAAGATGCTGGTGCTGCCAGACGGCAATACCACCATCATCATTCAGGGGCAGAGCCGGTTCAAGATTGAGGAAGTGACCCAGGAAGAGCCCTACATGGTGGCCAAGGTGTCTTACTGCCCAGAGACATTTCCTAAAAAGAACAGCAAAGAGGTAAAGGCCTTGGTGGAGTCTCTGCAGGAGGCCGCCGCCAAGATCCTGAAGCTGAATCCCGAGATTCCGCAGGAGGCGCAGGTGGCCCTGGACAACATTGACAGCCCATCTTTCCTGACACATTTTCTGTCCAGCAACATCAACGCCGAAGTCTCGCAGAAGCAGAAGCTGCTGGAGATAAACGACGGCGTGGAGCGCGGCACCACCTTGCTGCAACTGATGATCCGGGAGATCCAGATGCTGGAGATAAAGCAGGAGATACACAGCAAGGTGCACACTGATATTGACGAGCAGCAGCGCGACTATTTCCTGCGCCAGCAGATCAAGGTTCTGCAGGACGAGCTGGGCATGGAAGGCCCCGAGCAGGAAGTGGAGAAAATGCGCGCCGCCGCCCTCAAGAAAAAGTGGCCCGAGCCCGTAGCCAAGCACTTCAACAAGGAACTGGATAAGCTTACCCGCCTTAACCCGCAGGCCGCTGAGTACCCTATTGCCCTCAATTACTGCGAGTTTCTGCTGGACCTGCCCTGGAATGACTACACCAAGGACAACTTCAACCTGAAGCGCACCAAAAAGATCCTGGACGCCGACCATTACGGCCTGGAGAAGGTAAAGGAGCGTATTTTGGAGTATCTGGCGGTGCTTAAGCTTAAGAATGACATGAAAGCGCCTATCCTGTGCCTTTACGGGCCTCCGGGCGTGGGGAAAACCTCGCTGGGCCGGTCGGTAGCCAAGGCACTGGGCCGTAAATACATACGCATTGCCTTAGGCGGCGTGCGCGATGAAGCCGAGATCAGAGGCCACCGTAAAACTTATGTGGGCGCCATGCCGGGCCGCATCATTAGTCAGATCAAGAAAGTGGGTTCTTCTAATCCGGTCATGATTCTGGATGAGGTAGACAAGCTAAACTCAGACTTCCGGGGTGACCCGTCCAGCGCGTTGCTGGAGGTGCTGGACCCCGAGCAGAACCATACGTTTGCCGATAATTACCTGGAGGTAGAATATGACCTATCTAAGGTGCTGTTCATTGCCACCGCCAATGCCCTGGATACCATTCACCCCGCCCTGCGTGACCGGATGGAGATTATTGAGGTGACGGGCTATACCATTGAAGAGAAAACCGAGATTGCCAAGCGCCACCTCTTGCCCAAGCTTAAGGAAGACCATGGCCTGCTGGCCAAAGATGTGGCCTTCTCCACCGCGGCTATCCAGAAAGTGATTGAAGACTACACCCGTGAATCTGGGGTACGAAACCTGGAACGCAAGCTGGGGGCGGTGGTCCGGAACATTGCCAAGTCCAAAGCCATGGAAGAGCAGTGGCCGGCCAAGCTGGAGCCGAAGGACGTGGTGCGTATTCTGGGTCCCGAAATCTTTGACAAGGAGCTCTATCAGGACAACGAAACCGCCGGCGTGGTGACCGGGCTGGCCTGGACCAGCGTGGGCGGCGATATACTGTTCATTGAGTCTCTGCTAAGCCGCGGAAAAGGGAAACTGACCTTGTCGGGCCAGTTGGGTGACGTGATGAAGGAATCGGCCATTACGGCGGTCTCTTACCTGCGCGCCCGCGCCGAGGAAATGGGCATTGACTACCGCCTGTTTGACCAGTACGACCTGCACATCCACTTCCCTCAAGGGGCCGTGCCGAAAGATGGGCCCAGCGCCGGTATTGCCATCTTTACCTCTATTGCCTCGGTGTTCACCCAGCGCAAAGTGCGCTCGCACCTGGCCATGACCGGTGAAATTACGCTGCGTGGAAAGGTACTGCCGGTAGGCGGGATCAAAGAGAAAATTCTGGCCGCCAAGCGCGCCGGCATCAAGGATGTGATTCTGTGCCAGAAGAACCGCAAGGACGTGAACGAGATCTCGGCGCATTACATTGAAGGCCTTAACATCCACTACGTGGACCGCGTGGACGAGGTGCTGGACTTCGCCTTACTACCGGAGAAAGTGGCCAAGCCCCTGGACCTGCGCGTGCGCGAAGACGCCATGCCCACCACCCAAGCCGATATTTGATTCTGACCTCTTTTTAGGAAAACAATGCCAAAACGCCTCTTCCTCCTGAGCTTCTTGCTGGTAGCCACTGCGCCGCTGGCCTGGGCCCAGGTGGGAGGGCGTTCTGTTTTCCAGTTCCTAAACGTGCCCACGCATGCCCGGGTAGCGGCCTTGGGGGGCGTGAATATCTCCTCGGGCCTGGAAGACGTAAACGCGGTGACCGCTAACCCGGCGCTGCTGCACGGCAAAACGAATAATCAACTGGGGCTAACCTACCTCAACTATCTGGCAGACGTGCGCCAGAACAACCTGCAATACGCCTTTGAAAGCACCCGCTGGGGCCGCAATGCCTTAGGTATCCAGTACCTGGACTACGGCTCGTTTACCCAGACAGACGCCACCGGCCAGGAGGAGGGAAGCTTCAGGGTTCGGGACTACGGAGTTGCTTTGTCGCATGCAGCCACCATTGAAACGTTCACGCTTGGGGCCACGGCTAAGGTGGCAGTTTCTAGCATTGCCGGGGATCAGGCGGTGGCCGCGCTGGTAGATCTAGGAGGCACCTTCAAACACCCGGAACAGGATTTTGTTGTTGGCCTGGCCATCAAGAACCTTGGCTACATGCTCAAAACCTACGGCAACGGCGAGCGCGAAGACATGCCCCTGGACATCCAGCTGGGCGCCAGCTATAAACCAGAGCACGCCCCATTCCGGCTATCAGTGACGGCGCACCAGCTCCAGCGCTTTGACATTGTCTACCTGGACCCCAACAAGAAAGGCACCCTCAACGAGAACAACGAGGAGGAGAAAGAGAAAAAGACCTTCGGGGATAAGCTGGCCCGCCATTTTGTGGTAGGCGGCGAATTGCTGCTAAGTGATAATTTTCAGTTGCGCGGCGGGTACAACCACCTCAGAAGAAAAGAGCTGGTAGTGGAGAACGCGGGCGGTATGGCGGGGTTTTCCTTCGGGGCCTCCGTGAAGGTGCACGCCTTTCGGTTTGAATACTCGTACTCCAAGTTCCACGTGGCCGGTGCGGGTCATTACCTCACTTTAAACACAGACGTTGATCGGTTCCTGAAGAAGAAACTGGACTAGGTTATGTGCTGAGGTTTTAAGGTGCTGATGTAGATTTAGAAAATTGAAGATGATTCCTGTTTTGGGCCTGTTTTGCTGAAAACAGGCCCAAAACAGGAATCCAGCAATGTAGCAACGTTACACTGTAACGCCGGAATCAGGTAGCCACCAGTATGGCTACCAACCACATTTTTATAATAACCGTTTAGCTTAGCTGACAGCAACTTTAGTAAACAGTAACAAGAGTAAATAAACAAGAAGAGACAGATGCGTTGTTTGAAACCAATCATTCCATCTCTCCATCAATATTAACCTATGTTAGATCCAAGCAAATACTTAACCCCCAGCCAGATAGTAGCGGAGCTGGATAAATATATCATCGGGCAGCATGATGCCAAGCGTAATGTGGCCATTGCCCTGCGTAACCGCTGGCGCCGCATGCACGCCGACCCCGAGATGCAGAAAGAGATTGTGCCCAACAACATTCTCATGATTGGAGCCACCGGCGTGGGTAAGACTGAGATCGCCCGCCGTTTGGCCGGTATAGCTGATGCCCCTTTCACCAAAGTGGAGGCCTCTAAGTTCACCGAGGTGGGCTACGTGGGCCGCGACGTGGAGAGCATGGTGCGCGACCTGGTAGAACAGGCCGTGAACATGGTTAAGACCCGCCGCAAGGAAGAGGTGAAACAGCAGGCTGCCCTGCAGGTGGAGGAAGTAATTCTGGATGCGCTGATCCCACCCATCAGTCAGCCGGGCAACCGCTCAGACATGATGGGCTTTGGCACCAGCGGCAACACCTCTTCTTCTGAGGTGCCCGAAAGTGACCTGGAACTGAACGAACGGACCCGTGAGCGGTTCCGGGAGAAAATCAGGAATGGCGAACTGGAAGACCGCAAGATTGACATTAAGGTGTCGCAGAACCCGTCTTCGGGGGTGGGGGTGATGGGGCCAGGCATGGATGAAATGCAGATGGCTGGCATTCAGGAGATGATTGGGAACATGATGCCCAAGAAAACGAAAAAGCGCAAGGTGACCATTGCCGAGGCCCGCAAAATCCTGTTGGAAGAGGAAGCGTCCAAGCTCATTGACATGGACGAGGTGAAGGAAGAAGCCATTATGAAAGCCGAGAACGCCGGGGTCATCTTCATTGACGAGATTGACAAAGTAGCCAGCGCCAGCGGCAAAGGCGGCAGTGGCCCAGACGTGAGCCGCGAAGGCGTGCAACGCGACCTGCTGCCCATTGTGGAAGGCACTACCGTGAACACCAAATACGGCGTCATCAAAACCGACCATATCCTGTTCATCGCCGCAGGCGCCTTCCACGTGTCTAAGCCCTCAGATCTGATTCCTGAGCTGCAGGGACGTTTCCCTATCAGAGTAGAACTGCAGAGCCTGAGCAAAGATGACTTCTACCAGATTCTCAAGTTCCCGAAGAACGCACTCACAAAGCAGTATGAAGAGCTGCTGCGCGCCGAAGAGGTGGAACTGACCTTCTCAGATGAGTCGCTGCACAAGATTGCGGAAATCGCGTTTGAGGTAAACGCCGAAGTGGAGAACATTGGCGCCCGCCGCCTGCACACCGTCATGAGCCGCTTGCTCAATGATATCCTGTTTGAAGTGCCAGACACCATTCCGCCTAACGCACACCTCATGATCACCCCAGAACTGGTAGAGGAACGCCTGAGAGATATGGTCAAAAATCGTGACCTGAGCCAGTATATTTTGTAGGAATCTTTCCCTCTGTCCTCCTGAAAGGATCTTTTGTGGCGAACTAGATAGGCGTTTAATTAACCGGTGTTACCGTTCGCCTACAAGATCCTTTTAGGAGGATTATAAAAATTAAGTGCCGTTGCCTTTTAGGTGGCGGCACTTCTTGATTATAGGTGTTTTATGGAAATGTTAGTGTAGAAAGCATCATGTTATTTTAGGCACTATCAACCATGAGAAAACGTCGCTTATCCAAAGCCAATCCGTTTATCTTGGCAAGTGTAATCTTGCTTTTGGGTATTTCAGGAGTAAGTGTCTTTGGATTAAAATTATGGGAAACCCCAGAGCAACGATTCCTAAAGGGGTACAACCAAGAAGTGAAAGATTGTGCCATGGCTAAAGGACTCGCGGAAAAGGAAGCAAAGGAAGGTAGGTTGACGTTGTTGGTGCCTCCGCCTTATGAAAACGATTCTTCTAAAATGCCTTATGCTTTCTATAAAAATCTAGCGGATGAGTACGGAGTAACCCTGGTACATATTAACAGTTGTATTGGCGTTCCTGAAGATGATTGCTTTAATTTAGTGGGCCGCCTTTTATTAGAGAAAAGATACGGGAAAGACCATATGTGCCAACTTTACGAAAAGATGCATGTGGCGCAATATGGGCCACAAAAGAAACCGAAAGACTCAACTATTTGCCCATGATTATGCGTATGCTCCAAAAGAAGATGCTTTCCGCATTCCTGATTCTTAATTCCTACTTATAAGAATGAACTACTACATCATCACCGGCACTAGCCGGGGGCTGGGCAAGGCCCTGGCAGAGCGCTTACTCAAAGACGACCAAAACTACGTGGTGGGCGTGTCGCGCAACTGCACTATCCACCATGCCCGGTATCGGCACCAGCCGCTGGACTTCTCAGACATTGCCGGGGTGGAGCATAACCTGCACAAGATCTTTGGGGAGTTTGAGAACGCTAAGAAATTAGTGCTTATCAACAACGCCGGGGTGATTGGCGAGATTGGTTACGTGGGGCAGAGCCAGAACGAGCATTTTGAGTTTGTCTTTGACGTGAACGTGATTGTGCCGGCCATGCTGATGAACATGTTCCTGCAGAGCTACCAGCACCGGCAGAACTGCCAGAAACTGGTGGTAAACATCAGCTCAGGGGCGGGGCGCAAGGCCAAAGACGGATGGGCCGCCTACTGCGCCTCCAAAGCCGCCCTGGACATGCTCTCTGAAACCGCGCAGCTGGAGCAGGAAAAGCTGGGCACGGGCGTGCAGGTGTTTTCTTTGGCACCGGGCATTATTGACACCGAGATGCAGGAACAGATCAGGGAAGCCGATGCAGAGCAGTTCAGTGGGGTGCAGCAGTTCAGGGACTACAAGGCCAAAGGGGAGTTGGCCAGCCCCGAGGCCGCAGCAAAAAAGGTGATGCAACTAATAGAAAATCCTTCCATTGCCGGGGGCGTCATTAGTTCGGTGCGTGATTTCTAAGAAGGCGTTTTAGGGCCGTTTTGGCCAAAACAGGCTTAAAACGCGAGGCCCGCGGGGGAGACCGTAATTTTCTCTATTTTTGCGGCGTTTCCACTTCAACTTAAATAGCATGCGCGCTTTCAAGAAAATATTGGCTCTGGCCTTGTTCGTGTACATTCCGCTTCAGTCTATGGGCTGGGGCATGTTGGGGCACCGCATTGTGGGCGAGGTAGCCGACCGTCACATTTCCTCTAAGACCAGAAAGAACATCAAAAAAATTCTGGGCAATGAGTCTATTGCCATGGCCAGTAACTGGGCCGATTTCATTAAATCTGACCCTACCTACAACTACCTGGACACCTGGCATTACGTGAACCTGAAAGAAGGCCTGAACTTCCAGCAGGTGGAAGTTTACCTGCACCAGGACACCGTCACCGACGCGTATACCAAAATCAATTTCCTTATCTCTGAACTGAAGAAAAAAGACCTTCCGCAGGCCCAGAAACAGATGAACCTGCGTCTGCTTATTCACCTCATAGGTGATGTGCACCAGCCCATGCACGTAGGTCGGCCTGAGGATCTTGGCGGGAACCGCGTACGGCTGGAGTGGTTCAACCAACCCACCAACTTGCACCGCGTGTGGGACTCTCAGTTGATAGAGTACCAGCAGTTAAGTTATACTGAATATGCCACCGCCATTAACTTCACCACCAAAGACCAGGTAAAGACCTGGCAGCGGCAGCTGGCCCCCGAGTGGTTCTTTGAGTCTTACCAGATAGCCGATAAGCTGTACAAAGGTATTACCAAGCCAGAGGAGAAACTTAGCTACCGCTACAACTTTGACCACATAGAAACCCTCAACGAGCGGTTACTGAAAGGCGGCGTTCGGCTGGCCGGTGTGCTGGACGAGTTATTTGGGTAACCGGTTGTTTTAAGCCCGTTTTCCAGAAAACACCTTAAAAACAGAGGCCACTCCCAAGCAGGAGTGGCCTCTGTTTTTATAAAGTTTGGTAATCAGGGCTTCACTTTCAAAGACTGCAGCTCAGTGTCTATTTTCTGGTTCCAGCGGGCCTGGGCAGCGTGGTTGAGGCCGTGGTCGGTTTCCTGGTCATATTGTTTCTGAAGCTTGTCCAGTTCCCAGAGTACCTCCAGGTACTGGTATTTGATCTGGCTTTCATAGTCTTCTAGGGTGAGTTTCTCAGGGGTAATCCGCTGTTTGTAGTGCTCTGAGACCAGTTTCACAATGTCAAAGTGCCGCTGTTCGTGGTTGAGAGTGTAGTCATCTTTGGCCTGGGGCAGGGCTTTGGAAAGGTTGCGCAACATGTAAGGCTTAGAGATGATCCTGATCTGGAGCACCCCGTCTTCTACCGAAGCCTGTATTTCATTGGAAATTCCGGGGAAAACAGACGCCGCATACCCTTTTGACAGCCGGGAACCTCCCTGGAAATCTGCCCAGGTTAAGGGGCGCTTGGGGTCATAGAACATGGTGTCGTCATCCATGCTTTGCTGATAGCCCTCAAAATGCACCTTAATGGAATGGGCGAGCTTCTCGTTGCCTGGGGCTTCCTGGTTTACCCAGGTGGTAAGGTAGCGCAACGAGCCTGCCAGTAGCCGCCGGAGCATGGGTTCCACCATAGAAGGCGGCATGGCCAGGGGACGTACGTAACCGGCGCTAGCGGTATAATCCAGCAGGTGCAGGTACTTGCCTTCGCGTTTCACCTCAAAGGCCAGGGTGATCTTCGCCTGACCGGCCACGCGTCCTTTCTCGGCGGGGCTTTCCCTGAGTTGGTATTCTTTCACCCGGATGATGATGGGCCTCAGGGCCTGGTTCTGTTTCAGGCTTTGCCGCACGTAGTTCTTCATGCCCGTCACGGCGCCGTCTTTCAAGTCTATGGGTTGCGCGGTGGTGGCGGGGGAAGAAGAGGAGGGGAGTAAAAACGCCACCGCCTTTTTATTGGGCCGCTCGTCTACAATGTCTGCAATATGGAATTCTTTTGCCGTGAAGGGCAGGGTCTCTTTCTGCAGCACAATGGGCTCCGGCTTAGAAGCAGGGGTGCCTGCCCCGGCCAGCAGGAAAACCAAAAGCAAAAAAAGCAGCGCCCAGCCTTTTTTGATAAAAGACGAAAGCGACGCGCCTCTACCCCTCGCCCGTGGCGCACTTATCTCAGGGCTAAAAATCTTCATGTAGTCACGTTCTTTAGAGGCAAACCCAGAACCAGGCCACCGGAGGAGAAAGCTTGGGTGTCGGGTCTTTGGTACCTCAAAAACAGAAGGCTATAAACAACAGTTCCTAGGGGTTGCGGGGATGAGAATATAATCTTACATTAGGGGAATAGTGCTATAGGCGGTCTGCTCTTTGGGTGCCTCAGCTCTCAGGCTCCTTCTGTCATCTGTTCCCTTTAAATTTGCTGTGCTCTGCGGAAGGCGGTTATATCTAAGCTATACTCTGGCCTAACCTAGGCTGGTTTCTTCTTTATATCCTGAATTAAATTATTCAACCTATAAAATATTCATACCCATGGAAGTAAATTTACCCGCAGACGGTGTCCCTGTTCCACCGGAGTCCTTCTCTTATTACACGCAGGAGAAGGAAGACATTATTGAAGAATATTACCATGTGCAACCCGTCTGGAAATTTGCGTTGCTCTGTGTTTTAACCTTCGGGATTTATGAGATTTACTGGTTCTACCAGAACTGGAACTTTATAAAAGAGTTTGAGGAAAGGGAAGAGATTATGCCTTTCTGGCGCTCCATCTTCATCGTCTTTTTCGGGCAGCATTTGTTTAGCCGGGTGTTGGTAAGAGCCCAGGAACAAGGTTACCAGGAAAGTTATTCCTCCGGGGGACTTCTGTTCGCGTTCTTTATCTTAACCTTATTATCCAGGTTGCCAGACCCTTTGTGGCTTATCTCCCTTTTCTCTTTTCTGCCGTTGATACCGGTTTTAAATGCCCGCAATTACTTCTTCAGGAAAGCCTGCCCCACCGGAACAGAGTCTACCACTTTTACCGGCGGCGAAGTGGCGTGCGTGGTGCTAGGGACTATTTTCTTTGGTTTGGTGGTTATTGGCCTGGCCATGGGCGATCAACCTTATTAATGTCTAAAGCAAAAACTCCATTCTGTTTTAGCCCTGTTTCAGCCAAAACGGCCCCTAAACAGAAAAGCCCTTCCTGAAACTCAGGAAGGGCTTTTCTGTTTAATCAGTTCAATACTTAACTCTGCATCAGGTACGCCTTGATAAATTCATCCAGGTCGCCGTCCAGCACGTTCTGCACATCGGTGCGTTCCACGCCGGTTCTAATGTCTTTGATGAGTTTATAGGGGTGCAACACGTAGTTGCGGATCTGCGATCCGAAGTCGATGCGTTTCTTGGTGCTCTCCACTTTGTCACGCTCCTCGTTGCGCTTGTTGATCTCAATCTGATAAAGCTGCGATTTCAGCATGCGTATGGCGTGCTCCTTGTTCATGAGCTGCGAGCGCTCAATCTGCACGGCAATGGTAATGCCCGTGGGTTTGTGTTTCAGGCGGACCGCCGTCTCCACTTTGTTTACGTTCTGGCCACCAGCGCCGCCGGCCCTATAGGTATCCCACTCAATATCGCCGGGGTTCACGGTGATCTCAATGGTATCGTCTACCACCGGGTACACAAACACCGAGGCAAAGGAGGTATGACGTCTTCCGCCAGAGTCAAACGGGGAAATGCGCACCAGGCGGTGCACGCCAATCTCCGCCTTCAGGTAGCCATAGGCGAAATCGCCGTCAAATTGCAGTGTGGCAGATTTGATGCCGGCGCCCTCACCGGGTTGGAAGTCTACCTGCTTCACAGAGTAGCCCTTGCGTTCCCCCCACATGAGGTACATGCGGTACAGCATTTCGGCCCAGTCCTGGCTTTCGGTCCCGCCCGCCCCGGAGTTTACCTCCAGTACGGCGCCCAGTTGGTCTTCCTCGTTGCTGAGCATCCGCTTGAACTCCAGGCCTTCCACGGTGGCCACGGCGGTGTTGTATTCGGCGTTGATTTCCTCCTCAGATACGTCGCCTTCTTTGTAAAATTCGAAGAGCACCTCTACATCGTCTACCGCTTTGGAGGTTTTCTCGAAATCATCGGTCCAGGTCTTGAGGCTTTTGGCTTCCTTAAGAACCGTCTCGGCTTTCTTGGGGTCATCCCAGAAACCGGGCGCCGCCGACTGGGCCTCAATGGTCGCTACTTGTTCTTTCTTGGTATCGTAGTCAAAGATACCTCCTCAACGCCTCTACCCGGCCTTTCAATTCTTTGATTTGTTCTTGGGTCATACTAGGGTGTGTTGCTTCTTAATACGGGTAATTAGCCCTTGCTGCAAAGATACTAGATATAAGAGACGAAGGTAAAAAAGGTTGTGGGGCAGCCCGCCGTTGTTAGTGAGAACACTAACAACGGCGGGCTGTGTTGGGAATAGAAGAACAAAATATAAAGGAATGCTCTTCCGGATTTGCAATCCGGAAGTATCGAAAGGGGGATTTGTAATCCCCTTAATGGTCCCTTTTGAGTTTTAGTTTACCCCTGGAGATGTACCCTCCTGTGTAAACACCCCTCTTCGCTCCCCTCAAGGGGAGAGTCTGCGCTGTAAAGCCTATTGCGTTTTGAGCTTATTTTCTTTAAAACAGGTTCAAAACATAAAAAAGGCATCCCCACGCATTCCCCGATTCCAGTCTTTACTCTGAGCGCCTCGCTTGTGGCCCTGCAGTACCTTTACCTAAGGGCGAAAGGCAAAGAGGCCGCAAGGGCAGTGCGAGGGGGAAAGAAGGGGCCCCGCGGCCGTGAGCGCTCGGAGGGAACAAATGAAACAACCAAAGCATAAGGACTCAGGAAAGAACAGACACTACGCCAGCGAAAGCCAACTGCATGCACCCCCTATGCTTATGTAGAACATCTGTAGCAGCTATAACCTACATCTCCTTCATAAAACAAAAAATCCGTTTTGAGGCAGTTTTAAGAAAAACAGCCCCAAAACGGATTACTTACAACTTCTTAAAGATTACTCCACCGGCACTACCCATCCATGCGGATCTGGAGAGATGCCGTAGCGGATGTTATCCAGTTCCGTGGCAATCTTGTTGGAAAGCTGACGCTCCTCTACCGGAGGTAACATCATTTCCTCGCCCCGGAAGGTGATGGATTTGATATGCGCGATGGTGGCGGCGGTACCGGTCCCGAAGGCGTCTTGCAGTTTGCCCGCGTGGTAGGCATCCACAATCTCCTGCACTTTAATGCGTCTTTCCTCCACGGGAACGCCCCAGTCGCGGGCCAGTTGCAGGACGCTGTCACGGGTAATACCAGCCAGAATAGAAGTGCTCAGCGCGGGGGTTACCAGTTTGCCGTCTATCACGAACATCACGTTCATGGTGCCGGACTCCTCAATGTAGTTGTGCTCGCGGCCATCGGTCCAAATGATCTGGTGGAAGCCCTGTTCATGGGCTTCTTTGGCGGGTAGCAACGAACCGCCGTAGTTACCGGCCGCCTTGGCGAACCCAAAACCGCCTTCTACCGCGCGGGTATAGGTCTCTTCAATCTTTACACGTACCGGCTCTGAGTAATACCCGCTGGCCGGGCTGCAGAAAATGATGAACTTGTATTCCGTGGACGGACGAACCCCCAGCAGGCCTTCTGACCCGAACATGAACGGACGGATGTAGAGCGAGTAGCCAGGGCGTTGGGGTACCCAGTCAGCGTCCAGGGCAATCAGTTGCTTGAGGCCTTCCATGAACAGCTCCTCCGGAATCTCTGGCATGCAAAGGCGCACGGCAGATTTGTTCATGCGGGCCCAGTTGTCTCTGGGCCGGAAAAGCACCACTTTGCCCTGTGGGGTCTTGTAGGCTTTCATCCCTTCAAACATGGCCTGGCCGTAATGCAGGGCCGCCGTGGCGGGGCTTAACTCAATGGGGCCGTAGGGCAAGATCTGTGGTTGTTGCCAGGCACCATCTTTATAATCAATGACCAGCATGTGGTCAGCGAACACTTTTCCAAACTGGAGGTTGTCTAAATCTAGGTCGGCCAGCTGGCTGGCTGTGGTAACGGTGGTAGGTATGGGCATGGCGTCTGTTTGCATGTAGTTGGTGTTAGGGATGAGCATTAATACGTAACTGCGGTAATTCTGAATAAAAAAAGCCTCACATACGAGGCTTCCAAGTTATTTCTTTTACTCCTAATTCAAAACCAATGGCGCGGCTTAAAACAAAGAGGTAGTCTGAGAGGCGGTTGAGGTACTTTATAACTAGGTCATCTACGTGTGATTCTTCCTGCAGGGCAATGATCAACCGCTCGGCGCGGCGGCAAACGGTTCGGGCCACGTGGCAGAAAGAAACCGATGGGTGGCCGCCCGGTAACACAAAGCTCCGCAGCGGAGGCAGGGTTTGGTCTAATAAATCCATCTGCTGTTCCAGGAAGGTGATATCGCCCTCGTGCAGGTCTGGGGTTTGTACCTTGCCTTCCTTCTCAGGATCGGTGGCTAGGGTAGAGCCGATGGTGAAGAGGCGGTCCTGTATCTCAGAGAAAATATCCTGGCGCTTCTGGTTTATTTCCTGGTCGCGCACCACCCCAATAAAGGAGTTCAGTTCATCTATGGTGCCGTAGGCTTCAATGCGCAGGTGTGATTTTTTAACGCGGGTCCCACCAATAAGGGAGGTTTCGCCCTTATCGCCGGTCTTGGTGTAGATTTTCATTGCTGGTGGTTAAGCGTGGCCGCCTGCACGGCAGGGACCTTGATATTTAAATTGGGCTCATCAGACTCAATCAGTCCATCGCGCAGGCGTACAATTCGGTGGGCGTAATGGGCAATATCATCTTCGTGGGTTACCATAATAATGGTGTTGCCTTTGGCGTGCAGGTTCTCAAACAGGCCCATGATCTCATAAGAGGTCTTGGTGTCCAGGTTACCGGTAGGCTCATCTGCCAGGATAATGCTGGGGTCGTTGACCAGGGCGCGGGCCACGGCCACCCGTTGGCGCTGCCCACCAGATAGTTCATTGGGTTTGTGGTGGGCCCTGTCTCCCAGGCCCACGCTGGCCAGGGCCGCCATGGCGCGCTCTTCCCGCTCAGATTTGCCGTAGCCGGCGTAAATGAGCGGCAGGGCCACGTTGTCTAGGGAAGAGGAGCGGGGCAAGAGGTTGAAGGTCTGGAACACGAACCCAATTTCCTTGTTCCGGATGGTGGCCAGTTCATTGTCTGCCATGTTGCTCACGTCATGGCCGTTCAAAATATAGGTACCGGAGGTAGGCGTGTCCAGGCAACCCACAATGTTCATGAGCGTGGACTTTCCGGAGCCGGAAGGACCCATGAAGGCCACGTATTCGCCTTTCTGGATCTCAATGGAGATAGACCGCAACGCATGTATGGTCTCCGTTCCCATCTGGTAGATCTTGGAGATATTCTCAGTTTGAATGATGGTGCTCATACAGGGTTTTTATTGCCACCCTTGCTGCAGCGCCTCTGTGGCCTGCAATTGGGCGTCTATTTCTCTTTTAAAGATAAGGTATTCCGGGGCACTTAGCAAAGGCTCCAGTTGCTCCAGCCCCTGCAGTGCATACTCCCGCAGTCCCTGGTTTAAAGCTGTTTTAATGTAAGACTTGCGGAGCGTCACCGACGCCGGATTGAATTCAATGGCCTCCAGCAGTAACTCATACGCCCGCATAGACTGTTTCTGGGCAACAAAGAAATCGGCGGCGGCCAATTGCCCAGCCTCCAGACCCGGTGCGCGTTGCAGCAGCTGGTTGTAGAGATTAGTCGCAGCCTTGGTGTTTTTATTACGCTGGGCCAGCAAGGCCTGGTAATAAAGCCTGATGCCCGCATCCTGTGGCGTGAAATAAAGTTTAGGCAGTTGGGCGCTCAACTCCTGCCACTGGCCGTTCTTCCACCACAGTTCTGCCTGCAGGGCATTGGCTTCTGATTTAAGCGGGTTTTTGGGGAAACTGCCTGGAAAGTGGATGCGCAGCAGGTTGCCGGCGGTAGTGAAGTTTTTCTCCTGCAGGTACCGCTTCACCAAAGGAAGGGCCGCCACCGGTGCCAAAGCCGGGGTGGTGATCTGGTTCGCGATAACTTCCACCTGGGCCAGCGGCAAAGAAGCCGCCCGCAACTGCAGAAACTGTACTTTCAGAGAATCCGGGGCCGCAGTGGCCTGTTCTGGAATTAGTTGCGTGGCGATGGCTATTTGGGTAGCCGCTTTTTTCTGCCATGCTTCTGGGTACTGCTGGGGTGCCAGCGCTATCTGGGCCGCCTGCGCGCCATCACCTGCCAAAGCAATGGCTACCACAGCATGCAAGTGCGCGTCTCGGTAGCCGGTTTCGCGGGCCTTCTGAAAATAACTGGCCGCCAAAGGGTAGAGGCGCGCGCCCATCATCCACTGACCCAGGATATCATAGTAATAACCGGCTGCCCCGCCGCTGGTGCTGGCCAGCGCCTCTAAATTGGCTTTCGCCTGGGCTGGAGCCCCTTTCTTATACAACAGTAACGCTTTTGCCAGGCTCAGATCCCCGTGGAAGTTCTGGTTGCCTTCCTGCCGCATGAGTTGGTCTAACCTTGAGAACACCGCGCTGTCTTTACCGTTTCCCGCAAACAGGTGCCGGTTAAACTCATAGGCAAAGCTTTGGGTAGTCAAGTTACTATCAGCCGCTAACGCGGGTAGGTTTCCAGGCTTAGGCGCGTTGGCGACCGACGAAATGGCCAGCCGGTTGGTAAGCAAGGGGCCATAGGTGCCGGTGCCGTATTTCTGCGAGAATTCCTGGGCCTGTTTGGCAAAGCCATGGCTGGCCAGAAAATGCAGTTGGTTGGCCTGGATCACCTCCGGTTCGGGGCTTTGCGCCAGGGCAGCGTCCAGGTAGAAGCCGGCCGAGTCTGCAAAAGAGGTGGTGCCATACAATAGGCCCAGGTTATTGAGCAGCGGCGCGTTGGTGGGGTAGCTTTTCACGGCCTCCTGCAACACCTTGAGGTGGTCAAAGAGGTCGGCAGAATTAGTGTAGAGGTTGGCTAGGCGCAGATAAGCCTCCGGCGAGGTTTTCTTTTCCATCACCTCGCGCAGGCGCTGCATCTCCAGGTAGCGCATGCCGGCCTGGTGGTACATGTCCGTGAGGGAGAAACTGGAGCGGAGGTTGTTCTTGGCCAGGACCGTGCCCTCATTGTAGAACTGCTCGGCCAGGAGCGGACGCTCCTCGGTTTGGCGGTATAGGTCACCCAGGTAATTGAAGTAACCGGCCTGGTGCTGGAAATAAAGGGCATATTGGCTACGCACCAGCATCACTACTACCAGCACCGTGCCCATTAGGTAAACGGTGAAAAACGGCAGCATCTTAGGGTCATACACTACTTTGTACACCCGCAGCTTCTGTTTAAGGAGGGGCCCGAAGTTGATGACCACGTATAGGAAAAACGCTACCCCGTACGCCAGGTGGGTCAGGATAACAGCGCTTCTATAGGCATTCACCAACGGGTCATTAGCCAGCAAGAAGGCGTAGCCCAGGTTCAGGAAGGTTAGCAGGGCCAGCACCAGGTATAGCGGCACGGCCTCGGTCTCAAACCGGAAAAAGCGCGCGTACTGCACCTCCCGTTGCCGAAGTCCCCAAAGGCCTACCACCGCAGAGATCAGGAAAACCAGCAACGCATCCAGCCCGGTGAAGGCAAAAGGGAGCATGCCGGTCTGCTGCAAATACAGTAACAGCAGGTTTCCCAAATACAGGGCACTGATCAGCACAAACTGCACCAAGCCAAACCGCCGCTGGGGCTGGTGCGCCTGCGTATTGAACCACAACAGGCCGTGCAGGTTCTCATAGGCCACCAGCACCATGAACAGCACTGAGGCTACAAAACCGGCAATGGTACTGTAGTTGACTACATGCAACGCCGTCAACTCAGCGGGGAGCGGCGAAAATTGAAACAAGGCAGCGTTCAGTCCCAGTAAAAGCGCAGCAAAAACCAGAAACCGGCCCAGAAATGAGGCGCGGGTCCAGAAGGCGTGGAATAGGAAACTCGTCAACCCCAGCGTGCCCAACCCAAGCATGAGCATGTAACGGCTGGTGTCTGAGAAGATGCCCAGCAGGTCAAGGTTGAGGGTGGAGAGCCAGAGCATGCCCAGCGCCACGGCCACGTAATACGGTATGCGGCGCAAGGTGCTGGCAATGGTCCAGAAGAAAGCCATGGCCACCATAATGCCGGCAAAATAGGTCCAGGTGGCCCACAACGGCAATTGCATGTCCCCAATGGTGTAGGTTTCCGCTACCAGGTAGGCGTTTACCTCTACCCGCATGGGGGTGAGCAAGGGAGAAGACGGGTTTAATTGCGCCTCGGCGGGAAAGAGGTCAGCTTGTTTCTCCAGCGGAAAGACCAGCTGCTCCCCTTTAAAATAACCGTAGAAACTGAGGGCCATCGCCCCCAGCACCAGGGCCGTCAACAAAAAATACAGGAATCGGCGGCCGGGCTCCACGGCCGGCCAGAAAGAGAAAAGCTTCATTCTGGCTTACTCCAGAACTTTTGGCACCCTGAAATAGTCTGAGTCTTTGCGCGGCGCCAGTCTTAAAGCGTCTTCGTGGCGCACGGTGTTCTGGGCCACGTCTTCTCGCATCACGTTCACTTCCTCTGAGATATGGATCAGCGGCTCCACGTTCTGGGTATCCAGGGCGCGTAGCTGGTCTACCCAGTTCAGGATATTGTTCAGGTCTTTGAGCATCTCCTGCTCTTTGGTCTCGTCAAACTCAAGCCGGGCTAAGTGCGCCAGCTGCCGTAAGGTTTCTATGTTCGTGCTCATGGTTCTTCTGGTGTAGGGTCTCTTGAATTAAGGAGTAGGTCTGCTGTTTCAGGAACTCCAGGTCGTGTATGGTCAGGCCCTCCGTGGGGATGGGCTGGTGAATGATGATTTCTAATGGGTGGTACCGGATGATCAACTTGCCCTTCACATCCGGTAGAAACAGGTGGTTGTAGGGCATGGTGATGGGCACCAGGGGCACCTGCTTCTCAATTGCAAGTTTAAATGGGCCGTCTTTGAAAGGCAACAGGGTATGGCCCGACTCCGGGGAAATCTTGCCTTCGGGGAAGATGACCACGCTGCGACCGGCTTCCAGGCTTTGCTTGCTGGCAATATAGGCCTTGGCACTGCTGATGGCGCTGTCGCGGTCCACGGAAATGTAGAGCGCATCATAAATCTTCCCCCAAAGCGGCACCTTGGTCAGGGATTTCTTGCCCACGAAGTTCAGGAAGCCGGGTATGGCCGCCAGAATCATGGGGATGTCAATATAAGAGCTATGGTTGGGGGCGAAGACGTATTTCTGCTTGGGGTCCAGCAGTTCCTGACCCTGCACCGTCACCGGCATCAGGTACATGCGCAGCTGGATCTTGGCCCAGAGACGGTTTAAGTTGTGGGCATGCCGGAACCGGTTGGGTTTGGCAATCATGATCCTGAAAAGCGGGTAGGAAGTAATAAAAGGCAGCACAAACCAGGTGGTGCACCACACGGCGTATACTTTTTTCCTGAGTCCTTTTAGCTTTCTCATGCGTCCAAAATTACTAATAATTGACAAAGGCGCCACATGGTATATGTCGCGAAGCTGTTTTTGACCTGTTTTCAGGAAAACGGCTCTGAAACGGCAACGCCCAGCCCGGGCACTTAGTGCCAAAGCCCGCCTTTTATTTTGGACGCCGGCTTAACAAAATCTTCTCGGCTTTGAGCAAGCCGGCCACACTAATGGCGTCTGTGATCTCATTGTCCATGACCATGCGCACGGCCTCTGAGAGCGGTAGTTTCCAGATTTTAATGTCCTCCGTTTCCTCAAATTCGGTTTCTCCGGCGGTCAGTTCCTCGGCCAGGAACACAAAGCCTTCCTCATCGGTCACGGAGTTGGAGGTGTGCAGGCGGGCAATCATGGTCCACTCTTCGGCCGTAAAGCCGGTCTCTTCCTTCAGCTCACGTTTGGCCGACTCCAGCACGTCCTGCTCCACGGGACCACCGCCCATGGGTATTTCCCAGGAGTATTCCTTTAAGGGATAACGGTACTGGCCTACCAGCCAGGTGTTGCCCTCCTCATCTACGGGCACAATACCAATGGCCTTGTTTTTCATGGACACAATGCCATAGATGCCCTGCCCGCCGCCGGGGTTGATCACCTGCTCTTCGCGCACGCTTATCCAGGGATTGCTGTACACCGGTTTTGAGTCTAAGCTGGTCCAGGGGTTTTCTGTAGAGTGGTCTGGTTTCACGTGGGGAATTATGTGCTGATTGGGAAATGAGCTAATGTGCTATTTTCTGTTTTGGGCCTGTTTTCTGAAAAACAGGCCCAAAACAGACTAGAGTAAATCGGTTTTGTTTTAAACCTCGGCCTGGGCCTTCACAATATCAGCGGCTTGCTGGTAGACGGCCTCGTACATGGGCACAATCTTGTTGATCTCAAACTCCTTGGCCCGCTCCAGGGCGTTGGCTTTGAAGATGGGCAACTGATCGTCTTGCAGCACGAAGAGCGTGTTTTTGACCATGTCTTTCACATCGCCCACGTTGCTCACGAAACCGGTCACGCCATGGATGTTCAGCTCTGGTAAGCCGCCGGCGTTGGAGGAGATCACGGGTACCTCGCAGGCCATGGCCTCCAAGGCCGCCAACCCAAAGCTTTCCTTTTCTGAGGGCATCAAAAAGACATCGGCCACGGACAGAAGTTCTTCCACGGCTTCCAACTTGCCCAGGAACCGCACGTCGGCGCAGATGCCCAGTTTGCGGCATAGGTTCTCCATTTTAGGGCGTTCCGGTCCGTCGCCTACCAGCAGTAGTTTGCTGGGGATTTTCTCGCGCACCTTGGAGAAGATCTTGATCACATCGCCTATGCGTTTCACGCCCCGGAAGTTGGAGGTATGCACCAGCAGTTTCTCTCCGAATGGCGCAATTGCCGATTTGAAGTGGTCTTTGCGCTGTTTCTGGAAACGCTCCAGGTTAATGAAGTTGGGGATGACGACAATTTCTTTCTCAATGGCGAAGTACTCATACGTCTCGCGGCGCAGGTCTTCAGACACAGAGGTAACGGCGTCAGATTTGTTGATACTGAAGGTCACCACCGGCTCATAGGAGGCGTCTTTGCCCACCAGCGTAATGTCTGTGCCGTGCAGGGTGGTGATAACCGGAATCTGGATGCCTTTGGTGAGCAGGATCTGCTTGGCCATATACGCCGCCGAGGCATGCGGAATGGCGTAGTGCACGTGCAGCACGTCCAGCTTTTCATACTGCACAATATCCACCATCTTGCTGGCCAGGGCCAACTCGTAGGGTGGGTACTGGAAAAGCGGGTAGTTGGGGATGTTGACCTCGTGGTAGAACAGGTTCTCATTGAAAGAATCCAGACGGGCCGGTTGGCTATAGGTGATAAAATGCACCTTGTGGCCTTTTTGCGCCAAGGCTTTCCCTAATTCGGTGGCTACCACTCCGCTACCGCCAAAGGTGGGGTAACATACGATTCCAATCTTCATACGCGTATGGGTTTACCTGGCGAAGTTACGGTTTCAATTCTAAGGATTGATACACTACATCATGAATACGGGTTCTGATGTTGTACTTAAGCAGCTTATCATTCTCAGCGTCAGGGTACACGCGGTTAGAGAGGAAGATGTAAATAATGTTGTTGTCGGGGTCAATCCAGGTGCCGGTACCGGTGAAGCCGGTGTGCCCAAAGGTGCTCATAGGGGCCAGATCTGAGGTAGGGCCGTTGCCTTCGGGGTCTGGTTTGTCCCAGCCCATGCCACGACGGCTGTACTGGCTGGCGCCCTTGGAGAACTCCGTCACTACCGGGGTTTTGAAATACTGCTGCCCGCCGTAGTTTCCGTTCTGCAAATCCATCTGCATGAGAATGGCCAGGTCATTGGCGTTGGAGAAAAGCCCGGCGTGGCCCGCCGTACCGCCTAACAGGGCGGCGTTGCCGTCATGCACGGTGCCTTGTAGGGTCACGTTTGCCTTTAAGTCAGATTTGGTAGCAGTGGGGGCAATCTGCTCTTTCAGAAATTTGGTAAGCGGGTTAAAGGTAAGCGTGGAAGCCCCCAGCGGCGCGTAGAAGTTCTGTTCCAGGAAGTCGGGGAGGGGTTGGTTCAAAAGGCGCTCGGCAATGCGTTTCATGATGTGCAGCCCCAGGTCTGAGTAGCGGTACTCAAACTTGCCGTTGGCCACGCGCTTGCCCGTGAGGTCAGATTTTACAATCCAAGTCCAGACCGAGTCCTCCAGCCGCTGGTTGCTATAGATGCCGGGCACCACCTCATTGGGGAATTTCTCAGACCGCAGGCTGTCATAATAAATAGGGTTGAGGTTGCCATTGCGCAGGGTCTGTTTCCAAAAAGGAATGAAGGCCACCAACCCAGCCTGGTGCAGCAAAACATCACGCACTAAAAGTCCGGCTTTGTTCGTGCCTTTGAGTTCAGGCAGGTACGTAGCCAGTTTCTCCTCCAACTTCAGGCGGCCCTGGTCTTTCAGGAACATCACGGCCTGCAGCGTGGCCGCTACCTTGGTAATAGAGGCCAGGTCATAAATGGTTTTCTCGGTAACGGGCTGGGTACGGTCATAGGTGTAGTAGCCGTAGGCTTTCTCCATCACCACGGTGCCGTCTTTTACCACCAGCACCTGACATCCCGGGGTGGCGGCATAGGCAATGGCTTCTAAGGCAATGTTGTCAATCTGCTTGAGAATGGTGGAGTTCATGCCCACGCTCTCGGGTACCGAGTATTTCAAGCGGTTCAAAGACGGGGTAGAGATGCCGTCACCTTCCTTGAACTTAGGCGAGGCTGTCACCGGTAACCGACCAATGCCGGGCAAGGCCCCAAAAAGCACCTGCGGAATCACTTTGGCTACTACCTCATTGTCTTCATAGCCGCATACCAGCCAGTTGCTGCTTTCAAAGTTTTTAAGGCTGTAGGCGTTGCCCATAACTACCACCACCACTTTTTTAGTGGAATCGCGCTGCAGTTCCCTGATAAAGCCCAGGGCGTTGCCCGATAAATTGAAGTTGTTGTTTGGGTTGTTGTTCAGGTTTTGCAAAGAGACCACCACAACGTCAGAACCCGCCAAGTCCCGCTTAAGGTTACGGTACACACTGTCTGGCGCGGCCCGGCTGGTAATGGCAAATTTCCTGAAAGGCGCGTATTTGTCAAGGGTCTGCGTGAACACGTTGTGCGCCCCGGCCCCAATAGAAAGAGAGGCAAACGAGGTGGTGTCCAGCATCCTGAAGGGCAGTAGGTTGTTTTTGTTGGCGACCACCGTCACGGCCTGCTCATACAATTGCTGCTGCAGCACCTTGCTCAGCGGTCGGCTCAGATCGCTGGACAGGTTGGTCAGGTCTATGGGGGCGTATTGGTTCAGGCCGGCCCAGAACTTGGCATGCAGCATCTTCCGCACGCGCAGTTCTACTTCCTGCTCACTTATCTGCCCGGCGGCAATGGCCAATTTGATGCTTTGCATGGCTTTGGGCACGTCTTCAGAGAACAGCAACACGTCATTACCGGCAATCAGGGCCAGGGCGTCTACCTCGCCGGGCTTGTGGTAGCGGGTCACGCCCTTCATGTTCAGTGCATCGGTGAAGACCAGACCCTCATACTGCATCTTCCCCTTGAGCAGGTCATTGACCAGGTATGGAGATAAGGTAGCGGCGCGGTTCACAATGGAGTCCAGCTTAGGCACGTGCAGGTGGGCCACCATCACACCCATCACGCCGGCGTCAAAAGAACGGCGGAAGGGGTAAAGCTCTACCTCGGTGAGGCGGGCCATGTCATGGGAAAGCACAGGCAGGGAGAAGTGGGAGTCGGCATCGGTGTCGCCGTGGCCGGGGAAGTGCTTGGCCACCGCAATGATGCCGTGGTCCTGCAGGCCTTTGATGTAGGCGATGCCGCGGGCGGTCACTTTTTCCTTGCTCTCGCCAAAGGAGCGGTTGCCAATAACGGGGTTGTTGGGGTTGCTGTTCACGTCTACCACCGGCGAGAAATTCACGTGAATGCCCAGGCGCTTGAGCTTGAGGGCAATCTCGCGGCCCATGAGGTACACGTAGCGGTCATCGGGCAGGGCGCCCAGGGTCATCTGTTTGGCGAAGTGCATGCTGCTGTCCAGGCGCATGTCCAGGCCCCACTCGGCGTCTATGGCCACCAGTAAAGGCACCTTAGCCATGCTTTGGTAGCGGTTGGTGAGTTTGGCCTGCCGCACGGGGCCGCCCTGCATGAACATGATGCCGCCAATGCTGTACTGGCTCACCAGGTTCTCAATTTCGCGCACATGGCTTTGCCCGCTGTTGGAGTAAGCGGCTACCATGAAGAGTTGTCCCAGACGCTGATCAGGCGTAAGAGATTGATACACACTGTCTACCCAGCGTTGCTCCTGTATGGAAATGTTACCCCGGCCTTTGGGGCCGAACCCCGACAATGCCATCCAGGCGCCCATTACCACCAGAAGCAGTACCAGGCTATATCGATTTAGCATTTCGCAACGCGTAATTAAAATTTGAATAACTGTTTCATAGGCCTAATTTCGCAGAGGAAAGTAGCCGGCCGGCAAAGGGACCCTGGTGCGTTTTACGCCTTTTTTTGGAAAAACGGGGCAAAAACGGTTTAGACCAGAGTAGTTTCCTCAAAAGCCTCTACCTTTCAGGGCTCGCTTTGGCGGCAGGGCAACCCACCGCAGAAAACGGGCACCAAAAGATAGAACTGGCAGAAGGTGAGGGAACTTACCCCGCTGTTTAAGCTGGTAATATTACTTAAAATTTTGCTTTTCTCCCTTAAAAAGTTCGGGCCGACCCCTGGTTTGTCCTCCTACTCAACGGGAAGGGAGAATAAAAATAATTAACTACGCAGGGAAGATTTATGGCAGATATCATCCGTTTATTACCCGAGTACCTGGCCAACCAGATCGCCGCCGGCGAAGTGGTGCAGCGCCCGGCCTCGGTGGTGAAGGAGTTGTTGGAGAATAGCGTAGATGCACGCGCCACCAGCGTACAGTTAATCATCAAAGACGCCGGCAAGCAACTGATACAGGTAGTGGACGACGGCCAGGGCATGACCCCTACCGACGCCCGCATGTGTTTTGAGCGCCACGCCACCTCCAAGATAAAGAGCACCGAAGACCTTTTCCGGATCAGGACCATGGGGTTCAGGGGCGAGGCCATGGCCTCTATTGCCGCCGTGGCCCAGGTAGAGATGAAGACCCGCGCCCGGGGCGCCGAGCTGGGCACCTGCCTTACCATTGAAGGCAACGAAGTGCTCAAGCAGGAACCCGAGGCCATGGCCGAGGGCACCATTGTGTGCGTGAAGAACCTGTTCTTTAACGTGCCCGCCCGCCGTAACTTCCTGAAAAGCAACCCCGTGGAGATGCGCCATATCCTGGACGAGTTCCAGCGCGTGGCCCTGGCCAACCCCGAGATTGCCTTTGCCCTGTACCAGAATGAGGTGGAGGTGATGAACCTGCCCGCGGGCAAGCTGAGCCAGCGCATTGTGAGTATCTTTGGCCGCGAATACAAAGAGCAGATGGCAGCCTGTGAGGAAACCACGCCGTTCCTGACCGTGAAGGGCTACATAGGTAAGCCCGAGTTTGCCAAGAAAAGTCGCGGCGAGCAGTTCTTCTTCGTGAACAACCGCTACATCAAAAGCCAGTACCTGAACCACGCGGTGCTTACCGCCTTTGAGGGGCTGTTGCCCAAGGACAGTTTCCCGTTTTATGTCTTGTTTCTGGAAATCGCCCCGGAAACGATAGACATTAACGTGCACCCCACCAAGACCGAGATCAAGTTTGAGGACGAGAAAACGGTCTACGCCATTGTGCGCGCGGCCGTGAAGCAGAGCCTGGGCCTGCACAACATTGCCCCGTCCCTGGACTTTGGCGCCGACGTGAACTACATGCCGCTCCAGCCCATGAAATTCCCGGCGTCTATGGATTTTGAGACAGCCCCGGCACAGGCCCCCAGAACCTCGCCCTCGTCTGGTTTGCCTACCACCTTTACCAGCCGTGCCTCCGGCGGAAGCAGCTTTGGACATTCCTATTCGGCTCCGGCCAGAGACGTAAACAGAACCGCAACGCCAGAGGATACCAATCTTTTCCCGGAAGAGGAGGAGACGCTGCTGGGAGGCGGTAACCTGACCGGCGGCTCCAAGGCCCTGCAGGTGCACCAGAAGTATTTGATGGTGCAGGTGAAATCGGGGTTGATGGTAGTGGACCAGCAGGCGGCCCAGGAACGCATTCTGTATGAAAAGTATAGTCAGGCCCTGGGCAAGCGCACGGGCGCATCGCAGCAGTTGCTGTTCCCGCAGACGTTGCCGCTCTCGCCGGGCGATTTCTCGCTGGTGATGGAGCTGGCCGAGGAGTTCAACGCGCTGGGCTTTGTCTTCAATGACTTCGGCAACAATACGCTGGTGGTGAACGGTATTCCGGCAGATATTCCGCTCCGCGATGAGCGGGAACTGATTGAGGGCCTGCTGGAACAATATAAGAACAACCTGTCTTCGTTAAAGGTAGACCGGCAGGAGAACCTGGCCCGGGCTATGGCCAAACGCGTGGCCAGCCGGTTCACCGGCCGGTTGAGCGACCAGGAGATGAACGCGCTGGTAGACAGGTTATTCGGTTGCCAGGTGCCCAACTATACGCCTAGCGGCCAGAAGACCCTGGTTATTCTGCAGACCGAGCAGTTGCAGGACCTTTTCCAGCGGGGCTAATCTGTAAGGGCCAGCCGGGAGGAAAACAGCCTGCGCTAAAGAATTTAGTTGCGCTGGGTATCCATTGCGCCGGTATGCCGTACGCTTGGGTGCAGAACCATTCTCCCGTAGGCCGGTTATTGTAAGAATATGAATGGCGCCACAGGCTTTTGTGGTATTGCGTTCCTTTGCCCATTTTACCACAAGACTACTTTATGCCACCTATCACACCCATGGTGCGTAACTTGCTTATCCTCAATGTGCTCATGTACTTTCTGAGCGATAGGCTGTTTCCCACGGATTTATTTGCCCTGCATGATATCCGGTCAGATAAGTTTCAGCCGCACCAGTTCGTGACCCACATGTTCATGCACTCCAAAGTGAATATAATGCACCTGCTGGGGAACATGCTCAGTTTGTTCATCTTCGGGCCTCTACTGGAGCGCCATTGGGGAGAGAAGCGCTTTCTCATTTTCTACCTGGTTACCGGTTTAGGCGCTAGTCTGCTATATTCTTTGGTCCGCGGGTATGAAGTGACGGTGGTCATGGACGGGGTGACGGCCTTTATGCAGAACCCAGACCCCATTGATTTTAGAAATCTGGTGCAAAGTGCCGGGGTGAACGTGCGCGGGCTGCAGGATTTCATGATAGAGTTTAACCGTAATCCTAGTGATCCTCAGTTTATCATGCAGGCGAAGACCATTGCGGCTAAATTATCTGAGGTGATGGTGAACAGTCCTATGCTTGGAGCGTCTGGCGCGGTGTTCGGGATATTGATGGCCTTTGGCATGCTGTTCCCCAACACAGAGCTTATGTTGCTGTTCTTCCCGATACCCATCAAGGCTAAATATTTCGTATTACTATACGGCGCGTTTGAGCTATATTCCGGCTTAAACCGTACTCCCGGCGATAATGTGGCACATTATGCCCACCTGGGCGGTATGCTTTTCGCTTATATCTTACTCAAACTCTGGGAGCGGAAACGCACAAATTTCTACTAACCTATGACCAGTATCTTTGACGATATAAAATCGGCGTTCAGTAAAGGCAATAACGCGCTGCACCAACTCATTTTCATAAATGTGGTGGTGTTTGCCGTGCTGATTGTGGTGCGCACCATCATGACCCTGAGCGGTTCCGGAAGCACATTTGGGTATCTCATGACCTTCCTGCAGCTGCCCTCTAATCTGCAGCTGTTCGCGTACCGTCCCTGGACCCTGTTTACCTATTTCTTCACCCACCTGGAGTTCTTCCATATCATCTTCAACCTGCTCAACCTGTATTGGTTTGGCATGCTGATACGGGAATACCTTGGCGACAAGCGTCTGGTGAACCTCTATGTATTGGGCGGGCTGGCCGGCGGACTTTTCTACCTGCTTACTTACAACACCATCCCGTACCTACAGCTTCGCGCAGACCGGTCTTTTATGATGGGAGCCTCTGGGAGTGTGATCTCTGTGATGGTGGCCGCAGCTACGTTGTTGCCTAATTACACGTTCAACCTCATCCTGCTTGGCCCCATTAGAATCAAGTATATTGCGGCCGTGATGGTGTTGCTCTCCATCTCAGGGGCCGTAGGCAGCAACGCCGGCGGTAACATTGCCCACCTGGGCGGTGCCATTCTGGGGTTTTTCTACATTCAGCAACTGCAGCGCGGCACTGATTTTGGTCGTCCGGTGCAGGCGGTGCTGGGCTTTTTCAGTGGTCTGTTCAAACCTAGATCTCCTCTCAAGGTCACCTATAAAAACCCTAACCGACCGTATACCGCCGCGCCTAATCCTTCTATGCCTGTTTCTTCTGGCATGGCCGGGCACCCTTCCCAAATAGAAATCGATCAGATTCTGGATAAGATCTCCGTTTCGGGGTATGAGAGCCTGACCAAAGAGGAAAAGCAGAAGTTGTTTAAGGCGAGTCAGAAGTAGGGGGTTCGTGATTAGTAATGCGTTTTAGGGCCGTTTTCAGAAAAACAGGCTGTAAATGCGAATTGCTTATGTTTGGTTCTTCTGCTGACGTTTCTTCCTGCAAACTCTCCCCTTGGCCTGTCCCCTGACAGGCCAAACTATGTCCGTCACCAATAAAGGCACCTTTCTTCCGTCCTGTCAGGGGACAGGCCGGGGAGGCAGTTTTTGATTGTCAGGTCGTTTTGGGGTGTTTTCCGGAAAACGGGCTTTAAAAGGTCCTAATTGTTATTTATGCGCTTTCCTGGTTCGCTCATAAGGAGCTTTCAGGATGATAAATGGAGGGATAAATATCGATGAATATAAAAGAGGAGGCCTCGCAGAGTTTATCTGCGAGGCCTCCTCTTTTAATTTGGATCAAACCCGTTTTAGGCCCGTTTTCCGGAAAACAGCCCTAAAACGACTAGCTAGTTTTTGCTGCTTTTGAGCATATCGCCAATGGCGCCAATGTTGCCCAGGGTTTCTACCGCCGTGGTAGGCAGGAAGATCTTGTTGGCCGGGCCCATGGCAATTTTCTCCAACGCCTCGAAGGATTTATAAGTAAGCACCCGGTCGTCAAGGCCTGCTTCCATTAAGAGTTTGATGCGGGTTTTCTCGGCTTCGGCTACGTCTATGATGGCGCGGGCCTGGCCCAGGGCGTGGAGCTCAGCCGAGGCCCGCTCGCCTTCCGCGCGGAGCACCTTGCTGGCCTTGTCGCCTTCGGCCCGAAGGATCATGTCTTGTTTGGCGGCTTCGGCTTCCAGAATAATGGCGCGGCGGTTCCGCTCGGCTTTCATCTGCTTGTCCATGGCTTCCTGAATGTCTACAGGGGGCTTGATGTCAATTACCTCTACGCGTTCAATGCGCACGCCCCATTTCTCAGTGGCCTCATCCAGGGCGGTCCTGATCTCGGCGGAGATCCGCTCGCGTCCAGAAAGCGTCTCGTCCAGTTCCAGGTTACCGATGATCTGGCGCATGGTGGCCGTGGTGATGTTACGCACGCCCAGCACGTAGTCAAAAATGCCGTAAGTGGCTTGCTCGGGGCCCACTACCTGGTAGAACACAATTGTGTCAATGAGCACCTGCACGTTGTCGCGGGTAATCACGCTCTGGGGCGGTACGTTAGTCTGTTGGATGCGCAGGTCATGGTACACCCGCACGCGGTCCACAATCGGGATGAACAGGTTCAGGCCCGGGTGCATCAGGCGCTGAAACTTACCCAGCCGCTCCACCACGGCAACCTTCTGCTGCTGGATAATCCGGATGGACAGCGCCATGAGCACAATAACGGAGGCAAGGATAATGAGTGAGGTAGTCATGTATTTAGTGAGTGAGTGAGTGAGTGAAACGCTGAACTCTTATTTGATAGGCACTACTTTCAAGACCGTGCTGCTTTGGGCCACCACCAGCACCCGTTGGCCAATCTCCAAATCTTCCTGAGCGCTGGCAGACCAGATCTCGGTTCCCACGCGCACAATGCCCAGGCGGGTAGGGGAGATGGGTTCCAGTACTTCGCCCTCTTTGTTGGTGAGCTGATGGGCAGGATCGGCGTAGCCGCGGGCCTGACGTAGGCGGGTGGTGAGCGGTTTGGTGAAAAGAATCAGAAGGAGCCCGGTCACGCTGGCAGCGGCCGGCGGAAGCAAATAGTTTTCAGGGAACAGATAAGCCAAAACAGCCGCGACCATGGCCGCCACGCCCAGCCAAAGCAGGTAAAACGTGCCGGTTATCATTTCCGCTACCAGTAACAGAATGCCGGCTATGAGCCACAACCACCAGAAATCCATTGCTTTGCCCTTAATTGGTTATGGTATCAAGGTAAGATTTTTTACGGAAAAAGCAAGCAGGGTGGCAAGGGTTAGCGTTTTTGGGCCGTTTTCCGCAGGACACGGTGAAACCGAAAAGACACGGAAGCGGCTCCACACTTATACTGCCTCTCTCCTTAATTTTAGTTACATTAGACACCTAATCTGTTTTCTACCCAACCTATATGAACAAACTTTTCTACGCGCTGGCAACTATGGCTTTGGTGGCGTTCTCTGGCCTGGAGTCTATGGCCCAAAAAACCTTCCTGCACTGTGGTTACCTGATTGACGGGCTCAAAGACAAAGCCCAGCCAGAGATGACCGTGGTGATTGAAGGCAACAAGATTGTGGCCGTGGAGAAGGGCTATACCACCCCCGCCGCCGGCGCCAAGGTCATCGACCTGAAGAACCAGACCGTGATGCCCGGTTTTATGGACATGCACGTGCACTTTGAAAGTGAGACCAGCCCCACGGCGTACGCCGAGGCTCTTTCCCTGAACCAGGGCACTATTGCCTTCCGGTCGGTGAATTATGCAGAGAAGACCTTAATGGCCGGCTTTACCACCGTGCGTGATCTGGGCGGAAGCGGCGTGAACGTGCAGTTGCGTAACGCCATCAACCAGGGCTTGGTGAAGGGGCCCCGTATGTTGGTGGTAGGCAAGGCTATCTCGGCTACCGGCGGACACATGGATCCCACCAATAACTACCGCGCAGACCTGCAGGGCGACCCAGGCCCGGCCCAGGGCGTAGCCAACGGACCAGATGAAGCCCGCAAAGCAGTACGCTACCAGTACAAGAATGGCGCTGACCTGATCAAGATAGCGTCTACGGGCGGCGTTTTGAGCGTGGCCAAAGACGGCTCAGCCCCGCAGTTCACCGAAGAAGAAATTAGAGCCATTGTAGAGACCGCCCGCGACCTGGGCTTGAAAGTGGCGGTGCACGCCCACGGCGCCGAAGGCATGAAACGCGCCGTGCGGGCCGGGGTGACCTCAGTGGAGCACGGCACGCTCATGGATGAGGAAACCATGAAACTCATGAAGAAGAACGGCACCTGGTACGTGCCCACCCTCACTGCCGGTAAATCCGTCGCTGACTCTGCCAAGATTAAAGGATATTACCCCGCGCTGGTGACGCCTAAAGCGTTGGCCATTGGGCCGCAACTGCAGGGCACGTTTGCCAAGGCCTATAAAGCAGGCGTGAAAATCGCCTTCGGGACCGATGCCGGGGTGTTCATGCACGGGAAAAACGCGAAGGAGTTTGAGTATATGGTAGAGGCCGGCATGCCGCCCATGGAAGCCATCAAAGCTGCCACCGTAAGCGCCGCTGAATTGATAGGTATGTCTGAAAAACTAGGCGCTGTGGAGAAAGGAAAACTGGCAGACCTGGTGGCCGTAACCGGAGACCCTATTAAAGATATCAAGCTCTTGCAGCAGATCAAGTTCGTGATGAAAGACGGGGTCGTGTATAAGCAGTAAGCGTTTTTAGGCCTGTTTTCCTTATAAACAGGAGAGCCCGGCCAAATGGCCGGGCTCTCCTGTTTATAAGATATAGTTAAGGCTTACGCGGTGGCAGGCATGTTGTCTAACACGTCCATTACCTCACGTACGGCTTTCTCAGAGGCTTTCAAAAGAGCCATCTCGTCTTCGTTCAGCTGTAGCTCAATTACGCGCTCCACGCCGTTCTTGCCCAATACTACTGGTACACCTAAATAAGTGCCCGTGATGCCGTACTCACCTTCCAGCTTGATACAAACCGGGAACACGCGCTTCTGGTCACGCACAATGGCTTCTACCATTTGGGCAGCGGCAGAACCTGGCGCATACCAGGCCGAGGTACCCATCAGTTTCACCAGTTCACCACCACCGTTCTTGGTGCGGTCTACAATGGCGTCTAGTTTGGCAGGGTCAATCAGTTCGGTTACAGGAATACCACCTACGGTAGTGTAGCGAGGTAACGGAACCATGGTGTCACCGTGGCCACCCATTAATACCGCCTGAATGTCTTTAGGAGACACGTTCAGTTCTTCGGCTAAGAAGGCGCGGTAACGGGCGGTGTCCAGGATACCGGCCATGCCTATTACTTTATTGCGGGGTAATTTAGAGGTGATGTGCGCTGCGTAGGTCATAACATCAAGCGGGTTAGAAACCACAATGATGATGGCCTCCGGAGAATGCTTGATCACGTTCTCGGTTACGGAACGCACGATGCCGGCGTTGGTGCTGATCAAATCATCGCGGGTCATGCCGGGCTTGCGGGGCAAACCAGAGGTGATTACCACCACGTCTGAATTGGCGGTGCGGCTATAGTCGTTGGTGACGCCCACGGTGCGGGTGTCATACAGATTGATAGGGGATTTCTGCCAGATATCCAGCGCCTTGCCTTCGGCGAAGCCTTCTTTGATATCTACTAACACTACTTCATTGGCGATTTCGCGGTAAGCCAACACGTCGGCACAGGTGGCCCCTACGTTTCCGGCTCCAACAACGGTTACTTTCATTATGCTTGCGTTTGGTTAGACTATATAAAAACTACGCGGCGAAATTAGGTAAAAGTGCGGGAGGGTGAAAAGGAAATCGGTTTTAATTGCTGATTGTTCAGATTGTTAATTGTTCAGATTGTTAATTGCTTTTGCAATAGCTTTCCAAAAAAAATCAGCAATTAACAATCAACTATCAAACTCGGGTCACTGTTATCTCCAGGACTTGCTGCGTGTTCTCAGAGATTTTGAAGCGGTTATCTACCTGCTGGCCAATAACCCAGGCCAGGGAGGCGTCTGACACCAGCACCCACACATCGGGCTTCAGGTTGGCGGGCACTTTCTTGTCAATGAGCAGGTCGCTTACTTTCTTTTTGCCGTTCATGCCCAGCGGAATAAACCAGTCGCCTTGTTTCCAGGGGCGAAGCTTGAGCGGCAGTTTCACCAGGTCGGCGTCCAGGGCGGCCACGTCTTTGGAGCGGGGCACTTTATAGCCTTCGGAGGGTTTTCGGGCTATTTTTGCAAAATAAGGACCAAACTGGATTTCAGTGGCTTCCTCCGGTACCGTAATGCTTCCGAATTTCTCCAGGGCTTTGGGCGTAATCACCAGATCCTCGCGGTCTTTCACCAGCACATACGCCGGCGACATAAACGTCTTGCCAGAAAGGCCATCCCAGCCGGCGGCAATCTCCTGGGTCTGGGCATAGTTGAAATGGAAGGGCTTCAGGAACTCATGCAACAGCACAACTGGCGCGGGGCTTTCCTGCAGCGGGGCAATACCAATATAGGTAGCGCCGTTCTCCTGGCGTTGCGTTTTAGCCTTCATTTCCAGAAAAGAGGCCAGAAACACGGCCTCGGCACCTTGCAGCCGCTCAAGCGTTTGGGTGAAGGTCTCTTCCAGGTTGGGGTTTAATTGCTTGAGCACCGGGATTACCTCATGGCGCACCTTGTTACGGTTGTACTTGGTGTTTTCATTGGAGGAATCCTCGCGCCATGCCAGGCGTTTAGCCACCAGCCAGTCATAGAGGTCATCTTTGGTGAGGCCTAGCAGCGGCCGGATGAGATGGCCGGTTTTGGGAAGAATGCCGTGCAGACCAGCAAGACCGGTGCCGCGTACCAGGTTCAGGAGCACGGTTTCTAAAGCGTCACTTTGGTGGTGCGCCATGGCGATGACGTCATAGCCCAGTTGGGTGCGCATCTGCTCAAACCACTCATAGCGCAGGGTGCGGGCCGCCATCTGGATGGAAATGCCTTCCTGCTCGGCGAAGGCCTGGGTCTGGAACTGCTCACTGTAGAAAGGCGCGTCATATTGTTTGGCCAGTTTACGTACAAAGAGTTCATCAGCGTCAGACTCCTCGCCGCGTAGCCCAAAGTTGCAGTGCAGCACGGCAAAGGGCAATTTGAGGCGGTGCAGCAGGTCCGCGAGCACCACTGAGTCCAAGCCTCCACTTACTGCGGCTAAGATTTTGGTCTCTGGGGTGGCTAACCCGTTTATGGTTATATAATCTAAAACTTTCTGGAGCATAGGCAAAGGAAGGGCATTTTTACTAATTTCGCACCTATTGAAATCATTGATGAAGTTCGCAAAGATAGGGTTAGTATCTCTTTTCTCCGTGCTTTCTGCTTTAGTGGCCTTCGCCCAGGACACGCAGCAGAAGGGGCAACCGGTAGAAGTGTCCGCAAATACGTTAGAGGCCGGTACCTATAACGGCGAGGAAGTGCGCCGCCTGCTGGGCAATGTGGTCATGCGCCAGGGGGCCACCACGCTCACCGCCGACTCTGCCTACCAGTACGCCAAGGACCGTAACCGCATGGAGGTGTTCGGGAACGTGCACATTACCCAGGAAAGCATGGACGCCACCAGCGCCACCGCCAGCTATGACGGTACCCGGCGGGTAGCCAACATGCGCGGCGGTGTGACTCTGCGCGATGCCGAAATGACCTTGACCACCCCTTCGCTCAACTACAACTTGGACGCCAAACGGGCCTACTATACTGAAGGCGGCAATATTGTAGGAGCAGACTACACCATTCAGAGCCAGTTAGGGACCTACGCCTCCGATGCCAAGGTGCTCGGGTTTAAGAAAGGCGTGAAATACGTGGGCCAGAACGCCGAGGTGGTAAGCGATACCATGGCCTACAACACCGTAAGCAAGGTGGTGGAGTTCTTCGGGCCAACCACCATCAAATCGCCGGACGGTACTTTGTTTGCCAACCGCGGCACCTACAATACCGTTACCCGCGCCTCTAACTTCCGGGGCAATGCCAGCATAAAAACGCCAGACTATATTATAAGGGGTGATGAGCTCACCTATGACAAGGGCCGCGAGTATTACACGGCCTCCCGCAACGTGTCCATGACCTCCATCAAAGACACGACCATTATCACCGGCCAGACCGCGCAATATTGGCGGGCCCGGGGAAGGGCCAAGGTGTTTGGGTCGCCGGTCATGAAAAGCATTGTCTCCCGTGATACCATGTATTTGTCGGCAGACACCCTGTATTCTGTGGAGAACTCCCGTGATAAGAAAAAGAAAGGGAAACTGTACGCGTATTATGACGTGCGCATCTTCAAGTCTGACATGCAGGGGCTTTGTGACTCGCTTACCTATGACCTGAACGACTCTATTATTTACATGAGCCGCAATCCCCGGCTGTGGGCCAGCAAAAACCAAATGACGGCAGACAGCGTGGTCATGCAGCTCAAGAACAACAGCCTGCACCAGATGCGCATGTTTGGCAACTCGTTCGCCATTTCCCGTGATACCCTGGAGAATTTTAACCAGGTAAAGGGCCGCAACATGATTGCGCATTTCATTAACAGTAAGATCAGCCGCATTGACGTGAACGGCAACGCCGAAAGCCTCTACTTTGCCCTGGAAGGCGATACCGCTACCCTGGGTATGAACCGGGCCGTGAGCAGTGACATGCGCATGCTCTTTGCCAACGGTAAAATTCAGTTTATCTCGTTTCTGGAGAACCCAGACGCCAAGTTGATTCCGCCGCATGAGCTGGAGGAGCCTGATAAACGATTGAAGGGGTTTGAGTGGCGCGGAAAAGAAATACCAACCAAAGCCTCTGTGTTGGCCAAAAGGGGACCCGCCAAGAGGCCGGCAAGACTGGCCAAGCCGGCCCCGGCCAAATCAAAAGCCAAGCCCGTGAAAGCCCCAGCCAAAAAAGCGAAAAAGGTGCCGGCTCCCGCCAAAGCCAGTAAAAAGGTAGCTACTCCACTTAAGAAAGCGCAATAAAGCCGGGTTTATACTTAAGGCCACTGCTATTCGTTCTGTTAGATATAAAAAAAAACGTTATTTTTGCGTGCTTATGACCAAACGCATCCTTTCCTATTTGCCCATCTTGCTCACAGTGTTGCTGTTGGGTTCTTGCGGGAAATACAATAAAATCCTGAAAAGCGACGACGTAGACAAGAAATACGCCGCTGCGCTTTCTTACTATGAGAAAGAGGAATATGATAAAGCAGGCGCGCTTTTAGAAGACCTCATGCCCCTCCTGAAAGGGCGCAGCGAGTATGAGCGGGCCAATTTTCTGTACGCTTATACCAAATTCTACCAGCACCTGTACCTAGAGAGCTCTTTCCACTTCACTTCCTTCGGGCAGACGTTCCCCAGGAGCCAGTACGCCGAGGAGGCCGCTTTCATGAATGCCCGCTCCCTCACCAATGAGTCGCCCAGCTATAACCTGGACCAGCAGAGCACGGCCCAGGCCATGAGCGCCTTGCAGGAATTTATGCGCCGCTACCCGCAGAGCAAGTACATGGCAGAGGCAAACAAGGTTTATGATGAGCTTTCTGGCAAGGTGGAGGTAAAGGCCTTCAACAGCGCCAAGCAGTACTACAAACTGACCAACTATGACCCGCAGTATTACAAGGCAGCGGTAGTTGCGCTGGAGAACTTCCGGAAAAGCTATCCGTCTTCCGTGTATAATGAGGAGGCTGCCTACCTGCGCATAGACGCCCAGTACAACTACGCCAAGGAAAGTATTGAGTCCAAGCAGCAGGAGCGCTTCGCAGAAGTAGTCACCTTTTACCAGGCGTTTATTGACGCGTACCCAAAGAGTAAGTTTTCACGTAGTGCCGAACAGATCTATGAGGCAACCCAGCAGGAGCTGGAGAAACTCAAGAAGTCTCAGACCGTAACGGCCACTACCACTACCAATCAATAATTTTTGTAACCACCCAATTTTCTAGATATATGGCACAAGTACCAGCATCCATTGTAACGCGCAACGTTTCAAACTTAGCTGAAGAAACCGGAAACGTATATAAGTCCCTTTCCATCATTTCTAAGCGTGCAAACCAGATAGCGGTGAAAGTAAAGGAGGAGTTGAACTCCAAGCTTGCTGAGTTTGCCACCACGGTAGATAACCTGGAAGAAGTGTTTGAGAACCGTGAGCAGATTGAGATCTCCAAATACTATGAGCGTATGCCTAAGCCTACCAACATGGCTATTGAGGAGTTCATTGAAGGCAAAGTGTATTTCCGCACCGCCGATGATGAAGTAGAAACCTCTTCCTTCTAATTAAGGCCTTTCTGAATGCTTCGGCATAAGAAAATCATTCTGGGGGTATGCGGAAGCATTGCAGCTTACAAAGCGGCTTTGCTGGTGCGCCTCCTTATAAAAGCAGAAGCAGAAGTGCAGGTAATCCTGACCACTTCTGCTTCTGCTTTTATAACCCCTGTCACGCTGGCCACGCTTTCTAAAAAACCGGTCCTGACCGAGTTCGTGCGCTCAGACAAGTCTGGCCTCTGGCATAACCACGTGGAGCTGGGCCTCTGGGCCGATGCTCTGGTCATTGCCCCGGCCAGCGCTAATACCGTAGGCAAAATGGCCCGCGGCCTTTGTGACAATCTATTGACGGCCACGTACCTTTCGGCGCGGTGCCCGGTGTTTGTGGCCCCGGCCATGGACTTGGACATGTACCAACACCCGGCCGTGCAGGAGAATTTCAGGCTGCTGCAAAGCTACGGCAACCATTTCATTGAAGCCGGCCACGGCGAACTGGCCAGTGGTCTGGTAGGACAGGGCCGCCTAGCTGAGCCCGAGGATATTATGAAGGTTTTAGAAGAACACTTTACGCCACGTGTCCTTGTTTAGCGGAAAGAAAGTCCTGATCACCGCAGGGCCCACGTATGAACCCATTGACCCGGTCCGGTTCATTGGTAACCACTCCACCGGTAAAATGGGCTTCGCGCTGGCCCGTGCCTTTGCCGACCAGGGCGCGCAGGTATATCTGGTGGTAGGCCCCACGGCTCTTTCCTTGGAACACCCATTGGTAGAAGTGATTCCAGTCATGACGGCCAATGAGATGTTTGCCGCCTGTCAGGCCAAGGCCTCAAAGGCTGATATTTGGGTGTTTGCCGCCGCCGTGGCAGATTACCGTCCCAAGGACGTGGCTACCTCCAAAATAAAAAAAAACGAGGATTCCTTTACCATTGAACTGGTGAAGAACGTTGATATAGCGGCTACCTTAGGCCAGCAGAAACGCTCCGACCAGTTTGCGGTGGGTTTTGCTCTGGAAACCGACCAGGAACTGGAGAACGCCCGTGGTAAGCTGGTTAAGAAGAACCTTAACATGGTGGTTCTCAATTCATTGCGTACGCCTGGGGCGGGCTTTAAGCATGACACCAACAAAATCACCATTGTAAAGCCGGCCTCTGTAGAGGAATTTGAGCTGAAGTCTAAGGAAGAGGTAGCCCTGGATATTCTTGAATCTATAAAAACCGAGTGGGCATGTCTGCAAAAAAAATAGCGTGGGTAGTTCTGGGTCTTCTGTTCCCGCTTTGTTCCATGGCGCAGGAGCTGCGCTGCGAGGTCATTGTGAACAGTGACCAGGTGCAGGCCACCGACCGCCAGGTGTTCCAGCAGATGCAGAACGCCATTTCTGAGGTCATGAACAATACCCGTTGGACCAGTGACGTGTACCAGAACGAGGAGCGCATACGCTGCAAAATGTTCATCACGCTGCGTGCCATGCCGCAGGTTGGGGTCTATGAAGCCAACACCCAGGTCATCTCCAGCCGGCCTACCTATGGCACCGGGTATGAGACTACCGTGCTTTCTTTTGTAGACACCAAGTTTGAGTTTGATTATACCCAGGCCCAGCCGCTGCAATACGCCCCCAATACGTTTACTACCAACCTCACGGCCATCCTGTCTTTCTATGCCTACACTATTATAGGCATGGATAATGATAGCTTCTCGCGCATGGGTGGCGCCAATGCCTTAGCTGAGGCCCGGAATATCCTGAACCTGGTCACCTCCTCGGGGGGAGCCGGCGGGGGAGGCTGGAGCGCCACGGCCGATACCCGTAACCGCTACTGGCTCATCAACAACCTGGTAGACCCCCAGTTTGAACCTTACCGCGCGGCTCTGTACCTGTACCACCGCCAGGGGCTGGATTTAATGGCGCAGGACCCTGAGAAAGCGCGCCAGAACATGCTGGAAGCCCTGCGCAACATCCAGCAGGTGGCCCGCCTGAGACCTGGGGCTGCCGTGCTACGCTCTTTTTTTGAGGCCAAGTCCGCGGAGCTGAGCAATGCCTTTAACAGTGCTACCCCGGCCCAGAAGCAACAGGCCTATGATTTGCTCACCCAGATTGACCCCACCAACCGCGCCCGCTACGAGACACTGCTGAAACGCTAGTTTCCATTTATTGCCTATTTTCCGGAAAACACCCTTAAAACGCCATGGGTAAAAGGCAGCGCCGCATCTTCCGTTCCAACCTTGAACAAGAGTACCAGGCAATGCTTGGGAAAGACCTGCAACTCATTACCACCCAAGGCCGGGTCTTGTCTGGGACGCTGGAATCTTTTCTGAATGGCATGATAGCCTTGCGTGATGGCCGTAGGTTTTTGCACCATTTGCCTTTGGCGTACGTAGAGGAAGTGGTGTTAGATGTAGAGGCCTCGCAGTAGGTCTCTGGCAAAAAGCCGTAGATTTTTGGCTATGTTTATTAGTGAAGAGACTAAATAAATTAGCATATTTGTCTATTGGAATCCATCACCACCAATCACCCTCAAATCCGGAAATCTACCTCATGCTTGTAGAGCTTAAGATAAAGAATTACGCCCTTATTGAGCAGCTGGAACTGCAGCCCTCCCCGTTGTTGAACATCATCACTGGTGAAACCGGTGCCGGTAAATCCATTATGCTGGGGGCCATTGGTTTGTTACTGGGGAACCGGGCAGACTCAAAGCTTCTTTTCAACCAGGACCAGAAGTGCGTGATTGAAGGCGCCTTCAATGTGTCTGAGTACCACCTGGAACGCTTCTTTGAAGAAGAAGACCTTGACTTTGAGCCAGTGAGCCTGCTTCGGCGGGAGATCAGCCCCTCGGGCAAGTCCCGCGCGTTTGTGAATGACACGCCGGTCACGCTGGAAACCCTGCGCCGCATAGGGGAACAACTCATGGATATCCACTCGCAGCATGACACCCTGCTGCTGGGCGACCCCGTGTACCAATTGAACATCCTGGACCTGTATGCCCAGAACGAAGGCCTGCGCACAAAATACGGCGCCGCTTACCGGGCATACCGCAAACTGGAAAAGGAATACAAAGAACTGGAAGGCCAGCTGGCACAGTCACAAAAAGAACTGGACTACAATACCTATCTGCTCAATGAGCTGAGCGAAGCCAACCTACAAGCCGAGGAACAGGAAAGCCATGAGATAGACCTCAAGCAACTGGAGCACGCCGAAGAGATAAAGCTGAAGCTGAGCCAGGCCCTGCAGTATATCTCAGAGAGCGAGTACAATGCCGCTGGGGCCATGAAAGATGCCAGTCACCTGATTAGCCAGGTAACCGAGTACGGCGAAAGCTTCCAGACGTTGAAAGAGCGCCTGGACAGTTGCCTGATTGAACTCAATGACATTGCCGGGGAACTGGAAGACGCTGAACGCAAAACTGAGGCAGACCCCCAGCGCGCTGAGCAACTGCAGGAACGCCTTGACCTAATCTACACCCTGCAACGTAAGCACCAGGTACGCACCGTAGAGGAACTGCTGGCCCTGCAGGCCGAGCTGGAGATAAAAGTGAGCAGCGTCCATAATCTGGATGCTGCCATTGAAAAGACCAAAGTAGCCCTGGCTGCCGCCCTGCAAGACGTGGATACCCAGGCCCAGGAATTGTCTGAAAGCCGCACCAGCGTGTTCAGTACTTTCCAGGAAGAACTGCACCGCCTGCTCTCAGAGTTGGGCATGCCTAACGCGAGGGTAGTAGTGGAACACAAGGTATCGGCCCCGGCCGCCACGGGTATTGACGTGGTCAACATCCTGTTCAGCGCCAACAAGGGAGCCGCCCCGCAGACCTTAAGCAAAGCCGCCTCGGGGGGGGAGTTTTCCCGCCTGATGCTGTGCATAAAATACATGCTCGCCGACAAAACCGCGCTGCCGACCATCATCTTTGACGAGATTGACACTGGTATTTCCGGGGAAATTGCCGTGAAAGTGGGTAAGATGATGCAGCAGATGTCTCAGAAGCACCAGTTGATCTGTATCTCCCACCTGCCCCAAATGGCCGCCCAGGGCGAAACCCATTACTTTGTCTATAAAGAAGACCGCGCCGAACGCACCGTTAGCCGGATCAGGCAACTGAGCCATGAGGAGCGGGTAGTGGAAATTGCCCAGATGATTGCCGGCGCCAACCCCTCTGAGAACGCCTACCAAAGCGCCAAAGAATTACTGGCTTTAAGCGCTTGACCAATTTCCTCTATTATATAAAGAGGTGATTAAGCAGAACATCCCGCCGGGCTTTCCGGCGGGATGTTCTGCTTTAGGGCCGTTTTCGGGAAAACAGGCTCAAAACAGGAAAACTGTTTCAGGGTTCTTTCTTACCTCAGGCAAGAATGGGTTAGGCCCAGAACTTATACTCTTTGTCCTCGCGGTTCACGCTATCTATGTCAAAGGCTGGTACGCAGACAGACCAGTACTCGCATTCCTCATCAAAGGGGTTGGAGTACTGAATGCGGGCCCCGGCTTTGATAAGGAGCGTCTGGCCGGCGGAAAGGATTACGTTCTCCCCGTCAATCTCTATCTGCTTGCGGCCCCGCAGCACAATGGTGACCTCGTCAAACTCAGGGGTCTGGTGCGGTTCGCCCCATTTAGGTGGCGCTATCATGTGGGCCACGCTGAAGGCACTGGTGTGGGTGCTGGCCAGCCCGAAATGCTCTTCAATCAGCTTGCCGTCGGTGGTGGGTACCCGGAAGGGGTTGGTCTGCAGGATGTATTTTTTTTCGCTCATAGTTTTATTGATTGGTGCCTTTGGGTGGGCATTCGCCTTTGGTGAATGAGGTCAAGCCGCTTATTTCGGCTATGCAGGAATTGCTGTAGGTTTTTCCGTCGCAGCCGCACACGGGGTCATAGATCATGATGCAGGCTCTTTCTTTGTCAATCTTGGCCGGGTCAATGCAGGCCACTTGGCTGCTGCTACTGGTTTTGCAACTGAAAGGCAGCGCCGCCAACAGCACGGCAGAGAAGAGAAATGATTTTTTCATAGTGGTAGGGTTCTGGGATCATGTATATACGCAAACTGGTGGGCGGCGCATCTACCCAATTTTACGTTTTTTAAGCATATTTTCTAAAACACGGCAAAACCCTTAACCTAAAGGGAAGGGAAACCGTAAACCGCATAAATATATGTTACAATATATATTTATTGTTTAGCATATTGCCTGGAGAAAAGCGGGGTCCTGACCGGGAACCCTTTCTCTGTGCCCTACACGTACTATTAACCTTTATTCTACAATACTATGAAAAATGACAATTCTAAAGTTTTATTAGCTGCCGCCGCCGGTGCTGCTGCCGGTGTAGTAGTTGGTATCTTAATGGCCCCCAGCAATGGTAAAGACTCCCGTGAGAACCTGATGAAGATTGCCGGCCAGGTGGCCGAAGGCGTGAACGGGCAGATTGGTGCCTATATTGAGAAATTTGGCGGTCTGGCCAGCCTTTTAGGCGGTTCTGAAGGCAGCGATGCGACCACCACTTCAGTAGGAGCAGATGCCTCTACCGGCGCTACCGCTGATGAAGCTAACGCGAGAAGCTAATACCTGAGATTTAGGTAAAGGAACCGAGTCCGTATTTATAACTAAATAGACTTGTTTCCGTTAACAGTTAGCGTGGGTTTTGGCAACCTGGTTGTTCCGTAAACCCACTCAGATTTAATCACATTAAACAAAATAGAACTCATGAAAGACAATAGCGGAAAAATCATTCTGGCATTATTGGCAGGAGCCAGCGCCGGTGTGGTAGCGGGTATTTTAATGGCCCCAGAAACCGGAGAAGCCACTCGTGGCAGCTTGAAAAAATCAGCCTCTAAATTAGGCCAGGACCTGGAATCTAAATTACAGGCAGGTATGGAGCAACTGCAGGCCCTTAGTGCCACTGCAACTTCTATGCTGGGTAAAAAAGGCGGAAGCGGTGACGCAGATGTGGTAAATACTGGTTCTAACACCAAGGCTACCTCTCATCTGGAAAACAACCCAACCGGCGGCAATGTGGAAGCTACTGGCGGAAACGCAGGCGGTGGAAATGCTGGTAGAGGCGGCAAAGGCGGAGAAGGTTCTTCAGCCGGCGCTTAGTCCTTGCAAATTCCTCCCTTACTTTGAAACTTTGCCTAGGCAGAGCCGTTAAAGTAAGAAAGCATGATTGGTTAAATAGTAATAAGCGAAAAGCGATGAAGTAAACGCTAGGAAACCAACTTGAAGTTAAAACTTAAGAATAGCGATCGATTTAGATTTAGTTTTTAAGGGATACCTCAAGTTCTTAGTATACAGGCGAAAGCCACATCAAACAGTAGCAATAAAAACCATTTGACCAATACAGAAAAGCCTTCTCTTCATGGGAAGGCTTTTCGCTTTTACAGTATTTCTGTTTTTAGCCTGTTTTGCAGAAAAAAGGGTAAAAACAGAAAGGCCGCTCTTGTATAAGAGCGGCCTTTCTGTTTTATAAAACCAATGCGACTTAGCACATCAGCACATTAAAAAATTAGCACATTACCCGTTGTTCTCTGGTTTCATCTGCGGAAAGAACAGCACATCTTGTATGGAGTGGGAGTTGGTCATGATCATGCTCAGGCGATCAATGCCAATGCCCAGACCGGCGGTTGGTGGCATGCCGTACTCCAGGGCACGCAGGAAGTCTTCGTCCAGGACCATGGCCTCGGTGTCACCGCGCTTGCCCAGTTCCAGTTGCTCCTCAAAGCGGGCGCGCTGGTCAATAGGGTCGTTGAGCTCAGAGAAGGCGTTGCAGATTTCCTTGCCGTTGCAGATGGCTTCAAAACGCTCCACCAAGCCCTCTTTGCTGCGGTGCTTCTTGGCCAGCGGGCTCATCTCCACCGGGTAATCGGTGATGAACGTTGGCTGGATCAGCTGTGCCTCGCATTTCTCCCCGAAGATCTCGTCAATGATCTTGCCTTTCCCGATGTTCGGGTCCAGTTTGATGCCCAGGCTGGTGGCCGTCTCACGCAATTGAGGCTCATCCATCTCAGAGATGTCAATCTTGGTGAAGTGCTCAATGGCCTCAAACATGGTGAAACGCTTCCAGGGGCGCGCAAAGTTGATGATGTTCTCACCCACCTGCACCTCCGTAGTACCGTGCAATGCCAGGGCTACGCGCTCTACCATCTCCTCTACCAGGTCCATCATCCAGTAGTAGTCTTTGTAGGCGACGTACAGTTCCACCTGCGTGAACTCTGGGTTGTGGAAACGGCTCATGCCTTCGTTCCGGAAGTCCTTGGAGAACTCGTAAACGCCGTCAAAGCCTCCAACGATCAGACGCTTCAGGTACAGCTCATTGGCAATACGCAGATACAGCGTCATGTCCAGGGTGTTGTGGTGCGTCTTGAACGGACGGGCCGCGGCGCCTCCGTACAAAGGCTGCAGGATAGGGGTCTCCACCTCCAGATACTCGCGCTCGTTCAAATACTCGCGCATGGTGTTCACCAGCTTGGTGCGCTTGATGAAGGCCTCTTTCACGTGCGGGTTTACCACCAGATCCACGTACCGCTGACGGTAGCGCAACTCTGGGTCAGAGAAAGCGTCATACACGTGCTCTACGCCGTTTTCGTCTACCTCACGCTTCACAATAGGCAGGGGTTTCAGAGACTTGGCCAGCAAAGTCAGTTCCGTTACGTGCACAGAGGTTTCGCCTACCTGGGTCTTGAACACATAGCCTTTCACGCCAATGAAGTCGCCAATGTCCAGCATTTTCTTGAACACCGTGTTGTACAGGTCCTTGTTCTCGCCCGGGGCGATGTCATCACGGGACACGTAGATCTGGATGCGGCCAGAGCTGTCCATGAGTTCGGCAAAGGATGCCTTGCCCATGACGCGGCGGCTCATGAGGCGGCCTGCCAGGCTTACTTCCTGGAAATTGTTCTGCTCTGGATCGTATTTTTCCTTTATATCCTTGGCCTGGGCGGTGACTTCAAAAAGTTCGGAAGGGTAGGGGTTGATGCCCATCTTCTGGAGCTCTTCGCGCTCATGGCGCCGGCGTAGTTCCTGTTCGCTTAAATGCATGGAAACGGTCTTTCAGTTTTCTTAAATCAAAGCGCGAATTTCGGAAATTATTCCCATAGATACAGAGATTGCTTTCTGAAATACCAGGATTGGAGAAATAGCCCTTAACCGTCTAGCAACGGTGCTTGCTTGTAACAAGGTGGTGTAGCTGCCACAATGTGCCGTTTTAGGCTCATTTTCTGGAAAATAGGCCTAAAACAGAAAAGGAACGCCCTTGGCTTTTGGCCAGAAAAATAGCCGGTAGAAACCCTGAAGGCTAAGTGGTTGCGTTTGAGGGTTGGCCCCTATGGTGGTTCTGGGGTGGCCAAGGCCAGGGCTTTCGTCTAATCCAAAACCGTATTTACCCGTTAAAGACAACAATAACCTCCTGCCTATGAAATGTGAATTGAATTTGGTTTTTGAAGAAAACGACGGTACCCTCCGGTGGCTTTTCAATATCTTGATCTACGCCCACCAGATCAGCGACCCAGATATCCGGAAAGGAATACAACCCACGTTAAAGGAATTTCTGCACAAACGCAGTTACCAGGAGGTGCTTCGGCTGGCCGAGACAGATATCTCTGAGGAGGATTTTGTGAAGGATTACCTCAAGCAGAACCTGATCAAGTTCAATTCCACCCATGTCCTTATAAAGGGGGCAAAGATCAAAGCCATGTGTTTCACCATTGAACAGGCCGGCCACATGCAGCAAGCCGCCGACCCAGATTCGGTGGCCCCCGAGATTATAGGCCTCTTTGAGGGCCATGAATTCAAGCTCAACCAGATCAGGCTTTGCGCCGAAGAAGCCCTGAAAGAGGCGGGAGCCAAAGGCGTGAAAATAGAAAGCTTCAGCCATGAGTAACGGTAAGCAGTCGGTTTAGCCGCCCAGAAGCTTTCACCAGACCAAACACCTTTTAAGCCTGTTTTCATGAAAACAGGCTTAAAACAGAAAGAGCCTCCACTGGAGGCTCTTTCTGTTTAGAATAAGTAAGGTTAGGCCGCTGCTGATAAGTGCATTGGCTGGGTGCCGCCGTCAAAGTTGGGCTCCACCTGTTGGTGCAGCCGGGCTTCCACGAAGCTGTGCTGCAGGTGCTCAGGCAGCTCGGCTACCATTTTCTGGTATTTCTCCAGCCCCAGGGCCTGCGCCACGTAGCTTTCATGAATACCGTTCAGGTAGCTCACAATGGCCAGCAAGGACTCATGGAACAACCTGAAATCAATGTCGGCCTCTACGAAGCGGTCAATCTCCTTCTGCGAGGAAGAGATGCGCAGGCGGCTTAACAGGTCAAACAAGGTAGTGTACCCCATCCGCCAGGTAATCTGCTGCCAGTGTTGCGTCGACCATTTATCCAGCACCTGACCGGTCTTGCTGCTTTTGATGGCCGTAGTAGGGTTGCTCTGTACCTGCTGCCGAATGGTGTTGGCGGTTAATTTGCGAGTGGTGCGCAGAAACTGCCCAATCTGGGCCTGTGCCTCAATCTCCTTGCCGGCAATCTGCAGACTGGCTTTGTAACCTGCCAGCGGCAACCTATGGATACTGAAATCATTGTAGGCCCCGGCCGCATAAAACCCAATGGTTCTGGGGTACGCGTTTTTCACCACCAGTCTTCCAGCCTCTCTTCTAATGGCGGCCTCATGGTTGGTTCTCACGCCCAGTGTGTACAGAAACGCTTGCAGCCCCGCAAAAATAGAATAGTACGCCTGCGGGAACGTCCAGTGCAGGGCGTTGCGCAAATACATTTCATCGCCTAATTCGGCGGTGGCGCGCAAGGCATACTCCGTGCTCCAGCAGTTATGCAGGATCTTGGTAAGGGCCTGCAATTCCTGCTCAGACAGATTAGCGTTGTGCTGCCGGAAGAAGGCCTGGTGTTTCAGGCCCGCCTCCTCAGAGCTATGGTTAATATGGTAATTAATGGCAAAAAAGTAGTTAAGGAAAACCTGCGCCGGAATAGATTTCTTCCAGGCAGAATCCTGCGTTTTTTGCTCTTCCTGGAAGAGCGGAATCACATTCTCGTCTTGTACCTTCTTCATATATACCCAACAGAAAAGCCAGGCCCAGAGTTGCATTTTATAGGATTTTTAAATGTATTAAATGTGCTGAAAATCAATTAGTTATGAAATAATTTCCCAAAATAATTAGTATTGCTAAAAATAATGGATTGAAGGGCTTTTAGACAGAAAAAGTAGAGTAAAGATACCTTGAAAGGCCTTGCTGTAAACCGGAAAATAATTTACTTAATAATAACATTGGCTTGAGAAGGAATGGTTACTTTTGTCAACGGCATACGAAGCACTAACCCTTGTAAGTAAGTAGGTTGAGTAAGTCACCTCTTTTCTCCTTGTATTTCAATCCCAATTAAACTTTATACTTTTTATGGTAAAACATTTACACAAACTAGGCTTACTGCTGGCTAGCTTCCTCCTAATGGGCAGTAGTGGTTTGGCCTATGGGCAGGCACTGCAAGAAGACTTCTCTTATGCAAGCGGGGCAGAATTAGTGACTCAAACAGGATGGGCACTTACCGGTACCACAACCACTAATCCAATTCAGGTTTCCACAACTGGATTAAGCTATCTTAATTTAGCTGGTTCTGGCGTAGGTAAGGCGGTAAATTTAGTTACCACCGGGCAAGACGTAAACAAGGTAATTGGAACATCCTATACCAGCGGCGCGCTTTATACCTCTTTCCTGGTGAACTTTAGCGCTGCTCAAGCTACAGGTGATTACTTCTTTCACTTAGGTCCGGCTTCTATGGGTAGCACTTATGTGCCAAGGGTATTTGCTAAGAGCACAACGGGTGGCGTTCTTCTAGGGGCAAGTATTTCCTCTACGTCTCCTGTGTATGGTACTGAGGTATTGGTACTAAACCAAACGTATTTAGTGGTCCTGAAACACAATTTTGTGACTGGTAGCTCTAATGACGTGGTAGAGTTATTTGTCAACCCAGTTTTGGGAGCAGCTGAGCCCACAACAAATTACGTGAGCGCTACCGCAGGAACTGACCCTGCTAATTTAGGCACCATAGGCTTACGCCAAGGAACCGCAACTAGTGCTCCAACCTTAACATTAGATGCTATTAAAGTTGGTACTACCTGGGGGGAAGTAATTGGAACTTCAGTGGCTGATACTACCCCTCCAACGTTTGTGTCAGGAACGCCTGCCAACGCGGCCACCAACGTTTCTACAGACCTTGATTTAGTTCTGACATTCAGTGAGCCTGTAGTGGCCGGTACGGGTACTGTTACTATCTCCTCCAGCACAGAAAGCCTTATACGGGCAGCAAATGACCCTGAAACTGTTTATAACGGATCAACAGTAACGGTACGTAACCTTGCGTTAAAGCCAAATACCACCTACACGGTGACAGTAGCGAATACCGCCTTTAAAGATGCCGCCGGCAATTTCTTTGCGGGCATCACAGGCAGCACCTGGACTTTTACTACTGCTGCGGTAGCCACGCCAAGCATCAACGCCTCTGTATCTAGCCTTGACTTCTCTCCAACGGCGGTTAATAAAATGTCTGCCGTTAAATCTTACACAGTAACGGGAGCCAGCTTAACCAGCAATGTAACTGTGGCCGTAACCGGTCCTTTCCAAATAGCAAAAGGCGAAGGCGCCACCGTAGGCACTTTCGGAACCACCGCTTTAACCTTCACCCCAGCCGAAATTACTGCAGGAGCCAATGTGTCTGTTCGTTTCATGCCAACTGGTTTGGTAGCTAGCACCGGCACTATCATCCATTCCTCTACCGGCGCCCAGGACGTGATGGTAAACCTGACGGGAACAGGAATTAATCCGTTGGTGCAAAACTTCAATGACCCTAACTTCCTGACCAACTCCGGTTGGACCCAAGTGAACGTTTCAGGGCCTGCCAATAGCTGGATGTACACCTCCACAGGTCCAAACTCCGCCCCGGGCGCTGCCGTGATGAACGGTTTTTCAGATACAAATACGCCAAGCAATGATTGGTTAATCTCTCCGGCCATGGACCTGACTTCCATGTCTGATTTTGCAGTTCTGTCTTTCTATGCCAGAAAGTTCTTCGCCGGCCCAGGGTTGAAACTGTTTGTTTCTACCACTTATAATGGCTCAGGAACCATTAATGCCGCTGACTGGACTGAGATTGAAGGTGATTTCCCTACCGCTACCGGTACCTGGAAACAATCTACCGGTATCAACCTGACTCCTTATAAATCAGCGACTACTTACGTGGCCTTTGTTTACCAGACTACCGCTGGTGGTAGCGGGAATACCTCAGAATGGAAAATTGATGACTATAAAGTTGAAAGCGTTACTACGTCATCTTTAATCCCAACTACCGCTTTAACTTTTGCCGAGACCGCGCCTAATGCCGTGTCTGCCAGCCAAAGCTTTAGGTTTACTACTTTAGGGCACGGTAACATCACCATCACCGCTCCGGCAGGCTTCCAGGTTTCTGCAGATAATACCACCTTCGCTTCTTCTATTGTGGTGCCTTCGGCTACCGCCGAGGCCGGTGCTACAGTATATGCGCGCTTTGCTCCAACGGCTAAGCAATTAAGCTATACCGGAGCTCTTGCTTTTGCAGGCTCTGTGGGCAATTTCACGGCCAATGGACCAACGGTGTCTGGTTCATCCGTTCTTCGGTCTGAGACGTTTGACATTGCTACCTACAACGTGGAGTTCTTCGCCTCAGATATCAAAGACGGCACCGGTGAATTTGGCCCTACCAATGATCCCTTGCAGATTGAGAACGTGACCAAGGTGTTCCAAAAACTGAACATGGACATTATTGCCGTGGAGGAGTTGTCTGAAGAACCAGCTATGGATCAGGTGTTAGCCGCCATGCCGGGTTATGCGAAAAGCATCTCGCAGGTGTATTCTTATTCCATCAAGCCTAATTCTTCTACCACACCATTCCCAGCCCAGAAGGTAGGTTTCATTTACAACACCGCCACCGTGAGACCAGTAGGGTTCAGGGTTATGTTTGAAGCCCTCTACAGACAAGCTGTGGCTGGAACCACTACCTTGATTGATGATGATTTCTGGTCTTCAGGCAGATTGCCTTACATGGGCACATTTGACGTAACCGTAGACGGTATCACCAAGCGCATAAGAGTAATTGACATCCACGCCAAGTCTGGTTCTTCTTCTACAGATTATAACCGCAGGTTAGCTGATATCAGAGTCTTGAAAGATTCCCTGGATACCTACTATAAAGACCACAACGTGATTTTGTTGGGAGACTACAATGACAACGTGTTTGGTTCTATCAACAGCGGTGGCGTGTCAAGCTACAACTCGTTTGTGACAGACGTGGAGAAATACAAAGTTCTTACCTATCAGCTGGCCCAGAGCGGAGCCTATTCTTTCCCAAGCTCTAACAGCTTCCTGGATCATATCACTATCACTAATGAGCTGGTAGATGATTATATGCCAAACTCTATCACTGTTGAAGACCCTAACGCTTACATCAACAGCTACGCTACCACTACCTCAGATCACTTGCCGGTGTATGCCAGATTTGCTTTCACCGCCAATGATCTGTTAGGAGTACGCGAAGAGAAAGTAGCCTCGTTCAGGGTAACGCCTAACCCAACCACGGGTGCGGTAACCTTGCAATTGCCTGCTGGTGTTTCGTCACAAGGCAATTTGTCTGCGGTGGTGTATAACCTGCGTGGCGAAGTGGTAGGCCGTTCTACCGGTTCTACAGACGTTCTGAACAAGCAACTGACCAAGCAATTAGGCAGTGCCGCCGCCGGTATGTACCTTATCAAGGTGCAGGCAGGAGACAAAACCTACCAGGCCAGAATCATCAAGAACTAATCTCTTAGGTTTACCTATACCAGAAAGCCTGCCGGATAATTTCCGGCAGGCTTTTTTTATGCCTTGTAAATTCCTTACTTGTCTTGCCGGCTCGTTTTGCGTTTTGAGCCTGTTTTTCAGAAAACTGCCCCAAACTAATATGAAAAGATTCTCCGTTTACCCTGTTCTGTTCCTCTGGCTTTTTGTACAGCTAAGCGGCTGTAAACCTAGTGGCCCTTCGGTGTCTTCCGCCCTAAAGGAAAAAGGGGAGACCGGAAAGCAGGGCATGGTGGTGAGCGCCCACCCCGAGGCCTCACGCATAGGGCTGGAAATCCTGCAGAAAGGCGGCAATGCCTATGACGCTGCCGTGGCTACTGGTTTTGCCCTGGCCGTGGCTTACCCCGTGGCCGGGAACATTGGCGGAGGCGGGTTTCTGGTGTACCGCAAGCAGGACGGTGAGGTAGGAGCCCTGGACTACCGCGAGAAAGCGCCTCGCGCCGCCACCCGTGACATGTATTTAGATGCCCAGGGAAACGTGGTGGCAGATGCCAGCACCTTGGGGCATTTGGCCGTGGGCGTGCCGGGCGCCGTGGCCGGCATGGTGGCCATCCACCAGAAGCTGGGCAGCCTGCCCTGGGCGCAGGTGGTGCAGCCTGCCATTGACCTGGCCCAGAAGGGAGTTGTTTTAACAGACCGCGAAGCCCGCATGCTCAATGCCTCCAAAGCAGAGTTTATCAAAGCCAATAAATTCAAAACCGGGCTGGTGCGGGAAACCCCCTGGCAGAAAGGTGATGTGCTCCCCCTGCCGGAACTGGCCCGCACCCTGGAACGGATAAGAGATAAAGGCCAGGCCGGTTTTTATGAAGGCAAAACCGCCGACCTGGTGGTAAAGGAAATGCAGCGCGGAGGCGGTATTATTACCCACCAAGACCTAAAAGAGTATGAAGCCAAGTGGCGCCAGGCCATCTCTGGTACATACCGCGGCTACAAGGTCATTTCCATGCCAGCCCCCTCCAGCGGCGGCATTGCCTTGCTGCAGTTGCTTAAGATGGTGGAGCCCTATGACCTTTCCCGCTGGGGCTGGCAGCAGGCCAACACGGTGCACGTGATGGCGGAGGCCGAGCGCCGGGTATACGCAGACCGCGCTACTTACTTAGGCGATCCCGATTTTGTGAAAGTGCCCGTCTCTGGTTTGTTAGATGCGGAATATCTTAAAAAACGGATGGCTTCTTTTTCCATGGAAAAGGCTACCCCTTCCAGCCAGGTAGCGGCGGGCCAGTTGCTGGTGAAGGAAAGTGACCAGACTACCCATTATTCCATAGTAGACCAATGGGGGAACGCGGCCTCCATAACCACCACGTTAAACGGCGGGTATGGGTCTAAGGTAGTGGTGGAGGGTGCGGGCTTTCTGTTGAACAATGAGATGGATGATTTCAGTGCTAAACCCGGCATACCCAACATGTTCGGGTTGATAGGAGGGGAGGCAAACGCCATTGCCCCCGGCAAAAGAATGCTCAGTTCCATGACCCCAACCATTCTGGAGAAAGACGGGAAACTATTCATGGTGATAGGAACACCCGGTGGCTCCACTATCATCACCTCCGTGTTTCAGGCTATCTTGAATGTGGTAGACCACGGCATGAGCATGCAGGGCGCCGTGACGGCCCCACGCTTCCACCACCAATGGTTGCCAGATAGAATAGAAGCGGAGCCTGCCGCCTTAGACTCCGCCGTACGGGAGGCATTGCAGCAACGGGGTCATGTTTTGCAGGAACGCAGACCCTATGGGGCGGTGGAAGGAATCTTACGGCTGCCTAACGGAACCCTGGAAGGTGGGGCAGACCCCCGGGGGGATGATACAGCCAGAGGTTTTTAGTCCGTTTTTGGAGAATCTTTCTGGGAGTTAAGATGGCCTTTGAGAAAAAAGCCTCTGGGTAAACTCTTATACCTAGAGGCTTTTATGTGTCTAGGAAGGTAGCGCCCAAAAAAAAGTTTTTACTCCTCCTAAAAAATGTAACCCCCAAAATGCCATACCTACGCGTATAGTCCGGTTTATTTTTTATTATTAGATTTTTTGAATATATAGGGTTACGTTTTTATGAACTTTATTTTTGGTAAGGAGGTTCTTTCCACATCTTTCGCTAGTACCTTTGTCTAGGCCCAGCGGGAGAAACGTGACTGGAAATCCTTTATTAACCATTAAAAAATAACATGAATCTGAAACAAGTTGTTGCTTTCAGCCTGCTATTATTGTCTGCAAGTATTACCCAAGCACAGGATAATCCCCAAAGAATGGTTATACCCCGTGTGTATCAGCAAAATTATTTTTACCTGAACCCGGCCTTCGCCGGAGCCGATAAGAGAAGGGAGTTTGGCGTGAATGGCCACCTCAACTCTATCAGAAGAAATGCCTCTTCCTCTCCTTTGTCTGTAATTGCACATTACCAAGGCAACATCAATGACAGTAACCCTAACGGGATTGGAGTTATTGGGATCTATGACCAGTTTGGCCCGTACTGGTTAGGTAAACTTGGCTTTACCTACGCCAAACGCTTTAGGTTAGGTACTGAAAGCAGCCTTTCCTTCGGGGCCCAGCTAGCCGCCGAGTACATGCAGGTGGACCTGGCGGAGATGACCGTAGACCAGGAAAAGAAAATGATTGGCCATGACAATGACCTTCGGCCCGATGTGGATGCCGGGATGTGGCTGAAAATCCATAATTTCTACGCCGGTGCTACCGTTGCCAGTATTCTGGAGCCTACCTACAACCTGGTGGAAAGCGCAGAGCACGTAGGCGTGAGAGAACTGTTGGTGACCGCAGGTTATAAGCTTAACCTGGCCCAGGATATCAGCATCACTCCCTCCTTCCTGATGAACCAAGCTTTGAAAGGCGGAACCCAGGAGTACCAGTTTGGGACCATGGCGAACGTGAAGTTCCTGACGGGTGGTGTGAATTACCGGGGCCAGTTTGATAAATCCGCTCCCTGGAACGTGAACGCCGGTATCAACGTGAAAGACAACGTTCAGCTCACTACCTCTTTTGACATTACCAAAGAACATAACGGCTTGGCCAAGCCAGATCCGCAGGTAGAAGCAAACCTTCGCATCCGTTTCTAACCAAACTAGTGCCTGTAAACAGAAAGGACCTGCCCATGGGCAGGTCCTTTCTGTTTACAGCAAAATCTGTGCGTGCCTTGGTAAAACCCTGGAAAGCGGCTGGCAGTAGAAGGAAGAAACTTTCCTACTCGGCATGGACATATCCTACATCCTGAATGAATTAGGGGAAGACCGCTCAGCGTATTTCAATGCGGTGGCGCCTCCCATTTTCCAAACCAGCAACTTTGCCTGTAAAACCGTAGCAGAAATGCGGTTTGCACTGGAGCATGAGGCTGAAGTAGACTTTTATACCCGCGGCAACAACCCCACCGTTGACATGCTGGAGAAAAAGCTGGCCGCGCTGGAAGGTACGGAACACGCCATTGCCTTTGGTAGCGGCATAGCGGCCGTGACGGCGGCGGTTATCTCTAGGGTAAAAGCAGGAGACCACGTGGTCTGCGTGAAGAAGCCCTACACCTGGACCAATAAATTGATGAATCATTTTCTGCCCCGGTTTGGGGTAGAGGTAACCATGGTAGATGGGGCAGACCCCCAGAACTTCAGCCAGGCCATGCAGGAGAACACCGTCCTGATTTATCTGGAAAGCCCCAATTCCTTTACCTTTGAGCTACAGGATATTGCCGCCATAACGGCCATGGCCAAAGAACGGGGCATCACCACGGTCATAGACAACAGCTTTGCCTCTCCCTTGTTTCAGAACCCGGCGGCCATGGGCGTAGACCTGGTGGTACATTCTGCTACCAAGTACATTGGCGGGCATAGTGACGTGATGGGCGGGGTGGTGTGCGGATCCCGGGAAATGATAAACCAGATCTTTGAGACCGAGTACATGACCCTGGGGGCCGTGCTGTCACCGAATGATGCCTGGCTTCTTTTAAGGGGATTAAGGACCTTGCCGGTGCGCATGGAAAGGATTGCCCAGACTACCCGGCAGGTAGTGGCGTATCTGCAGCAACGGCATGAGGTGGAAGAGATCATTTGGCCGTTCCTGCCGTCACACCCCCAGTACCACCTGGCCAAAAAGCAGATGCGCAACAACACCGGGCAGTTTACCATACGCCTGCGCACCGACCACATAGAAGAAGTAGACAGGTTCTGTGACAGTCTGCAGCACTTTTTGATGGCGGCCTCGTGGGGCGGGCATGAATCATTGATCTACCCGGCGGCGGCTTCCTACAAGTCTGGCAATTATAAATCTGCGTTGCCCTTTACCTTGGTGCGGTTTTACATTGGGCTGGAAGACCCCGAGTACCTGATCAGGGATTTGGAGCAGGCGTTCGGGAAGATGAGAGGCTAAGCCGTTTTAGGGCCGTTTTCACGAAAACGCATAAAAAACGCCGCTACTGAAACCAGTAGCGGCGTTTTTACTTTAGACTTTCTTTACAGCTTATAAACCGCTTCTCATGATGGCTACCGCCTCCTGAATGTAGAGGTCTTTCTTGGCGTTGCGGGTAAAGGCCTGGAAACGGGCGCTGGCTGCGGTATCTCCGGCAAGTTTGGTCACGTCAGGTTTCAGGCCTGCCACGTCTAACTGCGGAATGTTTTTACGCACAGCATCCAGTTTCTTAGACTCTTCCTGGCTCTTGCGCTCCTCGGCTAAATACGTGCTCAGCTTTAGGGAGCGGGTAGAGTTCTCGGTTCTTTCTTTCAGGCGAAGAGCCGTCTGGTTGATAAGAGAGAACGTTGGGCTTTTGTCTACTCTGGCTTTGGAAGTGGCCTTCAATTTCTCAATAGAGAAGTTAGGGCTGGACCAGGCCGTGAACTTAGCCGGCTGAATCTCATCAAACGGCAGTGCGTATTCCTGTTCTTTCTCCCCGTACTTCAGGTACGTATAGGTATCTGGTAACAGCACATCTGGGGTGACGCCGCGCAGCTGCACAGTTTTACCACTAATGCGGTAGTATTTCTGGGTAGTGAGCTTTAAGTGGCCTAATGGTTTTACACCGTCAAAAGAGGCCGGAAGCACCTGGTCCAGGTCAAAGAACTGTTGAACGGTTCCTTTTCCGTAGGTGCTGCTACCCACAATAAGACCACGTTTGTAGTCCTGGATAGCGGCGGCCATGATCTCAGACGCCGAGGCGCTGTTCTCGTTCACCAACACTACCAACGGGCCACCAAACTGAACCTGCGAGTCGCGGTCATCCAGCACAGCGGCCGGGCCATTGGCAGATTTTACCTGCACCACAGGGCCAGACTTAATGAAAAGCCCTACCATGTCCACCACATCCTGCAAAGAGCCACCACCGTTGTTTCTCAGGTCAAGGATGATACCGGCGGCGTTTTCCTGCTTCAGTTTCTGCACCTCAGCCGCTACGTCTTTTCCGCTGTTGCGGCCACCGGCGTTTTTAAAGTCGGCGTAGAAGGCAGGCAGATGAATGTAGCCAATAGGCTTAGGTCCTTTGATCAGCAGTGATTTGGCGTAGCCTTCTTCGCGCACCACCACATCTCTAATGATAGGGATGATCTTCATGGAGCCGTCTACTTTCTTCACGTGCAGGCGAACCTCGGTGCCTTTTTTACCTCTGATCAGGGAAACAGCCTTGTCAATCCGCATGCCCTGGATGTCTACGGGCTCGTCATTGCCTTGGGCTACCTTCAGGATCATGTCACCGGCTTTCAATTCGCCTTGTAGGTAAGAAGGACTACCCGGTGTGATCTCAGATACTTTGATAAAGCCGTCTTTTTCCTGCAGTACCGCGCCAATACCCTCTAACCTTCCAGAGAACTCAAAGTCAAAGTCTTCTTTCTCTTTAGGGGCATAATACTCGGTGTGCGGGTCATAGATGTTGGCAAAGGAGTTGAGGTAAGAAGACCGCCAGTCTTCGTTCTCCAATTGCTTCATGCGCTTAAAGAGGTCATCATAGTTCTCCTTCAGCTTTTTGCGGGCATCGGCCTCAATGGCTTCCGGGGTTTTTTTAGGTTCTTTAGAACCGGCGGTATCTGCTTTCTGCTGGCTGTCTATGGCGTCTGCCACCCTAATAAGCGCCTGGTATTTCAGGTACTTGCGCCATTCCTCTTTCAGGGCGGCCGGTGAAGACGCAAACTTGAGTTTCTCAGGTTTCACCTCAATGGTTTCTTCCTGATCAAAGTTGAAAGGCTTGTCCAGAATCTCTTTGTAATAGCTTTCCGCCTCATTCAGGCGTTGCTGAAACAGGGACATAGAGAGGTCAAAGAACTTAAAGGAACCGTTCTTGAACTCATCATCCAGCTGGGTCTGGTAGGCCATGAGTTGGTCCACGTCAGACTTAAGCAGGAATTTCTTATTATAGTCTAACCGCTCCAGGTAAAGCTTGAAGGCTTTTTTGGAGAAATTATCATCTAGTTTTTCAGGCGCGTAGTGGGCTGAGCTAAGTCCCTGCAAGAGGACTTTAGAAAGCACCTCGGTCTTTTGGTCCCGCACTTCTCCCTGGGGTTCCAGGAGTTTATAGGAGGTAACACCAAACACCACAGAGGCGGCAGTGCCCAACGCGACCAATTTAGTTTTTAATGAAAACATATAGTATTGTAAGTAAAGTCTTTAAATCTAAATGCAAAAGTAGTGCCTAATTCTTAGGAGCACTTTTCTTAAACGCATACCTGTTCCAGAAAGGTGTGGCGCAGAAATTTATTTATGAAAAGAAATGCAAGTAAGCAGAACATGGCAGTACTTATGCATTCTGAGTGTAAAATTTTAACAATAGAAGATTGGTTTTTGTTTCTTCTGGCCTTTTCTGCCAGAACGGCAGGTCAGAAGAAATGTAAATAATCTGCGCAGCGGTATGGAAAACAGCGGGCACGGGTATCATGTGGGAAACAAGACCTCACCTAAAACCCCAAAGCCATGGAACCCAATACCGCCATTGCCATCTCTTTAGAAGACATGATTTTTGAGGGCCGTAACAAAGCCTACGGCGCCTATGTGCTGCGCAAAATCTACCACCAGCACCTCAGCCAGGCCCTGCTGTATGCCATAGGGTTCTTCGTGCTCTTGTTCTCTGCCCCCGTGATCGCCAACCTGCTGGCCGGCAAAAAGAATAGTATACAGCAAAGCACGGGATGCACCATTACCATGACCAGGGTTGTCCTACCACCTGTGAAAGAGGTAACCCCGGAAAAAGCCTCTGAACCAGCTGCTGCCAAAGCCACAGCGCCTACCGTAAAGAACACCACCCCTAAAGTGGTAGACAATCAAACCCCGGTGGTGGATGATATCCCAACGCAGGAGGATTTGCAGAAGGCTAATTCAGGATTAACTACGTCGCAAGGCGATGGAGAAACGGAGATTGGGAACCCTTTGCCCGGTGAGGGCACCGGCGGTGGTAACAGTACTGGCTCCGGGGAACCTACCGCGGCTGCCACCCAGATATTCATAAGCGCCGAGCATATGCCGGAGTTTGAGGGCGGCATGAAAAAGCTGATGGCCTACCTGGGCAAGAACATCAGGTACCCTAAGGCGGCCCAGGCGCAGGGCGTGGAAGGAACGGTGGTCTTGAGTTTTGTGGTGTCAGTGACCGGGGAGATCAATGACGTACAGGTGCTCAAAGGGCTAGGGTACGGAACCGAGGAAGAGGCCGTGCGGGTAGTAGAAAAGATGCCGCGCTGGAAACCCGGTAGCCAGAACGGCCGAGCCGTGCCGGTGCGCATGACCCTGCCCATCAGGTTGAAGTTGAAATAAGCTAATTTCTGTTTTGGGCCCGTTTTCCGTAAAACAGGTCGAAAACAGAAAAGAATAGCGCAAAAAAAATCCCCGGCTCTGGGTAGAGCCGGGGATTTTTACGGAGGGGTATCTATATATTAACGGTAGATATGCTCACCGCTGTTGGTGCGCCACTCGTTTTCAAAGTAATCTGCATCTTCCGAATTACGCGGAGTAACGCCCATTACAATTCCACCTTCTTTAATACCAGACTCATATACTTTGGCACGCTCCTCAGGAATACCAGAGCCTACCAGGGCTCCCAGTAAGCCACCAGTTAGTCCACCGGCTCCGGCACCAGCCAGACCAGCTGCCAACGGTCCTGCAATGATAAGGCCTAAGCCTGGCAGCGCCACAGACGTACCAATAGCGGCAATAGCGCCAACAATGGCACCAAGGGTACCACCAATGGCAGAACCTGCGCCAGCACCTTCAAGGGCTTTGCTTCCAAGTTCAGTGTCATTGTTCACGTCATCTGAGAAATGGCGCTTGCGAGCGTCATCGCTCATGATCACGTTTACATCGTCTTTGCTGTAGCCACGGGAATGCAATGCGTTGTACGCACGCTCCGCGCTAGCTCTATCTCTGAACATACCCGTCATCATTCTTGAGTTGTTTTCGGTGCGATTTTCCATAGTTCGTTGTTTAATGTTTAGTAGATGTAACATATTAGTAATTACAGTGCCAGCCGCAAAACCGGCAACTAGCAATCAGAGCTTTGATAAACGCAATCAATCAGTATTAGTTACAAGGTCCGGAAAAGAGCAAAAGAAAAACGCCCGTGGTTGCACGGGCGTTTTAAGGGTGTTTTCAGGAAAGAAGGCCTAAACCAGAGGAACTTAGCTTAGTTATATATTTTCACCATGTACACAAAATCCTGGAGCTTCTTTAGTTGCTGCGGACGGCTGGTACCGGCCAGGGCGTTCACTTTTGGCAGGGAAATTGGCTTAGGCAAACGGTGCTCAGGCAACTGCTCCAGCAAGGTAAGCAGGTAGGCAGATTTTACCGCGAAGGCCGCGCCGTCTACACCCAGCATCTTACCGCTGATCACGCCAATCATGTTGCCGCGGTCATCCAGCAATGGCCCGCCGCTGTTACCGGGGTTTAAAGGGATGGAGATCTGGTAAGAGGCGGTGTCACCGTACACGCCAGACCGGGAGCTCAAGGTGCCTTCGCCAAACACTACGTCTTCTCTAGGGTAGCCCAGGGTGAATACCTTTTCGCCTAGCTCGGTTTCCTTTGCTTTAAAGGAGTAGGGGAGTTTCCCGAAGCCTGTAAAGGCCGTGTCGGTTACCCGCAGCAAGGCAAGGTCACGCACCTGGTCAGAATAGATTTCCTCTACCTTGTATTTGGTGCCGCTCTTGTTTTCGATCATGAGCGAGTCTGCGCCTTCTATCACATGGTAGCTGGTCACAAAATATCCGTCTGAGGTAAGGGCGAAGCCGGTACCCGTAAACTGGCCGGGGTTAATGGTGGCCGCCCTTGGCGAAGTGGAAGTGGTGTTAAGCAGCGCGTCCTGCTGGCGTTTAAGCGCATCTACCTCCCGTCTCAGCTCCACGTAACGGGCCGTCTGCTGCTTGGTGGCATTGCGCCACATTTCCATGCCCAACAAGCTGCTGAACACCGTGACAATGGCCACCGTGGCGGCTACGCCCATGGTGGCACCGTAGCGGCGCATGAAAATCTGCATAGGGGTACGGCGGCGTAAAACCGGCACGGGGGCCGCCACCTGGTTTTCCTGTTTCCAGGTTTGGTGCTGGCGGTTAAGGCGGTCACGCAAAGACTTTTGCTTGCCATGGTTCTGCAAAGCAGTATGGAAAAGCTGGGCTTCCCGCACCTTCTGGGCAAAAACCGGGTCAGAGGCCATTTGCTCTTGCAGTGCCTGGCGCTCAGCAGACGTTACCTGGTGTTGGTGGTAGCGCTCTATCAGTTCTAATAATTCCCTGTCACTCATATATAGGTGTGCATTTGCTCAGATGCCTGTATGTACGCAATCATGGTGCCTAAGAAGGTATCTGATAGTCCAGGAAGAAAAATTTCTTCAACCGCATCAGGCACTTGTACTTCTGGTTTTTAGCCGAGTCAACGTTGTTGTAGCCAAACTTCTGGGTGATCTCCGGCATGCCCAGGCTATGGATGTAAAAATCTTCCAGCAGGGTTTTGCAGGGTTCCCCCAATTGCGCCAGGGCGTTGGCCATGGCCTCAAACTTCAATTCATTCTGTTCGGCCACCTCCGCGTCCTGGTCTCCCTCTGGGGCCACCGCAGACTCAGTGTCTTCTATCATGACGTGACTAAACCTGCTGTTGCGGGCCAGCCTTTTGAGCCATAGCCGCCGGCAGATAGAGTACAGATAGGTTTTGACCTGGCAGTTAAGCTCCAGTTGCCGGGCCCGTATCTTCTCATAGAAAACAATGACCGCCTCCTGAAAAATATCTTTGGCGTCATCCTCGGTGCCGTTGTTGCTTTGCACAAAGAACAGCACCATAGGGAAGTGGAGCTTGTATAACTTACTCAATGCCGCCTCATCGTCCAGTAGAATTCCTTCTATAATGGCGGCATCAGTTGCCATGGCCTTACTACTCATGCTTGTCAATTAATACAGTTTCAGGGGATTAGTAACCCAAAGAAAAAAAATAAAAAAAATCTTAAAACAGTGGGTTACCTACCGGGGGGTAGTGGTATAAAGGGTGAAATTAACGCTAAAACACTTTAAAACTCACCAAAATGAAAAAGGTATTTTCTCTTGCCCTAGTTGCTGGTATGTTCGTTTTCGCTTCTTGCGAGTCTAAAACTGCTGAAACTACTGAAACAACTACTGAGTCTACAACAGAAGTAACTGAGCCAGCTGCTGATGCAACTGTAGATACTACTGCTGCTTCTACTACTACCACTACTACTACTGATTCAACTGCTGCCACTACTGGCACAACTGCTCAGTAATTAGTGGTGTGCGAAAGCACGCCTTACTAGGACAAGATGAAAAGCGTCTCTTACGGTTTGCGTAAGAGACGCTTTTCTTTTTAGCCGGTGCCAAAAGTACTCCTGGGCTGGTACCAAAGAAACCCGTTTCGGGGCCGTTTTCCATAAAACGGCCCCGAAACGGGTTTCTTTATTTTACGCGAATGCCTATCGCCGGCGGCGTTCCAACTCTTTTTTCACCAGGGAGAACTCGCGGCTGCTTTGGCCGGCAATGGCGGTGTTCTCATCTGCGCGGCGCAGCAGGTACGGCATCACGGCTTCTACCGGGCCATAGGGCACGTACTTGGCCACCTTGTAGCCGGCGTGCGCCAGGTTGTAAGACAGGTTATCACTCATGCCTAACAGCTGCGCAAAATAAATGCGCTCATCATCTGGCTGAATGTCATGCTGCTCCATCAGCTCCATGAGCGTGATGCAGCTGTGCTCGTTATGGGTACCGGCGCAGATGGCAATACGGTCAATGTGCTCCACGCAGAAACGCAGGGTGTCATCATATAGATCGTCGGTGGCCTGTTTGGTAGGGTTAATAGGGTTAGGGTAGCCTTTCTCCTGGGCCACGCGGGCCTCTTTCTCCATGTAGGCGCCCCGCACCAGTTTAGCCCCGAAGTAATAGCCATGCTTGAGGGCGCGGTCATAGTCACGCTTGATCACGTCCAGGCGGTCATGGCGGTAAAGCTGGTAGGTATTGTAGACAATGGGCCGTTCCTGGTTGTAGAGCTCCATCATCTCATAGCAGAGTTGGTCAATGGTCTCCTGCATCCAGCTTTCCTCGGCGTCAATGAACACGCGTACCCCATGCTCATAGGCGCTCTGGCAGATGGTTTTCACCCGGGCCCGTATGCGACCAAAGGCGGCTTTCTCCTCAAGAGTCAGTTCTTGGTCGGTCTGGGCCTTGGCCAGCAGCTCTGGGTCTGCCAGGCCGGTGGTCTTGAACACCGAGAAGGGGATATGCTCATTGCGGGCGGCCATCTCAATAGTGGAGAGAATTTCCTGCACCGTGTGGTCATAGCTTCCCTCGTTGCTTTCGCCTTCCACGGAGTAATCCAGGATGGTGCCAATACCCGATTTGGCCAGGCGCTCAATGGTAGGCTTGCACTCCTGAATGGTTTCGCCGCCGCAGAACTGCTCAAAGATGCTTTTCTTGATCAGGTATTTCACGGGGAGTTTCCAGCTAAGGGCTTTGTTGATCATGCCGCCGCCCATCTTCACCAATGAATTGTTGTTCATGGCCGCAAACAGGAGGTAGGTTTTATACAGCTCTGCGTCTGACTTGTCAGCGAAGGCAATAGCTGTGTCTTCAAAGGATACTTTGGGTGCCGTTATCATATAGGGTAGATGCTACAGTTAGGGTAGGCAAAGATAAGGTAAAAACGGTTGTTAGTTATCTAAGTACGATATTCCGGTGCAAGCAAACAAAAAAAGGGAACTGATAAAAATCACTTTTCCGGGCTACTTTTAAACGCACGCTTTCTTTGCCAGAATCTTCCCTTACATACGGCAATTTACCTGTATATGGCGGTGGGGAACTACACTTGCCGGGTTGGTATAACGGCCATCGCCTCAATTTCTGCACATTTTACTTTGATGTGGGCGTTTCCATTCCCTTCTTTAGAAGTTCATTCCGTTTTAGGCCTGTTTTTGCGAAAACGGCTTCAAAACGATTTTAAAATTGAAGAATTGTGACCGAGGAAATATTCATAGGCAAAGACGCCCTGGGCCGGTGGCAAACGCAATTGCCGCACCGGGCCTTGCAGAAAACCGTAGTGCTGGTAGATGAAAACACCTTCCGGCACTGCTACCCTATTCTAAAGCCCTACTTGCCTCAAGACCACCACGTGGTGCAGGTACAGAGCGGGGAGGAGAACAAGAACTTGGCTACCTGTGAACTAGTGTGGCGCGCCCTTACCGAGCAGGGGCTGGACCGCTGGAGCATGGTAGTGAACCTAGGCGGCGGGGTACTTACTGACCTGGGCGGTTTCTGCGCCAGCCTGTACAAGCGGGGCATTGGGTTTGTGAACGTGCCTACCACATTACTGGCCCAGGTAGATGCCAGCGTAGGCGGCAAAACCGGCATAGATTTCATGGGTTTTAAAAACCACCTGGGCGTTTTCAGGGAGCCCATGGCCGTGCTGGTGAACCCAGACTTTCTCAAGACCCTGGATTTGCGCCAGATGAAATCCGGCTACGCCGAAATGATCAAGCACTGGCTCATCATGGACGCCGACATGTTTCAGGAGCAGCGTTACATTGGCATGTTCACCGAAGACTGGACCGACCTGATTCGGCATTCCATAGATATCAAGAGCCGGGTGGTAACGGCAGATCCGCTGGAAAACGGCGTGCGGAAGATCCTCAATTTCGGGCATACCATCGGGCATGCCGTGGAGAGCTTTTTCCTGGAGAAGTCCGGCCAGCAATTGCTGCACGGTGAGGCCATTGCCGTGGGTATGCTCTGCGAGGCCTGGCTTTCGGTGCAGCGCAACCTGCTGTCTCAAAGGGAACTGGAGCAGATAGAGACCTTTGTGCTGTCTGTGTATGAGAAAGTGATTCTGCAGGAGGCAGACCTGCAGGCCATTAGCACCCTGTGCCTGCATGATAAGAAAAACAGCGGCACCACCATCAACTGCACTCTGCTACAGAAGATTGGTGAAGCCGTATATGACAAACCCATTACCTTACCTGAGGTGCAAAGCGCCTTGCGTTATTACCATTCTTTATGATGTTAGCTGCCGCCGTGCGCGTGTCTCACCCTTCCGGGGTGTTGCACGGAATCTTTCAATTGCCCGCCTCCAAGAGTGAGGCCAACCGCGCCCTTATTATCAGGGCCCTCAGCGGTCATGATTTCCCTATCCATAACCTGTCAGACGCCAATGATACCCAACTGCTCAACCGCCTGCTTTCCTCTAAGGCCGGGGCAGAGGTAAGCGCCGAAGATGCAGGAACGGTCATGCGTTTTTTAACGGCTTACTACGCAGCCACCGGCCAGCAACTGACCCTTACGGGCACGCCCCGTATGTGCCAGCGGCCCATTGGCGTATTGGTAGATGCGCTGAGGAAATTGGGCGCCAAGATTGAGTACCTGGGGGAGGAAGGCTACCCGCCGCTGCAGATGAAGGGGTTTGAGGCCTCGGGCACCTATCAATTGACCGTACGCTCAGATATCAGTAGCCAATATATCTCCGCGTTGCTCATGATTGGGCCTTTGCTGCCGCAGGGACTGGAACTGACCCTGAAAGGGAAGATCAGCTCAGAACCTTATATTAGAATGACGTTGGCGCAGATGGCGCATTTTGGCGTGCAAGCCACGTTTGAGGGCCAGAAGATCACGGTGCCCCACCAGCAATACCAGGCACAGGAATTCACGGTGGAGTCTGACTGGTCGGCGGCCAGTTACTGGTACAGCATGGTGGCTTTGGCCCAAGAGGCCGATATTTTTCTGCCGGCGCTTCGTTCAAATTCTTTGCAGGGCGATAGCGTGCTGCCGTCTTTGATGGAGCCTTTTGGCGTGCAGACCGAATTCACGGAAACCGGCGTGCGCCTGACCAAGAGCGCGGTGCAGGAACCCATTGCCCGCATAGATTTCTTCGCGTGCCCAGACCTAGCCCAGACCGTGGCTGCCCTGGCCGCCGGGTTAGGGGTGGAAGTGGAAATGACTGGATTGGAGAGCCTTCGCATCAAAGAAACCGACCGCATTGCCGCGCTCCAGTTTGAGTTGGTAAAACTAGGCGCCGAGCTGCGCGAAATTGCCCCAGACGTTTTTAAGGTGTTTTTGCCAAACAAGCCCGAAACGGAGCCCACCATCCATACTTATGAAGACCACCGCATGGCCATGGCGTTTGCGCCGCTGGCCCTCAAATACCCGGTGATCATAGACGAGCCCAAAGTGGTGCGCAAATCGTATCCGCGCTACTGGGACGAGCTGCAGAAAGCAGGCTTTTCTTTTGTTAAGAGTTAAAAGTTAAGAGCTGGTTTGGTTGAGTTTTGCCAAAAACGGCCCATAAACGGTTATCTGAAAAGTAATTAAGAAAGGGCTCCGGGGACTAGCAACTACTGCTACTCCCCGGAGCCCTCTACTTTTACTCTTAATTTTTAACTCTTAACTAATTCTTATCTAATCTTCACCGGTTTGCCTTTTGCGGCTGATTCATAGATGGCCATCATTAGTTTCACGTCTTGCAGACCTTCCTCACCGGGCGTTTTGGGTGTCTTGTTTTCCAGGATGCATTCAGACATATGGTCTATCTCCAGCGCGAACTGGTTTTCCTCCTTTATTTTCAATTCCTGTTTACCGTCTTCCCCTTCCAGTATAAGCTTGTGCTCATAATAGTCGGTGGCGGGGTCAAGGGTGAGCGTTTTCTCTGCCCCAAATACCTGAAAGCGCTTGGTGTCATGGTAGCCGTAGCTGGAGGTGCAGTTGGCCAACACACCGCTGGGGAACCGAAGTGTGAAATGCACAGTCTCCTCTACTTCCTTAAACCGTGGGTCATTGGGGGTGCTGTGGATCAAAGCGGAGACCTCAATGGGTTCTTCGCCGGTCAGGTAGCGGGCGGCCTGCAGGCTGTAGATGCCAATGTCCATTAAAGAGCCGCCGCCGGCCAGTTCTTTTTGGGCCCGCCATTTATCCAGAGGCTTGGAGGGATCCAAAATGCGGCCATGATCAGCGGTGATGCTTTTCAGTTTGCCCAAAGCGCCACTCTGGGCCAGTTCTATGGCTTTGAGGTTGAAGGGCTCATATTGCGCGCGGTAGCCTATCATGAGTTTCTTGCCGGCTTTCTGGCAGGCCACGATCATGGCCTCGCAGTCTTTCACGTTGGTGGCCATAGGCTTTTCGCACATGATATGCTTGCCGGCCCGGGCACCCCTGATGGTAAAGTCAGCATGCAGGCTGTTGGGCAGAACAATGTAGATGACGTCTACCTCCGGGTTGTCCCGTAAAGTGTCATAGTTCTCATAGTTGTAAATATGCTGCGGGTCCACGCCATACTCATCGGCTATGCGCCTGGCTTTGGCGGGATGGCCGCTCACCAGGGCCACCAGTTTTGATTTCTTGCATACCCCAAACGCAGGGATCAGCTGCTTCGTCGCGAATTCTCCCAGGCCCACAATGGCCCAGCCTATTTTCTTATCTGCCATACTTCTGAGGTTTAACTAAACAGGGAAACCCTGGGGATCGGTAAATGAATGCCGGTCAGGTTTCTCCTTGGTTCTTTTCAATTTTAAGGATTAATGCTTAGGGAGTAGATGGCTGGTCAGAAGCTAACATAATTGAATTGACAGCCACCAAACCCAAGAACGGGCAGCCTGTTAGACAGTTGCCAACCGGGTGGTTTTTAAGTTTAAGCAGCTAGAAAACTTTAACATTTACCGCTGATTTAAAAGAGGTGTTTGTGAGAAAAGTGATATGTGGGTTTAAATGCAATAGGGCTGTTAAATTTTGCTTTCCGTGGTTAAAAATATAACTTTTATATATTGTAAATGGCTCTGCAGTAAGTGTTAAATAGAATGGTAATGAACTTTTATAACAACTGAGCGGTTTTAACGTTATAATAACTCTTACAACAAGCAGTTACTAAAAAATACAACTATGAAAAAGTCCAATATTTGGTTAGTCGCTTCTTCTTTTGTGCTGGGTAGTTTAGGAATGGTTTCTTGTAACACCGTAGACAAAGAGGCGTACGCCAAAGATCAGGTAAAAGTGGAGAAATTCCTGCAAGAGGCAGCTACTACAGATAACTTTCAATTAATGGCGGGTATGATGGCCGGCGACCAGGCAAAGTCTGGAGACGTAGGTGCTTTAGGGCAAAAAATCTACCATGTTCACTCCAGAACCACGCCGGTATTGGCAGATATTGCCAAGCAGAAAGACGTGAAGCTTCCTGCCGAGATGGGTACTGAAAAGAAAGCCATTGTAGATAGCTTAGAGACCAAAAAAGGTGCTGAGTTTGACAAGTCGTTTGCCGAAGCAGAGGTGAAAGCCTATGAAGAAGCCGTAGCCGTATATGAGAAAGCGGACAAAGAGGTAGCGGACAAAGACGTGCAAGCCTTTATTGACCAGATTCTTCCGGTTCTGAAAGAGCACTTGTCTGAAGCTGTAGCCCTGCAAACCGAGTTAGCTAAACCCGGACAAACAAGACCATAACGAAGCCAAGCTTCTGTAAAGATAAAAGCCCTTCTGCCTTAAGCGGAAGGGCTTTTTTTTTTGCGCCCTCTCTTTTAAAGCTGCGAAACTTCTTTCACCAGCTGGTGCAGATAAGGGACCGTTAGTGCCAATCGGCTGCCGTACCAACTGAACATTTCGCCATCTACTATCTTAATCTGGGCCTCTGGGCACATGGCCTGAAACTCGGCCAGATGCTTTTCCTGGAACGGATACGGCTCAGAGGAAAGCAGAATTAGTCTTGGGTTGGCGGCCTGAATAGCGTCTATGGTAAGTTCTGGGTACCGCGGAATTTGCTTGAACACGTTGTCAAACCCGCAGCATTGGAGCATGTCATCTATAAAGTTATGTCCGCCCACTGCCATGTAAGGCTTCCGCCAGATAAAATACGCCGCGGGAATGGGAGGGAAGGCGGGCACTAGCGCCGCAAATTTCTGTTGAAGGTCCTGCACCAAAGCCTCTGCTTTTTCTGCAGCGCCCGTCACCTGGCCTATGCCAGAGATCATTCTGAGGGCATCTTGCAGCGTGTAGATGTCACTCATCCAGACGGGGTATCTCTGCTCAAGGGCCTCAATGAGCACCTGGTCATTCTCTTCTTTATTCCCGATTATCAGGTCAGGCTTGAGTTGCTCAATTACCTCTGGCTTAAAGTCTTTGGTACCACCTACTTTGGCAATCCCTTTGACTTGTGCTTTGGGATGCACGCAGAACTTGGTAATGCCCACCACTTTTTCACCCAAACCTAAATCAAACAGCAGTTCCGTCTGGGAAGGTACCAGAGAAATTATTCGTTGCGGTGGCTGCAGGAGCTCCACCTGCCGGTTCATTTGGTCCGTGAAAAGCACCTTTTTTTAGTTAAGAGTGAAAAGTTGGGGCAGAAGAATGTGTTAAAAGATTTGAGAGGAAGGTGTAAAATATATAGTGCCTCATGTAATTGACTAGTAGAGGCCTGTGAGGGTAGTTGTAAACCAGATAGCTGCTACCTCATACCTCTTAACTTTCAACTCTTAACTAATTTCCATTCATGGTCCAGGATGGCGTACACGTAGGAATCACACCACTCGCCTTTGATGAAGATATTCTCTTTGAAATGGGCCTCGCGTCGCATGCCAATTTTCTCCATAACGCGGTAAGAGCCAGTGTTGCGCGGATCGCAATCTGCCCAGATGCGGTGCAGGTTCAGTTGGTCAAACCCGAACCCCAGCATGGCGGTGGCTGCCTCAGAAATGTAGCCTTTGTTCCAATAGGACCGGTTTAGAATGTACCAGAGAACAGCCTCTTCGGCGTCATGGTCTACTTTCATGCCCACGCGGCCAATAAGCATATCGGTAGCCTCCAGCACAATGGCAAAGTCATAGAGGGTGCGCGGATCTTCCTGGGCCTCTGCCAGGCACTGCTGTATGTATTCCAGGCTTTCCTGGCTGGTGCGGGTGTTGCTGGTCTGGTAGCGCATCACCTCTTCATTAGATTCATACAGGTTGGTGAAGTGCCAGTCTTCTTCCTGGAACTCGCGCAAAAGTAGCCGTGGGGTGGTTAATTTCATGGTACTGCAACTTACGAAGGAAGAGCAAGAAAATGTTTAAGCTGCCTTTAATTCCGGTCGGAAATCACCAGTTCTGTTTTGGGCCTGTTTTAGGGAAAACAGCCCTGAAACGAAAAGGCCAGTGAAGTCTGGAAACCCCACTGGCCTTATTTTTCTGTTTTGAACCTGTTTTCTGTAAAACTTGCCTAAAACAGCTTATTTCATATACCGGAAATCATGCCCCGACTCTAACTGCAACAGGAACTGGTAGTACAGCTGGATGATGTTCTCCACGTCGTCTTTGTGCACGGTCTCCACAGTGGTGTGCATATATTTCAGCGGCAGGGAGATAAGCGCTGAGGCCACGCCGTCTGAAGAATAGGCAAACGCGTCTGTATCTGTGCCGGTGGCGCGGGTGGCGGCGGCACGCTGGAACGGGATCTCGTTTTTCTGGGCCACCGCAATGAGCATGTTCAAGACGTTGTTCTGTACGGCCGGGCCATACGTTAAAACAGGGCCTTTTCCGCAGTGCAGATCGCCGTTGGTCTTCTTCTCATACATCGGCGACTGCGTATCGTGCGTCACGTCTGTGATGATGGCTAGGTTGGGTTTAATGCGGTGGGCAATCATCTCCGCGCCGCGAAGGCCAATCTCCTCCTGTACCGCGTTCACGATGTAGAGGCCAAACGGAAGCTTCTTTTTGTTTTCTTTGAGCAGACGCGCTACTTCGGCAATCATGAATCCCCCGATTCTGTTGTCTAAGGCCCGGCCTACGTAGAATTTCTCGTTCATCACGAACAACTCATCATCAAAGGTCACCACGCAGCCCACGTGTACACCCATGTCTTCTACCTCCTGGCGGTTGGCGGCGCCGCAGTCCAGGAAAATGGTTTCAATGGTGGGGGCTTTGTCTTGCTCTATCTTGCGCACGTGAATGGCCGGCCAACCGAAAACGGCTTTCACGGTACCCTTGCTGGTATGAATGTTCACGCGTTTAGATGGCGCGATCAAGGCATCTGAGCCACCGTTGCGGCGCACATATATGTAGCCCTCCGGGGTGATGTAGTTCACGAACCAGGCAATCTCATCGGCGTGCGCCTCAATCACCACCTTGTATTCGGCCTCTGGGTTAATCACGCCCACCACGGTGCCGTAGGTGTCTACAAAGTACTCATCTATGTAAGGCTTTATGTACTCCAGCCACAATTGCTGACCAGACGACTCAAAACCGGTGGGAGCGGCGTTGTTTAAATAAGTCTGAAGGAATTCAAAGCTTTCTTCTCTCATAGCTTTCTGTTTAGGCGGAGCAAAGGTCTCTCCATTGTTGTTTGTCAGGTGAAGTAGTACGGCCGGGGTGCTTTGTCACCGCCAACCGGGAGTAGAATATGTAATTTGATGTTTGATATTGGATGTTAGACGCTAGATCTTAGATGAAAGAGCCTTTTTGGTTTCTAATACCTCAAATCAATTGTCTAACGTCTTTTTACTAAAGCGGAATATTGCCGTGTTTCTTTCTGGGCAGCTGGTCTACCTTGTTCTCCAGCATCTTGAACGCCTTGATCAGCTTGGCCCGGGTCTCTGAAGGATAGATTACTTCATCCACAAAGCCGCGGTGCGCCGCGCGGTAAGGCGTCGCGAACTTGGCCTGGTACTCGGCTACTTTTTCGGCTAGTTTAGCCTCAGGATCTTCGGCGGCGGCAATCTCGCGTTTGAAGATGATCTCTGCGGCGCCTTTGGCTCCCATTACGGCAATCTCGGCGGTAGGCCAGGCGTAGTTCAGGTCGGCGCCAATGTGCTTGGAGTTCATTACGTCGTACGCTCCGCCGTAGGCTTTGCGGGTAATCACCGTCACGCGGGGCACGGTGGCCTCACAGAAGGCGTAGAGCAGCTTGGCGCCGTTGGTGATGATGCCGCGCCACTCCTGGTCGGTACCCGGCAAAAAGCCCGGAACGTCCTCCAGTACCAGCAACGGAATGTTGAACGAGTCGCAGAACCGCACGAAGCGGGCGGCCTTGGTAGAGGCGTTAATATCCAGTACACCCGCCAACACGGCCGGCTGGTTACCTACAATGCCAATGCTACGGCCGGCCAATCGGGCGAAGCCCACTACTATGTTCTCCCCGAAGTTCTTGTGCACCTCCAGGAACGTGTCTGCGTCAATAATGCCTTCAATCACCTCGCGCATGTCATATGGCTGGTTGGGGTTCTCGGGCACAATAGTATCCAGAACCGCACGGGTCTCGTCTGCTTTGGCCTCATACGGTACGGCAGGAGGGAGTTCCTCGCAGTTCTGCGGCATGTAGCTGAGCAGTTGCTTGATATTCTGGATGCAGACCACCTCATTGGCACAGGAGAAATGCGTCACGCCGCTTTTGGTAGAGTGCGTGCTGGCGCCGCCCAGTTCTTCTGAGGTCACGGTCTCATGCGTTACCGTTTTCACCACGTTAGGGCCGGTCACAAACATGTAAGACGTGTCTTCCACCATCAAAATAAAGTCGGTGATGGCAGGGGAGTAAACGGCCCCGCCGGCGCACGGTCCCATAATGCCCGAAAGCTGCGGCACCACGCCAGAGGCCAGGGTGTTTTTGTAGAAGATATCGGCGTAGCCGCCCAAAGAGACCACACCTTCCTGAATACGGGCCCCGCCTGAGTCATTCAAGCCAATAACCGGCGCGCCGTTTTTCATGGCCAGATCCATGATCTTGACAATCTTCTCGGCGTGGGTCTCAGAGAGGGAACCGCCAAAGACCGTGAAGTCCTGGGAGAACACATACACCAGGCGGCCGTTCACGGTGCCGTAGCCGGTCACCACGCCGTCCCCCAGGTAGTACTCCTTGTCTAGCCCGAAGTCCTTGGAGCGGTGCATGACAAACTTTCCTATTTCCTCAAAAGAACCTTCGTCCATGAGGAGGTCAATGCGTTCGCGGGCGGTAAGCTTTCCTTTTTTATGTTGAGCATCAATGCGCGCCTGGCCTCCTCCTAAAAGGGCCTCGGCATTTTTGCGGTCCAGAATCTCAAACTTGGTACTTGGGGTGGTAAGGTCTGACATTGAAGCAGATTGATGTTGGTACAAGAGACCAAATTTAGGAAAGAATAGGGCAGTGCGAAATTTTTGTTAACTTTTTATTAGATGGTACTGGACTTTAAATGGTGTTTAATTTTAACGGATTGATAATAAGCGGTTCAACTGGTTGCCAAGGCAATAGCAATACTGGTGGCCCTTTGTGATTTTGGCCTGTTTTCTTGAAAATACCCTGTAAACAGGAAAAGCGTTTTTCTTGGCCGGTTTAGGGCTGTTTTCCGCAAAACGGGCCTAAAACAAAAAAAAGGCTGACAGTTTGTCTGTCAGCCTTTTTGGGATATTACTATTTACTTAATCTTTCTTCTTGCCATCAGAAGGCGTGGTCTCTTCTTCCTCAGAGGAAGAAGAGGTTTCCGGAAGATCGTCTGAGGTGTCTGGCACTGAGTTTTCATTCTTGCGGTTTGAAAACTTAAGTTCGTCCTGACCCTCCTCATAGTCAATCACAATGGTGTCTCCCTGGGCAAGTTGTGCCTTTAAGATTTCCTCTGCAATTGGGTCTTCCATGTACTTGGTGATGGCGCGGTTCAATGGACGGGCACCATATTTAGAGTCATATCCTTTCTCAGCCACGAAATCCTTGGCTTTGTCAGTGATTTCAATGGTGTAGCCCAGCGTTTTCACGCGGCTCAACAACTTGGCCAGGGAGATATCAATGATCTTATGGATATCTTCTTTCTGCAGGCTATTGAACACAATCACGTCATCCAAGCGGTTCAGGAACTCAGGCGAGAACGTTTTCTTCAAGGCCGCCCCAATGGTAGCTTTCATGATCTCGTCCACGTTGTCCTGGCGGGTTTTGGTGGCAAAGCCAACCCCAGCCCCGAAGTCCTGCAGGTCACGTGCCCCAATGTTGGAGGTCATGATGATGATGGTGTTTCTGAAGTCCACCTTGCGGCCAAGACCATCTGTTAACACGCCGTCATCAAGTACTTGCAACAACAGGTTGTATACGTCTGGGTGCGCTTTCTCAATCTCATCCAGGAGAACTACAGAGTAAGGCTTGCGGCGGATTTTCTCCGTCAGCTGACCACCTTCTTCATAGCCCACATAGCCCGGTGGCGCTCCTACCAAGCGAGATACACTGAATTTCTCCATGTACTCACTCATGTCTATACGTACCAGGGCGTCTTCTTTGTCAAACAGGTAGGTCGCCAATACTTTGGCCAACTCTGTCTTACCAACCCCGGTAGGGCCCAGGAACACAAACGAACCAATTGGTTTTTTTGGATCTTTCAGGCCAACGCGCGTACGCTGAATGGCTTTCACCAACTGCGTAATGGCTTTGTCCTGGCCAATCACTTTGCCTTTCAGTTCCTCGCCCATGTTGAGGAGCTTGAGGCTCTCTTTCTGCGCGATACGTTTCACCGGAATGCCAGTCATCATGGCGATTACCTCGGCCACGTTTTCCTCTTTCACAGCGTAACGCTTCTTCTTGGTCTCCTCTTCCCAGCTTTTCTTAGCGGCGTCAAGTTGATCTAAAAGTTTCTTCTCTTTATCACGCAGTTGGGCGGCCTCTTCATACTTCTGGCTTTTCACCACGCGGTTTTTCTCGTCCTTGATGTTCTCAATCTGCTCTTCCAGTTTAAGAATATCTTCAGGCACCACAATGTTGTTGATGTGCACGCGGGCACCGGCCTCATCCAGAATGTCAATGGCTTTGTCTGGCAGGAAACGGTCGCTCATGTAGCGGTCGCTCAGCTTCACGCAGGCCTCAATGGCTTTGTCTGAATAGGTTACATGGTGATGGTCCTGGTACTTGTCTTTGATGTTGTGCAGGATCTCAATAGTCTCCTCAGGCGTGGTAGGGTCTACCATCACAATCTGGAACCTACGGGCCAGGGCACCATCTTTCTCAATGTACTGACGGTACTCATCCAGGGTAGTAGCCCCGATGCATTGGATCTCACCCCGCGCTAAGGCCGGCTTGAACATGTTGGAGGCATCCAGGGAACCAGAAGCGCCACCGGCACCTACAATGGTGTGCAGCTCATCAATGAACAGGATCACGTCCGGAGATTTCTCCAGTTCGTTCATCACCGCTTTCATGCGTTCCTCAAACTGACCGCGGTACTTGGTACCTGCCACGAGAGAGGCCAGGTCTAGGGTTACCACGCGTTTGCCGAACAGCACCCTTGATACTTTCTTCTGGATAATGCGCAGGGCCAGGCCTTCGGCGATAGCCGTTTTACCTACCCCGGGCTCTCCAATAAGAATTGGGTTGTTTTTCTTACGGCGGCTCAGAACCTGGGCCACACGCTCGATTTCTTTTTCGCGGCCCACAATTGGGTCCAGTTTACCGTCCTCGGCCAATTTGGTCAGATCACGGCCGAAGTTGTCCAGCACCGGGGTGCGGGATTTTTCGGCACCCTTCTTGGCGGCTGCGCCCGTTCCTCCCTTAGAGGAAGAACCGAAGAGTTTGTCGTTATCGTCGTTGTCATCGGTATCAGAGGAGGCGAGAGGGTTGTTAGCATGGTAGTCTAACGAATCCCGGATGGCTTCATAGTTCACGTTGAATTTGGCTAAGGTTTGCGATGATATATTATCCTCATCCCGCAAAATAGACAGCAGCAGGTGTTCTGTACCTATGATGTCTGACTTGAAGATTTTAGCCTCCAGGTATGTTATTTTCAGGACCTTTTCCGTCTGTTTGGTAAGTGGGATACTTCCGGTAATATTGGTATTAGGGCTGGCGGTGTTCTTGGTGGCCTGCTCAAGCGCGTACTTGAGTTCTTCCATGGGCACCCCCAGTTTTTTAAGCAAAGCAATTGCGGTGCCTTCTCCTTCGCGGATCATACCCAGAAGCAAATGCTCTGTGCCAATATAGTCATGGCCCAGGCGTATGGCTTCCTCGCGACTGAGAGAGATCACCTCTTTCACTCTATTTGAGAATTTGGCTTCCATGTAGTCTAGTCTAGTAAAAAATTAGTGCGTCTGCTGCAACTGGCTGTTGCTTATGGCGTTCGCTATTGTGTAAACAAGCTGAGAGGGGCAAATGTTCAACAGAAAGCCGCTAGTTCTGAAGGTAGTTAGATGCCTCTGGGCCTAGGTTAAACAACAAGTCCAGTATACTCAGATTAGGTGCAAATTGTTTGCCAAAAACCTGCCGGTAGGGGTTTAGGCGCAAAATGTCAGGTTCCTTCTTAGGGTGAAGTCTATTGCGACCGTCTTCTACCGGTTCCTCATAGGTTTTAACATACGTCTGGGTAAGGTGTATGGGTTTCTTCAGTTTTAGGAATTTAGCAAATAGTTTGAATAAATCCATATTCAGGTCAAAAAGCAGGGCCGGGTGGCGGTCATACACGTCTTTGATATAGTCTGCATAGAACTCAAAGAAGGGCGCGCTGCCGTAGGCGCTCCTGATGGTGCGCCAATGCACGTCCAGCCACCGCTGCGCATAGTCAATCTCCACCTGGGTAATCAAGATCTTGCTGTTCCCGTTTTTCACCGGCACGGTTAGCGGTACTACGCCCTGCGCCGTGAGAATGTGGCAGCGGTTGCGGTAACTCTGCTTCTGGTAATGCTCCTGGGCCTCCAGCAGCAACTCGTCGGCGGCAAAGGCTTCCTGGAAGTAAAGAATGCTGGGGTTGTAATGAAGTTCAGTGATGAATTGCATGTAAAGGGTACTGTAGAAGAGATGCAAGTAAAGGAAAGTTTTGAGTTATGCGCTAGTTGACTTGGTTTGGAGGGCGGAAATAGTGAGGTAACGAATCTGGACCTGCCGGGTTTTGAGGCCGTTTTCCCCAAAACAGGCCCAAACCAACTTTCATCTGAAACACATAAAAACCACCACCCCACTGTTACGAACAACCAACCACTAATCATTAAAAACTAACAAGGTGGTATCCTTAAAGTAACGGGTAAATCTGGCTACGCCCGAACTTAATGGCGATACTTTTGCCTTTTACAAGATCACCCGTACATAGGGTGTGATAAAAGAGCAAATGACTATGCCTACTAAAAAACTTGCAGATATACCTGTTTCGGTGTTAGACCTGGTGCCCATTCTGGATGGGAAAACCGCCGCCGATTCCTTTAAGAATACCGTAGACCTGGCCCGCAACGTAGAGGGCTGGGGCTTTACCCGCTACTGGATGGCCGAGCACCACAACATGGCCGGCATTGCCAGTTCGGCTACGGTGGTCTTGATTGGGCACGTGGCAGGGGCAACCTCCAAAATACGGGTGGGTTCCGGCGGCATCATGCTGCCTAACCATGCGCCCCTGGTGGTAGCGGAACAGTTCGGGACGCTGGCGACCTTGTACCCTGGCCGCATTGACCTGGGGCTGGGAAGGGCGCCGGGTACCGACCAACTGACCTCTATGGCTCTGCGCCGCGACCTGCGGGGTTCCGTAGATGACTTCCCGCAGAACGTGGTGGAATTGAAGAATTACCTGGGGCCGGTAGACCCTACTGCCCGGGTGCGGGCCGTTCCCGGCGAAGGCTCCAACGTGCCCATCTGGATTCTGGGCTCCAGTACCTTTGGCGCACAGTTGGCCGGTATTCTGGGCTTGCCCTACGCCTTCGCCAGCCATTTTGCCCCAACGCAGCTGCAGGCCGCCCTCAAAACCTACCGTGAAAGCTTCCAGTCGATAGGGGAGTTGAAGGAGCCGTATGCCATTGCCTGCGTGAACGTGATCGCCGCCGATTCTGACGAGGAAGCCCTGCACCTTTCCACCTCGCTGTACCAGTCCTTCCTGAACGTGGTGCGCGGTACGGCCAAACCCATGCAGCCGCCCGTGAAAAGCATGGAAGGCCTCTGGGATGCTTCAGAGCGGTACGCCGTGCAACAGATGCTGCGCTATTCCTTTGTGGGCAGTGCCACCACCGTGCAAACCGAGCTGCAGCAGTTTCTGGACGAGACCGGCGTAGATGAGATTATGGTAGGAACCAACGTGTATGACCATGCCGCGCGCGTGCATTCCTATGAACTTCTTGCCCCGCTTTTCAAAAAGGCCGACCAATAAAAAGAAAGCGAAAGCCCCGGTGGGCTCTCTCCAGAGCAAGGATTAGGGAGAACGCCCCGGGGCTTTTTGTTTACCTTTGGGAGGCCTTCCGTGCGCTGAAAGCCGGGTGGTTTTTGCCCGGGAAAGCATTTATCGTTACCTTAGAGGTGATTTTTTACCCGAAGGCTGCCAGGCGCTGTGCCGTTTACAGCCTCTTTTTCTGAAAAGACATCAAAAACGTTTCTTCCTTTTCTATGGCCCGGCCAGACCTTCGGCCCAGCCAATACCCGTTGTGGTGGCTGTTGAAAGGCATTTCGCTGCTGCCGTTCCCGTTGCTGTATGGCTTCTCTACCTTTCTGTTTTGGGTGCTCTACTACGTGGTGGGCTACCGCAAGAAAGTAGTGCGCCAGAACCTGGAAAGGTCTTTCCCTGAGAAAGGCATTTCTGAGCTCCGGAATATTGAAAAGCAGTTTTTCCTGAACCTCACGGATACTATGCTGGAAACCCTGAAAATGGTTTCGCTTACGCCTGAGGACTTGGAGAAAAGGGTAGACCTGCGGGGCGGCGAGTTGGTGGAGGAACATTTGCGGCGCGGGACCCCGGTTATGGTGCTGGGTGCGCACCTGGGCAACTGGGAATTTATGTCGGCGTCCGGAAATAACCGGTTTGCGTTCCCCATAGACGGCGTGTACAAGCCATTGGCCAGCTCCTTCTTTGAGGCGTTCATGTGGTTTCTGCGCAGCCGCTTCGGGATTACGCTGGTTAAGATGAAGGACACCTTGCGGCATCTGCTGCGGCATCGGGGGCAACCCCGTATTCTTAGCCTACTTTCAGATCAGGTGCCGCCTTACGGCGAGATCCAGCACTGGACCACGTTCCTGCACCAGGACACCGCCTTCTACGTGGGAGCCGACAAGCTCAGAATCTCTTTCCAGTACCCAACCTTTTTTGTGGGCATGCGCCATCTGCGTCGGGGCTATTATGAAGTGGTGTTCCAGGAATTGCTTCCGGCCCCGGTGGCCGGCGTAAAAGAAGAGGGGCACCCCGTCACCGAAGCCTTTGCCCGCGCCCTGGAAACCTGGATTGAGAAGTACCCCTCCGAGTATCTCTGGTCCCATAAACGCTGGAAACATAAGCGCCCCGTGGGCGCTTGTTCTGAGTCCTGAGTTTTTATTTTATTGTTGTTTTAGGCCTGTTTTCTGAAAAACAGGCCTAAAACAGAAGAGTCCGAAGTTATGGCTTCGGACTCTTCTGTTTTATATTTATAAGCCTGACTCAGGACTCCGAGCTCCAGACTCAGAACTCTCTTAAAGATATTCCTCAATTTCTCCGGCTCCCTGGCGCAGGATTTCAAACTCATCATGCTCGCAATTGATAACTGTAGAAGCGATGTTGTTGCCGTAGCCGGCGTCTATGACCAAATCTACCTGGTTGCGGTATTTCTCATAGATCAGTTCTGGGTCAGTGGTGTATTCAATGACTTCATCCTCGTCATGGATAGAGGTAGAGACAATAGGGGTGCCCAGTTCCCGCACTATGGAAAGGCAAATGTTGTTATCCGGAATCCTGATGCCTACGGTTTTCCGGCGGGCGCCGCCAATTTTGGGCACATTGCTGCTGGCCTCCAGCACAAAGGTGAACGGGCCGGGCAAGGCCTTCTTCATCACCTTGTAGGTTTGGTTGGAGATCTTGGCGTAGTCTGAGATGTGCGTTAGATCATGGCAGATAAAGGAAAGCTGCGCCTTATCCGGCTTGAGGCCCCTGAGCTGGCAAAGGCGCTCCACCGCCTTGCCGTTCATCAGGTCGCAGCCCAGGCCGTAAATAGTGTCTGTAGGGTATATGACCAGGCCGCCTTTTTTAATGATTTCTACCGCCTGCTGTATGGCCTTGGGTTGCGGGTTATCTGGGTGAATGCGTAAAAAAGTTGCCTGTGCCATTATTATTGAATGATTGAGTGATTGAATGAAGGAGAGAATAGGGAGATAAAAACCTAATGCCTGCATGCAAAGCTATTTAGTTTAAGCGGTCAATTTTTAAATTGATGGAAACTTCCTTGGCATACGCCCAATTATGATTTTGCGTTTTGAGGCTGTTTTCTGGAAAACAGCCTTAAAACGTATTTTCCCTTCGCTCAATCATTCAATCATTCCCATCTCTCACTCATTCACTAAATTCGTATCTTTGTCACCTATGTCAGAACAAAATATTCCATCGTCTCCCCAGCCAAGAAGGCCAAGAAAGGAGATTAAAACATCTAAGTGGACCTACGCTTTGGTGTTGCTGATGTTCCTGTTTGTGTGCTTTTCCTACTACGCGTACCAGATTGTGTATACCGCCAACGTAGAGAACAAAGGCGAGCCGGTGTATGTGCTTATCCCCAAAGGGGCCACCTATGAGCAGGCCATGGACTCCATTGACGCCAAAAATGTGGTAATTGATCGCCTGTCCCTCAGGTTTATGGCCAAGCTCATGGACTACCCAGAACTGGTGAAGCCCGGCCGGTACGAGCTCAAAGACGGCATGACCAACTATAAACTCATTGCCAAGCTCCGCTCCGGCGATCAGGACCCGGTCAAGCTCACCTACACCAACGTGCGCCTTAAAAAAGACCTGGCCCACAAGCTGAGCACGTTCATTGATTCCTCCCCAAAGGAGATTGACTCCTTGCTCAACAGCCCCTCGTTTACCCGCAAGCTGGGTTTTGACACCACCACAATCCTCACCATGTTCATCCCCAACACCTACGAGATCTACTGGACCACGCCGGCCCCGGAGATGATGGAGCGCATGAAAAAGGAGTATGACAACTTCTGGACCCCTGAGCGCAAGGCCAAAGCCAAGGCCCATAACCTAACGCCCACCCAGGTGTCTATTCTGGCCTCTATTGTGCAGGCCGAGCAGAGCGTGCACGCCGATGAGCGACCGCGTATTGCCGGGGTGTACCTGAACCGCCTGAAAAAAGGAATGCTGCTGCAGGCCGACCCTACGGTGGTCTTCGCCACCGGCGACTTTGGCATTAGAAGGGTCCTGAACGAGCACCTGAGAATAGACTCGCCTTACAATACCTATAAATACAAAGGCCTGCCGCCCGGCCCTATCAACCTGCCATCCATCACGTCTTTGAACGCGGTATTGAACGCCGAGGAAAACGAGTACCTTTATTTCTGCGCCAAGGAAGATTTCTCTGGTTACCACGCCTTTGCGGTGACCGAGGCGGAGCACCGGCGCAATGCCGCCCGTTTCCATGCGGCCATGAACCAGCGCAAGATCATGCGCTAAGCAAAGCGTTTTGGGGCCGTTTTTCAGAAAACGGCCTTATTTTAGTTTTTAAAGAAAGAGCAGTGTTTGAATCTGAAGTGCAGATACGCGTACGCTACGCCGAGACCGACCAGATGGGCTACGTCTATTACGGCAATTACGCGGCTTACTTTGAGGTAGCCCGTACCGAGACGTTCCGGCAGCTGGACATCCATTACAAAGAGATGGAGGCCGAAGGCGTGATGATGCCCGTGCTGGAGCTGAAGTGCAAGTATATTAAGCCTGCTCGGTATGATGACCTGCTCAAAGTAAAGCTTCTCTTGCGTGAAAAACCCCGGGGCGCCCGTATAAAGTTTGAGTACGAGGTGTATAATGAGGGCCAGGAGTTGTTGACTATAGGCGAAACCATGATGGTGTTTGTAGACATGAAAAGCGGCCGGCCCACGGCGGTGCCCGCTGAGATTCATGCCAAGTTAGACCCTCACTTTACCGTATGACCATAACCGAGCACGTTACCCAATCCAGGCAATACCGCAAGTTTATTGTCTTTCTCAAGCGCGTGCGCTTTGTGGAGGGGAAGGTGTCTGTGTACCATGTGCTCAAGGTGGTGGTAGATGAGCTGCACCATGACTCGCTCACCAAGCGGGCCTCTTACATGGCCTTCAACTTCACGCTGGCCATTTTCCCTACCATTATCTTCCTGTTCACGCTCATTCCCTACATACCGGTAGGGCACCTGGACCGTGACATTCTTACGTTGCTGGAAGACGTGATGCCGCCGGAAATTTACAACGCCGGCGCAGAGACCATTGAAGACATTGTGAACAAGCCCCGGGGCGGGCTGCTTTCCTTCGGTTTTCTGTTCGCGCTGGTCTTGTCTACCAATGGCATTATGAGCCTCATGGATGCCTTTGACAAGAAGTACAAAACCTTCAGGCGGCGCACGTATCTTCGTAAACGGCTCATTGCCACTGCCCTTACCATCGCGCTGGCGCTCATCCTGTTTCTGGCTATTGGCGCCATCTTCTTCGGGACTTATATTCTGGATGCGCTGGTCTTCTATGAGATTGTGACCGAGTCGTTTACCTATGGGCTTATTGTGTCTGTCAAGTACGTAGCCGTGGCCTTGCTTTTCTTTCTGGCCACGTCTATGATCTATTATTATGTGCCGGCGGTGCATGACAAATGGCCCTTCGTCTCGGCGGGTTCGGTGGTGGCTACGTTTCTCATTTTTCTGGTGTCCTGGCTGTTCTCGCTCTACATTGGCAAGTTTGACTCTTATAACAAGTTCTACGGCTCTATTGGGGCGCTCATAGGCTTAATGGTCTGGCTGGACTTTGTGTGCATGATCCTGATTCTGGGCTTTGAGATCAATATCAGTGTAGACGCCCTCACCAAACGCCTGGAGAAAGACCGCTAACGCCGCCGCCGTTTTGAGCCTGTTTTCCTGAAAACCCCCTCAAAATGCCAATTTGCCTAGCAGGGAAGAGGGAAGAAGGAGCGAGATGCATACAAATTCTAAATTATTTTCTGTTCGGGCAAAAGGGTAGCGCCATGATTATCAGGGGGAAAGTGCTTGGAGGGGCAAAAAAATGATGGGAATTGAGAAAAAACCGAGGGGTGCTACTTGACTGGTTCACCTGCATGCATTACTTTTGTGTCACATTTAGAGAGGTGGCAGAGTGGTCGATTGCGGCGGTCTTGAAAACCGTTGACCTTTGCGGGTCCGGGGGTTCGAATCCCTCCCTCTCTGCTTGATAAAAGCCCCAAATTGCTGGTAAAGCGATTTGGGGCTTTTTTATTGCCCTGTTTTCTCTTCTGGCTTCTTTCTTAACCACGTTTTCTCCCCTTGGTCACAGACAACTGCCTGCAAAAATCCTTTCCCCAAATTCTATAGGGGCAGGAGATAAATAATGTGAGCTATAAGAAATGGGATGTGGTTTAATCGGTTGATTGTCAGAGAGTAGTCGAGGAGAGTTTCTGAAAAGCCGGTTATCCAGGCAAAGCTCTTAAAAATAGAGAAATCAGCCCTTGGAATTAGCTTTTGGCAATAACCTTATAGCATTGGACCAGTAAAAAGAAGTAGGTAGAATACGCGTGGGGGTTATTTATTCTTTCAAAGTAATTACTCTTTTGGCTTATTGTTAAGGATGAATTATGGGAGGTTGTTTCTGCTTGACTTATGGAAAAAATACTTCTGATAGAAGACAACGAATTTATAAGGGAGAATGCTGCCCAAATGCTTTCGTTTGCTCAATATGAAGTATTAACGGCGGAGGACGGGAAAAAAGGGATTGCGTCTGCCATTAAAAACCTCCCCGATCTTATTATCTGTGACATCATGATGCCTGAGTCTGACGGGTTCTGTGTGCTGGAGACCTTAAAAAAACTGCCAGAGACTTCAGACATCCCTATTGTATTCCTCTCTGCCAAGTCCACCAAGGAAAACAAGAGCTATGGCCTGGAAATGGGGGCCGCCGATTACCTGACCAAACCCTTTTCTGAGCAGGACCTCCTGAACGTGGTAGAAAACATCCTGCACCACCGGCATAACAAAGTATAGCTTTTTAAAGCCTGGGTACTCCCAGAAATCAACGCCTTTGTCTGGGCCCCATCCTTTTTAAGCGCTCCCCTTCTTTGCTTTTTCTGTAAGCAAGAGAGATACCCGTATCAGATAAACCCTTGATTTAATTTAAGTCTTGGCTTACAGGCTCCTGATTGAAGCCGCGCGGCGCATAACCTGCCAGGGCAAAAAGGATATGCCTGGCTGTAGGCAAAAGATATAAACTCCACTTTTGAATTGTTAAAGAATGCTTCGGGATTAAACCTTCTTCTTCTTCTATTGGTTATGGTATTATATTGATTATAAATTGAAGTTTATGTTAAAATAAAAATGACATTTAAGCTTCCTGTACTTAAAAAGAAACCATTTGTTGTTCTCTGAAAGTAGGAGGGCTGTACCTGGTTGTGGTAGTTGATTAGTTACTGGTTGACAAATAAATCATTGAAAGAAGTATTCCCCATGCTTCCTGTTTAAAAATAGAGATAGTTTTAAATTAATCCTTTCCCCAGACCCGCCCCAACACAGCTTTGCCCATAACCGGGTTGTAAGTCACTCGCTAAGTTGTAGGAAAAAGAGAGAGAGGCAGATCAGGCGGGCCCGGTATCTTATAAAAGTTGATACCGCTATTAAGAAGATTCAGCCTACTTAAGCGTTTACGTAAGCTGGCTAAACACTTTCGTTATGAAAAGTGATGCACAAACCCAACAGGTGAAAACGGGTTATACCGTTCTGGTGGTAGATAATGACCAAAAGAGTGTTCGGTTTATCTCTTCTATTCTTAGCCCTTTCTACCGGCTATTGGTAAAAGATGACGCCCAGCAGGTACTGGAACACTGCAAGGAGCGGCTACCTGACGTGATCCTCATGGAAATTCCTACCCATGCGTTGTCTGCCTATGACCTGGCCCGGCAGTTGAGGGAAGATACCCGCACTAAATCTGTCCCCATCATTTTTTTGATAGATAAGGCCAATGAGGAGGCGATAGACAAAGCCTTTGAGGCGGGCGCCGCCGATTACATCAACAAACCGTTTAAAGCCACTGAACTGCTGGTCCGGGTTAAATCGCAGATCAACCTGAACATTTCCAAGAGACGGTTACGCCAGGCAATAGACTTGGTTCCGCACAGGATTTTCGCCAAAGACACAGAGCAAACCGTTATCCTGGCCAACGTGGCGGCCGCCGAATTTTTCTCCAAAAAAGTAGAAGACCTATTGGGCAAGAAGGAGCCCCCCTTGCCAGAGGGTTGGGTATATGAGGTGGTGACCAATGACCAATGCCCCAATGAATTGTTTCCTTCCAAAATGATGACCTGTGAGGAACACCTAATTCTTCCTGACGGGAGCAAAAAATACTTTCTTACCAATAAGATGCCTTTCCCGTTCTCAGACTCTCAGCTGCCCGCCCTACTGGAGATTGTGATTGATATCACAGATGAGAAAAAAAGGCAGGAAGAAATCCGCCATTTAAATGAGCAACTGCTTAAGCATGGTCAATTTAAAGACAAACTGTTGTCCTTGATTGCGCATGACTTGATCAATTCCGTCTTTATTACCAATTCCACCCTAAGTCTTCTGTTGAAAAACGTAGAAAACCTGTCCTGGGGGAAATTTATTGACGAGGTAGAGAAGGTGAAAAACAACTCAGGGAAAACGCTCCAGCTCCTTTCTAACTTACTGGAGTGGTCCAAGGCTCAATTTGAGGCAGTTACCTATGAGCCGGTCACGCTAAACCTGCTAGATGAATTATATAAACTTCAGTTCATTCTCCAGCCTTATCTAGACTCCAAAGCAATTAAGGTAGTGTGCGACGTGTCAGATAAAATAATGATACAGGCAGATGAAGACATGCTGCAGACCATTCTCCGGAACCTGGCCTCTAATGCTATCAAATACTCAAATGAAGGGGGTACCATCTCTCTTACGGCGAAAGAAGACGCCGGCCGGGTCTATATCTCCATCTCAGACCAGGGGGTAGGGATTAACCCAGACCAGCTAAAAGAATTACAGCAAGGCAATCTGGAGCATGTTACCACCTATGGCACCAAAGGCGAAAAAGGTTCTGGCATTGGGCTGAACCTCTCCAAAGAGTTTGTGGAACGGCACGGGGGTGAGTTAGTAATCTTAAGCGAAACCGGGGCCGGAAGCACCTTTACCTTCTCTGTGCCAGTCTCCACCTGATCTTAACAGGCACCGGAAATCTTCAGTTTTTTTTCTCTTCAACATCCGGCTTTACACTCCTTAGCCTTGACTAAGAATGCCGGGCAGGTGGCAAGTGATGCCTTTTATGACCAGTTGCTGGTTACTCTACTTTTGATAGCCTTTCCATTAAAACAGGGAAGGCTTTTTGCTTTTCCCACCCACCTATTATAAAAAACGCCCACCCAGCCTTCTTTTCTTTCTCTCTCTTTAGGTCTAAGGGCCAGGGCTTCCTCGTATTCCTTAATTCGCTTTCAAAGATCTTGTATGCCATCTGTTGAAGGAAGGAGATTTGGGCACGTGTCACTACTCCTTATAGAAAGAAACTTCCTTTTTGGAGAAGCTGGATAGATAGAAAATGAGGATGCACCTGCCCTTGGCCGCCCGGCCAGGGGGGAAGCCGGCTACAAATGGAAAGTTGATAATTTCTTTACCTATATGTTAAATAGCCTGTCTGCGAAAACCTTTAAATAGAAGGCGAATGAAAGTATCTTCTGCAAGAATAGGTAGGACTTCAGACTGATTTTTAGGAAGATTTGACTCCCCGGTTAGCCTAAGCTAACGAACGCTAGGGGCTTAAATTATCTGCAGGATTTTTTCTGTTAGAGCATGTGAATGGCCTCTGAAATAGGCGCATACGGCCTTAGATGCCATTTTTATAATAGCTACTACAATATTTATAGTAAAATCTACATACGTGTTAATCTTAGTTTGAGGTTACAGGTAGATTTGAAAAAATGATTTTTGACTCACTTCTCTAATTGAAAGCGCCCGAAAGAAAATGAAGTCAAAAGAAGACGATCCGCCTCCTGAAAAAATCTGCGAGAGGTAAGCTTCAGAGAATAGTTTGAGCACGCTCAACAGCATTCACCCAACCACTTGATAGATGAGAGTACTTTTACCGGTTTTTTTTGCAATTATATTTTTGGCAAATTCTGCCATGGGGCAGCAGACTCTAAAGTCTTCCAAGCCTGTGGCTGCGGTAAAAAACTTCAGTGCCCTTTTCCTGATAGTAGGGGAAGACAAGAAGGCAGTGTTTCTGCCGTCCAGCTCTCTTCCCGTCCTTTATAGTAACGCGGCTACCTGTCCTCAAACGGTAAACCTGTTTAACCTTTTCTTCGCCAACATTCAGCCTTGCCAGGTGCGAACCCCCACGCACCAGTCAGACCGCAAGCCCTTAGTCCCTATCCTCCAGGGACCTTCACTGAAAATGGAAAGCACAGATTTTACCTACCCCGGAAACAAAGGTATCGCACCTGTTAACCAAAGCTGAAAAGTGATTTACAATAACAAAACATGACCTATAGCAAAATGGAAATAAGCAGAAAGGAGGTGTTGCTATAAAGAATCTTTACCCTTAAATATTTGCCTGTTAAGATATTATTCGTCTAAATTACGCTTTCATATAATCTCTATAGGTTTATAGGGATTAAAAGTCTCCTATTCTAAATCCTGCTTAACCTCTCATCATTTAACTCTTAAAGCATGAAGAAGCTTGACAATAAACGTATTTCCAGGTTTCCTTTCCCTGAGGTGCCCAAAGGAAGCGGCTCAATGAAATTGATGCTGGCGGTTTTATTTCTTGGCGCCCTGGAAATGCCGGCCAGCGCAAGCGCAGCCGTTACTGGAACTACTTCTGAGGCCGGAACCAAAAAGCACCTGGTCCTCCCTAAGCACAGCGGGAGTAACCGGGCTGCTGCCATAACCAGAAAAGGAACCCGTCGGGCAGATATAACCGTGAAAGGAAAGGTGACTTCCGTGACAGGAGAGCCACTTATTGGCGTGACCGTGCTGCAGAAAGGCACCACCCGCGTGGCCGTGACAGACGTTGAAGGAAATTTCACCATGGTGGTTCCTGAGAATGCCGTGCTGGAGGTTTCCTATGTAGGCTTTGAGAAGCAGGAGGTGAACGTTGCGGGTCGCACCCAAATTAACATAGAATTGCAGGGCTCTGTTGCCCTGGAAGAGGTGGTAGTGGTAGGATACGGTACCATTGAGAAAAGTGACTTTACCGGCTCCAGCAGCACTGTTAAGATTGAAAACGCCAATGATAACCGGGTAATCTCTGTGCCAGAGGCTATTCAGGGAAGGGTAGCAGGGGTGCAGATCATGAACAATACCGGCCAACCCGGCTCAGGTATGACCTTTAACATCAGGGGCATGACCTCGGTGACGGGTAGCAGCCAACCATTAATCGTGGTTGACGGCCAGCCCATTGATTCTGACCAGGGAAATACCATTCCCGGGGGGGGCATGGATGGCGGGAATGACATTCCGCCCGCTGACCCGCTGGCAAGTTTAAACACAGATGACATTGAGTCTATTGAGATTCTGAAAGACGCTTCTTCAGTAGCTATTTACGGGTCAAGGGGAGCAAACGGGGTGGTCTTGATCACCACTAAATCTGGGAAAGAGGGCAGAGACAGAATTTCCTTCAGCTCCAGGTTTGATGTGAGCATGCTGCCTAAAAAGCTGAAAGTGCTTAATACCCGTGATTACCTCAACTATCGCAACGAGGCCAGCCTCAATGACGGGAAAGACTCTGTGTACACGCACATGGAAGTAGACTCTATTCTCCGGAAAAGCCCTAACATTGACTGGCAGGACGAGGTGTATAGCTCTCCTATTAACCATACGCAACAACTTTCCTTTTCAGGCAAAGACGAGAAAAGCAGCTACCTGTTGTCTGCCAACTACACAGACCAGGAAAGTATCCTGACCAACGCAGATTTCAAGCGGTATGGTCTGCGCCTGAACTATACACGTGAGGTAACCAAGAAACTTACCGTAGGCATCAGGACCTATTTCTCCATTGCTGACAGAAACTACGGGCAGGAATCAAACTGGACGGGTATTCTGGGTTCTTCGGCCGTGTTAGGGGCTTTGTCCTTTAACCCGCTTCGTACCCCTTATGTGATCAATGATGAAGGTGCCAGCGAACTGGATGAAAACTTCACCAACAGCCCAACGCTGGTAACTACCAAGGTGAAAGACAAAACCAAGATCAGAACGCTTATTTCTAACCTTACCTTAGACTACAAACTATCTAAAAGCCTTAAGTATAGCTTGAAAGGCGGGGTAAATGACCTGAGCTCTTTCCGGCAGATCTACAACCCTACCGGAACCTTTATTGGTGACACGGCTCCAGGCGGGTCCGCCTCACAGGCAGAAAATACCGGGTTTAACTACCTGGTGGAGCATTTGCTTTCTTATAACAAAACCTTTGTCAGAACTCATAGAATCAACGCAGTAGCGGGGTACACCTACCAAAAGTGGGAGAACAGAAGCTCCAGCAACACCTCTATGACATTCCCGTCAGATGCGCTCACCTATTACAACATGCAAAGCGCCACCAACCCCGGGCGTATGATCACAGGTGCCAGCATGAGGGCCCTGCAGTCTGTGCTTGGACGGGTAAACTACAGCTATGACAAAAGATACCTGTTCACCCTCACTGGCCGGTATGACGGGGCTACCCGTTTGTCTGGAGCCAATAAATGGGCTTTCTTCCCTTCTGTGGGTTTAGGCTGGAACGTCTCTAATGAAGATTTCTTCAAGAACAAGTACGTCAACTTCCTGAAATTGAGAGCCAGCATTGGAGTGGCCGGGAACGAGAACATTTCCATTGGGGCCACCCAGGCCAAATATGGCCTTAACTATGTGGTGCTTGGGCCAAATATTGTTCCCAGCTATACCATGGCAGATTTTGAAAACCCTAACCTGAAATGGGAGACAACAACCCAAATGAACGTAGGCGCCGAGGTTGGTTTCTTTAATGACCGCTTAACCCTTGACGTGGACGTGTACAAAAAGAACACCCGTGACCTGCTCATTAACCTTACCTTGCCAGGCTCTGCCGGGTACAGTGATTATTTCACCAACCTAGGAGAGGTAATGAACCAGGGGGTTGATATAGAAGGTAACCTCAAGGTGATTCAGGCCGGTCAGCACAGACTGGATGTGGGCGGAAACTTCTCTATTTTTGAGAACAAGGTGCTGGACCTGGGACCAACCGATATTCTTTACGGCCGTGGTTACTTTGCCGGGGGAGCCGTGTTGTTAAGCCAGGCGGTGCACGTTGCCCGCCCCGGTGATCCTATCTCTTCTTTCTGGGGATACAAAACCGCTGGGGTGTACCAGAGCCAGGAAGAAATCAACGCTGACCCTGCCTTAGCCAATGACAATACCCGCCCCACCTATAAACCAGGTGATGTGAAATGGGTAGACTTTAACGGTGACGGCCAGATCAACTCCTCAGACAAAACCATTATTGGTAACCCAAGCGCCGACTTTACCTACGGCTTTAACGCCAACTATTCTTACAAGCGCTTCACGCTGGGCATAAACGTGTTCGGTAGTTACGGAAATGAGCTGATCAACTTAACCAGATGGGTGGTGGGTATCAACAATACCACCGGTAACTATAACCTCTTGCAGTCTGCCTATGACGGAAGATGGAGAGGCGAGGGTACCAGCAACCAGATGCCAAGAGTCACTACCAACGGCGTTAGGTTATACCAGCGCGTGCCAGACTGGTTAGTGGAAGACGCCTCCTTTGTAAGGCTCCAAAGTGTGAACATAGGCTATGTGTTCAATATGCCTAAAAACCCAATAGTGCGCTCAGTAAGAGCCTTTGTGTCTGGCACCAACCTTTACACCTGGACCAAATACTCTGGCTATGACCCCAACATCAACGCCTTTGGCCACCTGGCCCTTAACAGGGGGGTAGACTTGGGTACCATGGGCCAGCCCCGCACTTTCTCCACTGGTTTTGAAGTAAACTTTTAAGGTTTAAAATTAAGACAATGAAATTATTCAGATATCTAACCCTCTTGTTAGTGCTGCCCGGTTTACTGGCAGTGCAATCCTGCAGCCTGGAGGAAGAACTGCCTTCCACCCCCACACCAGACGCCATTAAAACCCAGGATGACGTAACGGCCGTGGTAAACGGGCTATACGCCAGGTTCAATGACGCCTCGGCCTTTAAGTTCCAAGGCTTCATGATGCTCATGTTCATGGCCGATGACATGTACTCCTCTGACGGGTCTGAGTTCGGGCCTTACGGGCAGCGTACCCTTAGCGGGGTGAACACCGGCTCCCTCTGGAACCAGTTGTACCTGACCATTGGGCATTCCAATGACCTGATCAAGCTCATGGACAACATGAAGCTAGACGCCGATTTTGAAAAGCGCGTATATGGCGAGGCCTATTTTATTAGGGCTTTCTGCTATTACTATCTGGTAAGGTTGTATGGCGGCGTGCCTTTACGTACAGAACCCACAGGGATAAACAGTGACTTCTACTTACCCAGAAGCTCAGTAGACCAGGTATACGCCCAGATTTTTGATGACCTGCGCAAAGCCTCCGCACTTTTGCCCTTAAGTAAAAATATAAAAGCCGCTGAACTGGGCCGGGCCTCAAAAGGAGCCGCTCAAGGTATTTTATCACAGGCCTATTTAACCTACGGTAACCAATTGTCTTTGAAAGGACAGAGTGCCACAGAGCAATATTCCAACGCGGTAGTATATGCAGACTCCGTTATCAACAGCGGGCAATACCGGTTGATCCCCAACTTTGCAGACCTGTTTGAAGTGACCAAGGAGACCGCTGCCTATGAAGAGGTGTTGTTTGGCGTACGCTTCCAGACAGATAACCAAAACCGGGCCCAACCGGCCGCTGGCTCTGAGTTCGCCTTGCGTTTTATGGCGCCGGCTACGGTAGGGGTAACTGCCCGGGCAAATACCAGCGGGGCCGCCACCCTTAAGCCCATGCATTGGTTCGTAGACTTCTACCGCACGGGTGACTACGCCATAGGAACCGGTAATTCTGCCATCCTTGATTCCAGAGACGAGGTTTCTTTTTACACCAGAGGCAAAAATTCCAATGGCTATAAGGTAGTGATGTACCCAGACACCACCATCACGCCAAATGAAAGCCGGGTAGCCAACGCCATTGTAGGGAAATACAAAGACCCTAACGGCAAAGACGAAAGAAACCACGGCAATGACCTGTTCATCATCAGGCTGGCTGAAATCTACCTTATTAAAGCTGAGGCCTTGAATGAGTTGTACGGGGCCACCCCAGAGGCAATCATGGCTTTCAATGAAGTGCGGGAGCGGGCCCAGAATGCCAACGGCGTTAAAAGACCAGTGCCGCTTTTGCTGCCAGAAGACGGAAGCGCCACCTTCACCAAATCTGAGTTCCGGATGAAGATATTCCATGAGCGCGGCCTGGAGCTGCTGGCCGAGGGGCAACGCTGGTTTGACCTGGTGCGCATGCAGCACCCTTCCAACCCCACTAAAACCATGTATGAGTACCAGTTCTTAGAGGAGTTGCCAAAGTCAACCTACCCTAAAACCCTGCCTACCTGGTTGCCAACCCAAAGAAGGTGGAGCAATAAGAACGCCGTGTACGCCCCTACGCTTAATGTAAGTGTACCCAAGTTCTTACTGTTTCCGCTACCCACCAATGAACTGCTCCAGAACCCTTCTATTGGGGAGAAGAACCAGAACCCCGGGTGGTAAGCAACTTTGGTTTCTAACAAGGGCCGGAAAAACTGTTTTAGGCCTGTTTTTAGAAAAACAGGCCTAAAACAGGACTCCCCCAAAGGGAGGTTTCTTAAAAAGGCAGAGCATGAAAGCATATTTTAGGTAAAGGATTTAGTTCTCCACTCTCTAAGAAAAAGGCCGGAAGAAAGAACAGGAAAGCTTTCTGTTTTGGGGCCATTTTTAGGAAAACAGGCTGAAAACAGCCTCCCTGGAATAACTGCTGAGTAAAAGCTCTGATCTAAAGGTTTCCTGACCCAAGCCCCTTGCCAGAAAGTAGAAGAGCAGAAGTGATTCTTTCTCCCAACTGCCAGAAGCTTTACCTACTAAGGATCTGGTGGCAAGAGAAAAAACCAGTAACGCTCAAAGGTTTATAAAAACATTAAATGTGATAATATGAAAAGATTACTACTCTTATGTAGCCTTATGGTCTGCGGCGCTTTTTCCGGAAGCGCCCAGGTTCTGTTTTCCCAGACCTTCCCGGACCCAACAAAGGTGCTGCCGTCAGACTACGTGGCCACAGACCCCAACGAGACCCAGTTTTCGGCCTTGTCGGCGGGTTCGGGTAACATCATAGTCATTGCAGATGGCAAGCTTAAGTACAGCAAGACCAACGCAGGCTCCAACATGGCTTTCACCAGAGCCAAAAGCATGACCACCTCTCCCAAATTTGTGATGCTGGCCATGGATATGGCGGTCTCTAAGAATACGGTGGAGTCTATGGCCGCCGGTAGCTTTAACATTGCCAGTCCCACGGCGCTGGCAAACAACAACACTTCTCCTTCGGCTACCGGGGTCCATTCCAGAATAACCCTTTACCTCTCTGCCACAGAAGGCACTTTTGGTATTGTGCCGGTAGGGAACAACGCCACGCCCGCGGCAGACAAACTGTTTTCCGGCACGCAGCGCCTTTCCTGGTTTGTGAACAAAAGCGGCGCCGAAGCCACCTATATTGGGCCAGACGGCAAACCGTACGCCATTCCCAATGAAGCCAGTGACACCTGGGTGGGAACCAGCCGCATCAGTAATCTGATTTCCTATCCGGCCCGGTCAACCGCCCAGGACCTGAAGTCCTTCAAGTTTGCCATCACCAACAGCATGGTTGACCTGGAGTTTGACAACTACGTGTTTCAGGAGCTGCCCCTAACCGTGCCAGAAGGAAGCGTATCCATCAACAACGGGGCCTATGCTACCAACAACGCGGCCGTAACCCTGGCCCTGACTACCAAGAACGCCACCCAGATGCGTTTTTCTAATGACAAAATCACCTGGAGTGCATATGAGCCGGTAGCTACTTCCAAAACCTGGACCTTGACCGCTGGGCAAGGCACCAAGACGGTGTACATGCAGGTGAAAGACGCCGAGGGGGATGAAACCACGCATACCATTAGTGATGAGATTGTGTTTGATGCCACCGCGCCGGCAGCCCCTTCAACGCCAGACCTTTTGGCTTCTACAGACAGTGGCCCCAGCGACACAGATAACATCACCAACTACGTAAACCCTGTTTTTGCAGGAACCGCTGAACCAAGCGCCACGGTGAAACTCTATGCCGGTGACCTGGAAATTGGTACGGCAGTTGCCGATGCCACTACGGGTGCCTGGGAAATCAGGTCTGCCGTGGAACTGCCTAACGGTGTCCACAGCATTACCGCCAAGGCGACAGACCGGGCCGGCAACGTGGGCCCTGCCAGCAGCGCTTTGTCTCTGACTATTAAAGTGGGGCCAATTGTGACCTTAACCTCTCCCGCGTCTGGGACTACCAATGCGCCTTTCACCGTGACCTTCTCCTTTAACCTGGGGGTTACTGATTTCACTTTGTCAGATATCAAGGTCACCAACGGAACGGCTTCTGCCTTTACAGTAGTAGATGCCGCCACCTACACTGCTCTTATCACCCCCACCGCCAATGATTTGGTAAAGGTGATTGTACCGGCAGACGCTGCCTTCAACCCAGCCAACAACAACGGAAGCGTGGAGTCTGAGGAGTTTAAGATCTTATTTGACAACCTGGCCCCTACGGTGGCGCTAACCGCGTCTGGCACGGGGTACGTGAAAGCACCGTTCACCGTGACCTTTACTTTTAGCGAAGCCGTTACTGGTTTTACGCTGGAAGATCTTGTCATCACCAACGGTACGGCCTCTGCCTTCACCATGGTCAACAGTAAGGTGTTCACGGCCCTGGTCACCCCAACGGCAGAAGGGGTAGTAACGGTGGCCGTGGCTGCCGGTGTGGCCCAGGACTTGGCACAAAACAACAACACGGCCGCGGCCGCTTTCTCCAGAACATATGATATTACGGCCCCGGCTGGTTATTCAGTGGCTTTTGTAGATAGCAGAATAGACGGTAAAAGCTCCCTGGCCACGTTGCTGCGCATTTCAGCCGCTGAGATAGGCGCCAACTACACCTACAGCATCACCAGCTCTGGAGGGGGCACTACCGTGACAGGCACAAAGGTGGCCACTACGTCTTCGTTTTTAAGCGACACCCTCAATGTGAGTGGGTTGAAAGACGGTACCCTTACCGTTACCTTCTCCCAGACAGATTTAGGCGGTAACAAAGGTGCCAACGTGACCGCGCAGGTGCAGAAAGTGATCCCTAACGTGGTGTCTTTTGTAGAGGTCCCGTTGATCAAGGCGCCCTCCCGGGTTCCTTTCTCCAGGCTGCCATTGCCATCGCAAGTGCTGGTAACCTACTCTACCGGCGAGGTGGAAATGACGCCGGTTACCTGGAACTCCAGCGGCTACAACGGCTATATTTCAGGTAAATATCAGGTGACGGGTACCATAAACGCCCTTTACGGCGCTACAAACCTTTCCAACCTCAAGCCCATGGTCATTGTAGACCTGGCCCCTGAAGTGAACATGGTCAATGCCTTTACCCCAGACGGAGACGGCATGAACGACACCTGGATTGTGCTAGATTTACAACATTATTCGCAAGTGGAGATTGAGGTGTTTGACAAAGATGGCGTCCGGTTATTCCATACCACAGATCCGCTGCAGGGCTGGGACGGCCGCAATCGGCATGGCAAAGTGGTAAAAGGATCTTACTTCTATGTGGTGCAGGTGAAAACCAGCGGTCTGGTTAGAAAAGGCGTGGTAACAATCATTAAAGAATAGAAACATGAAAAAGTTCTTTATACTCATTGGGTTGGTAGTTTCTGGTTTGGGTGCGCACGCCCAGACCAGAAAACACGTGGCCAATTTCTCTCAGGCAGGCAATTACTTCAACCCCGCGTTAACGGGCAACCAGGGCTCCATCCTGAAATCCATTTACCGGGACCAATGGACCGGTTTTGATGATGCGCCCCGCACCCTGTTCTTCTCTGGGGAGGTGAATTTATCAGACGTAAAAAACAAAACGCTGTTAAGCACAGACTCGGCCGCGGCCGAAGACGCCAGCGCCCCAGTAGGGGTACAGCACGCCTTTGGGGTTTCCTTGCTGAACTATTCCTTCGGGCCTTACCGGGAGAACCAGTTCGCCCTCAACTACAGCACAGGCGTACGGTTAACGCAGAGCCTCCGGTTACAGGGGGGTATTGGCCTTACCTATGACAATAACCGATTGAGCAGCAACGACCTGGTGTTCAATGAAGCCAATGACCGGGGCTACTATGCCATGATGAACGGGCAGGAGCGGGTCAATAAATTTGGCCTGAACCTGGGCCTTGCCCTCGCCTCTCAGGATTTTTACCTGGGCTACGCGGTGCAGAACCTGGTGCAGGAGTCCACCTCAGACAATGACTTTTTAAAGGAAATGTACGGCATGCAGCACATGGTCAATGCCGGCGTACGCAAAGGGTTGACAGACCAGGTAGGGTTGGTGTTGAACGGTATGTACCGCTACAACTCAGATGAAAAAGGAGTGCTGGAAGGCCAGGTGAAAGGCGTGTACAACAACCTGTTCTGGGTAGGGGCGGGGTACCGCCAGGACCTGGCCTACACGTTCAGTGCGGGCATGAGGTACAAGCAGTTCAACATTGGCTACACCAGAGAAGCCGGTGCCGGCAAAGCAGATGGCAGCAATGTAGGGGCCAATGAATTCATGGTCAGCTACAACCTGTCGCCGGTGCTTTCCTCTGTAGGCAAGACCCTTACCATTTGGTAAAACCGGGTGTTCCCGGGCAGGCGTTACTCATCCCCGGGCACCATGAAAAGAGGCCCCATCCTGGTTTTGGGATGGGGCTTTTTCTTTGGCGTTTCAGGGCCGTTTTCCGGAAAATGGCTCTGAAACAGCTATTGGCCCCACGCTATTTTTGAGCTTCACCCCAGGTAATCTTTTGTCATGAAACGCATTTTCTCCCACCCCCTTTCTTTCGTTTTCTCAGTCTTAAGCCTTCTGGCGGTTTCTCACCAAACTTTCAGCCAGCAAAGACCCAACATCATCCTGATCATGGCAGATGACATGGGCTTTTCTGACATTGGCAGCTACGGCGGGGAGATTCCTACCCCTAACATTGACCAGCTAGCTACTAAGGGCCTTCGGTTCTCCCAGTTCTACAACGTGGGCCGGTGCTGCCCCTCTCGGGCCGCGCTGTTAACCGGGCTGGCCCCACACCAGGCTGGCATCGGGCACATGGCCGAAGACCCTGAAAAAACCGGGGTAAACGATTGGGGCGTGCATGGGTACCGGGGCTATCTGAACCGCAACAGCGTGACCCTGGCCGAGGTGCTCAAGCAGGCGGGGTACCACACCTACATGACCGGGAAATGGCACGTGGGCATGCATGGCAAGGAGAAGTGGCCGGTGGGCCGGGGCTTTGAGCAATTCTACGGCATCTTGTCTGGGGGCGCCAGCCACCTGAAGCCCTTTCCGCCTAGGGGCGTGACCCGCAATGACGGTCCCATGGAGTATTCCTTTCCCAAAGATTTCTATGACACAGATGCCTTCACAGACAACGCCATCAGTTTCATCAAAAACCAGAAAGACACCAAACCCTTCTTCCTGTACCTGGCCCACACGGCGCCACACTGGCCCTTGCAGGCCAAAAAAGAAGATTATGAGCAGTTTGTAGGCAAATACATGAAAGGCTGGGATGTGGTGCGCCAAGACCGCCTCAAGAAACAGCATGCACTAGGCTTCATTAAAAAAGAATGGGGCCTGGCCAGCCGCGAGATGCGGCCCTGGGAGGCGCTAACCCAGAAAGAAAAGGAAGACGTGGACTTCAGGATGGCCGTGTACGCCGCCCAGATGTACAACATGGACTACAACATTGGCAAGCTGGTCAGGCACCTTAAGGAGACCGGTAAACTGGACAACACGCTCATCATGTTCCTAAGTGACAACGGCGCCTGCGCCGAGCCTTACCAGGAACTGGGCGGCAAGGACCAGTCTGAGGTGAACGACCCGTTCAAGTTCTGGGCGGTTTCCTACGGGCAGGGGTGGGCCAACGCCTCTAATACGCCTTTCAAAAGATTTAAGGTAGAGACCTATGAGGGCGGCATTGCCACGCCGTTTATTGCCTACTGGCCGGCGGGCATCAAGCAGCAGGCGGGCAAGTGGTATAACGCGCCCCACCACATCACAGACATAATGCCCACGGTCATAGAACTGGCCCAAACCAAATACCCTACTACCTTCCACAACGGCAACAAGATCATCCCCACTGAGGGAATCAGCCTGGTTCCGGCCTTTAAGAACGGTACTGGCAAACAGCATGAGTACCTGTACTGGGAGCACCAGGACAACTGCGCCATCAGGTGGGGGAAATGGAAAGCCGTCAAGAAATTGAATGACAAAAACTGGGAACTGTATGACCTGGAGAAAGACCGCACCGAAAACCATAATCTGGCCGCCATGCACCCAGACCTGGTCAAGAAACTTAATGACCAATGGTACAAGTGGGCCAACTCGCACCACGTACTGCCCAAAGGCAAACAACGGGACCCCTACGCCAAAGAATAACCTTTTAGACGAATTACTTTTCTTCGCGTTTCAGGCCTGTTTTGGCCAAAACTGGCCTGAAACGGATGAGGTAATTTTAATGGTTATATGCTGCCCCAAATACCTAATAACTAGAGGGAGCTAAACCGAAGATTTCAGTCCGAAAAGTTAAATAGCCGGGTTAAACTATCGGCTCCTTTTAAAGTCTAAAAACCACCTTGGCCGCACCTATAAAACTTCCCGCTAAAACCTATATTATTCTTTAGAAGCATGGAAAAACCTTCTTTGTTAAAACATTGCCTGTTGCTGGTGTTGGCCCTGTTACACGGAGGGTTGGCTATAGGGCAAACCTCCAAGTCCTCGCCGCGCAAACAGCCTAATATCCTGCTGATTATGGCAGACGATTTAACGTTCAGGGATATTGAGCCCTATGGCAACACCCAGGTGAAAACGCCTAACCTTAGTCGCTTGGCCAAAGAGGGCATGACCCTGGACAACATGTACTCTGCCACCGCCATGTGCGCGCCCAACCGGCAACAGTTGTACACGGGCATGTTCCCGGTGCGAAACGGCGCTTTCCCTAACCACAGCCAGGTGTACGCGGGCACTAAAAGCGTGGCGCACCACCTGCAGGCAGTAGGCTATAACACGGCGCTGCTGGGTAAAAAACATTACGGCAACGCAGAATCTTTCCCTTTCACTTACTTAGGTGGCCGCGACCATGATGACGGCACCGGCCAGGACATTGACCTGAGCCTGGCCGAAAACTTTATCAAGGGCTCCAAAGCCAAACCCTACTTTTTAGTGGTGGCCAGCAACCAGCCGCACGGGCCTCTCAACCGGGGCAATGCCGCCGCCTATCCGCCCGCTAAGATCAAGGTGCCCGCAGATCTGGTAGACACGGACGCCACGCGCAAACAACTGTCCCTTTACTTTGCTGAGATCACGTACCTGGACAGTCTGGTGGGCGTGTGCCTAGACATGGTGGAACGGTCCGGGCAGAAGAACAACACGGTGGTCATGTTCGCGAGTGAGCACGGCTCGGGGTTTCCGTTTGCCAAATGGACCACGTATGACAGCGGCCTGAAAGCGGGCTTTATTGTGCGGTGGCCCGGGCAGATCAAACCCGGTACCCGCACCAAGGCCATGACCCAATATGTAGACGTGGTGCCCACATTAGTAGACATCGCCGGAGGCAACCCCTCCACCGTGAACACCGGCCGCAAAGACGCCCTGGGCAATTCGGGGTTTGACGGGACCAGCTTTAAGAAGGTGCTTCTGGGCCAGACCAATACCTTCCGGGACTACGTGTATGGTGTGCACACCACCCGCGGCGTGATCCAGGGCAGTGACTCTTATCCCATCCGGTCAGTGCGCTCTACCAAATACCTGTACATTAATAACCTCAACGCCCAGGCCAGATTCCAGAATGTGGCCACCAGCGGAAAGATGATAGAATCCTGGTCTAAAACGGGTAAACCCGAAGATGCCCAGCGCGCCGAAAAATACGTTTCGCGGCCCGCTGAGGAACTGTATGACGTGGAAAAGGACCCGTTCCAACTCACCAACCTGGCCGGCAGCCCCGCTTTAAAAAACGTGCAGCAAAACCTGAAAGGGCAGTTGGCGGCTTTCATGAAACAGCAGGGAGACCTGGGGTTGGCTACCGAGATGAAGGCCTTTGAGCGGCAACCCAAAAAAGGCATGGGCGAAGACGAGGAAGAAGGCGCGCCGGCCAAGGGAAAGAAAGCAGGCAAGAAGAAAGCGGGGGCTACTTCAGCCTCTCAGGAATAGCCTATAGATCAATAAATTACAATAGCTGTTTTAGGCTTGTTTTCCAGAAAATAGCCCCAAAACAGCCTCGGCCCGAAAAGCCTCTCTCAGTTTTAATTTCTTTACGTCATTTATTTTTCAGTACCGCATGGAGTACTTACGATCAGGCATTACCTACTGGAGAAAATCTGTTTCTCTCTTTTGCACGCTTTCGCTTTTAGTTGTTTTAACTCCCGCTCAGGCGCAGAAAAAGAAGCCAACTTCCAAGCAGCCAAATATTATTGTGATCCTGGCAGATGACATGGGCTTTTCAGATGTGGGCAGCTACGGCGGCGAAATCCAGACCCCTAACATAGACCTGCTGGCCAAAGGCGGGTTGCGGTTTAACCAGTTCTACAATGCCTCGCGCTGTTGCCCCACCCGGGCGGCCCTGCTCACCGGCTTGTACAACCACCAGGCCGGCATAGGCAACATGACCACCGACCAGCAGGTACCCGGCTACCGCGGCTACCTCACGGAGAATACCGTCACCATTGCCGAGGTCCTGAAAACGGCCGGTTACCAGACGGGCATGGTGGGCAAGTGGCACGTGTCTAACACCCAGGAGAAGAAGCCCGAAGCGGAGCACCTGAAATGGCAGGCCCACCAGGTAAGCTACCCCGAATTCTCGCCCTTGAACCAGTACCCCACCGCCCGCGGCTTTGACAAATACTACGGCAACATCTGGGGCGTGGTGAATTTCTTTGACCCCTTCGGGTTGGTGAACGGCAATACCCCGGTACCTTTTGTGCCCAAAGGCTTTTATTACACAGATGCCCTCAATGACAGCGCGGCCGCGTACGTGAAGCAGTTCCACCAAAAAGGCAAGCCGTTCTTTTTGTACGTCTCACATACCGCCCCGCACTGGCCCCTGCACGCCCTGCCCCAAGACATAGCCAAATACCGCAAGATCTACCAGGCCGGCTGGGACTCCGTCCGGAATGAGCGCTACCGCAAGATGATAAAAGAGGGCCTGTTCCCGGCAGATAAGAACATCTTGTCGGGACGCTGGGACCAGGAGCGCAAGTGGGCAGATAACCCAGACCAGGCCTATGACATTGAGGCCATGGCCGTGCGGGCCGCCATGATAGACCGCATGGACCAGGGCATTGGCCGCCTTATTAAAACACTCAAAGAAACCGGCGAGCTGGACAATACCCTCATCCTGTTTTTAAGCGACAACGGCGCCAGTTCAGATAACGCCCAGAACTACGGCCCCGGCTATGACCGCCCCGGCGAAACCCGCACCGGTGAGAAAATTCAGTACCCCGTGAAAAAGGAAGTGCTGCCCGGTCCGGAAAACACCTTCGCCTCGCATGACAAGATGTGGAGCAACGTAGCCAACGCCCCTTTCCGGTACTGGAAAACCGAAGCCTATGAAGGTGGTATCTGCACGCCCCTCATCGCATACTGGCCCAAAGGCCTCATCGCTAAAAAAGGCAGCGTCACAGACCAGGTAGGCCACGTGTTTGACTTCATGGCCACGTTTGTGGAACTGGCCGGGGCGCAATACCCCAAGGAGTTTAAGGGCCACAAGATATCGGCCATGGCCGGAAAAAGCCTGGTGCCCGTGTTCCAGGGCAAGAAGCGCGAAGTGCATGAGTACCTGTTCTTTGAGCACATCGGCCGCAGGGCCGTACGCCACGGCGACTGGAAAATAGTGACCCTCAACAACAAGCCCTGGGAGCTCTACAACCTCAAGGAAGACCGCACCGAAATGAACAACCTGGCGGCCCAGCACCCGGAAAAGGTAAAGCAACTGGCCGCCAAATGGCAGGAGTGGGCAGATCAGAACCAAGTGTTCCCCAAACCAACCGTGGCCAGTAAATAGACCCGGTTTTCAAGACACTTACCAATAAAGCCCAAAGCCGGCCAGGCGGAACAAGATAGGAGAGAAGGGTTCCTGTTTCAGGGCCGTTTTGCGAAAAACGGCCCTGAAACAGGCGATGCTACAAAATTGACAGGAAGTGCTACAAAAGAGACAGTGGGTTGAAAACGAGAATGGTATTCTTGTACTTGGCTAGATTCTGCTGCCTGAAATAGAGTTAACCTTATACCCAACCCCCATGCATCACCTCTACAAAAAGTTATTTCTGTTTTTATTGGTAGCCGCTCTGGCCCATGTGGCCAAGGCCCAGGCATCTACAGATCTGGCCACCATGTATACCCGCGTGTATAACAGCATGTATGCCCCTTTGGAAGGCTATGACCTGGGGAACATGAACTCAGATGGCACCTTCAAGAACGTGGCGTACCCTGCGTCTTACCCAACGGCTCTTACGGGTGGACCGCGGCCCCACTTCAATGAAATGTGGGCTATAGCCAGGGCTTATGAAACACCCGGGCCCAACTACAAAAGCGAAACCCTGTTAGATGCCTATTGCAAGGCATGGAACTGGTGGAACACCTATGACCCTACAGATACCAATTGGTGGTACCGTACCATTGGGTGGCCTACCTCATTGTACCCGTCTTTCGTGCTTATGGCCAAAGACCTTAAAACCAAGAAGCCCACAGAATACAACAGCTTGGTTTCTTATTTGATGTTTGAATGGACCCCGGAGAAGGTGGCGGGCTACAAAGACAGCCCAGACGCAGCCAATACTTCAGATATAAGTAAATATATAATGGCTACAGCCATTGCCACTGAAAATACCGCCGTAGTGGCAGAGGCATCTGAGGTGTTTCACCTGCTCATACGGGTGGAAAAGGATGACAAGGGCGAGGGCATTCAGCCAGACTACGCTTTTAACCAGCATTCTGGGTACGGGCGGCAATTGTACCTGGGCAATTACGGCAAGGAGTACATTGGGGGCATCATGAATTTTATCTCCATCAGTTCGGGGACTGCTTATGCCGTGCCACCTGCTAAGATGACCATTTTTGAGAACCTGTTCCTGCATGGGCTAAGTTGGGTGGCCTATCGCAACATGTTTGACCACCACCAGACCGGCCGCAGAACCTTAACCGACGGGTATACCAAAAGTGTGGCCTGCCTGGGCACGTTGATTCTGGAAAACACCCCCCAGAAAGAAAAACTGCAGGACCTCTATAACTGGTTAACAAGACCGGCCGGCGATGACGCCGATAACGTGCAACAGGGCAACAAGATGTTCTGGCGCCATGATTACATGGTGCACAAGGGCAAAAACTATTTCACTTCTTCCCGAATGACCTCCACCAGAACCACGTCCAGTGAAAGCGCCAATGGGGAGGGCCTCAATAATTACTACACCGGGTCTGGCGTCAACTTTATCTATTCCACCGGCACGGAATATTCTGAGATTTGGGATGTTATGAACTGGAGACGCCTACCCGGCATCACTGCCCCCCAAAAGCCCACCACTACTGCCTTGCCGCTGGTGCCAGCGGGCAAGAACGGGACAAACCTCAAACCCTTTGCGGGCGGCGTCTCAGACGGGAAAACGGGTGCCTCTGGGTTCCTGTTCAGTAAAAGCAGCTCTGAGATTAAGTTAGATGCCACCAAAGCCTGGTTTTACTTTAAAGACTATTTTGTAGCCTTGGGCTCTGACATTAAGGCGGGGGCTCTCTATTATGTGCCCTATGCCACCACCGTTAACCAGGTCAAGTTCAAAGACTCGTTTATGGTGGATAATGGCGGCCTCCCGGTTGCTATGGCAAATAACCAGGTCTTGTCTCCTGTTACTTCAAACTGGGCCTACCTTAACAACATTGGGTACCAGTTTATCACCAACAGGAACCTGAACTTTGAAGTGAAAACAGTAGGAGACACCCCGCTGGCCTGGATCAATTTTCAGCATGGGGAATACCCGGTCAGTGAGAAGTATGCCTATGCGGTGTACCCCAACGTTACCCAGGACCAACTGGCGGAAAAACTGAATAAAACCCCTTTTGTGGTGGTGTCCAACACCTCTGATGTTCAGTGTGTGGTTGATCCCAGCGCCTCTATTGCCCAGGCCATCTTTTACAAGCCAGGCAAGGTTACCCTGCCAAACAATCTGGGTGCAGTAGAGACCTACCAGGCAGCGGCTATTCAGGTGCGCTGGAAGAACGACTCGGTGTATGTATCGGCCGCAAACCCTTACTGTGAGACCACGCCTGTTTCCTCTATGTATGTGAAGATTAGTGGATTGTACGCCGGGGCAGGGGCAACGGAAAGCGCTCAGGACCAGTCTACCTTTGTTCTGCTGCCCATGCCGGCAAATGAATTCCAGGGAAGTACCGTCACGGTAGGGCTAAAGAACAGCAAGGTAGTGACGGGGATAGCCCCAGAGTTGGAGAATATGCCGGGTCTGGCCATGTACCCTAACCCCATAAAGGCGGGCACTTCTTTCACCATCCAGAATGTAGCCGGTAGCAGAGGCCCGGTAAAAGTAACGGTGGTAAACACCACCGGGGTTTTGGTGCAGGAGCATGTGCTTACCCCTGACCAGAAGAACAAAGTAACGGTCCCGGCTAGACATCTTAAGCAGGGTATCTATTTTGTAAGGTGCAATGGCAGAACCGGTAAACTCATAGTTGAATAGTCCGCGCTATTCTTCACCCTTGCCTTTCGCTGCCGTGATTTTATGACTTTTCTTTCTTTAGCTACTTAGTTGGGTTGCCAGGTCCTAAAGCCAAGCGCTGGGGCCCAGGAACGTAAAGTCTCCCATGGATTTACAGGTGCGTGAAATGGATCATATACCTGTTCTTCCTTTTTTGCCTAATTTTTTACCATACCATATGAAACGGGTATTAACTGCCTTTGCCTTCACGCTTACCTTCCTGCCTTCTTTTGGCCAACGGATTGACGATAAAGAGCTGCAGCCGCTGGCGGCGTTTAAGAAATTTCCGGCGGGGGCGGTGTACCAGAATACCAGCCTAAGCCCGCAGGCGCGCGCCAAGAATGTGCTGGAACTGCTCACCTTTGAGGAGAAGCTGAGTTTGACGGGCGGTTATAAAATGTTCTGTTTCCCTGGGGTCCCCCGGTTGGGGCTAAGGCCAGCCATCATGGCAGACGCCTCACAAGGCATCAGGCTAAAAACCATTGCCAGCAACGCTCAGAGCACCTCTTTCCCGCCTATGATCGCGCTGGCGGCCACCTGGAACCCTGCGCTGGCCATGGCCTTCGGGAAGAACATTGGCGAGGAGTGCAAGGCCCATGGGGTGGATTTCCTGCTGGGGCCGGGCATGAACATGCAGCGCCTGTCAGTGGGTGGCCGCAACTATGAGTACATGGGAGAAGACCCGTTGCTGACCTCGGCTATTTCGGTGAACTACATCAATGGTTTGCAGAGCCAGGGCATCATTGCCACGGCCAAGCATTTCATTGCCAATGACCAGGAGTTTGTCCGGCACATTGCCAGCAGTGACCTGGACGAGCGCACGCTGCGGGAAATCTACCTGGCGCCCTGGGAGGCTGCCGTGAAGCAGGCCAGGGTAAAGGCCATCATGACCGGCAACAACGCCGTGAACGGTATTCCCAGCTCCATGCACCAGCCATTATTAAATGACGTGATGCGCAGAGAGTTTGGCTTTACCGGCATCACTATGACCGACTGGCAGAACACTAATTACCACCCTGATTTGCAGTACCTGGTGGCCCGCTCTGGGCAGACCTTGCTCATGTCCAGCAATGACACGTTCAAAGATTATGTGACCCAGTTTGTAGCCCGCTACCCCGGTAGAAAAGCAGAGATAGAAGCCGACCTGGAGTTCATGGTATACCCTAACCTGTACACCTTGTTTGAGACGGGCGTCTATGACCGCGCGCCCAAAGACCCGGCGCTGCTGGCCACCCTGGCCGGCCATAAAGAAACGGCCCGGCAGGTCGCCCGCGAAGCCATCTGCCTGTTAAAGAATGAAGCGAATCTGCTCCCCGTGAAAGCCTCTAAAAAAGTGCTGCTCATGGGCCCGGCTGAATTGCACAGCGGCACCGGCAGCGGCTTTGTGGAAGGCTATGACCACGTAGATTACGCAACGGGCCTCAAGAAAATCTACGGTACCGGCCTGGTGGTCACGGAGAAACCCACCGAGGCCCAGATCAAAAACGCAGACGTGGTCTTGTACCGGCTGAACAAAAAAGCGGGGGAAGGATATGACGTTCCATTTGAGGCGCCGCAAGGGGCAAACGAGGAAATAGCCAGGGTAGCCGCGCTTAATCCCAATGTGGTGGTACTCATTAGTTCGGCCAACGGTTTTCCCATGCCCTGGCTGCCGCAGGTGAAAGCCGTGCTTTGGACGTTTTTCCTGGGCCAGGAACGCGGCAATGCTTTAGCCGAGGTCATCAGCGGAAAGGTGAGTCCTTCGGGAAGGTTGCCCTTCACCCTGGAGAAAGATTTCCAGGACTCGCCAGACCCGCAGTTCAATTTCCTGGGTAGCAAACCCTTCTGGCAAGGCAATAATAACCATTACAAAGAATACTGGAAAGGCAACCAGCCCAGCAGCAGAAATGAGCTGTCTAAACACGTAAAGCCGCACCAGTTAGTGCACCTGCCCTACAATGAGGGCGTGTTCATGGGCTATAGGTGGTTTGAGAAGAACAAGAAAGAGGTGCTTTTCCCCTTCGGGCATGGCCTGGGCTATACGTCGTTTACCTATACCAACCCCAAACTATCCCGCACCGCTATCAGTGGCCAGGATTCTGTACAGGTGAAGTTTACCCTCAAAAACACCGGCAAACAGGCTGCAGCCGAAGTGGTGCAGCTCTACGTCTCTGACAAAGAAGCCACGGTGGCACGCCCGGTAAAAGAGCTGAAAAGTTTCCAGAAAGTGTATCTGAAACCGGGCCAAAGCCAAACGGTGGCCTTCTGGGTAAAGCGCCAGGACCTGTCTTTCTGGGACATTAAAACGCATGACTGGAAAGCAGAGCCCGGTGATTTTGAACTGGGCATTGGTAGCTCCTCCCAGCAGATCAGGTTTACCCAGGCCTTCCGATTGGAGTAATCGAGCTAGAACTACACTCCCTGCAACAAGAGGTTTTGCTTAAATGGCAGCGCTAAAACAGGCTTGGCAGCCATGGCTACAAATGTTGTAGTAATAGCCACAATAATTACAATTCACTACTGAAGTTAAAAGTATCTTTCAAATGCTGGCGCCTGAGGGGATTAGGCTGGGTTGGTTGGTGACTTTTTAAAGACTATTGATTAAAATATGATTCAGAATATTAAACGAGGCTGGGGATTTGCAAGGGTATTGGTGGCCCTCCTTAGCCTTGGTTTCCACGCGACCCAAGCGCAATCGTCTTCCCCAAAACCCAATGTGCTCTTCATTGTGGTGGATGACATGAACAAGTGGAGCCTGCAGAACGATTACCCGCCGCTCAAGGTGCCCAACATTAAAAAGCTGGTTTCGCAGTCTCTGTATTTCAAGAATGCTTCCTGTGCCGCGCCGGTGTGCGTACCCTCGCGGGCGGCGTTTTTCAGCGGAAAGTACCCGCACCATTCCGGGGTGTACCGCAACGGGCCAGACGTGTGGGGAGTATCTGAACTGCTCCCGCAGGTAGAGGCCATGCCCGAGCTTTTCAAGCGGAATGGCTATACCACTTGGGCCGGTGGCAAAACGTTTCATGTGGCTTTGCCGGGCGACCGCGAGAAAAATATGTGGGATAACAAGGTGTTCCATGGCAATTACGGCCCCTTCTTCACCGGCCGGGGCCATTGGAACGACATCAAGCCCTGGGAGGGGCCAGACAAAGACTTTACAGATGTGGTGAATGCTGATGCTGCCACTGTATTTCTGGCCCAGAAACATGACAAGCCCTTCTTTATGTACTACGGGCTGTACCGGCCGCACTCTCCCTACACGGCACCCAAGCGGTTCTATGACTTGTATGAGGGCGTGAAATTCCCATTGCCGCCAGGGTACGATGCCAAAGACCTGGAAGATGTGCCGGCCTCGGGCAAGAGGCTTTCTGCGGGTATGGACATGGTTACCAAAAGCGGCAAGTCTCAGGAAGAAGGGTTTCAGGACTATCTCAGAGCCTACTGCGCCAACACCTCCTTTGCAGACTGGAACCTTGGCCGCGTGATAGATGCCCTGGACAAGAGCCCCTATGGCAAGAATACCATTGTGGTGTTTGTCTCAGACAACGGCTTCCACAACGGCACCAAGAACCACTGGGCCAAGCAGACGCTCTGGGAGCAGGCAGACGCCATCCCGTTCCTGATCAGGTTGCCCAACGGCAAAGCCTATACCTGCCCGCAAACAGTGAACCTTGTAGACATTTACCCTACGCTGGTAGAGTACTGCGGGCTGTCGGTTCCCAAGCAGAAACTAGACGGACAGAGCCTGGTGGCGGTGTTTAAGAACCCCAAGGCCAAGTGGGAGCGCCCGGGCCTCACCACCTACGGCGAAAAGTATTCTTCGGTGCGGAGTGAGCGCTACCGGTATATCCAATATCCCGATGGAGCCGAGGAGCTATATGACCATGACAAAGACCCTTATGAGCACCAGAACCTGGCCGGGAAACCAGAGATGAAACCCGTTCTGGCAAGCCTTAGGAAAAACGTGCCGGTCCAATTCCAAAAATCGGTTCCCTACAAAAACGAAGGGATGGAGGAACGCCGGGAAGCCAGGCAAAACCCCGGCGCCCCGGCAGCAAACGGCGGAGCAAAGAAGAAAGCGGGAAATAAAAAAAGCCGGAATTAAGAAACCTAGTCTAGGCACACCAAACCTGCCAAAGAGACATCAAAAAGGAAGTTGGGCAGGTGAATTAAAAGAAAAGTCAAAAGAAAAAGTAATGCAGAACAACATACGGTTTATAGGGGTAGTGGCATTTATAGTTCTCTCCCTATTTGCTTCCTTGGCCAGTTATGGGCAGGGGAAAAACGCCAAGCCGAATATCCTGGTCATCATGGCCGATGACATGGGCTATTCAGACCTGGGCTGCTATGGGGCAGAGATTGCCACGCCCAACCTAGACAAGCTGGCCGGCAACGGGATCAAGCTCACGCAGTTCTACAACACCGGCCGTTGCTGCCCTACCCGGGCCTCGCTGTTGACCGGTCTTTACCCGCATAAAACCGGCATGGGCTGGATGACCGGGTATGACATGATGCTGCCGGGCTACCGCGGTGACCTGAACAAAAACAACGTGACCATAGCCGAGGCGCTCAAGCCGGCCGGGTATGCCAGTTACGCTGTGGGCAAATGGCACGTGTCGGCTACCACCGCGCCCAAGGGCCCCAAACACAACTGGCCGGTGCAGCGCGGGTTTGACAAATACTATGGCATCATAGCCGGCTCGGGCAGTTTCTTCACGCCCGGTAGCCTGACCAATAACAATGAGCGCATCACCGCCCAGGGAACCAACTACTACCTCACCGACGCCATCACCGATACGGCCAGCCAATACATTTCACAGCACGTAGCAGGCAAAGCCAAAGCCCCTTTCTTCCTGTATGTGGCCTACACCGCCCCACACTGGCCATTGCACGCCCGCGAAAGCGACATCCAGAAATACATGAAAACGTACGCTGCCGGCTGGGATGCCCTTCGGGCGGAACGCTATGCCCGGCAACTGAAAATGGGCCTGCTGGATAAATCCGTGAAACTGACCGAGCGGGATAAAGACGTGCCCGCCTGGAGAGATATCCCGGAGAAGGACCGGGGCGTTTGGGTGAAGCGCATGGCCACCTATGCCGCCCAGGTAGACGTGATGGACCGGGGCGTAGGCAAGATCCTGGAGACCCTCCGGAAGAGCAACCAACTGGAAAACACCTTGGTTATTTTTCTCTCAGACAACGGCGGTTGCTCAGAAGATGTGAGCCGGCAAGATAAGTCGCTGGAGAAATTGGGCTCAGATGAAAGCTATGAAAGCTACCGCACCCATTGGGCCAACCTGAGCAATACCCCGTACCGCCTCTACAAAAGCCACACCCATGAAGGCGGCATTAACGCCCCCTTCATTGTGAGCTGGCCAGCGGGCATCAAGCAGAAAGGCACCATGAACCGGACCCCTTCGCACCTGATTGACCTTATGCCTACGTTCCTGGAAATGGCCGGGGCCCAGTACCCCACCACGTTTAAGGGAAATGCCATTCATGCCTTACCGGGCCGAAGCCTGCTGCCTATGTTCAAAGGCCAGGCCCAGCCAGAGCGTCCGCTGTTCTGGGAACATGAGGCCAACCGCGCCGTGCGCCTCAATGACTGGAAACTGGTTTCGGTGAGCACCGCCAAAGAACCCTATATTCAGGCTTGGGAACTGTATAACCTGGCCAATGATAAAGCCGAGACCAATAACCTGGCCGCAAAGAATCCGGAGAAAGTAAAGGAGTTGGAAGCGCTCTGGAACCAATGGGCCCAGGAAAACGACGTGCTTCCCTTGAACGGCGAAGGCATGGGCAAACGGGGTCAAACCTATAAAAGAAAGAAATAACCGTTTACGGGCCGTTTTTCCCAAAATAGCCCCAAACCAAACTAACCTATGAAACACATGAGTAAATGCTTCCTGCTGCTCGCTTTAACGCTGGCGCAGACCGTGGGGGCGTACGCGCAGGCGCCCGGCAAGAAACCCAACATCATTATTATTCTAGCCGATGACATGGGCTGGGGAGACGTGGGCTACCACGGCGGCAAGATCAAAACCCCTAACCTGGATCGTCTGGCCAAAGAAGGCACCGAGCTGAACCGGTTCTACGTGGCCGCCGTCTGCTCGCCTACCCGCGCGGGACTGCTCACCGGCAGGTACCCAGACCGCTTTGGCTTGCGAACCACCGTTATTCCGCCGTGGTCTACGTTTGGGGTAGACACCAAGGAAGTGTTCCTGCCCGAGATGCTAGCCAAAGCCGGCTATAAAAACCGGGCGGTGCTGGGTAAGTGGCACCTGGGCCACGCCGACCTGAAATACCATCCCCTGAACCGCGGCTTCACCCATTTCTACGGTCACCTGAACGGCGCCATTGACTACTTCACGCATGAGCGCGAAGGGGAATTGGACTGGCACAATGACTTCAAGCCCAGCCATGACAAAGGCTACACCACAGACCTGCTCACAGACGAGGCGGTCAAGAACATCAAGTCCTATAACGGGCAGTCGCCGTTTTTTATTTACGTAGCCTACAACGCGCCGCACGGCCCGCTGCAGGCCAAGGAAGAAGACATGAAGCCCTATGGGTTTGATGCCGCCAAACCGCGGTTCGGGAACAAAAACGCCCAGGAGAATGAAGGAAAGCTGGGCCGAGGTAATACGCCTGAGATGACCTACGCCGCCATGGTCACCAACATGGACCAGAACATTGGCCGCATCTTGAAAACCCTCAAAGACCTGAAGATAGACGACAACACCATTGTGTTGTTCCACAGTGACAACGGCCCGGCACCTGAGATCAAGGGCTCCAGCAGCGGCGAACTGAGAGGCTCCAAATTCACGGAGTGGGACGGGGGCGTGCGCGTTCCGGCCATCATTAAATGGCCCGCCGGGTTCAAGGGACCGAAGGTGGTGAACCAGCTCATGGGCTATGTAGACGTTATGCCTACTCTCCTGGAGATTGCCGGGGTGAAAGAACAGCCTAAAAATCCGTTGGACGGCATCAGCATGGTTTCGGTCTTAACCGGCAAGCAGCCAGAGATCAACCGCAGCTTCTACCTGGGCTCTGGGGCCATGATCACCAACCAATGGAAACTGATCGCTGCCTCAGACCTTAACCCCAAAATGAAACTCACCCAGGACCACCTGTTCCAGATTGTGAAAGACCCTTCTGAGAAAACCAATGTGGCCCTGCAGAACCCCGCCGTCTACGCCGACCTCAAAAAGCAGCTGGCCGTGTATGATGGCATTACGTCTCCCGTAGAGGTGCCGCCTTACGGCGAAGGCCGCAAAGGATTCAAAGCCCCTAAGCAGTGGCAGATCACGCAGCACACCACTAAAAAGTAATTCCGTTTTGGGCCTGTTTTCCAGAAAACAGGCCCAAAACGACCCGCACGTTTTCAAGCCATAAGGAAAGCTGTAAAGGTTCTACCTGCAGCCAGCCCTTGTTTAACCTGATCAGGTATGAGAATTGTTTTCACCTTTTTCCTGGCCCTGCTGGGCACCTTCGCCCAGGCCCAGGTAAGCCCGGCGTTAGCCCCGTCGCCGCCCATGGGCTGGAACAGCTGGAACTGGTTTGGCAAGGAGGCCATCAATGAGAAGATGGTCAGGGAGGTCATTGACGCTATGGCGGCCAGCGGCCTCAGAGACGCGGGCTATACCTACGTGGTGGTAGACGGCGGCTGGCGTGACACCAAACTGGGCCCTAACGGCGAGTTGTTGCCGCACCCCCAGCGATTCCCCGGCGGCATGAAGGCCCTGGCAGACTATGCCCACTCCAAAGGCCTCAAGTTTGGCCTGCATACCACCCCCGGCTCGCATGACTGCGGCATGGACAAAGTAGGCGGCTGGGGCTATGAGGAGGTGCACGTGAAACAGTTCGCGGACTGGGGCCTTGACTTTTTGAAACTGGACAAGTGCCGCTTCTCTTTAGACGAGCAACCCACCTATCCGCGCAATGACCCACGCTGGAAAAAAGGCTGGGAAAGCCAACCCCAGAACCTGCAAACCGCCTACGCCAAATGGAGCAGCCTCCTGAAAGCCAGCGGCCGTGCCATGGTGCTCAGCGCCAGCGCCTATCAGTTTTTCCCGTGGTACCCTGCCCTCACCCACATGGGCCGCACCACCGGCGATATCAAATCAAAGCAATCGGGTGGGGCTGTCTTTGATTCAGAGAAACCGGGCAGCGTGATGGCCATTGCCGGAAAAAACAACCAGCACGTCCAGAAAGCCGGCAAAGGTTACTGGAACGACCCAGACATGTTGGTGACCGGGGAGCAGGGCCTCACCCAGGAAGAGCAGAAAAGCCACTTCGCCCTCTGGAGCATCATGAGCGCGCCGCTTATCCTGGGCAACGACCCCCGCGTGATGAAAGAAGAGGAAAAGAAAATCATCCTCAAGAAAGAGGCCATCGCCATAAACCAGGACCCCACCGAACAGGGCAAAAGGATCACCGCCGCCGGCAAGGCCGAGGTGTGGGCCAAGAAACTGAAGAACGGAGATTACGCGGTGCTGCTCTTGAATAGAGATGCCGCCGCAGCCCAGGCCATCACCGTGACCTGGGCCCAACTGGGTCTGTCGGGCAGCCGCAAGGTGCGGGACGTGTACGCGGCTAAAAGCCTGGGCACCGCCAAGGATAAATTCTCGCAAACCATACCTCCGCGGTCTTCCCTTTTTCTGGTAATGCAGGCCAGATAAGCCTGCTGTTTTGGGCCCGTTTTTCAGAAAACGGCCTTAAAACAGGAAAGCCCGGCCCGAAACCAAGAAGACCTTAACCAAATGATTCATCGTTTAAACCTCTTTTCATACATGCTTACCTTGAGAAAAACCAAAGCCCTGCTGTTCTTCCTTCTGGGGCTAGCCTTGACCGGGCAGGCCCAGCAACGGCCCAACATTGTGCTCATTCTGGCAGATGACCTGGGCTTCTCAGACATTGGCAGCTACGGCGGCGAGGTGCAAACCCCCAACCTGGACAAGCTAGCCAGCGGGGGCGTTCGCTACAAGCAGTTCTACAACGCGGCCCGCTGTTGCCCCACCCGCGCCTCGCTCATGACGGGTCTGTACCCGCACCAGGCCGGCATGGGCTGGATGGCCGCCGCCGATCTGGGCACGCCCGCTTACCAGGGCACCCTCAACAAGGAAAGCGTGACCATCGCCGAAGTCCTGAAGCAGGCCGGGTACGGTACCTACATGACCGGTAAGTGGCACCTCACCAACGAGCGCAAGATCAACGGCGGGGTCTCAGACAGCTGGCCCAAGCAACGCGGGTTTGACCAGTACTTCGGGATTGTACCCGGCGGCTCCAACTACTTCACGCCCCAGAACTACAGCAACGACAAGCGCTACCCGGCGCCCAAAGATTTTTACCTGACCAACGCCATCAGTGATACCAGCGTCAAGTACATTGACCAGCACTTCACGGCCAACCCGCAGAAGCCTATGTTCATGTACGTGGCCTATACCGCGCCGCACTGGCCGCTGCACGCCCTGCAGAAAGAAATAGATAAGTATAAAAACCAATACCAGGCCGGCTGGGACAAACTTCGCCAGGAGCGGTTTGAGAAACAGAAAAAGATGGGCTTGTTGGCCCAGAACACGCCGCTTTCACCGCGCGACAAGAAGGTAGAGGCCTGGGGTACCTTGTCTGAGGCGCAGAAAAACGAGATGGCCATGCGCATGGCCATTTACGCCGCCCAGATAGACATCATGGACCAGGGCATTGGCCGCATTATGCAGAAACTCAAAGAGAAAAACCAGCTGGACAACACCCTTATTTTGTTTTTAAGCGATAATGGGGCCTGCGCCGAGTTCATCAACAGCGGTAAAAGCAAGGAGGTGAACGGTAAGGAAGACACTTTTGAAAGCTACCGCATTCAGTGGGCAAACCTCAGCAGTACCCCGTTCAAAGAGTACAAGCATTACACGTATGAAGGCGGCATCGCCTCTCCGCTTATTGCACACTGGCCCAAAGGCATTGACCCCAAGTTGAACAACTCCCTGGTAAAGGAATACGGCCACGTGAGCGATATCATGGCCACCTGCCTTGAACTGGCCAAAATCGCCTATCCGCAGACCTATCAGGGCCACAAGATCACGCCCCTGGAAGGCAAGAGCCTGGTGCCGCATTTCAGGGGTCAGCCCAACAACCGGGGCACCGTTTACTGGGAGCATGAGGCCAACATAGCCGTGCGGGACGGCAAGTGGAAACTGGTCGCCAAGACCGAGGAAGGGGATGCCTTCAACAGTAAATCCCTGGAACTGTATGACATGGACGCCGACCCCTCTGAGATGAACAACCTGGCCGCCAAATACCCTGAGCGGGTGAACACCATGTTCGCCAACTGGGAGAAGTGGGCCGGAAAGATTGGAGCCCTGCCCATGGATACCCGCAAGTACAACGTGCGCGCCGAGGACTTCAAAAAGAACATCAACGGCAGCTTTGATGACCTGCTGGGTGGCTGGAATGTGCGGGAAGTCAACAAGGTAGGCAGCATTGAGATTGACAACACCGGCCAGCTCACGGGCAAAAACTCCGCGAAGGTAAGCATGCAGAAACCCGGCGACCGCCCCAATTCCCTTGGCCTGGTCTGGAACCTGAAAGCCGACAAAGGCGAGCAATACATGGTCAAACTCACCTCCAAAGCCAGCAAAGACGCCACGTTCCTGCTTCGGTTTGAGCCGGCCAAAGGCGGTGACGGCAGCAAAATGCTGGACCAGCAGATCTCCACCTCGGCCAAGGGCGCCAAAGCCAGCTCTAAAACGTTTACAATCCCCGAGGACGGCAATTACCAGCTGGCCCTGTATTTTGGCAACCTGGCCCCCGGTGATGAGGTGTGGGTAGATGATGTGGAACTGGTGCCCGTTAAAAAGATATAACCCTGTATGAAACGTATTTTCCTGAGTATTTCGCTGCTACTGGCAACAGGGGCAGTAGCTTTCGGCCAGCAGGCCAAACACGTGATTTTGATCAGTATTGACGGCCTCCGGCCCGAGTTCTACACTGATAAAGCCTGGCCTGCGCCCAACCTGCAGCAGCTGATGGCCGGCGGGGTCTACGCCGAAGGCGTGAACAGCGTCTTCCCTTCGGTGACCTACCCGTCGCACACCACGCTGGTGACCGGGGCCAAACCCGCCCGGCACGGCATCTATTACAACTCGCCTATAGAAGCCACCAAAGGCGAGTGGTACTGGGACGAAAGCGCCATCAAAACACCCACGCTCTGGGACGCCGTGAAGAAGGCGGGCCTCACCTCCGGGTCTGTGATGTGGCCCGTGACCGTGGGTGCCCCCATTGACTACAATTTCCCAGTGCGGCGCGCCGATAATGATGAAAAAACCGACCAACTGAGCGTGACCCGTCCGCTGGTTACCCCCGCCAATTTGCTGGATGAAATAGAGCAGGCCACCAAGGTCAAGTTTGAGGCGGCCAGCTTCAATGGCGATGACCTGGACCGCACCATCGGCCGCATGGCCAGCCATATCATCACCAATCACAAGCCCAACCTCATGGCCATCCATTTTCTGGCCATGGACCACGCCGGGCATGAATATGGCCGCGATGATGCCCACATCAAGCAGTCGTTGGTGCTGATTGACAGTCTCATTGGCAATGTATTGCAAACCGTGGAGAAAGCCGGCCTGAAAGACAAGACCGCCATCATCATTACCGGCGACCACGGCATGGTGACCAGAACCACCAGCCTGGCCCCCAACGTGTGGCTGACCCAGAACGGGCTGTTGGGCAAAGAAGACTGGAAAGCGAAGTTCCACCCCGCCGGCGGCTCTGCCTTTCTCTACCTCAAAGACAAAAACGACAAAGCCACCCTTAAGAAAGTGAAGAAACTGCTGGCCAACCTGCCGGCAGACCAGAAAAAGCTGTTCAGGGTAGTGGAGCGCAAGGAGTTAGATGCCGTAGGCGCTAACCCAGAACCGGTGCTGGCGCTGGCGTTTGCCAAAGGAACCGTGTTTCACGGCGCTGTGGAAGGGGAAGTAGTGAAGCCGGTCAATAACGGGGGCGCCCACGGCTACTTCCCGGACTTTGCCGAAATAAGAACCGGCTTCATAGCCACCGGGGCTGGCATTAACCGCGGCGTCCGCATCAGGGAAATGGGCATTCAGGACGTGGCCCCGGTCATTGCCCAACTGCTGGGCCTTGACTTCAAAACCCCGGACGGAAAGCTTTACCCGCAGATCCTGAAGAAATAACGCTTTTCAAAAAAGGGCATGACCTGGTAGGCCCGTTTTAGGCTCATTTTCAGGAAAATGAGCCTAAAACGGAACCTTGGGCTTCTGAAGGAAAGTAGGTCAGGGGCTAATGCGTTTCAGGCTTGTTTTTCAGAAATCAGGCATAAAACGTATTTGTTTTAAGCAGGTGATGGCAACCAGTGCAAACAAGTCTGTATTCTCCATTCTTTATCCTTAAAAACCACGTTGTCTCCCTTAATTCCTGCCAAATGATGCTACGGATTCTGTTTCTTTTCTTTGCGGTAAGCTTCGCCGTGCAGGCCCAGGAGAGCAAACCCAATATTCTCTGGATTGTAAGTGAAGACAATAGCCCGTTTATTGGTGCCTATGGAGACACCTATGCCACCACGCCCCACATTGATAAACTGGCCAGCCAAGGGGTGCTGTTTACCAATGCCTTTTCGGCGGCCCCGGTTTGTGCCCCGGCCCGGTTTACGCTTATCACAGGTATGTACGCGTCCTCCATGGGTACCCAGCAGATGCGCAGCAACTATCCGGTTCCGGCCTTCGTGAAGTTTTTTCCGGGGTATTTGAAGCAGGCAGGCTATTACACCTCCAACAACGCCAAGAAAGACTATAACACCAAAGACCAGCCTCGGGTGTGGGATGAATCCAGTGACAAGGCCACGTACCTGAACCGAAAGCCGGGGCAGCCCTTTTTTGCGGTGTTCAACATTGGCACCTCCCATGAAAGCCAGATCCACAAGCCCGCCAAAAAGCTGCGGCATGACCCCAAAAAAGCCCCGTTGCCCCCGTACCACCCGCGCACCCCAGAAATGGAGCAGGACTGGGCGCTGTATTATGACAAAATTGAAGCCATGGATGCCACAGTGGGCCAACTGTTACAGGATCTGGAAAAGGCCGGGTTGGCAGACAATACCATCGTGTTTTATTTCAGTGACCACGGCGGCGTGCTGGGCAGAAGCAAGCGGTTTTTGTATGAGTCTGGGCTGCGGGTGCCCCTGGTGATCAGGTTCCCGCCCAAATATGCGCACCTGGCGCCCGGTAAGCCGGGCACCAAATCTGACAGAATCGTTTCCTTCATAGATTTCGCCCCATCCATTTTGAGCCTCGCAGAGGTCCCCTTGCCAGGTTACCTGCAGGGCAAACCGTTCCTGGGTAAACAGCAAACCGCGGCGCAAACTCTGGCCTTCGCTTTCAGGGGCCGCATGGATGAGCGCAATGACCTGAGCCGGTCGGTGCGGGATAAAAAGTACCGTTACATCAGAAATTACATGCCGCATAAAAGGTACGGCCAGCACCAGGAGTACCAATGGCATGCCGCCTCCATGGCCTCCTGGGAAGCTGCCTACCTGGCTGGTAAGTTGAACCCCGTGCAGGCGGCGTTCTTCCAGACCAAACCCCCTGAAGAACTGTATGACGTGATAAAAGACCCCCACAACATCCATAACCTGGCCGGGCAGAAAGAACTGCAACCCGTATTGCTGAGGCTGCGCGCCGCCAATAGAAAATGGCTCACAGACACCAAAGACGCCGGCTTTATTCCGGAGGCTATGATTGCGCAGATCTCCAAAAAAGAGGCCGTATATGACTACATCAGGGGCGGCAAGTTTCCCTGGGAAAAGGTGCTTGCTACCGCCGAGATGGCCTCGGAGAAAAAAACCGCCCACCTGCCGGAGCTTACCAAAAGGCTTCAGGACCCTGAACCCGTGGTGCGGTATTGGGCCGCTCTGGGCTGTACCTTTCTGGGCAAGGAAGCAGCGCCCGCTAAAAACGCCTTGAACAAGCTGCTGCAGGACCCGGAGGTAACGGTGCAACTGTCCGCCGCCGAGGCCTTGTACGCCCTCGGGGAGAAGGAAACCATTATACCTGTCTTGCAGGCGGCCTTGCTACACCAGAATGATATGGTGCGGGTGCAGGCGCTGGAGGTAATAGAAGCCATGGGCCCAGAGGCGGCTCCTTTACTGTCCAACGTGCGGGCACTGGTGGCCAGAGACTCTAACCAAGCGGGTAATGATATCAAAGTGGCCAGTTACCTGCTTAAGAAACAAGCGGCTAATTAAGTACTTTTGGCTTCCTTCATTCCCAATCTTTCCTTTGCATATGAGATATCTTTTAGCGGTGTTTTTCTTTTTGTCTGTGGGTGCTGCCTGGGCCCAGGAGGGCGGCCAATGGTACAAAGGCAACCTGCACACCCACTCGCTGTGGAGCGACGGAGACGATTTTCCCGAGATGATCATGGACTGGTACAAAAGCCACGGCTATGATTTTGTGTCGCTCTCAGACCATAACACCTTAGCCGAGGGCGAGAAATGGAAGCTGGTCCCGGCCCACAAATTCCGGCAGCGCAGGTTCCAGGAATACCTGGCCAAATACGGCAAAGACTGGGTGACCTATAAGACAGATTCACTGGGGAGGATCAACGTAAGGCTGAAGACGCTGGCTGAATACCGCCCCAAATTTGAGGAGCAAGGCAAGTTCCTGATTCTGCAGGCCGAGGAGATCACCGACAAGTTTGAGGACAAAAGCATTCACGTGGGCGCCATTAACGTGCAGGAAGTGATCAAGCCGCAGGGCGGAAACAGCGTGGCCCAGACCATGCAAAACAACCTGGATGCTGTGTACGCCCAGCGCAAGCGCACCGGCCAGCCAATGTTCCCACACATCAACCACCCCAACTTCAGGTGGTCGGTGAAGGTGAATGACATGAAAGAGCTCAGGGGCGAGCGTTTCTTTGAGGTCTACAACGGCCACCCGCACGTTCACAACTACGGCGACTCGGCCACCCTGGGCATGGAGGCACTCTGGGACCAGCTCCTGATCCATTACCTTAAGGCCGGCAAACCGCTGCTCTACGGCCTGGCCACCGACGACTCGCATGATTACCTGGAGTTCAAGGCGGGCGCCAGCAACCCGGGTAGGGGATGGGTAATGGTAAAAGCCAAAGATCTTACGCCCAATGCCCTGGTAGACGCCATGGAAAAGGGAGATTTCTACGCCACCACGGGCGTGGAACTGCAAAACCTGAGCTATAAGAAAAACAAGCTGGCCCTAAAGGTGAAACCGAAACCCGGCGTGACCTACACCATCCAGTTCTGGGGCGCCAAAACCGCGGGCACCAGTGAGAAAAGCCAATTGCTCAAAGAAGTGAAAGGCCTGCAGGCCGATTATAAAGTAAGCAAAAAAGACCTGTACGTGCGGGCCAAGGTGATTTCCAGCCAGCCCCAGGAAAACCCCTTTCAGGCCGGTGACCTGGAAACCGCCTGGATTCAGCCAGTGGTACGGCAGTAACTTTCCAACCTCAGCTTCCCTTAGGTAAACCACCGTTTTGAGGATGTTTTGCTAGAAACAGCCCCAAAACAGAAACTGAGATTGACAAAAATGGAGGGTCGGTGAACGAAATTTCACCGGCCCTTTTTGTGTTCGGCCCACCCCAGCGAAAAGTTGTTTCAGGCCCGTTTCCCCACGAATAGGGTGAATGTAGGAATTTAACCTAGCTGCTTTTTTTAGGCACAGTCTATTTAGTGCGAACCAAGTCCAACTGGTAGGTTTGTATCAGATACTTCCAGTGCCAATGCTCTTTCCTTTGCCCAGGGAGAATATCTCTAAATTCCTTAGCAGCTTGCTCTTTCGTGCTTGTTTTCATGAAAACAAGCACGAAACACTGTTCCAACTTCTGGCATGCTTAAAAAGCTATCTTAGAAGCGATGGGATCTTTGTACTGGGCCTGAAGTTTGCTTAGTTGCTGCTTCATTTCTTTGATGGTGGCGGCGTAGGCTGGGTTGGTGTATTCGCTTTTTAATTCCTGCGGGTCGCGCTTCAGGTCAAAGAACTCCCACTCTTTTAGGTAGTAGTAGTAGATGAGCTTGTGCTGCTGGTTCCGGATGCCAAAATGCTCGGGTACCCGGTGCGGGCGGGGGTACTCTGAGTAGTGGTAATACATGGCCTGGCGCCAGTCTTTGGGCGTTTGGCCTTTGAGCAGCGGCAACAGACTGTGGCCCTGCATCTCAGCGGGTTCTGCCACGCCGGCGGCCTGTAGAAACGTCTGGGCCAGGTCCAGGTTCAGGACGATGTCTTTGTTCTGGGTGCCCGGTTTCACCACGCCCGGCCAGCGCACGATCAGGGGCGTGTGCAGTGATTCTTCGTACATCCAGCGTTTGTCAAACCAGCCGTGCTCGCCCAGGTAAAAGCCCTGGTCTGAGCTATACACCACCAGGGTGTTTTCTTCCAGGCCGTTCTCCTTCAGGTAATCCAGCACCTTGCCAATGCCCTCGTCCAATGAGGCCACGGAGCGCATGTAATCTTTGATGTAGCGTTGGTATTTCCAGCGGACCAGGTCTTTGCCCGTGGGCGGATTGGCCAGGAATTTAGCGTTCTCGTCTTCATATGCCTTGTAGAACGGCACCCACTGCGAGGGCAGCATGCGGCCGTACAGCCCATACCTGGGGCCTGGGGCGACTGCCGAGTCTTTGGGCTGGAACAGCTTGTTGTCGTCAAAGAGCTCCATGTGCCGGTCAATCTCCATTTCCTGGTTGCGGGCCCCGCTGGCGCGGTTGGCGTAGTTATCAAAGAGGGTGGCTGGTTCGGGGAAGGTCACGTCATCATACAGGTTCAGGTGGCGGGTAGCCGGGTGCCAGTTACGGTGCGGCGATTTCTGCTGGTACATGAGCAGGAACGGTTTGCTCTTGTCACGTTTCTGGTCCAGCCAGCCCAGGGCCTCGTCGGTGATTAGGTCTGTCACGTAGCCTTCCTTGCGCTCGCGGCCTGCCGCCGACACAAAGTCTGGGTTATAGTATTGTCCCTGGCCCGGCAGCACTTTCCAGTAATGGAACCCGGTGGGGTTGGAGACCAGGTGCCATTTGCCCACAATGGCGGTCTGGTACCCGGCCTGCTGCAGGAGCTTGGGGAAGGTGGTCTGGCTGCCGTCAAAGGCCACGCCTGCCTGGTTTGTCGCCACGCCGTTCAAATGGCTGTACTTGCCAGACAGCAACACCGCCCGGCTGGGGCCGCAGATGGAGTTGGTGACCATAGCATTCCTAAAAAGCATGCCGCTTTTGGCCAGCCGGTCTATGTTGGGCGTCTGAACCAGGCTGTTGCCGTAGGCACTGATGGCGCGCAGGGCGTGGTCATCTGAGAAAATAACCAGAATGTTGGGCTGCTTTTTGGCCTTAGGGGCGGGCGTGGCCTTTTTCTGGCCCACCGCGGTAAAGGCAGTCAGCAGCAAGAGAACCATGAAAAGGCGGGGAACTGTTTTGAGCATGTTTTTAGGATAGTAGGGTAAAAGTAACCGAAGTGGGTGAAAGCGCTTTCTGGGTGCCGTTCTTCCTGCCCGGGTTATCTATGGCATGGTTATGTCTGGTGTCTGGGTGTACTGTTTGGAAGCGACAAATTACACCAGATTTGCCAAGGCAGCTATCAGAATCATTTCAAATACTACAACTATTGTAGCAGGGCAGAGGTGAGGTACAGGAATTGAGGCTGATATAGAGCCAGTTCCTCTTTTAAACCTCCACCCAGGTTTTAGGTCAAAGCACCAAACGCCACTATCTGCTATGAAAATCTTCCTGTACCTGGTGTTCTCGCTGTTTCTGACAAGCCTTGCAAAGGCTCAGCCTGCCTATGACTTCAAACAGGTAGACCGATTGCTGGAACAAAAGCTGCCGCAACTCAAAGGCCAGGGGGGAGGCTACGCGTTGGTAATGGTCAAAGACGGTAAGATGATCTATGACAAAAGTTTCGGGCAGTTTACGGCCGACCGGCCCGTGCCCATTGCCTCCGCCACCAAGTGGCTGTCTGGTGCGGTGATCATGAGTCTGGTAGATGCAGGGCAACTAAAGCTGGAAGACAAGGTGGCGGATTACCTGCCGGGCTTCACCGGCGAGAAAGCCAATATCACCATCCGGCAGCTGTTCTCCCACACCTCGGGCTTGCCCGGCGAAGGCCTGGATTCTCCTGTTTTAAACCAACGACAGGTGCCTTTTGATACTCTAGTGGCCCAGATAGCGGCCATGAAACTGGTCGCCAAACCCGGTACCGAGCTGCATTACGGCGGCCTGAGCATGCAGGTGGCCGGCCGTATAGCCGAGAAGGTATCGGGCATGGCTTGGGAAGAGCTGTTCCAGCAGAAAATCGGCCAGCCCCTGGGCATGCGCCGCACCACATTTGGCCGTACCAGCCCGCTGCGTAACCCCAGAATTGCCGGCGGGGCCGTGTCTACCGCTAATGACTACATGAAGTTCCTGCAGATGCTTTTGAACAAAGGTCATTACCAGGGCAAACGGGTGCTCTCAGAAAAAGCCGTGCAAACGCTCCTGCAAGACCAGACCCGCCAGGCTAAAGTAGTGGAAAGCCCCTTCACCAAGTTTATGCCGCTCCTGAAAGACAAAACCGAGGTGCGCTACGGCATTGGCGTGTGGCGCGAACGGGTACACCCCAAAACCGGCCAGGTGCTGGAAGCGGTCTCGCCGGGCGCCTTCGGGTTTACCCCCTGGATAGACGTGGAAAATAACCTGGCCGGCGTCTTCTCCACCCGGTCTGCGTTTGTGAAAGTGATGCCGGTATACCTGCAGGTAAAAGGATTGGTAAAGGAAGAACTGGCGGCCAAACCGGGCAACTAGCACAAGCAGAAGACAACCTGTTTTGAGCCTGTTTCCTACAAAACAGGCTTAAAACGCTTTCGGCTTGGCTCCAGTTTTTTCCCTGTCTTTCGGTGCGCCACCACTTTTCTTCCATCCATCTAACATCCAGGCAAAACCGGGCCTTGTGCCGAAAAAAGGCCGTAACACCAGCCAAACGACATAATTCCTAGCATTTGCTACAAATGTGATAAAGCGTTACCGGGGCATGGGCTAATATTGTGAACTGACCTATCTGACCAAACCCGGAAATAACCTTTGTCGCATATGATGAGAAGAAGCCTGCCTTTCCTTTTCGTTTTCCTTTGGACTTTTATTGCCCAGGCCCAGGACAAGAAAATCAACCCGGGCGGAATGAAAACCACCTGGGGCGAACAGGTAACCCCTGAGAACGCCTGGCGCCAGTACCCGCGTCCGCAGCTGGTGCGCACCAATTGGCTAAACCTGAACGGCCTCTGGAACTACGCCATTGTACCGCGCAACGCCTCTGAGCCCCGCAAATTTGACGGCAAGATTCTGGTGCCCTTCTGCGCCGAGTCCAGCCTGTCTGGCGTAGGCAAGATCGTGCAGCCTGACCAGAAGCTGTGGTACAACCGCACGTTCACGGTGCCGGCCTCCTGGAAAAACAAAAAAGTCCTGCTGCACTTTGACGCCGTAGACTGGGAAACCACCGTGTGGGTGAACGGCAAGAAAGTAGGTGACCACAAAGGCGGCTCAGACCCCTTCACCTTTGACATCACCAACGCCCTCAAGTTAGGCCAGCAGGAAGTGGTGGTCTCAGTCTGGGACCCCACCGACACCGATTCTCAGGCCCGTGGCAAGCAGGTGCTGGAGCCCAAAGGCATCTGGTACACGCCCGTAACCGGTATCTGGCAGACCGTGTGGCTGGAGCCCGTGGACAAGGCCTACGTGGCCAGCCTGGTGCCCGAGCCCAACATTGACCAAAACAAGGTAGTCATCAAAAACCAGGTGACCGGCGCCACCGGCAGAGAGAAACTGGTGGTAAAGGTGCTCAAAGACAACAAAGTTATTTCTGAGAAAACCGCCGCGGCCAACAGCCCCATAGAACTTTCAGTACCTAACCCGGAACTCTGGACACCTTACAGCCCGAGCCTGTACCAACTGGAAGTACAGTTGAAAGACGGCAACAAGACCTTAGACAACGTGAAATCTTACTTTGCCATGCGCAAGGTGGCCCTGGGCAAAGACGCCATGGGGTATGAGCGCCTCATGCTCAACAACCAGCCGGTGTTCCAGTACGGCACCCTGGACCAGGGCTGGTGGCCAGACGGCCTCCTGACCCCGCCTTCTGAGGCCGCCATGCGCTATGACATGGACGTGCTCAAAGACATGGGCTTTAACATGCTGCGCAAGCACATCAAGGTGGAGCCGTCGCGCTACTACTATTATGCAGACTCTATGGGCCTGCTGGTGTGGCAAGACATGGTGACCGGTTTCAAGACCGAAGACCGCGAGGTGCAGCATGTGAAAGCCGAAGCCAAAGAAGACTGGGCCCGTCCGGCAGAGTCTGCCAAACAGTTTGAAACCGAGTGGAAATCCATCATTGACCACCTGAAATTTTTCCCGTCTATTGCCGTGTGGGTGGTGTTTAATGAGGGGTGGGGCCAGTATGACACCAGGCGCCTGGTGGAGTGGACCCAGAAATACGAACCTACCCGCGTGATCAACGGCGTGAGCGGCTGGACCGACCGCGGCGTGGGTCAGATGAACGATGCCCACCATTACCCCGGCCCCGGCATGGAACCCGCCGAGCAGAACCCCGGCCGTACCATCGTGCTGGGCGAGTTTGGGGGCCTGGGCTTGCCCCTGGAAGGCCACATCTGGAACCCGGGCATGCGCAACTGGGGCTACCGCACCTACAAAACCAGTGACGAGCTGTTCAAGGAATACACCAAGCTCATGCACAACATGTACCCCATGGTGCACAGAGGCCTGTCGGCGGCCATTTACACCCAGACCACCGACGTGGAAGGCGAGGTGAACGGCCTCATTACCTATGACCGCAAGAAAATAAAGATTGACCCCGAACTGCTGCGCATCCTGCACAAACCGCTTTACAACACCCCGGTCAAGTCATGGGCTATTTTCCCAGACTCAGAGGTGAAGCCGCAGTCTTTGTTACTCACTGAGAAAAAACCAACGGTGAACGGGTTCCTCAACAAAGCTGATTTTGCTGCGGTGAACGCGCCCGTGATGCTCAAGAAAGGAGACAACCGCTGGGCGGCCCAGACCTTTACCCTGGCGCAGGTGCCCAATAACCTGCAGTTCAGAATTCTGGCCCACGGCGATGCCAAGGTGTACCTTAACGGAAAACTGGTGGTGAACAAGTTCATCAACACCAAGCGCCATTATGACGAGATCAACTTGAGCGAGTATTACAGCTACCTGAAGCCCGGCGACAACCACCTGGTGGTGGAGCTGATGAACGTGGGCGGCCCGGCGGCCTTTGACTTCGGTTTGTATTCCTTTTAAGGTTTTACCGCGTTTCAGGCCTGTTTTGAGAAAAACGCGCCTGAAACGCCTTTTGCTTTAAACATGCTCTTAACCCCTGTGCCATGAGAAGTCCCTTGTTTTTGCTGTTTTTGGGCCTGGCCTGCCTCACCGGTTGCTCCGGGGGTGTGACTGGCCAGAAAGAGAAGGAAGACAAACGGCCCAATATTGTGGTGATCCTGGCAGATGACCTGGGCTACTCAGACGTGGGCTGCTACGGCGGTGAGATCAGTACGCCCGCCCTGGACAGCCTGGCGCAGAATGGCCTTCGGTTTACCCAGTTCTATAACGTGTCCCGCTGCTGCCCCACCCGGGCCTCGCTCATGACGGGCCTGTACCCGCACCAGGCCGGCATAGGCGGCATGACCCATGACAACAAAACCCCCGGTTACCGCGGCTATCTCACCGAGAACACCGTCACCATTGCCGAACTTTTACGGGCCGCCGGCTACCACACGGGCATGGTGGGCAAATGGCACATCTCCCAAACCGAGGAACTCCCCAAAGAAGAGCACCTGAAATGGCTGGCCCACCAGGTGGAAAAGGAAAAATTCTCGCCCTTGAGCCAATACCCCACCGCCCGCGGCTTTGACAAATACTACGGCAACCTCTGGGGCGTGGTAGATTACTTTGACCCCTTCAGCCTGGTGAACGGCATCACCCCGGTGAAATCGGTGCCCAAAGACTACTACCACACCACGGCCATCGGGGACTCGGCGGTCGCCTACGTGGAGAAATTCACCAAAGACGAGAAGCCCTTCTTCCTGTACGTGGCCCATACTGCGCCGCACTGGCCGCTGCAGGCGCCACACGAAGACATTGCCAAGTATGAAAACACCTACCAGGTAGGGTGGGAGGCCATCCGGAATGCCCGCTATGACCGCATGGTCAAGATGGGGTTGTTGGAGGAAAAATCGGCGCCTTTGTCTCCCTGGATGTTCCCCGAGAAGAAATGGGACACCAACTCAGACCAGGAATTTGACGCCCGGGCCATGGCCGTGCATGCCGCCATGGTAGACCGCATGGACCAGACCATTGGCAAACTGGTGCAGAAACTCAAAGACAAAGGCGAGCTGGACAATACTATTATTTTCTTTCTGTCAGACAACGGTACCAGCTCAGAAAGGCCATCCAAATACGGCCCTGGCTTTGACCGCGCCGGCAGTACCCGCCAGGGAGTGCCCGTGGTGTTTCCGGTGGACAAGCAGGCGCTGCCGGGCTCCCAGATGGTGCATTCGGGCATTGGGCCGGAGTGGGCCAGCGTGGGCAACACCCCGTTCCGTTATTTCAAAGCCAAATTGCATGAAGGCGGCATGAACACGCCTTTCATTGTGCACTGGCCTGCCAAAGTGAAGAACAAAGGCGGTTTCTCGCGCCAACCGGCACACGTCATGGACATCATGGCCACCTGCCTGGATGCCTCCGGCGCCACTTATCCCCAAACGTTTGAAGGCCGCCCGCTTACGCCCATGGCGGGTAAAAGCTTTCTGGGTGCTCTGTTGGGCAAAGAGCAGCCCGGCCACGAGACTATTTTCTGGGAGCACCTGGGGGCGGCGGCGCTACGTCAGGGGAACTGGAAACTGGTGCGCCTGGGCGCAAAAGCCAAATGGGAACTCTATGACCTGGCCCAAGACCGAACAGAAACTAATAACTTAGCAGACCAGAACCCCGGCAAAGTGACCGCCATGGCGCAGGTCTGGGAGAAAATGGCGCAGGAACAGAACGTGTATCCGGGTCCGGGAAGTCATTAAACTAAAAGCGTAACATTTGTTTTAGGCCTGTTTTTGCGAAAACGGCCTTTAAACAGGATATTTCAACAGCAGAAGAATCTATTAGCTAGAGTGCATATGGTAAAGCAAAGAGTATTGGTATGGGTGTGCCTTTTCACGGGCTGGGTAACCGCTTCCTGCAGCAAACAACAGGCGTCGCAAACCGCCGCGCCAAGCCAAACCGCACAGACGGCCGCTCCCGCCAGCCGGCCCAATATTGTGGTGTTCATAGGTGATGACCTGGGCGCCACAGACATTGGCCCTTACGGCAACAAAGTGGTGCAGACGCCCAACCTGGACAAGTTGGCCAAAGAGTCTATGCTGTTCACGCGTACGTTTGCCGGATCCCCCACCTGCGGGCCTTCGCGCAGCACTTTAATGACAGGCTTGATGCCCTTCCGGCACGGGGCCCATGGCAACCACAGCGGCGTGAAAAAAGGCACCAAATCGCTGGTGCAGTACCTGCAGCCGCTGGGCTACAAAGTAGTGATTGCCGGCAAATACCATATTGGGCCTGAAGACGTGTTCGCGTTTGAACGCATCTCTAAAACCAACGTGCCGGAACCCGGCTTTGAAGGCAAATCCGGCCTGAACTGGGACCTGAACATGGAGCCGGTAGATACCTGGCTGAGCCAGCAACCCAAAGACCAGCCCTTCCTGCTCATCGTGGCAGACCACAGCCCGCACGTGATCTGGCCCGAAAAATCGCGCTATAACCCCCAAACCATTGACATCCCCAGCATTCACGTGGACACAAAAGACACCCGGAAATCACGTGTGCGCTACTATGAAGACATTACCAAGATGGACGGCAACGTGGGCAAACTCCTTAAGAGCCTGGACCAGCATAACCTGGCCCAGAACACCATGCTCGTCTTCACCGCCGACCAGGGCCCGCAATTTCCTTTCGCCAAGTGGAGCCTCTATGACTACGGCATCCAGACGCCCATGCTCATCAGGTGGCCCGGTCAGGTGAAACCCAATACCCGCACCGGCGCCCTGGTATCACAAGCAGATCTGTTGCCTACCTTCATGGAGATTGCCGGCGGAACGGCTCCTGCCAACATTGACGGGCAGAGCTTTTTGTCGGTGCTCAAAGGCCAGAAAGACACGCACCATGAGCAGGTGTTTGCCTCGCACACCGGCGACCGGCTTATGAACCGTTCCCCTTCGCGCATGCTGCGCACCACCCGCTACAAGTACATTCTCAACCTGGCCCCCGAGAACGTGTACCACACGCACATGGACAAAGCCAAAGACCATGACGGTGGGCGCGAGTACTGGGATTCCTGGGTAGCCAAAGCCAAAACCGACCAGCATGCCGCCGCGGTGTTGCAACGCTACCATCAGCACCCCAAAGAAGAACTCTATGACCTGCAGGCAGACCCCAAAGAGACCAAAAACATAGCTGCAGACCCACAACACGCCAAACTGCTGGCGGGCTTCAGAACCCAACTGGCGGCCTGGCGCCAACAGCAAGGCGACCAAGAAACCGGCCCCGAGGTGATCAAAGACGAACCTCAGCAGAAGGGCCAGAAACCGGTGGCTCCCTACGTGTTCCTGGATTAGGAAGAAGTGTTTCTTCTGGTTCAAGTTTCTAACTTGGACCCACCATGGGCGGAAGTTTGTAACTTCCGTGAGGCGAAAGCCTCAAAGGCGCATAGCTGAAAGTTGGAAAGAAGTAGAATAAATGATCCTGTGGCAAGAGGAAAGAATCCAGGAAGCCTCCGGATTTAAAAAAAGAAAGTCACCTGTTTCAGGGACGTTTTACGGAAAACAGCCCTGAAACAGAAAGTACAGACAAAGACAGAACGTGCAAGCGGAAAGAAATATGAGCAGATCTAAAAGAGTCTTGATAGCCAGAGTTTTCCTGTGCCTGTTCACCGGGCTGAGCGCCTGCACGCCCAAGGCGCAGAGCCCCCAGGCCGCGGCGCCCGCCCCGCCCAGGCAACCCAACATTGTCATTATCATGGCAGATGATCTGGCCAGCGGTGAACTGAGCTGCTATGGCGGCAAGAACCTGCAGACGCCTAACATTGACGCTTTGGCCAAGGAGGGACTTAAGTTCAACAAGATTTACGCCTCAGAGGCGATGTGCGTGCCCATCAGGGCCTCGCTTTTCACGGGCCTGTACCCGGTGCGGCATGGCTCGTTCCAGAACCACAAACCGGTGCAGGACAACCTCAAAAGCATTGGCCATTACCTGGGTGATCTGGGCTACCGCGTGGCCCTCACGGGCAAAGACCACAGCACTAAACCCCGCACCGTGTTCCCGTTTGAGATCATAGACGGTTTTGAGGTGAATTGCGTGGCTAAAACCGCCGACTATAGCGTGGACGGCATTCGGAATTTTGTCACTTCCAGCCAGAAGCCGTACTGCCTGTTTGTGATGAGCACCAATCCGCATGCTCCCTGGACCGTGGGCGACCCCTCTGAGTTTGACCACGACAAACTGACGCTGCCCGCCCATTGGGTAGACACCAAACAGACCCGACAGCAGTTCACCAAATACCTGGCCGAGGTGCGGCAACTGGACAACGAGGTAGGCGACGTGATGAAAATGCTCAAGGCCACCGGTCAGGATAAAAACACTATGGTCATCTTTCTGGGCGAGCAGGGGCCACAATTTCCCGGGGGCAAGTGGAATCTCTGGGACCACGGCGTGAAAAGCTCCATGATTGTGCGCCTGCCCGGCAAGGTGAAAGCCGGTACCCAAACCAATGCCCTGGTGCAGTATGAAGACATCACGCCCACGCTGGTAGCCCTGGCCGGCGGCGGCGCCGTTCCGGGCCTGGACGGCACCAGCTTCCTGCCCGTGCTGGAAGGCAAAACCCAGCAGCACCGGCAATACGCGTACGGGGTGCACAACAACATCCCCGAAGGGCCCTCTTACCCCATCCGGAACATTCAGGATGACCGCTACAAACTCATTCTTAACCTGACGCCGGCCGCCAATTACCACATCAAGTACATGATGAACCCCAAAGTGCCAAACCCTACCTGGCAAACTTGGCAAGACCGGGCAAAGGAAGATGAAAGAGCGAAATTCCTGACCAACCGCATTGTGCACCGGCCGGCCGTTGAGTTCTATGACACTCAGCAGGACCCCGCAGAGTTGAATAACCTGGCCGGCAACCCCGCCTACGCCGCCAAGGTCAAAGAGCTTACCGCAGAGCTCCAGAAATGGATGAAGCAGCAGGGAGACGAAGGCGCCTCCATGGACCGGGAACACGCGAAACACCAATAACCAGAATTCCTGTTTTAGGGCCGTTTTCAGAGAAATGGCCCCTAAACAGAAAATACTAGACCACCAGCTTTACCTTTTCCCCATGAATTTTACAGGTACCCGCGTACAATCTTTTCTCAGACTTTCTCTTTGCGCCGCCCTGCTGCAAACCGTGGCTATGGGGTGCCAAACCACCCAGGCCCCGCAGCCGTCAGCCCCCGCGGCGCAGGCCACGCCTATTGCCCTGGCAGACCCTACCATGTTTTTCCATGACGGTACCTATTACCTGTACGGTACCGGCAACCCCCAGGGCTTTCAGGTATACACCTCCCAGGATATGAAAACCTGGAAAGGCCCCACCGGGAACAGTGACGGTTTCGCGCTCAAAAAAGGCGACGCCTTCGGGAGTTCCAAGTTCTGGGCGCCGCAGGTGTTCCTGTACAACGGCAAATTCCACATGGCTTACGTAGCCGATGAAGGCATTGCCATTGCCACCAGTGATAGCCCGCTGGGCCCGTTTTCCCAAACCGATAAAAAGGCCCTTGCCGCCCCGGTAAAGCAGATTGACCCGTTCCTGTTTATAGACGATGACGGTAAGAAGTACATGTACCACGTGCGCGTGGCAGACGGCGGTAACCGCATGTTTGTAGCCGAGATGTCCGATGACCTGTCGGCCATGAAAATGGAGACCTTGAAGCAGTGCATTGAAGCCACCGAGCCCTGGGAAAACACCGAGAAAGACGCCTGGTCCGTGACCGAAGGCCCTACGATTTTGAAGCACAAAGGCACTTATTACTTCATCTACAGCGCCAACCATTTCAAGTGGCCTTCTTACGCCGTGGGTTACGCCACCAGCAATAGTCCTTATGGCCCCTGGGAGAAATACACGGGCAACCCGATCATCAGCAAGGCCAACCTAAACTACAACGGAACCGGCCACGGCGATGTGGTCAAAGACCAGAAAGGCAACATGTTCTACGTCATGCACACCCACCAATCGGCTACGCAGATCAACCCCAGAAAAACCGGGGTGGTGAAGATGATATTCTCCAAGGACCCCAAAGGCGGGGCCGATATCCTGAGCGTGGACCCCAAGACCTTCCATTTCCTGGAGGCCACCCAGTAAACCCGTTTCCCTGTCTTTCTCCCAACCTTAAAGGTCGGCCGAAGTTCCTGGCAACAGATCTACGGCCTGAGGGAGGAGATTCCCGTTTTGGGGCTGTCATCTTGAAAACAGGCCCAAAACGCCTTTTAGCCAGTGAAGTAAGGCGAAGAAGCAAAAGCGCGTTAAACCATTCCATGCTTAGCGCATCTAACCAGCCCAAATGACTTTCCCTTTTTTATGAAGAGAATACTTACCCTTCTTTTGGTTTTCGTGTCAGTGCTTCAGGTGGTGGCCCAGTCGGGCTCCATTGGGGGGCAGGCTTTGAGTAAGATTGACTCTAAACCCATTGACTTTGCCACCGTCACGCTGCTGAACGCGGCAAACAGCAAGGTCATCACCGGGGCCATGACCGATGCCCAGGGCAAGTTCCTGCTTAATAAACTGGCGCCGGGTACCTACCACGTGCAGGTGCAGTTCCTGGGCTTTGAGGTCTGCAAGGTGCAGAACATTTCCCTTTCCCGTGGTCAGGATTTGAAATTGCCTACTATTCTGCTGGCTCCCAGCCAGATGTTGCTCCAGGAAATAACCGTGACCGGTGAAAAGGCGGCGGTCTACCACCAGATAGACAAGCAGGTGTACAGCGCGGCGCAATTCCAGACCGCCACCGGCGGCACCGGGGTAGACGTGCTCAAGAACCTGCCTTCCATTTCGGTAGATGCCCAAGGCCAGATCAACATGCGCGGCTCCACCGGGTTTACCGTGTTTTTGAACGGCAAGCCGGTGCAGTCAGATGCGGCGGCGCTCTTAAGCCAGATTCCGGCCAACGCCATTGAAAACGTAGAGGTAGTGACGGCGCCCTCGGCGAAATATGACCCGGACGGCAAGGCGGGCATCATCAACATCACCACCAAAAAAGGGGCAGATAACGGCTATTCGGTTTTAGTGAACATGCAGGGCGGCCTGCCCAGCATTGAGCCCTACGGCAACGCCGAAAGCGCCAAAAGATACGGCGGAGACGCCACCGTGAGCTTCCGGAAAGACAAATGGGACGTGTCTGTAGGCGGAAGCTACGTGCGCAATGACATTGCCGGCAGAAGGGTAGGGGACGTGAATACCACCATAGGTAACCGCCGCACTTCTTTCCCGTCTGTAGACGAACGCAGCTTTGACAAATACAACCGCTCGCTGCGGGCGACCGTGATCTTTGCCCTGGATGAGCGCAACACCTTCCAGACCGGTTTCTACTACGGCAACCGGACCGAGTACCGCTTAGCGGATATCAACTACAACAATACCACCACCAATGCCTCTACCAAGGAGGTGATTGGCCGCAGCCAGTATTTCAACTCCAACCTGGTGAAGAAAAGCGGTGATTTCTCCATTGCCAACCTGGACTACACCCACAAGTTCAGGAACAGCGCCACGCTTTCCCTTTCTGGCCTGGTGGAACGCGACAAACTCTCTGGCTACACCAAAAACCTGAACCTGCACAGCCAGGACGTGCGGGACACCCTGCAGTACACCGAGAACACCAATGAACGCCCGTTAAACGGGTTGCGCCTGCGCACTGATTTCGCGACCAAATTAGGCGCCGGTAAATTGGAGTCTGGCTACCAGTACCGTCACCACAATGATGATGGCCAGTTTGTTTACAAGCAAAAAGACCAGGGCGCCAGCAACTATGTTTTCTACCCCGAGTTCAGCGGCAACGTGAACCTGACCAATGAGATTCACTCGGTGTACACCCAGTATTCCGGCAAGGTAGCCAAGCTGGAGTATGCGGCGGGACTGCGCTATGAGTACGCGGCCCGTGACTTCACCATCCGGGAGAATACCTATGAACTGAACCTGAGCAATTTCTTCCCCTCGGCTAACGTGTTTTATTCCCTCAATGACAACTGGAAGGCCAAGGCCGGGTATAGCCGCCGCGTACAGCGCAGTTCCAGCTTTGAGCTGAACCCCTTGCCGGAGCGGGAGCACTCAGAGACCCTGGAGCAAGGGGACCCGGAACTGCTGCCCGAGTTTGTGAACCTGAGTGAGGCCGGGCTGGTGCGTAACTTTGAGAAAGGCTCGGTGTTTGCCACCTTCTACCACCAGGACATCAAGAACGTGATCAACCGCGTGAACAACGTGTACGCAGACACCGTGCTGGGCCGCATTTACACTAACGCCGGCAGAGCCAGCCGTCTGGGTCTGGAAGTAGGGTTTGACTACAAGCCCACCCACTGGTGGAAATTCTACCTGGGCGGAAACGTGTATGACTACAACATCAAAGGCTCCCTATTTGACAACACCGTTACCGTGAACAACGGCAGCCTGGTGTACTCTATTAACGCCAACTCCAGCTTTAACCTGAGTTCTACCACCACCCTGCAGGGCACGTTCAACTACCTGTCTGAGCGGGCCACCGCCCAAGGCGAGGACTCCCGATTCTACAACCCCAGCCTGGCTCTGCGCAAGACCTTCCTGGACGGAAAGCTGGCCGCCACCCTGCAATGGCAGAACATAGACATGGGCTTGCTCAACTCCAATGAGCAGCGCATTACTACCCGCGGGCGTGACTTCTACACCACCACCAATTACATTTATGAGGTAGACGTGATTATGCTTAACCTGAGTTTTAACCTGAACAAACTGGGCAAGAAAGTGAAGTTCACAGAAAGCGAGTTCGGCGAAAAAGAATTCTAGACTTTTTGCGCAAAGCCATTTATTTAGGTAAATTCCTAATTCCTTTTACCAGTTGGGGCGAAGTAAAAACCGGTTGGTTTCTTCTGAGTCTCAATCCGAAGCCCTTTGAGGCGGGGCATTTTTCTATTGTAGTTTAAAGTACCTATGCAGTTTACAAGAGCCATTACCCTTAGCTTAACCTGTTCGCTGGGCTTAAGTCTGTTCAATTGCCAGAAAGCCGAAGAAGAGAAAACCCAGGCCGCTACCTCCACGGCCGCCGTAGCCCCCGAAAACTTGGTCAGCACGGACACTATCCCGTCTAAGATGGTCTACATTCCCGGGGGTATTTTCAAGATGGGTTCCGGTGAGCAGAATTTCCCGGACTCGCAGCCCATACATGAGGTAGAGGTGAACGGTTTTTGGATGGACGAGCATGAGGTGACCAACGCCGAGTTTGCGCAATTTGTGGCCGCCACCGGCTATAAAACCGTGGCCGAGCGCACCCCCAACGCCGCAGATTTCCCGGGCGTTCCCGAAGAATACCTGGTAGCCGGTTCTGGGGTGTTCACGCCCACGGCCACTGCGGTGCCTTTAGACAATGTGCTGCAATGGTGGAAGTACGTGCCTGGCGCCAGCTGGAAAAATCCCAAAGGCCCAAGCAGCTCGCTGGATGGTCAGCAGAACAAACCGGTGGTGCACGTGAGTTACGTAGATGCCGCTGCTTACGCTAAATGGGCCGGTAAGCGCCTTCCCACCGAGGCGGAATGGGAGTTCGCGGCCCAGGGCGGCAAAGGCCGGAGAAATTACTACTGGGGCGATGAACTGACCCCAGACGGCAAATGGATGGCCAATATCTACCAGGGCAACTTCCCGGACAAGAACACCGGCGCCGATGGTTTCATTGGCGCGGCCCCCGTGAAATCCTTTCCCGCCAACGGTTACGGTTTATACGACATGGACGGCAACGTATGGGAGTGGTGCAATGACTTCTACCGCCCCGACTATTACGCCCAGAGCCCCAAGAAGAACCCCCAAGGCCCCACCGACAGCTTTGACCCAGAGGAGCCCAGCGTAGTAAAACGGGTGCAGCGAGGCGGCTCTTTCCTGTGCAGTGACCAATACTGCATCAGGTACAAACCCGGTAGCCGCGGCAAAGGCGAAGTCAGCAGCGCCTCAGATAACCTGGGATTCCGGTGCGTGAAAGACGCCCCCGCGCCTAAAAGCTAAGTGTAAAAAATCTACTCCTGTTTTAAGGCTGTTTTTTTCAAAACAGCCTTAAAACAGGAAAATTACTATTAGAATCGCCTGGTGCCAGGGTCTGTCAAAGGCCCTGCTCACCAGCCTTTTTGGTGGGTATGGGAGTAAGCCTAATTGCCTTTAGGTAACTTCTGTTTTAAGCCCATTTTTCGCAAAACAATACCAAAACGCAATAAGCGGTATTCCCTCTCCCTGCGGGAGAGGGCTAGGGTGAGGGGCAGCGGTGGTTGCTTGGCAAGAGCTTATCTTATTAAGAGCACCCCCATCCTCTGCTTTTCGGGAGTTCTACTCCCGAAAAGGCCTGCTGCGGAGTTCTACTCCGCCGGGAACCATGAGATGATGTTGCAGAAGTAGGGGAGTGGAACTCCGAAAGAGCGATGCCTTGAAACCTCTTCCTAGTTCCCCGGCCTGTCCCCTGACTGGACGGAAGAAATGCCCCACCTCTGGCAATGGCTGCCTTTTGGCCTGTCAGGGGACAGGCCAAGGAGAAGAAAAGGTGCAATCATTTCATAGCTGAGGCTTTTCTAATTTGAAACCCACGCCCCCTCATCCTAACCTTCTCCCTCAGGGAGAAAGAATAACGCTATTACCCTTGAACCTTCTGAAACATAGCAACAAATTAGTCCTCTTTAACCGGCACATGTCTCTTCCACCACCCGGCCTTGCCAACGGTCCCATGATTAAAAATTAAAGCCCCTGCATTTCCCAAATCCTGAACTCCAGACTCAGAACTGTTAACTTTTAAGACCCAAATCCTCTCCACTACAATATTGCCAGCATTTCCTACAAATGTGCTACTGACGGTAAAAGGCATTCAGTATCATTGTTGCTGTTAGGTTTTCCCTATTCCAGATCTAAAAGGAGGCAGGAAATGACCTGTTTCGGCTATCCATATACCCCTGTAAGAAAGGTCCTGGAGACAAGACGCCTTTCGGCTTATCTTTTATTTTGTATGAAGAAATTAACGCTCTTAATTTCATTATCTCTTCTGATGCTGGGGCAGGCCCAGGGCCAAACGTGGCAGCCGGTAGGGGATAAGATTAAAACCAAATGGGCTAAGAATGTAAATCCGGGCAACGCCTGGCAGGAGTACCCCAGGCCTCAGCTTAAGCGCGCCGACTGGAAAAACCTGAACGGCCTCTGGGAGTACGCCATCCAGAAGAAAGGACAGCCGCAGCCTAAGCAATTCCAGGGGAAAATACTGGTTCCGTATGCGGTAGAATCCAGCCTGTCTGGCGTGGGGAAACCCCTGCTGCCAGATCAGGAGCTGTGGTACAGAACCACCTTCTCGGTGCCCTCCTCCTGGAAAGACCAAAACGCCATCCTGCACTTTGAAGCCGTAGACTGGCAGACCACCGTGTACCTGAACGGCAAGAAAGTAGGCGAGCACAAAGGCGGCTCAGACCCGTTCTCCTTTGATGTTTCCAGCTACCTGAAAAAAGGCGACCAGGATTTGGTAGTGCAAGTCTGGGACCCCACCGATTCTGACATCCAGCCGCGGGGCAAGCAGATTCTCAAGCCTCACGGGTTCTGGTACACGGCCGTGTCTGGTATCTGGCAAACCGTCTGGCTGGAGCCCGTGCACAAAGCGGCAATCAAAACCTTGGTGCCGGAAGCAGATATTGACAAAAACCTGGTGACCCTGAAATCAAGCCTGTTCCAGGGGACCGGCAAAGAGCAGTTACGCTACAAAATCACCTATAAAGGCGCTGTGGTGGCGGAGAAAGAAGTGCCTTACCAGGAAGCTATTTCCCTTTCCATTCCGGAGCCGCACCTGTGGTCGCCGGAGTACCCTAACCTGTACCAACTGAAGCTGGAAATTGTAAAAAGCGGTCAGGTGCTGGACCAAGTAGATACCTATTTCGCCATGCGGAAAATAGCGCTAGGGCAAGACAAGAACGGCTACGTGAAACTGTTCCTCAACAACCAACCCTATTTCCATTGGGGCGTGCTGGACCAGGGCTGGTGGCCAGATGGTTTATTGACGCCGCCCTCTGATGAGGCCATGAAATATGACATGGAGGTAGTCAAAGCCATGGGCTACAATACCATCAGAAAACACATAAAAGTAGAGCCTGCCCGCTTTTACTATCACGCCGATACCATGGGCCTGCTGGTATGGCAAGACATGCCCTCGGGCTTCCTGAAACTAGGCCACGAGGAGCAGCACGTAAAATTTGACGCCACCAAAGATTGGGCCCGGCCCAAAGAATCTGCGGTGCAGTTTGAGAAAGAGTGGAGATCCATCATTGATAATTTTAGATTCTTCCCGTCTATTGTGGTGTGGGTGCCTTTCAATGAAGGCTGGGGGCAGTATGACACGGAGCGGGTGGTAAACTGGACCCAGACCTATGACCCTACCCGCCTGGTAGACGGCACCAGCGGCTGGACTGACCGCAAAGTGGGCCACATGTTTGATGCCCACCAGTACCCCGGTCCTTCTATTGAACCCAGCAGCCAGAACGCCGGAAGGGCCATTGTGCTGGGCGAGTTCGGGGGGCTGGGCTACCCGGTGCAGGACCATTTATGGGAGAAGGGGAAGCGCAACTGGGGCTACCGCACCTACCTCACCGGAGACCAGTTGATAGATGAATACACCAAGCTGCTGCACAACGTGTACCCGCTTATCTCCAGGGGGTTGGCGGCGGCCATCTATACCCAGACCTCAGACGTGGAAGGGGAGGTGAACGGCCTCATGACCTATGACCGTGAAGTGATCAAAGTACCCGTGGCCACCGCCCGCATTCTGCATGAACCGCTGTTCTACAAAGACGTGAAAAATCGGGAATACATCTTACGGGATTCTGAGGTGGAGACCTCTTCCATGATGGCCTCTTACGTCTTCCCGGGCCAGGGCTGGAACCTGCACAATCCCTTTAACGCGGCCTTCAAAAAGATAACCGGGCCCGTGCCAGTGAAAAAAGGACAGGCCCTGTGGGCGGCCAACAGCTTCATGCGGCAGGACCTGCCAGAAAGAATGGCATTGAAGGTCTTCGCCCGCGGCGATCTTAAGATTTACCTCAATGGCCATCTTATCCATAACCGCTACACCCTCACCAAGCGGCATTATGATGAAATCAACATCAGTGAGTTTACCAAATTCCTGAAGCAAGGAAAAAACGTGATCGGGTTTGAGCTGCAGAACGCGGTGGAAGACTCTGAATTTGATTTCGGGTTATACGAATTTTAACAGCAGGCCTGCTTCTATGGGGTGGGCCTGCTCTTCTTAAAAGGTTATCTTGAACCCATGGGAGAACTGTCTTTGAAACGCATTGGTTTTTTCCTGTTGCTGCTAGGGCTAGCCTCCGGCCAGGCCCAGACGGCAGCAGGAGCAGCAGCCAAAAAGCCTAATATTCTGTTCTGCATTGCAGATGACGCCTCGCTGGTGCACATGGGCGCTTACGGCAGCACCTGGGTGAAAACCCCGGCCTTTGACCGCGTAGCCAAAGAAGGGGTGCTGTTTCTGAACGCCTATACGCCCAATGCCAAATGCTCGCCGTCCAGGGCCTGCCTGCTTACCGGCAGAAACCCCTGGCAACTGGAGGAAGCAGCCAACCACTGGTCCAATTTCCCGGCCAAGTTTGGCACCTTTATGGAAGAACTGGGCCGCAACGGCTACAAGACCGGTTTCACCGGCAAAGGCTGGGGACCCGGCAACCCAGGCCAGTTGAACGGCAAACGCCGCGACCTGTCCGGACCCGCTTACAACGCCCTCAAAACCAAACCACCCACCGGCGGCATCTCCAACCTTGATTATGCAGCTAACCTGGAGAAGTTCCTGGACGAGAAAAAGGCAGAGCAGCCCTTCGTTTTCTGGTTCGGCGCCCATGAGCCGCACCGGCAGTACCAGTCAGGGTCTGGGGTGGCCAAAGGCAAAAAGCGGCTAGCCGATATTGACAAGGTGCCCCCGTATTGGCCAGACAATGCCACCGTTAGAAATGACATGCTGGACTACGCCTTTGAGGTGGAATACTTTGATGCGCAACTGGCCAAAATGCTGCAGATGCTGGAGAAGCGCGGCGAGCTGGAGAACACCATTATTGTGGTGACTTCAGACAATGGTATGTCGTTCCCCAGGGTTAAGGGCCACGTGTATGAGGCCGCCAACCACCTGCCGTTGGCCATTATGTGGAAGAACGGCATTAAGCGCCCCGGCCGCAAGATCCAGGACTTTGTAAGTTTCATTGACCTGGCGCCCACGTTCATGGACCTGACCCAGGTAACCCCCGGCAAATCCACCATGCAACCCATACAAGGAAGATCCCTCAAACCCGTTCTTCTCTCAGACAAAGACGGGTGGGTAAACAAAAACAATAACTATGTTTTGCTGGGCCGCGAGCGCACAGACGTTGGCAGACCCAATGACTGGGGTTACCCGGTGCGCGGCATTGTGAAAGAGAACTTCATCTACACCATCAACTATGAACCAGACCGCTGGCCGGCGGGCAACCCCGAGACCGGTTTCATGGACGTAGACAACAGCCCCACTAAAACGGCGGCCCTCCAAACCAAAGACAACCCGGCCCAGCAATATATCTGGGACCTCAATTTCGCGAAGAAGCCCATGGAGGAACTGTACCAGTTTGACAAAGATCCTTTCTCCGTCAAAAACATAGCACCAGAGGCTTCCTTTGCCCAGGTGAAGAAAGACCTGAAAGCCCAGTTGGAGAAAGAACTGAAGGCCCAGCAAGACCCCAGAATGTTTGGCAAGGGCGACCTCTTTGACCAATACAAAAGCGCCAATGACAAAGCCCGCGGGTACTATGAGCGCTTCATGAAAGGAGAGGAGTTGCCCCGCAGTGGCGGACATTAAAAGACCATGACCGTTTGCCTGAGCCAGGAAATGATTTCAGCCAGGCAAGCCTTAAATAAGATTTCATATTCTCCGGTAAGCATAGGTGAGAAAAGGAGGGTGGCTACCCCGCCTGACAGACAGTTTGGGAGCCCCTCCTTTTTACCTGTTTTACCAAAAACGTCTTCAAAACAGAAACCCTTAGTGGATCTATTTCTATGACCAACCTACCACATAACATAAAGAAATTTCTGGCCGTGCTGGGCGTAGTGGCGCTGGCTTCAAGCTGTTCTTCTTCCAACTCCCGGACGGCCAGCGTGCCCCAGGCCCGGCAACCCAACGTTATTTTTATCTTAGCCGATGACCTGGGGTATTCTGAACTGGGTGCCTATGGCAATACCTTTAATGAGACGCCTAACCTGGACAAACTGGCCGCCGAAGGCGTTCGGTTCACCAGTGCCTACGCTGCCGCGCCCGTCTGCTCGCCTTACCGCGCCGCGCTCATGGTGGGGCAGTACCCGGCCCGTATTGGCATCACAGACTACCTGCGGCCAGATGCCGCCGGTCACCTGGATACCGCCTATGTCACCCTGGCCGAGATGTTCCAGCAGAACGGCTATAAAACCGGTATTGTGGGCAAATGGCACCTTTCGGGGTACCTTAACCACAAGGCCCCGGAAGAAACCCTGCCCGACAAGCACGGCTTTGACGAAGTGCTTATCAGTGAGAACCGGGGCATCGCCAACGGGACCTACTTCCACCCCTACCACTTTAACCGCGAGGTGGCCAAAAAGCTGCCCGGCGACAAGGAATACCTCACCGACCGCCAGAACGTGGAGGCTGTGGAGTTCATTGAGCGCAACAAAGAGAAACCGTTCTTTCTGTACCTGAGCCATTACGGCGTGCACACCCAACTGCACGGCAAGCCTGCCCTGGTAGACAAGTTCCGGAAGAAGCCAGGGGCCGGCACAAGCGCGCCCTCCAAAGAGAACCCAGACAACGACCCCTACAAAAAATACCCCTCTGATTACTGGGCACCCAAAAACAATCCGCATTTGGCGGCCCAACTGTACTCTATTGACGAGGGCGTGGGCATGATCATGGAAAAACTCAAGAGCCTGGGGCTGGACAAAAACACCATCGTGATTTTTACCAGTGACAACGGCGGCGAGTCTAACGTGACCTCCAACGCCCCCTTGCGCGCGGGCAAAAGCACCCTGTATGAAGGCGGTGTGCGGGAGCCTCTGATTGTCTGGAACCCCAGCCGGTTTGCCCAGGGCGCGGTGGTGCAGGAACCCGTGGTGAACTTCGATTTCTACCCTACCTTGCTGGAAACTATTGGCGCCAAAAACACTGCCCAGAAGTTTGACGGCCTGTCGTTTGCCAAGCTCTTGAAAACCCCGGGTGCCTCTTTACCGGCCCGCAATTTTTACTGGCATTACCCACTGGCAGAGCCACACTTTCTGGGCGGCCGGTCGGCGGGCAGTATCCGGAAGGGTGACTGGAAGCTGATTGAGTTCTTTGACAAGGACAAGGAGCAACTCTACAACCTCAAAGAAGACATTGGCGAACAGAACGACCTGGCCAAAAAATACCCCGAAAAGGTGAAAGAACTGCAGAAAGACCTGGCCGCCTGGAGAACGCAGGTAGGCGCTAAGATCTAAGCCGGCGTACTCTGTCTCTAAAAAGCCCGTTTTGGGCCTGTTTTGCCAAAAACGGCTCCAGAACGGAAAGCGCTCCCCAAAAAAAGTAACACAAGCATAACCTAGAAGACAGCCGCCTTTGCAGGCTGGGAAAGTAATTTGAGGGCCAACTTTACAGCCATGATGAATAATAAGAAATTTACCCTTTTGGCCGGCGGGCTGCTGCTGGCCTGGGGCGTGCAGGCGCAAAGCACCGTGACGGGGTATGTGTTTGCAGATGCCAACGGAAACGGCAAAAAAGACAGCCGCGAGAAAGGCCTGGCCCAGGTGGCGGTCAGCAATGGCCGCGAAGTGGTGCTTACTGATAAAAAGGGAAAGTACACGCTGCCCATCGGCAAGGATCAGATTATCTCCGTGATAAAGCCGGCCGGTTACAAGCCCAGGGTGAATAAGGAAAACTTGCCGCAGTTCTTCTACATCCATAAACCAGGCGGTTCTCCGCAAATGAAATTCAAGGGGGTGGCGCCCACGGGGCCGCTTCCTGCCTCCGTTGACTTCGCGTTTACGCCCACGGCGGAGAAAGAAAACTTTACGGCCCTACTGTTTGGGGACCCGCAGCCCTACAGCCAGGAGGAGGTCGATTTCTTCGCCAAGGGCGTGGTTTCTGAGGTGGAAGGAGTGAAAAACGTGGCCTTTGGGCTAAGCTTGGGCGATCTGGTAGGTGATAACCTGAACCTGATGAACCCTTATATTACGGCGGTGCAGAAAGTGGGCATTCCGTGGTACAACCTCATGGGCAACCATGACATGAACAAAGACGTGAAGGCAGATTCTTTGTCAGATGAAACGTATGAGGCGCATTTCGGGCCGGCCAACTACGCGTTCAACTACGGCAAGGCGCACTTCATCATTCTGGATGACATTCTGTACCCGGCGCCCCGCGGCGTGAAAGGCAACTATGGCGCCGGTTTCCGGAAAGACCAGCTGGACTTCATTGAAAATGACCTGAAGTTCGTGCCCAAAGACCGCCTGGTGGTGCTGGCGTTCCATATTCCGCTTAAACCTACCATGCGCAAAAAGGACCTGGACCGTTTGTTCACGCTGTTGAAAGACTACCCGCACACGCTGTCTATCTCGGCGCACACGCACATTCAGAAGCAGGACTTTTTCTCTAAGGAAGATGGCTGGCAGCAGGACCGGCTGCACCATGAGTACAATGCCGCCACCACCTCGGGCAACTGGTATTCTGGCAAGCTGGCCAAAGACGGCACCCCTGAATCTTATATGCCAGACGGCACGCCCAAAGGCTACGCTTTTTTAACCGTTACCGGTAACCAGTACGCCATTGACTACAAAGTGGCGGGCCAGCCCAAAGAGTACCGCATGTCCCTTAGGGCGCCCAAGGTGGTAGGCAAAGGCAAAAGCACCACCGCCAGTGTGTACGCCAATTTTTTCATGGGCAGCGAGCGCGACACCCTGCGCTACCGGGTAGATAACGGCAAGTGGAGCAACATGGCCTACCACCCCGAGTCTGACCCCACCTTTCTGGACCGGCTCTACGAATGGGACACAATTGAGACGCTGTTCCCGGGCCCGGTGCGGCGGCCCAGCAATGCCGTGAAAAGCACCCACCTGTGGCGCGGTTCCATTCCCGCGGACCTGGAAGTGGGCGAACACGTGATTGAGGTACAGGTGAAGGATATGTTTGGGCGCACGTTCACAGACAAGATCACTTACCGCATTGAGGCCAACCGGCCCGCTGAGGTAAAGCAGGCTAGGAAGGCAGAATAGCTACTTAAAACAATGGTTGTTCTCTGCCGCTGTTTCAGGCCTGTTTTCTTAAAAACAGGCCTGAAACAGCGGCTTTTTTTATGGCAAACAGTGGTTTTGTTCAAGGCGTCACCTGTCAGACCTCAGATTCTGGGTAAACATCGGGACAACCGTTTGTCACCTGTGGCGGGTTTTAGTATGGCAGAATCCTTTGCAGACTATGCGGCGTAAGAAAAAGGAAAGTACGTGTTGCTGCTAAAAGAAGAACAGGAAAGGTTTTGGGGACATGTTTGCCGTTATAGCGCAGGCTTCTCTTTTCTTTCGCTGTTTATGGGCCTCTGTTCTTAGGCTTGCGCTGGAATTAGTTTTACATAATGCCCTCAGTCTGCTACCCATGGCACTATGATACGGTTTGCTAGTTGTCTGCTGTTCACTGTCTTCCTGACCTTCTTTTCCATTTCTGTTAAGGCCCAGAATACTGCCAACCTCTATTATATCATTAAAAAGGAGAAGGTAGAGGACGGGAGCCTGAAGCTGGTATACAGAGACCAGAATGATTCTGTAAGGCCCATCCAGATGTGTTACCCCAGACTGAAGGCCGAGGGGTTGTATGTAGAAGACGGAGTGCCCGTGTTCCATTTCAGGAGAATACCTTCTACAGAGTTTGATGCTGTCCCAGACTGTATCTCTAACTCTACCCCCTTAGGTCGTTTTGAGATAGATTTGAGAAAGCGGAAGATTGGTGATACGCATAAGATAGCCAAGCTTCCGTTCAGGGCAATCAACTGGAACGCCTCCCTTACCCTGTATAAAATAAGGCCCGGACAAAACGGCAACCCAGTCTTTGCGGTAAGTGACCCGGCCTCTATGCTGGTTTCTGTTATTTACGGCTACACCTTTGGGTTTTCAAAAATTGACCATGAGTCCATCACCAATTACTACACCACCATTGGGCCTTTTGTGGGCATTACCTCGGCCAGCCTTACCAGCGAAACCGTCACCAATCCCCAATTACTGGCAAAAGACCAGAGTAATGTGGCGTACTCTTATGGACTAAGTGCTGTTTTAGGCAGAAACAACTTCGGCTTTTCCCTTTCCTTTGGGTTTGATGCCAGCATAGGGAAGAATTCCTCCCTCTGGATTTACCAGCATAAGCCTTGGTTTGGCATTGGGGTGAGCGCCGGGTTGGGAATGTTTTAAACCCGGCCAGAGCAGTCTAACCCTGTAGGTAGGCGCCCTTGTTTTTGTCCAGGCAGGCTAGGCTGCGTTACCGGGTCCTGCCTCCTTTTCCCCTAGACCTAAAAATCCTGTTTTGGGCCTGTTTTCATGAAAACAGGCCCAAAACAGGATTTTTAGGATTTATAAGCTTTGTCTAAACCAGAAGGGCTACCCCGCCGGTTGGTTCTGCTCTGCCTGGTGCTTCTCGGTGAATTCGCTAGGGGTCAGTTGGAACTGCTGGAAAAAGCATTTGGAGAAGTAGGAGTGAGAGTTGAAGCCCACCATATAGCCAATTTCAGAGATGTTGTACTCGTTCTGCAGGAGCAGGCGGGCCGCTTGTTTCAGGCGCACCAACCGGATAAACTCATTGGGTACCTGGCCCGCCAACGACTTCAGCTTCTTGTGCAGCGAAGAACGGCTCATGCCCATTTCACGGCTCAGCTCCTCTACAGACAGTTTAGGGTCTGTGATGCGCTCCTCAATAATATCTACAATCTTCTGCAGGAACTGGTTGTCACGGGTGTTGGTAGTAAGGGTGTTGGTGTCTGCAAACGGCTGCTGCGAGAACTTTAGCTTCAGTTTAGAACGTGACTCCAGCTGGTTCTTGATCACCACCGTAATGTGCCGCCACTTGAACGGTTTAGTGATGTAGAAATCGGCGCCGCTTTCAATGCCCTCAATCTCAGCGTCTGAGTTGGACTGGGCCGTAAGCAGGATAAACGGAAGGTGACTGAAGTTAATGTTGCCTTTCACGTGCTGGCAGAGCGAGATACCGTTCATTTCTGGCATCATCACATCTGATAATACCAGGTCCACGTCTTCGGTCTCCAGCAGCTGCAAGGCCTCCAGACCGTTGCGGGCGGTAATGCAGCGGTAGTCTTCCGCCTCCAGGCCTTTGGAGATAAAGTCCAGCAGCGAGGCGTCATCCTCTACCAGTAAGATCGTGGACCTCTGTTTTTCCTCCTCGGCCTCTATTGGGGCAGGGGTGGTTACCGGGGCTTCCTGGGGAAGCTCGGCCGCCGGCTGCGCGGTGGCTTGCGCCATGCGCTCGCATTTCTGGAACGGGATAAGCACCGTGAATACCGTTTTAACGCCTTCCTCGCTGTCTACTAGCAGGTCGCCGCCGTGCTTCACGCAGAGCGATTTGGCCAGCGCCAGCCCAATGCCGGTACCGCCCAGGTTGCTGTAATGGTGCTTGCCCGAGGTGATCTTGAAGAACTTCTTGAAAATACTGTCCAGCTGTTCCTTGGGGATGCCTATACCGTCATCTTCAATACTGATAGACAGGAAATGGCGGCCACTCTCTTCTTTTAGGGGCTCATTAATGCTGAGCTGCACGCTGGTACGGGTAAACTTAAAGGCATTGATGAGCAGGTTACTCAGGATCTTGGTCAGGGCCTCAGGGTCGGCCTCTACCTCCAGGCGGTCCAACTTGGTGCTCATGGAGAACTGCTGGTCTTTCTGGAAAGCGATAGGGGAGAACCGGGAGTACAGGGAGTGCACCATAGAAACCAGCTCCATCTTCTCCAGGTTGATGGTGTAGATCTTGCTTTCTATCCTCCTGAAATCCAGCAGCTGGTTCACCAGGGTAAGCAAGCGGTTGGAGTTCTCATCCATGATCTTGAGCTGTTGCTGCACCTCGGGGCCACCTTGCCCGGACAGGATAAGTTTCTCCAGGGGCGCGGTGATAAGCGAAAGCGGGGTGCGGACCTCATGGGCCATGGTGGTGAAAAAGTCCATCTTCTGCTTGTAGAACTCTTTCTCCTCTTTGTTCTTGAGCCGCTCCAGCTTCATTTTGTTTCGGGTGCGCGCCTTTTTAATGATGCTGGCCCTTATGGCATAGAAGGCCCCGGCAGCCAGTAAGAGATAAAGGGCGTAGGCCAGGTTGGTTTTATAGAAGGGCGGCCTGATTCTTATCTGCATGGTGGCGGGCTGGGTGTTCCAGGTGCCGTCATTGTTGGTGGCTTTCACCTTGAACACGTAGTTACCGGCCGGTAAGTTGGTGTACGTGGCCTTGCGCTGGTCATCCACGTAGTTCCAGTCTTTGTCAAACCCTTCCATCTTAAAGGCATAACTGGTTTTCTGGGGCGCCACGTAACTCAGGGCCGCATACTCAAAGCTCACCACAGACTGGTCATGATCCAGGGTAAGGGACCGGGAATAGTTGACCATGCGTTGCAGCGGGCTGTCTTCTGCGGCAATGGACACGTCTTTGTTGAAAAGCTGCAGGTTAGTGAACGCCACCGACGTGCGGGAGCTGATGCTCTTGACACTGTCTGGCCGGAACGCGTTGAACCCGTTAATGCCGCCAAAATAGAAGGTTCCGTCTGAGGCTTTCAGGAAGGCCTTGTAGTTGAACTGCCGGCTCTGGAGGTTATCAAACTTGCCAAAGCGTTTGCTCTGCCGGGTTTTAGGGTCAAACTCAATAATGCCGTTGTTGGTAGAGAGCCAGAGGTGCCCGCTCTTGTCCTGCAGAATGCCATAGATCACCGAGCTATTGATGCCATCTTGCTCATCAAACACGGTAAAGGTCTGGGTTTTGCGGTCAAAGTAATTCAGGCCGCCGCCCTCGGTGCCCAGCCAAAGGTTCTCGGCTTTGTCACTGAACATGGAGATGACTTTGTTGCTGCTGATGGATTTGGGCCTGGCAGATTTTCCGTACTGTTTCCACTCATTGGTGTTCTGATTGTGGGCTATTAACCCGTAGTTGTAGGTGGCAAACCATATCAGGCCCTGGCGGTCTTCATAGATATCATAGAGGCAGGCCCGGTCCAGGTTCTTCTGGGTAATGCGGGTAAAGTTGTCCTGAGCCGGGTTGTAAAGGTTCACCCCGGCCACGGTACCCACCCAAATGCGGCCTTTGCGGTCTTCATTAATGGTGTAGACGGTGTTGTTGCTGAGCGAGGTGGGGTCTGCGGGGTTGGAAAGGTATTTTTTGATCTTGCCCGTTTGGGGATTGTACACGTTCAGGCCACCAGAGAAAGTGCCAATCCAGAGGTTGCCGCTTTTGTCTTTGTAGAGCGCATGAATGTTGTGGTAAGACAGGTGCTCCTGTTTGGGGGCGAAGGGGTACTGCTGAAAGGTCTTGGTTTTGGTGTCAAACAGGTTCAGGCCCCCGTCTTCGGTGCCCACCCAGATCTTGCCAGGCGCCTCCTCCAGAAACGCGCTCACGGCGTTGCCCGACAAAGCGGTTTTGTCGCCGGTAGGGTAGAAGAGGTCAAAGTTGGTGTCTTTGCTGTGGAAGTAATTGACGCCGCCAAAATAGGTACCCAGCCAGATACCGCCCTCTTTGTCTTCCAGAATGGAATACACCGCGTTGTCACTAATGCTTAAGGGGTCATTGTTCTGGTTGGTGAAATGCTTAAACGTTTGGGTTGGAATATCCAGGATGTTGAGGCCTTTCTCGGTGCCAATGTAAAGCTTGTTGGGGCTGGGTTGGTAAATGGCCCTGACAATGTTGTCATTGATGGAATTGCCGTTGGACTTCAGGTAATTGGTGAACGTGTCGGTGGCTTTGTTGTACCGGCACAAGCCGCCCGTGAGCGTACCGGCCCAGATGGTGCCGCTCAGGTCTTTGTAGAGCTCAATCACGTTGCTGTTAGAGATGCTGCCAGGTTTGCCAGTGGCGTAGTAATGCCGGAACGTGTTCTTGGCCGGGTTGAAGACGTCCAGCCCGTTCACGGTGCCCACCCAGATGTTTCCGTCGTTGTCCTCGGCCAGTTTCCGGACCAGGTTCATGGTGATGGAATTGGGGTTATTGGTGAGGTGCACGTAGTTCTTTAGCGCCTTGGTAGTGGGGTTGTATTGGTAGAGCCCTTTGCTGCCGGTGGCAATCCAGAAGTTGCCTTTTTTGTCTTTCAGGAGGTCAAACACCATCTGTGCACCCAGCGGCTTAAAGGGCTTGAAGCTTTCCGTTTCCAGATCCAGCAGGTACACGCCCTCCTCGGTGGCTATCCAGTAGGTCTTGCTGTCAAACCTGGTGATTTTCCTGATGAAGTTGTTGCCCAGCGAGGAAGGGTTGTTCTTGTTGAACTTGAAAGATTTGAACTGGTACCCATCAAACCGGCTCAGCCCGTCCTTGGTCCCGAACCACATGTACCCCTGCTCGTCCTGGGCAATGGCCCAGACCGTATTGGAGCTCAACCCGTCAGTCACCGTGTAATTTCTGAAGCGAATGCGTTCCTGCGAAGAAGAACTGAAGCAGACGGCGGTTAAAAAGAATAGGAAAGCGAGGGTAAACCTAAAGGGAGCGGGCAACATAGGGTAAGCATTTGCAAGTTGGAGAGCTTAAAAAGGGCGATGACGGTGGGCAGGTTTTTCCGGGTACAGCGCTGGAACTGCCGTTTTCCTAACCTAAACTCTTCATTTTTTAGAAATTCATATTATGGACTATCAAATTAGGGCTTTTTTTCTGATTCAACAAACAGCACCAGCTCAGACGGTTTCCTTCACCTGGTAGGCCGCATCTGTTTTAAGCATGTTTTCCAGAAAACAGGCTTAAAACAGATGGCACTTTCCCTTTGGCGAAAACCAAACAATGCCACTCGCAAGCAGCAAGTCTGCTAAATAAACTGCCAGAAAAACTGGGACCAACAGAAAGGCCCCGTAAGGGAAGAAACCCCCTAAACACCCGCTCCAAAGGCGCTTTCCCTAATACCTCGACAATTTTACCAATCATAGCCACAAATGTGATAGTGTGGGTGCAGCGTTTGCGCTAATATTGTTTTCAGGAGGCCGCGTAGTTTTCCCTCAGCCACCAGGGTGAAATTCCATTGTTTTGGAAAAGCACCGCCGGGCTTTAAACCATGCGCAGAAGCCACCATCTAACCTCAGATTTTGTAAGACCGATGCCTGTACGGGGCTGGTTGACATGACATTCAGTACCTCTATTTTTTTATGAAAAAGACCTTTCTTTACGTGGCTGCCCTTTTGGTCATGCACCAGGCCTCTTGCCAAAGCAAAGCGGTAAGTACCTCCTCTGGTAAAAGTTCAGCGGGCGCCGCGGCCAAAGCCAGCGCGCAGCAGCCCAACATTATTTTCATCATGGCCGATGACCTGGGCTGGGGCGAGCTGGGGTGTTACGGCAATAGCTTCAATGAAACCCCTAACCTGGACAAGCTAGCCACGCAGGGCATTAAATTCACCAACGCCTACGCGGCCGCCCCGGTTTGTTCCCCTACCCGTGCCGGTCTCATCACGGGCCAGTATCCGGCCCGGGTGGGCATCACTGATTTTATGGGCACCAAAACAGACCGCGCCCTGGACCCGGCCAAGTACGTGACCATTAATGAGGCCCTGGGCCAGGCCGGCTACCGCACCGGTCTGGTAGGGAAATGGCACCTGGACACCAACTATAACCAAAGCATTGGAGGCCCTGAGAAGCACGGCTTCCATGAGGTGATCGGGTCAGAGACCAAGTACATCGCCGATGGCGACTATTTCTTCCCCTATGACAAGATCAGCACCTTTGCCGCCGGCAGCAAAGACGAGTACCTCACAGACCGGCAGAGCGCCGAAGCGGTAAAGTTCATTCAGCGTAACAAAGCTAACCCTTTCTTCCTGTACCTTTCTTATTACAGCGTGCACACCGCCTTAGAGGCTCCCGAGGACCTGGTGAGTAAGTATAAAAAGAAGTTTGACGCCAAGTACGGCGCCGGCGAGGCCGAAAAGGTGTTTGGTGAGAAAAACAAAAAGCACCAGGCCAAGCACCTGGACAACCCGTACCTGGCTGCCATGCTGGAGAGAATTGACGTGGGCGTGGGCAGCATCATGAAAGAACTGGAGCAAAACGGCCTTGCCAGCAATACCCTGGTGGTTTTCTACTCAGACAACGGCGGGGCCGGCGGGGTGGCTAACAACGGTGGCCTGCGCATGAACAAAACCTGGTTGTATGAAGGCGGAATAAGAGAGCCACTCATCATGCGTCTGCCTAGCCAGATCAAAGCTGGTACCAAGACAGACCTGCCCGTAACCACCATGGACTTTTACCCTACTTTCTTAGAGCTGGCCAAAGGCAAGCCTGCCGCCGGGTACAAGCTGGACGGCATCAGCCTGGCGCCGTTCCTGACCAAAGGCGAGCAACCCACCCGTGATACCTGGTACTGGCATTACCCCTCAGAGACCGGCAACTGGAAAGAAAGAATGTCTAGCGCGGTGCGTAAGGGAGACTATAAACTCATCCAGTTTTACGCCACCCCGCGGGTAGAGCTTTTCAACCTGAAAGCAGACCCTTCTGAAAAAACCAACCTAGCCGAGAAAATGCCGGAGAAAGTAGCCGAACTGCAAAAACTCCTGGATGCCTGGAAAATAGAAGTGAAAGCCGAGCAGCCGGCCATTTAATTAGTTTCTGAGGATCTTGCTTCGCCCTTTGGGCAGCAGGTTCTTTGAGAAGCCCACCTTTTTTCTGCCTTCTTGCCGGTACTACAATGCGGGTAAGGAGGCAGAATAGTTGTAAACAGAGCCTGGCTCTTCCGGGGGAGAAAGCCCCCGAGAAAAGTAGCCTCTGGTCATTTGCGTAAACATTTATGAGCTATTCACTTACATACAGCAAGGAAAGGCAGTTGACCGGTAAGGTGCTGGCCCTGGTAATTTCCTGCATCTTCTTTGTGGGGTGCGCCCCAGCGGTGGTGCAGCCTGGCTCGGCTTCGGTAGAGGCCAAAGCCGAGGCCACGTTTTTCACAAACCCTATTGCCAAAGGGGCCGATCCTTGGGTGATTAAGAAAGACGGGGTGTACTATTCCTGCGGCTCCGGCAAAGGCGGCATTTACGTGTCTAAATCTGAGAGCCTCACCCAACTGGGCGAAAGGAAAGGCGTCTGGAAAGCGCCGGCGCAGGGCTGGAACCGGGCCGCGGTTTGGGCCCCTGAACTGCATTTCCTGCAGGGGAAATGGTACATCTACTACGCCGCCGGCAAAGAGAGCGGCCCCCCGTTCATCCATCAGCGGGCCGGGGTGCTGGAGTCTGTCTCTGATGACCCCTTCGGACCTTACGTAGACAAAGGCATGCTCTATACCGGCGACAGCATCCAGCACCGCACCGCCGCTCCGGTGTGGGCCATAGACATGACGCCCCTGCAGATGAACGGAAAACTGTACGCGGTGTGGTCGGGCTGGGAAAAGAACGCCACCACTGACAAAACCAAGCAGCACCTATACATAGCGCCCATGGCCAACCCCTGGACCATCAGCGGCAACCGGGTGAAGATCTCCTCGCCAGAAGAGCCCTGGGAAACCGGCGGCCCCCTGGACCTGAACGAAGGCCCCCAAGTGCTCCGGAAAAATGAAAAAGCCTTTATCATCTACTCCTGCCGCGAGTCCTGGCTCAAAGAATACCGGTTGGCCCAGCTTACCTTACGCGATACCACCCTCAACCCAATGGAGCCTAAAAACTGGACCAAGACCGGCCCGGTTTTTCAGGGCACCGACAAGGTGTTTGGGGTAGGGCACGCCAGCTTCACCACCTCTCCAGATGACACCGAGAACTGGATTGTCTACCACTCTAAAATAGCCACCACCCCCGGTTGGGAGCGGGACATCAGGCTGCAGAAATTCACCTGGGACAAAAAAGGCTACCCTGTTTTTGGGACCCCCGTTCCGGCCGGCACACCTATGACTGAACCTTCCGCCAACCACAAGCAAGAGAAGGCCAGTAAAAAAGAAAAGGTATTGGAGTTCTAATTCCGTTTGTGGCCAAAGCGGCTTCTGTTTTGGGCCTGTTTTCAGGAAAACGGGCCCAAAACGCACTGGACCACACGCAGAGGCTCTTAATTTTTATTTACGTTCCGCATTTAACTTTCGGCTGTCTGCCAGGTCTAAGTGAGTAGGGCGGCCCGCTACCTTTCCTCTAATACCTTTTGGGAGAAAGCAGATAGGGTGTCTGGTAAAGAAGTGTTGAACCTCAACTTTCATATTATGCAAAACAAGGCTAAGTACCTGTGCACCCTATTGGTGCTACTCCTGAGTGGGGTCCTGCTCTTTTCCTTCACGGCCGGTACCCGCTACGTCAAAAAGGCTTTCCCTTACAAAAAAGTAGGTCTAACGGAGCGGCAGGCGGCGGCGCATTTACTTGGCCGTTTCACCTATGGCGCCACGCTCGGGCAGGTAGATGAGGTAGTAAAGATGGGCCTGGAAAACTGGTTAGACCAGCAACTGGGCGCCAACCTGTCTGATGCCCCGCTAGACCAGCGCCTGGCCGCGTTCCCTACCCTTAAAATGAGCAACGAGCAAATGGTGAAGGCCTTCCCCAAAGGAGGGCAGGTGCTGCGCATGGCCATTAAAGACGGGGTAGTCAACAAAGACGAAGTCAACAAAGGAGACAAGGAGGAATACCGCAAGACGCTGGCCGCCTACATGCGCAAAAACGACTTACAGCCCCAGCGCGAACTCTACAAAGAACTCATCAGCCAGAAGATCCTGCGGGCCACCTATACCCAGAACCAAGTGCAGGAACTTATGACCAGTTTCTGGTTTAACCACTTCAACGTTTCCCTTACAGACAACGACTGCTCGCATTTTATCACCGCCTATGAGCGCGACGCCATCAGGCCCAATGCGCTGGGTAAATTTGAGACCATGCTGCTGGCAACGGCCAAGTCGCCGGCCATGCTTACCTACCTGGACAACTTCAGGAGTTCGGCCCCTATGGAAGCCATGACGGCTGAAGAAAAGCAACGAGACCAGCGCCGGATGCAGGCCTTGCGCCGCCGCCAGGCCGCTGATACCACCATGCAGCAGATGCAGGCGGTAGAGAAACTACGGCAGGCCCGCAAGGCGCAGGGCTTGAACGAGAACTACGCCCGTGAAATCATGGAACTGCACACGCTGGGCGTAGACGGCGGGTACACCCAAAGCGATGTCACCCAGGCGGCCCGCATCTTTACCGGCTGGACTATCTTCCCGGGCCTGAATGGGTACGGCGGAGACCAGAAAAACCCCCAGGCGGCCAAATACCTAAAACAGGCCAATTTCAGCCAGAACGGGTTTGTGCGCGAGGGCGATTTCCTCTTCGCCGGCAACAGGCATGACAAAGGCGAGAAAATGGTGCTAGGCACTAAGTTTCCGGCCAACGGCGGCTATGAGGAAGGCCAGAAGCTGATCCATATGCTGGCGCACCATCCCTCCACCGCCCGCTTTATCTCCACTAAGATTGCCACCCGCTTTGTGAATGATAACCCTTCCAAAGAACTAATAGAGGAAATGGCCAGGACCTTCACTAAAACTGACGGTGATATCAAACAGGTGCTGCTTACCATGGTGTCTTCCAAAGAATTCTGGGGCAAAGAGGCGCTACGCGAAAAAACCAAGTCGCCGTTTGAGCTGGCCATCAGTTCGGTGCGCAGCCTCAACGCCGAGGTCACTGACCCTACCCAGCTCTACAACTGGATCAACAGAATGGGGGAGAAGATGTACTCCTACCAGGCACCTACCGGCTTCCCGGACAAAGGGCAGTACTGGATCAATACCGGTTCCTTGCTTACCCGCATGAACTTTGGGTTGGCCCTGGCTAGCCAGCGCATACCAGGGGTAAAGATCAACCTGCCGGCCCTCAACCAGAACCGTGAACCCGAAAGCGCTGAGGCGGCCCTGAAAGTTTACAGCGGATACCTTATGCCCGAGCGCGACCTGCAGGAGACCATTAAACGCCTCACCCCGTCTTTGAACGACCCGGACTTTAGTAAGAAAGTAGACGCGGCGGCCAACAAAGCCGTGCCGGCCCAGGCAGAGGAAATGATGGAAGACGAGACCACGCGCATGAACGTGAAAGGCAAAGAAAGAAAGCAGAACCCCGCCAAAGCCAAACAGGGGCGCAAAGGCCAGTACGCCGCCATGCAGCCCCAAGGCGGGAAAAACCAGAACATGATGCTGGCCCAGGTAGTGGGCATCATTATTGGGTCTCCGGAATTTCAGCGCCGATAAGCCTCTTTTAAAACCTTAAAGTACGAAGCCATGACATCAAGAAGGGGTTTTCTGAAATCTGGGGCGCTTGCCCTGTTCGCCGCCGGGATAGGCGGTGTGCCTAACTTTCTGGCCCAGGCGGCCGGCAGCCACAAAATAGTGGCACCCTACAAAAAGAATAAGATTCTGGTGACCATTTTCCAACGCGGGGCCATGGACGGCCTTATGGCGGTGAGTCCGTTCACAGATGAATACCTGAAGAAGGCCCGCCCCAGCCTGTTCATGTCGGCCGCAAAGTCGGCGGCTAACCCTCTCATTGACCTGGACGGCCGCTTTGGGCTGCACCCGGCCATGCAGGCCTTCGCCCCGCTGTACCAGGAAAAGCGCCTGGCCATTGTGCACGGCGTAGGCTCACCCAACCCCACCCGGTCGCATTTTGATGCCCAGGATTACATGGAGGCCGGTACCCCGTTCCACAAAGGTACGCCCAGCGGTTGGCTTAACCGGGCCGTGGGGTTGCTGGGCCATGAGGCTGCCACGCCATTTCAGGCCGTGAGCCTTACCTCCTCGCTACCCAAGTCTTTTTATGGCGACCATGCGGCCGTGGCCATCAGTAACCTGCAGGATTTTGCCATTCAGATGCGCGGGAACCCGCGGGCAGCCAATGCTACCTCCCACAGCTTTGAAGACCTCTATGACCAGACCTCTTCCCAGTTGCTGAACAAGACCGGCAAGGAGAGTTTTGAGGCGCTGAGAATGCTGCAGAAAGCAGACGTAAAAAATTACATTCCGGCCAACAACGCCGTGTACCCCAACAGCCCGCTGGGCAATTCGCTCAAGCAGATAGCGCAGCTCATTAAGATGGACGTGGGCCTGGAAGTGGCGTTCACGGAGACCGGCGGCTGGGATACCCACTTTAACCAGGGCACTGCCCAGGGCACCTTCGCCCGCAACGTGAATGACCTGAGCCAGAGCATCACGGCTTTCTGGACCGATCTGGAGGCTTACCAGGATGACGTGGATGTGATGACCATGACCGAGTTCGGGCGGACCGTGCGGCAGAACGGCAGCAACGGCACCGACCACGGCCGGGGTTCCTGCATGTTCATTCTGGGCAATAACGTGAACGGCGGTCTGGTGCACGGCACCGTGCCTGCCCTGGCGGTAGAAAACCTGGAAGACGGCCGCGACCTTCCCGTGACCACCGACTTTAGGAGTGTGTTCAGTGAAGTAGCCGGCCGGCACCTGAATATCCAGAAGGAGAGCGTGCTGTTCCCAGACTGGAACGGCCAGAAAATAGGCGTGATGCGCCAGAGCTAAACAGAAAATTTTCCAGGGCCGGGGCCAGGCACGTTGTCTGGTCCCGGCTTTTTTTGATGAACCTATCAACCCTAACCTAGTAACATGCAGGCAGTTTTACGTAAAATCCCCCTCTTACTGAGTTTTGTTTTCCTGGCCGTTACCGCCTCGGCGGAGGTGACGCTCCCGCGGTTCATCAGTAACGGCATGGTGCTGCAGCGCGACAAGCCTATCCCGGTCTGGGGCTGGGCCCAGCCCGGTGAGAAAGTGACCATCAGCTTCAACGGAAAAACCTACAGCGCCCAGACCGCGGAAGACAAGAAATGGAAAGTGAACCTGGCCGCCACCAAAGCCGGCGGGCCCTACAACATGACCGTGAAGGGCACAAACACCATTACCCTGCAGGATATTCTGGTGGGGGATGTCTGGGTTTGTTCTGGGCAGTCTAACATGCAGTTCACCATGGCCAAGGTGGCCGAAAAATACAAAGACGAAGTTACCACGGCTACCAACCCCAAGATCCGTCATTTTTTGGTAGACCATACCGTGGCCTATGAACCGGCCCAGGATGTGACCTCAAAAGCAGGGTGGAAATCGGCGGACCCTAAAACCGTGCTTAATTTCACGGCCGTAGGCTATTTTTTCGCGAAAGAGCTGTTTGAGAAATACCAGGTGCCTATTGGTTTGCTGCATACCTCGGTAGGCGGTACGCCCGCCGAAGCCTGGATATCTTCTGAGGCATTGAAACCTTTTCCGGGCTTGCAGAAGCAGATTCCGGCCGCGGCTAGCACCGAAACCGTAGACCCTAAAAAGGAGGAGCGCAAACCTGCCGTGCTCTACAATGCTATGGTGGCCCCCTTGCTGCCGTACGCCATCAAAGGCGTGATCTGGTACCAGGGGGAGGCCAACGCCAACAGAGGCAAGGAATACCGCAGGCTGTTCCCGGCGCTTATCACAGATTGGCGGGCCCGCTGGGGCCAGGGCGATTTCCCGTTCCTGTTTGTGCAGCTGGCCAATTTCCAGGCCATTTCAGAAACTCCCGCTGAAAGCAAGTGGGCCGAACTGCGGGAATCCCAGACCATGACTCTTTCCCTGCCCAATACCGGTATGGCCGTGATCCATGACCTCGGCGAGGCCAAAGACATTCACCCTAAAAACAAAAAAGACGTGGGGCTTCGGCTAGCCCAGGTCGCTAAAAAGGTAGCTTACGGCGATGCGAAAGTTGTGTACTCCGGCCCCCTGTTCAAGTCTATGAAATCAGAGAAAGATAAGCTGGTATTAACCTTTGAGCACGTGGGCGGCGGTCTGGTGGCCAAAGACGGCGGAGAGTTAAAGCAGTTCGCGATTGCCGGGCCAGACCGGAAATTTGTGTGGGCCAACGCCAGGATTGAAGGTGACAAAGTGGTGGTGTGGCATGAGTCGGTGCCCAACCCGGTGGCCGTGCGCTATGCCTGGGCCAACAACCCCGAAGGCGCCAACCTCTACAACAAAGAAGGCCTGCCCGCCTCTTCCTTCCGGACCGATCAATAAAGGCCCAAAGCCTTTGCTTGGGTGCAGTTAACCAGGCGGAAGCAATTAACCGGAAACCCGTTTTGGGGCTACTTTCAGAAAAGTAGGCTCAAAACGGGTTTCGGCTTTTAAGCCTGTGAAAACAAACAGAGAAAAGCGGGCAAGAACGTTTTAACCCGGTGAAACTAACCTGTGGCTACAATTCTGACAGCAATTCGCACAAAAGTGACAAAAGGAGAGAAGAGGAAACTGTAAAATTGCTGGTGTAAAAGAAGGAAAGGAAGCCTTGAAAATAAGCTGCAGATAAGCTTGGTGTCTTTATTACACTTAATTTTTGCAGGAATTGCCAAAGCTTCCCGTCTTTCACCTGAATATTAATATATTGTATGCGGCCTTTACGGTGGGCCCCATTTTTCAATAAAAACATTTAACCAAACTATGAAGAAAAGCAATGCAATGCGTTCTCTCCTGTTCACTACGTGTTTAGGAGTTGGCGTGGCCGGTACCCTGGTAAGCTGTGAAACCAAGACGGAGAAAACCACTGAAAGCACCAGCACCACTACTCAAAGTGAAGAAGCCGCCGCGGCAGACACTACTGCTTTTGGCAAGACCAAAGACGGCAAGGAAGCCAGGCTGTACATCCTCACCAATAAAAACAATGTGAAGGTGACGTTCACCAATTACGGTGGCCGCATGATCAGCCTGCTGGTGCCGGACAAGAACGGAAAGATGACCGATGTGGTAGTGGGCTTTAAGAATGCCGGGGAGTATGAAAATTCTACTGAGCCCTATTTTGGCGCTACCATCGGTCGGTTCGGGAACCGCATCGCCAAGGGTAAATTCAAGCTGGACGGCAAAGAATATACCCTGGCTACCAACAACGGCCAGAACTCCCTGCACGGCGGCAAGCAAGGGTTCCAGTACGTGAACTGGGAGGCCCAGCAGCCCGACAACCATACGCTGGTATTGACTTACACCTCCAAAGACATGGAAGAAGGCTACCCCGGTAACCTGAAAGCCAAGGTGACTTACACCCTCACCGATGAGAACGAGATCAAAATGGATTACGAGGCCACCACAGACAAGCCTACCGTGGTGAACCTGACCAACCACGCCTTCTTCAACCTGAACGGCGAGGGCAGCGGTGATATTCTGGGTCACGTGCTGCAGATCAACGCCGATAAATACACCCCAGTGGATTCTACCTTGATCCCGACGGGCAAAATTGAGCCGGTGGCGGGCACTCCCTTTGACTTTAGAAAGCCTACGCCTATTGGGGCCAGAATCAACGCCAACAATGAGCAATTGAAGTTTGGCAATGGCTATGACCACAATTATGTGTTAAGTGCCGGCAAATCTGCCGGCATGGCGCCCGCCGCCCGCGTGGTGGGGGAGAAAAGCGGCATTGTGATGGAGGTGCTTACCCAGGAGCCTGGTCTGCAGTTCTACAGCGGTAACTTTATGGCCGGTAAGAACACGTTCAAAGGCGGCAGCAAAGATGAATTCAGAACGGCCTTCTGCCTGGAGACCCAGCATTTCCCAGATTCTCCTAACCAGCCTTCTTTCCCGTCTACGGTGCTAAAGCCCGGCCAAACCTACAAAACCAGCAGCATCTATAAGTTCACTGCGCAGAAATAACCAGGTCCCGGGCCGGTCTTTCCAGGTTGGTTCGGGTACTTTTTATCTAAAGTGTTCTCAGGCGTTTTGGGCCTGTTTTCAGGAAAACAGGCCTAAAACGTTTTTACCTAAGTTGCTGGCCAAAAGTGGTTAGGTGGTTGTGAAAACCAGTTTCAGCATTTCTTCCTAATCGGGAAGAATCTCCAGGTGTAGGCCGCTCGGCTGTCATTTTACGGGCCAGTCTGCGCCCTTTTAAAAGTCTATGAAAAGAATAGTAACCCTCCTTAGCTTTTCCTTTCTGTTTGCCTATGGCTGCGGCGTGAAAAGCACTTCCCCCCAGGCTAGTTCAGACAAAGCTCAGTCCTCTACGGCAGCGGCCTCTAAATCTGTGGCCTATAGCAACCCGGTGCTGCCCGGTGACTACGCAGACCCCTCGGTGGTGCGGGTAGGGGATGACTATTGGGCCACAGCCACTTCTTCTGAGTGGGCGCCTTTGTTCCCGCTGCTGCACTCCAAAAACCTGATCGACTGGGAAACGGTAGGGCATGTGTTCCCCTCCAAGCTTCCGGAATGGGCAGATGCGCACTTCTGGGCCCCCGAGATCTCCTATGAAAACGGCAAGTATTACATCTATTATACCGCCAAGAAAAAAGGCGGCAACCTCTGCGTGGGGGTAGCCAGTGCTTCCAAGCCCACCGGCCCTTACACAGACCATGGCCCCCTGGTTTGCCAGGAAGTGGGCTCCATTGACGGTTTCCCCATCAGAGATGAGAAGGGTGACCTGTACCTGATCTGGAAAGAAGACGGGAACAGCCGCCAGTTGCCCACGCCCATCTGGGGCCAGCGCATGAACGAGGCCCGCACCGCCCTGGAAGGGGAGAAATTTGAACTGTTCCGCAATGAGGTGGGTACCTGGGAAGGCGGTCTGGTGGAAGGCCCGGCCCTCATGAAACGCAACGGTTATTTTTATATGTTCTACGCAGGTGACAAATGCTGCGGCCGCGAGTGTACCTACGGCGTGGGCGTGGCCCGGGCCAAAAACTTGAGAGGGCCCTGGGAGAAATTTGCCGGGAACCCGATCATGAAACAGAACGATGCCTGGAAGTGTGCCGGCCACGGCACCATGGTCACAGACCAGCAGGGCCGCGACTTTTTCCTGTACCACGCCTATACCACCAATACCTTTGTGTACCCTGGCCGCCAGGGATTACTGGATGAGGTCACCTGGGGGGCAGACAACTGGCCTTCGTTCCAGAAAAATGCGCCCAGCGTTTCGGCGGTGGTGCCCTATGGCAAGAATGCCCCAGACGTGTTAGATCTTAAAGATGAGTTTACCGGCTCCACGCTGGCGCCCAGCTGGCAATGGTCCGTGACGCAGGCTCCATTGTTCCAGGTGAAAAGCGCCAATAACGGCCAACTGGTCTTAACGGCCTCTTCGTCTGAGATTGGCAGTATGTTGGGCCAGCGCACCAAAACCGGTAACTATACCGCGCATACTTCGGTAGATCTGGCTTCTTTGCCTCAAGGAACCCTGGCCGGGCTCTCGGCCTTTGGCGACCCCAATAACTCGGTGGGCGTGGGTGTGCAGGACGGAAATATTGTGCTGTGGCAGGTGAAGAGAAAGCAGAAAAGCGAGCTAGCCAAAGTGCCGGTTACCGCGCAGAAGTCGCTGCAATTCAGGCTCACGGTGCAAGACGGCAACAAGCTGGCCTTTGCCTGGAGCAGTGACAACAAAACCTGGAACCCTCTTAACAACGGTCAGGCCCTGGACGGTTCTTTCCTGCCCCCGTGGGACCGGGGCGTGCGTGTAGGGCTTACCGCCAAGGGTCCGGCCAATGCCACGGCTACCTTCAATTCCTTTTCGCTCACCCACCAGACGCCGTAAGGGAAACGGAGGCATGGAATTCCAGAGGCTTTTTCAGGGTTATAGGCTTATCAGCCCGGGCAGAGGTCTGCCTGGTGCCCTGGTGGCAAACCCTGTAAAAACCTGCTCCGCATGACGGATATTTAAGGTTTTTTAGGGAGGTTTGTAGCCCAGACCTGGCCAGCAGGAAGCTTTTTGCCGATGGACCGCTGGCATACCCCTTTTGCTTGAACTTATGACCGTTTCCCCTTCCATATCCGCTTTCTCTCACCTTCAGTCCGCCTTGACCGGTGAGCTGTATTTTAATGATGCCTCCTCGCTGGACCTGGCCCAGAAAATGGTGTACTCCACAGATGCCTCGGTGTACCAGGAGAAGCCGGTGGCGGTGGCTATTCCGCAGACCATAGAAGACCTTAAAACGCTGGTCAAATTCGCCAATCAACACCATCTTACCTTAATCCCCCGGGCGGCCGGTACCTCACTGGCGGGACAGGTGGTGGGCCACGGCCTGGTGGTAGACATCTCCAAATACTTTACCCAGGTGCTGGAAGTAAACCAGGAAGAGCAGTGGGTACGCGTGCAGCCGGGCGTGATCAGGGATGACCTGAACGCCACGCTGCGGCCTTACGGATTGCTGTTCGGGCCTGAGACCTCTACTGCCAGCCGCGCTATGGTGGGCGGTATGATTGGCAACAATTCCTGCGGCCTGCACTCTATTGTCTGGGGAGATACCCGCACGCATTTACTTTCCGCAAGAGTACTGCTCAGCGATGGCTCAGAAGCCGAATTCAAGCCGCTCACCCGCGAGGAACTCCAGCAGAAACTCACCCTCCAGAACCTGGAAGGCGATATCTACCGCAAGGTGTACGGCCTGGTCACCGATGACCATAACCGCGCCGTCATTGAGCAGAATTACCCCAAAAGGACCCTTACCCGCCGCAACACCGGCTACGCCCTTGATTTTCTGGTAGACGAAGGCGCCGGCCCCGAAGGCCAGACCACCCTGGATCTCTGTAAACTGCTGGCCGGTTCTGAAGGTACCCTGGCGTTCATTCTGGAGGCCAAACTGAACCTCATTCCCTTGCCGCCCAAAGAAGAGGGTTTGGTCTGCGTGCATTTCAATTCCCTGCTGGAAGCCCTGGAGGCCAATATCATCATCCTGCGGCACCAGCCCATGGCCTCTGAGTTGGTGGACAAGTACATCATGGATTTCACCAAGGGCCATAAAACCTATGAGCAGAACCGCTTCTTTATTGAAGGCGATCCGGCCGCGCTGCTCATGGTAGAGTTCATGGCCAATAGCCAGGACGTGATCACCGAAAAGGCCGAGGCCCTGGTAGCCGATTTAAAGGCTGCCGGACTGGGCTATGCCTATCCGCTGGTGCGGGGCGCGCTGACCAAACCGGTGTGGGAAGTGCGCAAAGCAGGCTTGGGCCTGATCAGGAACCTGCCCGGCGATGTGCAGCCCGTGAACCTCATTGAAGACTGCGCCGTGTCTCCCGAAGACCTTCCTGCCTACATCACCGATTTGCAGGTGGTGCTAAACAAGTACAACCTGCAGGCTTCTTACTACGCCCACGCCGGCGCCGGCGAGCTGCACGTGGAACCCATGATCAACCTCAAAACTGAGGAAGGAAAGCAACTCTTCCGGACGGTGCTGGCCGAGACCACCGAGCTGGTGAAAAAATACAACGGCTCTCTCAGCGGTGAACACGGGGATGGCCGCCTGCGCGGCGAGTTCATTCCCGCGGCCCTGGGCCAGGAGGTGTACCAGCTGCTGAAAGAGGTAAAGCACGCCTTTGACCCCAAGGGCATTTTCAACGCGGGCAAGATTGTGGACACCCCGCCTATGAACGAGTTCCTGCGGTACGAAGAGAAAATAGCGCAGGCGGTGATACCCGTAGAGACGCTGTTTGATTTCTCGGCCCAGGAGGGGATTCTGCGCATGGCCGAAAAATGCTCCGGCTCCGGCGACTGCCGCAAGACCCACGTGAGCGGCGGCACCATGTGCCCCAGTTACATGGCCACCCGCCAGGAGAAAGACACTACCCGCGCCCGCGCTAATATCCTTCGCCAGTTCCTCACCAACTCAGAGAAACTCAACAAGTTTGACCATAAGGAAATCAAGGAGGTGATGGACCTCTGCCTGAGCTGCAAGGCCTGCAAGTCTGAGTGTCCCAGCAGCGTAGATGTGGCCAAGATGAAAGCCGAGTTCCTGCAGCATTACCATGACGCCAACGGCGTGCCTCTGCGCACCCGAATGATCGGGAACTTCACCAAAATGCAGCAGCTGGCCTCTTGGGTGCCGGGCCTCTACAATTTCATGATCACCAATCCGGTGACTGGGAAATTAATAAAGAAAACAGTAGGGTTTGCCGTAGACCGTTCTCTGCCCACCGTGGGTTCCACCACGCTCAGAAGCTGGTTTGCCAACTGGAAGAAGGAGCAAAAGAGCGTGCCAGCCTCCGGCAAACCGGTATACCTGTTCTGCGATGAATTCACCAATTACAATGACGTAGAGATAGGCCAGACTACGGTGAAATTGTTATCGGCCCTGGGGTATGACGTTCAGCTACCAGAGCACCTGGAAAGCGGCCGTACTTATCTCTCTAAAGGGCTGGTGCGGGACGCCAAAAAGATCGCCATCAAAAACGTGCAGCTCCTTGGCAAGGCCATGGAAAGCGGCATCCCGCTGGTAGGCATAGAGCCATCGGCGTTGCTCACGCTGCGCGATGAGTACCTGGACCTGGTGCCAATGGATTTAGTGCCGCTCGCCAAAAAAGTAGCCGCCAACTCGTTTCTTTTGGAGGAGTTCCTGCTGCGGGAAGCGGCGGCCGGAAACATTTCTTCTTCGGCTTTCACGCAGGAGAGAAAACAGATCAAGCTGCACGGGCACTGCTACCAGAAGGCGTTGCAGGCGCTCACACCCACGCAGAAGATTCTGTCCCTGCCCCAGAATTATGAGGTGGAGATGATTTCTTCGGGGTGCTGCGGTATGGCCGGGTCTTTTGGCTATGAGAAAGAGCATTATGACGTGTCTATGCAGATAGGCGAGCTGGTCTTGTTCCCGGCGGTACGGCAGGCGCAAGCAGACGTTCTGATAGCCGCCGCCGGCACCAGTTGCCGCCATCAGATTAAAGACGGCACCGCCAGGAAAGCCCTGCACCCCGCCGAGATTCTGTACCAGGCGCTGGCAGTGCAGGAGCCAGTAAAGGCTACGGGAGCTTAACGCTGTTTTGAGCCTGTTTTGAGAAAACGCCCGTAAAACGGAAAGGCAGCAGACATTAGTCTATTTCACTGTATCCGTTTTGGGCTTGTTTTTAGAAAAACAGGCCCAAAACGGAAAAGGAGATTCTTCTGGTAGCCCTGCGGTGTCCGGACCTTTAGGTTTTACCTATGCAGTGGAGGCGAAAGCTGTTGATTCTGAGGAGGGGATAAGCTGGCAGTTGACGAGCTTTCTTGCTGGGTTTACACGCGGCTAGCGTAAAAAGCTGATGCAGAATTGAGGAGCGTTGGCAAGCTTTTTAGGTGGCTAGTTAAGTCACATTGCTTATCATCAGGTTAGGATTAGGAGGCTAGGTTTATAAGCCTTTCCGTGGGTTTTATTTTACCAGGCGCATCGTAAGAAACGCATACCTTCTCCAAGTTGAAAAAATTACCAAAGGGAAAAGCTGGCCTTAAGCTTTGTACCTACATAGATGTCTAACGACTGATTTTCCGCTGGAAAATCGGCTCACCATGAAATTACCCATTACCAAATAAGTTATTGTTAACCGGCATTTCGCAGGGCGAGATGGCTTGGCCGTGTGGAACCATTTGCATTAATAAACAACCTACTGGATGAACAGAAAACTACTTCTTTGCCTCATGTTACCCTTGGCTGGGTATTTGAATTCCTGCCAGTCCGCAGCTCCGGCCGGGGCGGCAAGTAGCGCAGTGGTCACCACCAAAGGAAAGTCTCTGGGCGAGATAGCGCTGGAAGAGTCAAAGGTTCCGGTCAGGCCAGGGGTGCCGGGCAAAGTGCCGTTCTGGAACGAGGAGGCCAAACTGTTTATTTATGCCCCGGCTTTTGACTATAAAGTTCTTCAGGGCGCGGTGAAGTACCTGTATACCGTGGTTTCTGTCAGGGATCAAAAGAAATTCAGTTTTGAGGCCAAGGTGCCGTATGAGGCGCTTAGCCCCATTTGGGCCCAGGTGCCGGTAGGTACTTTCTCTGTGCAGGTGGTAGGCCTGAACGCCGCCGGAGACAGCCTGGGGCTAGCCGGGAAGGGGAGCTTTTATCGGGCATCGCCCTTCAATGGGCCTTATCATGAGCCCACCGCCCTGGCCTATGACCAGAGCGCTCTGGTGGCGCTGGAAAAGCTCATGGCCGAAAAATATGTGCAGTACTGGTTTACTTATAAAAAGCCGGACCCTAAATACCTTAACTACCGGTACCCCGCCAAAATACACAGCGCACTGGTCATTGGGGCCATCACGTATGCCCGCCTCAAACCCAATACCCCAGAAGCGCAGAAAGCCACCGAGCTGGCCCGTATTGTCGCCGATTTTATGCTGGACCTGCGGTATAAGCCGGGCACGGCCTGGGAGTATTTTGTGCCTACATATTATGGCGTGAAACTGGATGGGAAAAAGGCCCACATGAATGATGTGAACAACTTCACCATGATGGGGGTGGATGCCGGCTACGCTTTCCTGGATCTGTACGACCACACCAAAGACGTCCGGTACCTGGAAGCCGCCCAGCGTATTTCGCAGACCTACCTTAAAAATCAGATGCCCAACGGCAGCTGGTACCAGTTTGTGCACCACGCCACCAATAAGCCCGTAGCCGATAACATTGCTATTCCTACGGCCGTGACCAACTACTTTGATCGCCTCAGAACGGACTACGGGGTAAAGGGGTTGGAGACGCCTACCAAAAAAGCGCTCCAATACATTCTGGATAACCCCGTGAAGACCTTTGACTGGCAGGGGCAGTTTGAAGACGTGTACGCGCGGCCGCCCTACAAAAACCTGAGCCGCGAGCAGGCCTGCGACCTGGCTATTTACCTGTTTAACAACAGCAAAAACAACCCCGGCCATGTGGCCTTAGCCGAGGAACTGGTGCGCTTCTCTGAAGATCAGTTTGTGATCTGGGAACAGCCCCGCCCGTACGCCACCGACAATAAAACCCCCGGCCGAAACTCCAAAGACTGGATCACGCCCAGCGTGCAGGAACAATACGTGTTTTGGTACCCGGTGGGGCGTTCGGCAGGCATTATGGTAGAAACCTTCTGGCACGCCTATGAAGTAACCAAAAAGCCGCTTTACCTGGCCAAGGCCAAATCGCTGGCCAACTCCTTTACTGTGGTGCAGCAGGCACATGAGGGCGAGTTCCCTACGTTCTTTACCAAGTATAACCTGCCTTTGTGGTTGAACAGTGCGGTGTACCCGGCCAAGGTGCTCATGGACCTGAACCAAAACCTGAACAAGTTGCCTAAAGGCTTATTATAAAAGACAGGAATCTTGCCATGAAAAAGATTGGGTTACTTCTGCTTTTAACCGTGTTGCTGTCTGGCTGGGCGCCGCGCAAAAAGAATGTGCTGGTGATTGGTGACTCCATTTCCATTGGCTACTTCCCGTTTGTGCAGCAAGGTTTGGCAGACAAGGCGGTGCTTGTGCATAACAAAGGAAACGCCCAGCATACCGGTACCGGCCTGAAGAAAATTCATGAATGGCTGGGCCAGGAAAAGTGGGACGTAATCCAGTTTAACTGGGGCCTGTGGGACCTGTGCTACCGCCTGCCCTGGGAAGGAAACAAAGCCGGGAAAAGCGATAAAGTGAACGGCTCCCTTGCCCACACCCCAGAACAGTACCGCGCCAACCTTGACTCACTGGTGACCATCCTAAAGAAAACCAATGCCAAACTGCTGTTTGTCACTACCTCTTATGTGCCGGAGAATGAACCGGGAAGATATGTGAAAGACGCGCCTCTTTATAATGCAGTGGCCCGGGAAGTAATGAAAAAGCATGGCATTGAAGTGAACGATATTTACGCAGGGTCCATGGAAATCCATCAAAAGTACGGAGAGGCCCCGAATAACGTCCACTATACCCCAAAAGGCTACCAGGAACTAGCCACCTTGATTACCAGGCAACTGGAGAAAAAGATAAAGGAATAAGGCGTAAAGGCTTCCACCCGTTTTAGGGCTGTTTTCTGGAAAACAGGCTCAAAACGCCACTCGCCCGCTTTCCCTTTTTTAACGATTCCCTTACCGGCAAACCCACAGATTCATGCAAATCAGAAAATACCTTTCCGCTGTAGTTTTCGTTCTCTGCTTTTTTACGGCGGCCCAACTTACGGCCCAGGCGCCAAAGCAGAAGCCCAACATTGTGTTGATCTTTATTGATGACATGGGTTGGAAAGACGCGGGGTTCACGGGCAGTGACTTTTACCAGACGCCTAACATTGACGCCCTGGCCCGGCAGGGCATGGTCTTTACCAACGCCTATGCCGCCGCCGGAAACTGCGCGCCCAGCCGCGGGAGTTTGCTGTCGGGGCAGTACACGCCTCGGCATGGCATCTACGCGGTTGGCAGCACCAAACGCGGTCCTGTGAATAAAATGCGGTTGGAGCCTATTCCTAACACCAATGAGCTGGCCCCAGAAATGTACACCCTGGCCGAAGGGTTGCGGGACGCAGGCTACAAAACCGGCATGTTTGGCAAGTGGCACGTGGGCCACAAAAAAGGCACGTTCCCTATAGACCAGGGCTTTGACGTAACCGATGATTTTAACCCGCCCAGCAGAAAGCAGTTCGCAGAGACCAACGACCCTAAAGGCATCTACCGCATCACTAACGGGGCCGTCAAGTTCATGGAGGCTAACAAAAACCAGCCCTTCTTCCTGTACGTGGCCCACCACGCAGACCACATGCCCATTCAGGCGCGGGAAGAAATGCTAGCCAAATTCAAAGGCAAGTAAGGCACCTACCAGCAACACCAGGCCTACGCCGCCATGAACGCGCAGATGGATGATGGCGTGGGTATCCTGCTTAAGAAGATAAAGGAACTGGGGCTGGAAGAAAATACGCTGGTGCTGTTTACCTCAGACAACGGCGGGCTGCCAGAATCACCCCAGACTCCGCTCAGGGGTTTTAAGGGCATGTACTATGAAGGCGGCATAAGGGTGCCGTTTATTGCGCGGTGGCCAGGCGTGATCAAAGCCGGGTCGGTGCAGCAGGCGCCGGTTATCAACGTGGACCTGTTTCCTACCTTTCTGGAAGTGGCCGGTGCAGTGAAACCCAGAGAGAAGGTGCTTGACGGCGAAAGTCTGGTAAGGCTTTTTAATGGAGAGAAAGCCATAAATCGCCCTGCCATTTTCTGGCACTTCCCGGGTTACCTGGACAATGCCCACCCCGGTTCCAGGGACCAGGATTTCAGGTCCCGGCCGGTTTCCACCATCAGAAAAGGCGACTGGAAACTATTGCTCTACCATGAAGAATGGGTGCTTGACGGCGGTAAAAGTAAGCTGGCCAGCAACAAGGCGGTGGAGCTGTATAACCTCAAAGATGACCTGGGCGAGAAAAAGAACCTGGCCGAAGCCAACCCTGCTAAACGCGATGAATTACTAAAGGACCTGCTGGCCTGGGCGCAGAAAACCGGAGCCAAAATTCCGCAGCAGAAGAACCCATTGTACGGCAGCGCCCATGTGCCTAAAGCCAGCACTGCGAAGGAGGAAGATGAATAGGCGGTTAAAATGATTGCTTCTTAAATAAACAATTTCCTTGGTACGGCTTACCTGCCAAAGGATGAATCTTGTCTATAACCCTGCTATGAAAAGGATTTTCCGCCCACTTATTTTATTGGTCCTTATCAGTGTCTGCCTGCCTTTTTCTGGGGCGGCACAAACTAAACCCTCGGTTCCTCAAAAGAAGCAGCCTAATATTATCTTTATCCTGACGGATGATTTGGGGTACGGCGATTTGGGGGTGTTTTTCCAGAAACAGCGCCAAACCAGGAAAGACCGCAGTGAGCCCTGGGCCTACACTCCCAACCTGGATAAGATGGCGGCCCAGGGCGCGGTGCTGGCCCATCATTATGCCGGTGCGCCGGTGTGCGCACCCTCGCGCGCTTCTATATTGCTGGGCCTGAGCCAGGGCCACGCCAACGTGCGGGATAACCAGTTTGACAAAGCACTGGAAGATAACCACACCATGGCCTCAGTGCTGAAAAAGGCGGGCTATGCCACGGCGGCTGTGGGCAAATGGGGGCTGCAGGGCAAAAACAAAAACTGGCCCGGGCATCCCCTCAACCGGGGCTTTGACTATTATCTGGGCTACATACGGCACGGCGATGGGCATGAGCACTACCCCAAAGAAGGCGTCTATCGCGGGGCCAAGGAAGTGTACCAAAACCGCACGGAAATAGCAGCCACCCTGGACAAATGCTACACTGCCGATCTCTGGACCGCCGCCTCTAAAAAGTGGATCATAGACCAGGCCAAAGGCAAAGAGAACCCGTTCTTTCTTTACCTGGCCTATGATACCCCGCATGCCGTGCTGGAACTGCCCACCCAAGCCTACCCGGCGGGCGGTGGTTTGAAAGGCGGACTGCAATGGACCGGCAAACCCGGGCAGATGATCAATACCGCCTCCGGAACCGTTGATTCCTGGACCCACCCAGACTACGCCCACGCCACCTATGACCATGACAAGAACCCGGCAACCCCAGAAATCGCCTGGCCCGATGTCTATAAACGCTACGCTACCTCGGTGCGGCGCATTGATGACGCCATTGGCGATCTGCTGCAACTCCTCAAAGACCTGAAGATAGACGAAAACACCCTGGTGGTTTTCTCCTCAGACAACGGGCCATCGCTGGAGTCATACCTGGGCAAGAAAGACAACAACCCAGATTTCTTCAACAGTTTCGGGCCGTTTGACGGGGTGAAGCGCGATGTCTGGGAAGGCGGCGTACGCATGCCGGCCCTGGCCTGGTGGCCCGGTCACATTCCGGCCAACACCGTGGTAAAGACGCCCAATGCCTCGCATGACTGGCTGCCTACCTTCACCCACGCCGCCGGTGTTCCCGCCCCCGCCCGTACCGATGGCGTTTCGCTATTGCCATCGCTCACGGGCAAAGGAAATCAGCAGGAAAGCCTGGTGTATGTAGAATATGAAAACAACGGCAGCACCCCGACTTTGGCCGAGTTTCACCCCGCGCACCAGAAACGGAAACGCGGCCAGATGCAACTCATCCGGTTAGGTGACTATGTAGGCGTGCGGTATGACATCAAAGCCCACTCTAATGACTTTGAAATCTATAACGTGGTGAAGGACCCCCAGGAAGTAAACAACCTGGCCAAGGCCCCGGGCATGGAGAAACTGCAGCAACAGATGAAAGACAAGGTACTGCAGGCACGTAGGCCAGACCCTGAAGCTCCGAGGCCCTATGACCAGGAACTGATGCCTGCCGTGGTAGCCACCAAAACCAAACCAGGCCTGAGCTGGAAAGCCTTCGCCGGTGATTTCCTTTGGGTACCCGAGATCACCTCGCTGCAGGCCACCGCCACCGGGCAAACCCCGCAGCCAATGGGAGACGTTGGTAAGCCAAACCAAAACCTGCTGTTTTTCCAGGGCTACATCAACGCTCCTGCAGATGGTACCTACACCTTTTATCTTACCACCGATGGAGGTGCCTTGCTACGCCTGCATGAGGCCACTGTCTTAGACGCAGATTATGGCTATAAAGTCGGCCAGGAAATAAAAGGAGAGCTTCACTTGAAAGCAGGCCTTCATCCGGTAAGACTCTACTACACCCGTCAGCCGGGCAGCACCGCTGGTTTAGATCTGCAATGGTCTGGGCCTGGTATTTCAAAAAGCAAACTGCCGGCCAGTGTCTTCTTTCAGGATGCTCCGGCTTTGTAGGACCGGGTTAAGCTTGCTTGGCTAAAAATTCAGCTTTCTAGGCAGAAAAGATTAAGCTACGCAATGGTGTTTTATTACATCAGTTAACGCTATATAATCAACTTAAGCCTTAATGCAACTAGAACCTTTGGAATAACACTCAGTCTGATACCAATGATATGCCGTACTAAGCGCAGACTCTCCCCTCAAGGGGAGAGTCTGCGTTGAAGAATCAGTGCTGATGATTTCTGAGAGGAAAGTCAAGAACTTGTAATTCATATGTTTGCATTGACTTTCGTAAATGATATCAGCGGTCGCTAGTGCCATGGTCATTCTCTAAACTTTGGTAAGTCCTTTAAACAGGTTAATTCTACCTTCTTCTGGTTCAAGTTTCCAACTTGGACCCATTATAAGCTGAAGTTTGCAACTTCAGTGAGGCAATAGCCTCAAAGCACACTTTGCCTCCTCTTAAATTCTTAAAAGCAAGCTTCCCTGTTTTAAGGCTGTTTTATGAAAAACGGCCCTAAAACAGGGAAGCTTGCTATGATGCCTATTCTCACCTAAACCAAGAAAGGAAAACCAGAAAATCTGGCTAAAAATTATCAGCTGCGTGCCACTCGCCAAAGGCATTCTCGGTTTCCCAGAGGCGCAGGCTGTGCAGATGGACGGTGGGGGGCAGGTGGGGTTGCAGGCAGTCTTTGATGTAGAGCAACAGGTTCTCGCAGGTGGGTTGGTAGGGCAGGAGCAGCAGTTTGTGGTCCTGCAGTACCGCCAGCAGGGGGGCAGGGCTTTCGTAACGCAGCACCAGGGCGTGGTCCAGTTGCTCCAGTACGTGGGTTTGTACCAGTTGCTTGAGGTCGCCAAAGTCCAGGACCATGCCGTCTTTGGGGTGGCCGGGTGTTTTGATGGGGCTGCCCATAACCGTGATTTCCAGTTTGTAGGAGTGGCCATGGATGTGGCGGCAAAGGCCGTCATAGTGCGCTAACGCGTGCGCCGCCTCAAAAGTGAAGCGGCGCGTGAGTCTGATCGTGTCCATCTCAAACGTTAGGCGTGTACCAAAGAAAGCTGAAGTTGATCCTCGGCTTCCAGCAGTTCATTTAAGGTAATGACCTGGCGTTCCAGTTCATCTGAAGAAAAAAGGGTAGGCAACAGTTCTTTGTAGTAGTTGATGCCTTCCTGCAGGTTCTGCCGAAAAGTCTGCAGGTACTTCTGTTGCTTTTGGTTAAAGTTTTCCAGGTGCTCTTCTTTCTTGTTTTTCCAGTAGGCTACGTACAGGTTCAGCTCATTGATGAACACGTGGGGCCGGTAGGTCTGGTTAAGGGCGTTAAAGCGACCGTAGATATGGTCTACCATTTCCTGCAGCTTAAAGATACCCGAGAAGAACGCCAGGTTAGGTCCTGGACAGATGGCCACGGGGTTGCTGCCTTTCTTGTTGAGGCCATATTCCTCAGTGGCGGTGTTGGCCAGGCCTTCGCAGAGGCACTCTTTGGCTAATACTTTGGCCTCCTCGCGCTGGTAGGCCTCAAGGGACAGTTCCTGAGATTTTAAGTGCTCCAGCTTGCGGCGCTGGTACTTACGGGAGGCCGTGCAGATAGGCTCGTCGGTAAACTCGGTGTTAGAAACCAGGTGTTTCTTGATGCAGGGGCTGCCGGGCTTGCCTTTGTCAATGCGGCTCTGGGTCAGTTGCTCGCTGGTGGTGCCGCGCATGGCGTTGAAGGGTACTCCCAGCGGGGAAATTGGGCTCAGGTACAGGTCATCAGAGGTGGCGTCAGAGAGTTGGGTAAGCGTGTGGGCGTCTACGGTAGTGGCCTCTGGTACCAGCAGGAAAGGGGTTCCCCAGCCTACCGCATCGGCGCCGTAATACTCCAGTAAAAACTCATGCTCCTGGACTGTGCCCAAGCCTCCTTGTACGGTCAGTTTCTGCACCGGGGGTTGGGTGGGTGCCGGAAGGCCTTTGGCGGTAAGAACGGCCTGGCACATGTCCCAAAGTTCGGTCCGGAGGGCCTGGCGGTTCTGCTTGAATTCCTCCAGAATGGGTCCCATTAAAAAACCGTCGGTGGCGAAGGCGTGGCCCCCACAGTTCAAGCCAGACTCTACCCGGAATTCAGAGATCCAGATGCCTTTCTTGGCCAATATTTTACCCTGCACGGCGGCAGACCGGTAATCACTTACCTTTAAAATCACTTTCTTTTCAAACTCACCGGCGGCATTGGGCAGAAAGCAGGGGAACTGGTCCATGTAGCCATAGAGGCGCATGTTCATACCCGCTGAAAACACGATGGAAGATCGCACCTTGCTTTTGGCAAACCCGCGCAGGGCGGCAGAGGCATCGGTGAACTCCGCCGGAAGGGGCTGTCCGTCTGGACCGTAATTGGTCTTGTCCAGCTTGGTCATGATGTTCACGTCAATAGAGCCAGGGGTGACGGCTTCGCGCAATTGGGACTGCAGGTACTGCTGGTAAGGCGCATCAGTAGAGGCCAGCATTTGCTCATACAGCGCGCGGAGCGGGGAGTTGTCGGGCAGCAGTTCAAAGTATTTGGTGAGTTGGGTGCCGGGGGCAAATTCTTCCTGGCGCAAGCGCTCTATCTGCTCGTTCACCACGTCATCTACCAGGTCAAGGTAAGCGGTGGCCCGGCGGGCACGGCCGTCTTCCTCGTCTTTCTGAATAGGCACGTAAGGCTTTTGGAATACGGCAGAATAGTAACGGCGCATGTCTTCCAGCAGGGCGTCATCACAAAGGGAAAGAACGGAGGAAATTCCAAAACGGGCCACCTTTAGTGGGGAGTCAATGGAAAAGGCCAGGCCCATGACCGGGATATGGAACGTGTGCAGAAAATTTTGTAGCATAATGAAGATACAATTAGTGCGGTTAATACTGATTATAGCTGGCAATTTAAAGAGAGGAAAGCGCCCCCACGGAGACCAAGGTCATCCTGTAAGATGACTTTTATCATTTTTGGGAGCCTGTGCGTAATCCTCCATAAAGGGCCCTGGCTGAGAGCAGCTTTTCTGTTTTTGGCCTGTTTTCAGGAAAACAGCCGTAAAACGGAAATCAGGTTTGCGGGCGGCTTTCAGATGTCAGGGGAGAGAGGTAATTTTGCAGGCTAGTTTTGTTGCCGCTGCACGGTGGGGCAAATTGATGGAGGAGAGAAAACGTGGCCGGGAGTGACCCTAAGGATTTTTTTAAGCAACAACCAGAAGCCCCTGCCATTAAAGCAGAGGTGCTGCCGCCGTTCTTCAAATCCTGGGTAGAGGCAAGGCAAGCCGAAGAGACGATTTCCGTAGACAAACCCCTGTTGTACCTGGACCTGCAGGCAGTTCCTAGTAGCACTCCCGAAGTAGCCGCCACCGCTTCCCATAAACTACTCAAGAACCTTTTCATCAGCGCGGGTTCCCGCTATGATGCCAACAAGGCCGTACAGCCGGTCTTTCTGGACGGCAGCAAAGCCGGGCTGCAGCAGTTGCAAGAGCAGGTAGAAGCCCTGCCTTTTTACGAGGACCTGCACCATAAACCCGTGTTTCTGCATTCGCCTGAGACCATAGGTTGGGTAAAGGAACAACTCAGCCAGGGCACCCCGGCCTTTGTGGCTACTGATCCCTTTGGGCACAAGCTGGCCCAGGACCTATGGCACCTGGCGCTGGAACAGGGTCAGTCAGATTTTCTGCTGCTGTTTGAATACAAGCGCCTGGCCTCGGCCTTTAAAACCGCCAAAGAAGGCAGTGCCTTGGCCACTTTGCTGGGTGACCGCTTGCCCAAGATCCGGGAGTTTTTCCTCCGGGCAGGCCACGCCTCTAAAAAAGAGAAGTTCGCGCTGGAGCAGTTCAAGGAAAGCCTGCTGGACAGGGAGTTTCAGACTTCTACCTTTAAGATTAACGCCCCAGGCAAAGATCAGACGCAGTTTTACCTGCTGCTGGTTTCTAAAAATGAATTGGCCCATACCCGGTTCAAGGAACAGCTGCTGCCGTATTGCGAGTACCAGGAAGACGGGGTAGCGCTCTTCGGGGCGAACCAGAAAGCCATTAAGGTGCTGGTGCCCGAGTATTACCAGTACCTGCCGTTCTCCCAGATGAAGCTCACGCAGGATCTGGCCCAGAAGGCGGCCCTTTTCCACAGCATGACCCTGGAAAAAATCTACCAGAAGCACAACGTGGGTACGCCCTACAGCCGCGAAAACTACCTCACGGCCTTTGAGAAACTGAAGGAGGAAGGCAAGATCACGCTACTCAATCCCAAAACCGGGCAAGTGGTCTATAAACTAGCCTTCACCTGCCGGATCAAATTCAAGAAGGAGTAATTTCTCCGTTTTACAAAAAAAAACCGTTTTGAGGCCGTTTTCTGGAAAACGGCCTCAAAACGTAATATCACCTACTAAATGCAGACTCTCCCCTTGAGGGGAGCGCACAGGGGTGTTTACATCTTTTGATGCACGCATTCCTGACAATCTCCCAGAACCAATGGAAAGCACAGAACTTTATAAAGTTTATCTGCAAAGCCCGCTCTCCTGTGTAAACACCCCTCTGCGCTCCCCTCAAGGGGAGAGTCTGGTGTAAGAGACGCTGCTGATGGTTTTTGAGCTGAAAGTTAAGTGCTGATAATTCCTCAATACCCGTTTTACTTCTGAACAGGCGGCAGCAACTCCTTCATTTTGGTGAGGGTTTCCTCTGGAGAGGCGCCCAGGCCTTGCTGCTGATGCACAATTTCGCCTTGGGCGTTGAGCAGGGTGATCAGGTTGGAGTGGGCAAATTCGCCGTTAAGTGCTTTTCTATATTTCACGTTTAAGATCGCGGCCAGTTCCTGTATGTTGTCTGAGGTGCTGGTCAGGAGTGTCCAGCGGTTCAGGTTCAGGTTGTTCTCGGCGGCGAAGGCCTGCAGGCGGGCGGTGGTGTCACGCGCCGGGTCTATGGTCACCAGTACCACGTGGAAGTCATTGGTTTGGTAATCGGCCAGGCCTTTCTCTATGATCTGCAGGTCGGCCACGGTTCTAGGGCAGGCAAAGGCGCAGCTGGTGTAGACCATGGAGACCAGCAGCGGTTTGCCCTTGAAGGCGTCCAGCTTTATTTCCTTGCCAACCTGGGTGGTCCAGTCAGATTCCAGGTTATAGATGGAGAGGTCTGAGACAGGGGCGTTGGCTTGCACGGCAGCAGGGGTGGAGGCCTGGTCCAGCACGGGCTGGTCACCGGGAGTGTCCTGGCAACCGACCAGCAGCCATGCCGCCAGTAAAAGGGGGGTAGAAAAAGAGAAACGTTTCATAGCACTGGTAAATAAAAGTAAACGAACTACCCCGGCTTAGCGGGAGGCCACCGGCATGCTGGAAGCGCACCGGAAGCCCAGGTTGGCCACGGTGTAGTTGGCCTTGAGGCTGGACCGGAACGCATAGCGCATAAAGGCCACGTAGTTTTTCACGTTGGTGGCCCCACTGGCCCCAGACCCGCAGAATTCCTGCTTGTCCAGGCTGGCGTTGGACCGGCCTTCGCCCACCAATAACGCCGAGTTGTAATCCTGGGTCCATTCCCAGACCAGGCCAATCATGCCGTAGGCGCCGTAATAGTTCCTGAAGCTTTCTTTTACCGGCGGCAAGTACTTAGGGTTAGGTTTGCTGTACCATTCCAGGCTGCGTTGGTAAAACTTTTCGTCATTGGTGGCGTCTGGCTTGGTCTCGCTGGCCAGGGCCGCAAACTCCCATTCATTGGAAGTAGGCAGGCGTTTGCCCTGGCACTCACAGTAGGCCTTGGCGGCAAACCAGGAGACGTTGGTGACGGGGCTGTTTTTGATCTTTGCCGCATCGGGGCCCACGCCCAGAGGAGTTGCCCAGTGTTTGAGGTAATTCTGATCCGCGAAGATCTTTTTCACGGTAGCCTTGCGCCATTTAGGGTAGGCCTGCACAAAGGCCTCAAACTGGGCGTTGGTCACAGGGTAGGCGTCTAACTGGAAGGACTGCACTTTCACCGGCTTGGCGTCTGGACCATACAGGGGCACAAAGCTACCGCCTTTGATCATGACCAGACCAGTGGAAGGGTTTTTCTGCGCCATCCCCGCAGGGGGAAAAGCCAGGAGGCAGATAGCAAGTAAAAAGAGGCGGTACATGGCAATAGGGTAAAGAGTACTACTGAAATTAAAATTAAGGCTTCAACTGAAAGGAGCAGAGAGCCGAAGGGGGTGAAGCCTCCGGCCCTCTGCTGCCCAGGGTTTCTTACAGCTTAGTGGCTAGGCGGGGTGGCCCTTACTTTTTTCACCTGTTCAGTGGTTACTTCCACGCCTTTGTTGCCCCACTGGTTATACACGAATGTAAGCACGTTGGCAATCTGCTCATCTGTGAGGGTGAGTTTAGGCATGGTGCTGTTGTAGAGCTCGCCGTTTACTTTTATCTGGCCTTCCAGACCGTGGGCCACTACGCCAATGGCGCGGTTCACATCTGCGTTGAGGTAGTCAGACTTGGCAATGGGCGGGAAAGCGCCTTTGATCCCCTGTCCTTCGGCCTGGTGACAGGCCTGGCAGTTCTGGGTGAACACCGCTTTTCCTAAGGCTATACGTCCGTCTTTGGTAGCGGCCACCGGGGCCAGGGGGGCTTTGGAGTCAGGCATTTCCTGTACGGTGGCGCCTTCAGGCAGATAGATTTTGTCCATGATCTGCCCGGAGTATACTTTTTTGTCTTCCTTGCCCTGCACTTTGAGCATGCCCAGCGCGCCTTTGTTGAAGGCCCTGAAGATGGAGTGGTCTACCAGCACGTAGTTGCCCGGTACATCGGCTTTGAACTCCGTGATGGCGGCGCCCCCGGCCGGAACCAGCGTGGTCTGCACGTTCTCGTTTACTTTAGAGCCGCCTTCCTGGTACACTTTGTCAAAGATCTCACCAATCACGTGGAAGGAAGAGATCAGGTTAGGTCCGCCGTTGCCTACAAAAAGGCGTACGGTTTCGCCGGTTTGCGCGGTAAGGGCTTTCTCACCGGTAAGCGCGCCCACAGAGCCGTTGAACACCACATAGGTAGGTTCTTCTTTCAGGGCTTTGGTCATGTCAAAAGGCTGCAGTCCAGGAGCGCCAAAGTCACCTTTGGTGTAGAAATCGCCTTGCATTACGTAATATTCTTTGTCTACGGCCGGAAGCCCTTCTTTAGGCTCTACCAGAATAAGACCGTACATACCGTTGGCAATGTGCATACCCACCGGGGCAGTGGCGCAATGGTACACGTAGAGACCCGGATTTAGGGCCTTGAAGTCAAAAATGGTTTCGTGACCCGGGGCCGTGAAAGTGGAGGCAGCACCCCCACCAGGACCAGAAACGGCGTGTAAGTCAATGTTGTGTGGGTTTTTGCTGTCTGGGTGGTTCATTAAGTGGAACTCCACCTCGTCTCCTTCCCGTATTCTTATGAATTTACCCGGTACGGAGCCCCCAAAGGTCCAGAAGGTATATTCCACGCCATCGGCTAATTTTTGTACTACTTCGGTTACCTCCAGGCGCACCACCACTTTGGCTGGGTACTTCCGGGCAATGGGCCGGGGCACGTTGGGTGCGTTGGTCAGCTCTGCCTCTATCTGCGGAAGAACTTTAGAGCCGGCCGCAATGGCCGCCGAGGCGATCTCCCTTTCTTTTTTCACATCGGTGCAAGAGAAGAGCAGGCCCAGGCAGTAGATTGCAATCCCGAGGAATTGAACCGCTTTGGTTTTGGTAGAGGTTTTCATGGCTGATAAAAGGTTGGTTCTTAATTGTATAGATATGTAAAAGTAGGTTGATTTTCAAGAGTAATGGATGATGCCTGTCACCCGGGAAAATGATAGGTATTACTTTTTTGAGTATAGTCAACCAACCCAGGCAAACCCCTGATTTCGGGCCTTGACCCCTACTTTGGGAATGAGGCTTAAAAGTGAATGGTGCCTGAATTTAAGGGCTTGGAGGTTTTTGTTTTAGAGGTGTTTTCTGAAAAACGGCCCTAAAACAGGGGAGCGGGTATTAGCAATATTTTGGTTTCTGCTTTCTGCAAAAAGAAAGACCCTGCCAGGGCAACGGGTACGCTAAAACCAGTTTGTTGCTCGTGGCAGGGCCTAACGGGAAATAAGAACTAGACTTTCTGTTTTGGGCCTGTTTTCAGGAAATGGGGCTTAAAACAGCGGCCTTTCCTGAAAACAGATCCTTCCTTTTCCTTTTATGAAGAAGAGAAAGCGCTTACCGCACCATCTTCTCCCGTTTGCGTTCTACGCTTTGGGCCACGTCTTCATCTTCTTCCAGAGACCAGCCGGTCTTGAGCCCCACCACGAACCAGGCCAAAGCGCCCACGCCCACGGCGAAGATGGTGTCCCCAATTACGCGCATCCAGCGCAAGGTTTCCATGGTGTCTGTCTGCATGAATTCCATGGAGCGGGCGTACCACAGGCCGTATTTCACGCTGGCCCAGGTTTGCATCAAGCCAATTGGCAGCACGCTGATCAGGACCATAAGGGCCAACCCGATGTTGATGGACCAGAAGGCGAAGCTGATCACGCCATCTTTCCAGCGTCTGCGGCCCGAAAGACCTTTGAGCACGAACAGCATCAGGCCTATGCCCAGCACGCCGTACACCCCAAACAAAGCGGTGTGGCCGTGCACCGGGGTAGTGTTGAGCCCCTGCATGTAATAGAGTGCGATGGGAGGGTTGATCAGGAAGCCGAACACGCCGGCCCCAACCAGGTTCCAGAAGGCTACTGCAATAAAGCAGTAGATAGGCCACTTGTAGGCCACAATCCATTGGGTAATCTTACTGATCTTGAAGTTATGGTAGGCCTCAAACCCAATCAAGACCAATGGCACCACTTCCAGGGCGCTAAAGGTGGCGCCCAAAGCCATCACCGACGTAGGCGTGCCGCTGAAGTACAAGTGGTGGAAGGTGCCTATGATCCCGCCAAACAGGAAGATGATGGTGGAGAACAACACGGTGGCGGTGGCCAGTTTTACCTCCAGCAAGCCCATTCGCACAAACAGGAAGGCAATCACCACGGTGGCAAACACTTCAAAGAAGCCTTCTACCCAAAGGTGGACCACCCACCAGCGCCAGTATTCGGCCACCGCCAGGTTGGTGTGCTGGCCCCACATAAGGCCGGCGGCCCAGAACAAGGCAATAGCAGCCGAGGAGATCATGAACATGCCCAGCAAATGGCGGCCTTCGGCTTCTCTTCTAAAGGCAGGCAAAATAGCGAGCACCATCAAAAACAGCCACAGGAACAAGCCAATCAGCAGAAATATCTGCCAGAACCTGCCCAGGTCCACGTACTCATAGCCCTGGTGCCCAAACCAGAAGTTTTGCGCGTAGCCCAGTTTCTGCATAACGCCATACCACTGGCCGGCCAGAGAGCCTACCACAATAATGAGGAAGCAGATAAACAGGAAGTTCACGCCCAGACGCTGGAATTTAGGCTCATACCCAGACACGGCCGGGGCAATGTAGAGACCAGTGGCCAGCCAGGAAGTGGCAATCCAGAAGATGGCCAACTGTACGTGCCAGGTGCGGGTAATGGAGTAGGGCAGGAAGTTGGCCAGATCAAAGCCGTACAGGGCCTGGCCTTCCACGCCGTAGTGCGCAGTTACCACACCCAGCGTGATCTGCACCACAAACAAGGCGGTCACAATCCAGAAGTATTTCAGCGTAGCCTTCATGGAAGGGGTGGCCTGCAGCCCCAGCAGGGGATCTTCCTTAGGGAGTTTTTCTATATCTATCTCCTCTTCTTTGTTAGAGGCATAATAGAAGGCCAGCAGCCCGATACCGGCTATCAAGACAATCACGGAGAAACCGGTCCAGATGATCAGGTCACTGCTGGGGCGGTTGCCCACCAGTTCCTCGGCGGGCCAGTTATTGGTATAGGTAATGTCCAGGCCGGGGCGCTGGGTCACGCAGGCCCATGACGCCCAGAAGAAGAAGGCGTTCATTTTGCGCATGCGCACGGGGTCCTGCACCGTGTTGTCTTTCATGGCGTAGGCATCACGGTACTTGGCCAGGGCCGGATCATTCATAAAGAGCCCGGTGTAATGCTCGCTTACGCCGGCAATGGCCTCGGCGCGCAGGTCTGAGATAGCCAGGGTGCCGGTGGCGGGATCATAGGTGTTGGCCCTGATCTGCTGTTGCAGGCGGGCCTGCAGCATGGCCTTGGTTTCTACGTCCAGCGCGTCAAACTTGGTGCCTTTGGCCTCCTGGGCCCAGCGGTCCAGAAAGAACATGGCTTCTTTATGTAGCCAGTCGGCGGTCCAGTCTGGGGCTACATAGGCGCCATGGCCCCAGATGGAGCCCAGTTCCTGACCCCCAATAGATTGCCAGACATTCTGCCCGTCTTTGATGTCCTGGGCGGTGAAAATGGTTTTGCCCGAGGCAGTGACCACTTTGTCAGGGATAGGCGGCGCCTTCCGGTAAATCTCAGATCCGTAGTACCCGAGAACAGCAAAGGAACCCACCATGACGGCAATGAATCCCAGCCAGAGTTTTTTGTACTTCATGATTGTAATAGGTAAAAGTTAATTCAAAAGCGGGTTGAAAAAGTGGAGCCAGAATACCGGGTGCAGGCTCCTTGGCATTAAGGTTTTGGTTATTAGAGAGCCTGAAGAGTGAAATATGATCTGGCCCGCTATTATCCCCAATACCCCAACCCAAGGTCTGCCCCGTGTTTTCTCTGGTATTTGTTGTTCAAAGGTCTTACCGCAGGGCAAGAGAGAAAATGACAATGGTCATTAATAAAAGAGATTAAGGTCCTTTATTAATTTTAGTGGGGCAAATACATTTGTTCAGAAATCAATCACCACCCATCCTTTTAACCTTAATTTTTAAACCCATGAAAAAACAGCTTATCCAATTTATTAACCGCATCAAAACTCCGCTGAAAGTGAACGCGGTAGCGCTGGTGTGCGCCGCTCTTTTGTTTAGTTGCTCCTCAGAAAAGAAAGAAACCAAAGAAGAATATAACATTAAGGAAGAGACCACCACAGAGGCACCCGTGGCCGCTGAGGCGCCCGCCGCAGATGAAGGCAAAGGGGTGGGGCCGGTGAAATCAGTAGAAGTAGGGGCAGAGGTAGACCAGGCGCTGGCTGCTACCGGCAAGTCCCTTTTTGAGGGAAAATGCTCGGCCTGCCACCAGTTGTCTGACCAAAAAGTTGTAGGTCCTGGCCTGGCCGGGGTGACCGAACGCCGCAAACCGGAGTGGATCATGAACATGGTCATCAATCCTGAGGAAATGACCAAGCAGGACCCCACCGCCAAGAAACTTCTGGCCGAGCACTTAACGCAAATGACCAACCAGAACGTGAATGAGCAAGATGCCCGCGCCCTTCTGGAATACCTGAGGCAAAACGATAAATCTAAAGGTTAATTAATCTCACCCTATTCTATGGAAACAATCCTGAATAAACTGAGAAAGGCCGCGCCTGCCGCCGCTCTTCTCCTAACGGTAGCTGCCGGCACGGCCCTGCAAGGCTGCCAAAAGACCAATGGCAATGACGCCACCGGGGCTACCGCCTCGGCGCTCTCTTCAGATGCCGCCTCACAGGTGTATGTGGCGCCGGGCAAGCATGATGAGCTGTACTCCTTCCTGTCTGGTGGGTTTAACGGCCAGGTGTCTGTGTATGGCCTGCCGTCTGGCCGCCTGCTCAAGATCATTCCGGTGTTCTCACAGCACGCAGAGAACGGCTATGGCTACTCAGAAGAGTCAAAGGCCATGCTACAGACTTCCCACGGCTTTGTTCCCTGGGATGACCTCCATCACCCTAAGCTGTCGCGCTCCAAAGGCATGACCGACGGGCGCTGGCTGTTTGTGAACGGTAACAACACCCCGCGGGTAGCCAGAATTGACTTGACCACGTTTGAGACCGTGGAGATCATGGAACTGCCTAACAGCGCCGGTAACCACTGCTCTCCGTACCCTACCAACAACAATGAGTACGTGATTGCCGGTACCCGTTTCAGCGTTCCGCTGGACATGAAAGGCGGCACCGGCGATGTAAGCCTTGACTCATACAAAGACACCTTTAGGGGCTCTATCTCCTTTATCAAGGTAGACCAGGAGAAAGGTGACATGGACCTGGACTTCCAGATTCTGGTGCCCGGCTTTGACTATGACCTGGCCAACGGCGGCAAAGGACCTTCTGAGGACTGGGTGTTCTTTACCACCTATAATTCTGAGAAAGCCGGTACTTTGAAAGAAGTAGGCGCCTCACAGAATGACAAGGACTACCTGGCGGCGGTGAACTGGAAACTGGCGGCTAAATATGCCAAAGAAGGCAAAGCCCGCGAGATGCCGGCTAACTACTACCACAACAAAATGGACAAGGGCACGCACACCGCCAAGTCAACGGTGAAGAAAAAAGTGCGCTACCTGCTGCCCGAAGACTGCCCAGGTCTGATGTACCTGCTGCCTGCTCCTAAATCGCCGCATGGCATAGACGTAGACCCAAGCGGTGAGTTTATGGTGGTGAGTGGTAAACTGGCTTCGGCTATTCCGGTTTTCTCTTTCTCTAAAATGCAGGAAGCCATCAAGAACAAGCAGTTTGACGGCGAGAAAAATGGCATTCCGGTATTGAAATACGAGTCTGTACTGGCCGCCGAGGTGAAAGAACCAGGCCTGGGGCCGTTGCACACGGAGTTTGACGGCAAAGGAAACGCCTACACCTCTATGTTCGTGTCTTCTGAGATTGTGAAATGGAAGCTGAAAGACTTTAAAGTGGTAGACAGAATTCCGGTGTACTACTCTGTAGGTCACTTAATGATCCCGGGCGGTGACACCAAAGAGCCATATGGCAAATACCTGGTGGCCATGAACAAGATCACCAAAGACCGTTACCTGCCTACTGGCCCAGAACTGGCCCACGCCGCGCAGTTGATTGACATCAGCGGTGAGAAGATGAAGCTGCTCCTTGACTTCCCAACCGTGGCCGAACCGCACTACGCGCAGGCCATTAAAGCAGACCTGGTAGCCCCTAAGAGCGTGAAATTCCATAAGCTGGACGAGAACAAGCACGCCTATGTGGCCAAGAAGGAAAGTGACGCCAGCGTGACCCGCCAGGGCAACGTGGTGCGCGTGAAAATGACCGCCATCAGAAGCCACATGACCCCAGACAACATTGAGGGGGTGCAGGTAGGAGATACGGTGTACTTCCACGTGACCAACCTGGAGCAAGACTGGGACGTACCGCACGGCTTTGCGATCATGGGCGCCAACAACGCCGAGACCCTGATCATGCCAGGTGCCACCCAGACCCTGAAATGGGTGCCTAAGAAAGCGGGTGTGTTCCCCTTCTACTGCACCGACTTCTGCTCTGCCCTGCACCAGGAGATGCAAGGTTACCTAAGGGTGTCTCCAAAAGGATCTAACGTGCCTATCTCGTTCTCCACCGGCAAGAAAAAAGCCGCCAGTGTAGCCCTGAAATAGAGAGGATTGACATTGGTGGGGCTGCTCCGGCAGCCCCCACCAATAATTTCCTGGTTTGGGCCTATTTTCAGAAAAACTGGCTTGAAACAGGTACCTGACCGGGCCCTGGCCCAACAAAAACAGGGGGTGCGTTTTAGGGCCGTTTTGGCCAAAACAGGCTTAAAACAGCTTAGCCTGCAAGCAGAAACCCCAACCAACCTTTTCTAACCCAACTAAGGATGAAAACCTCTTCTAGAGTACTGATGGTGGTAGCCGCCTTATCACTGGGCCTGTTGTTTCTCTTTCCTATGTGGAAGATTTACCTGAAAGCCCCCCAATACCCCGAAGGCCTGGAAATGCATATCTGGGTCAATAAAATCTCCGGTAACACCGAAAGCTCCCTCCAAAACTTCAATATCCTCAACCACTACATTGGCATGGAGCCCATCCACGCCGAGTCTTTCAAAGAACTTACCATCATGCCTTACCTGGTGATCGGGTTTATAGTGACGGGGGTGCTGGTGGCTTTTATAGGCCGGCGCAGGCTGGTGCTGGCCTGGTCTGCGCTGCTCATGCTGGGCGGGGCCGTGGGCCTGCTGGATTTCTACCTGTGGCTTGAAAAATTTGGCACCAACCTTAGCCCTACCGCCCCCATTAAGGTACCGGGCATGACCTATGTTCCCCCGCTGTTAGGAAGTAAAACCCTGCTCAACTTTGACGCGCTTTCTTTGCCCGGCTGGGGTAGTTTAGGAGTGTTTCTGGCGGTGGTGATTTCTCTGCTTATTTATTTTCTCACGCCTAAAATGGCAAAACCACAGGAAATCCTGCGGCCTAAACCAACCCTGGTATGAAAGACTTATCCCTTCTTTTTATCCTGATGCTGCTCATTGGGATCATGGGGAGCTGCCAGGTGGAGCCCAAACCAATACCGTTTGGCGCCGCCAACTGCGCCCACTGCAACATGACCGTGGCAGATAACCGCTTCGGCGCCGAAATAGTGAATGAGAAAGGGAAAGCCTTCTTCTTTGACTCCGGTGAATGCCTGATAGCTTATCTGAAAGAGCAACCAGAGCTCCAGGATAAAGCCGCTTTTGTGCTGGTGAGTGACTTTACCAATCCCTCTAAACTGATAGATGCCCGCCAGGCTACCTATGTGCAAAGCAAAGCCATTCCCAGCCCCATGGGAATGCATTTACTGGCGGTAGAGAATAAATCGTCGGCGGTGGCGCTGCAACAAGAAAACGGCGGCCGTCTGCTTACCTGGAACGAAGCCGTGTTGGCGGTTCAAAACAATGAAAGACCTGAGTAAACATATCTTTTTCCTGGCCATGGTGCTGGGGCTGCTGGGCGCTTTTGAGGCTACAGCCGCCACGCTTATCGTGTGCAAGACCTGTGCCTATAGCTCGGTGAAACAGGCCGTGCAGAAAGCCCGGCCCGGTGACACGGTGCTGGTAAAAGCGGGCCTTTACCGCGAGCACGGCATAGAGATCAACAAACCCATTACCCTCTTGGGCCAGAAAAACGCCGTTATTGACGGAAACTACAAAGGCCAGATCATCACCGTTACCGCCGACCGGGTGAAGGTGCAGGGGCTGACGCTTAAAAACATCAAAACCAGTTATATCAGGGATGACGCCGCCATACGGGTGGTGGAGCGCAGCCAGGTACAGATCCTGAACAATACCATCCTTAACTCTTACTTCGGGATTTACCTGCAGAACTCAGACAACTGCGTGATCAGGGGAAACGTGGTGTGGGGCAAAGATGTCACCGACCAGAACGAGTCTTCGCTGGGCAATGCCATCCATCTCTGGCACTGCAACAACGCTCTTATCGCTAATAACCAGGTGAAAGGCCACCGCGACGGTATTTACCTGGAGTTTGTGGAAGACAGCCACGTGAAAGACAACCTAAGCCAGCACAACCTGCGCTACGGCCTGCATTTCATGTTCTCCAACGGCAACGTGTACACCCACAATACCTTCCGGCGGAACGGCGCTGGTGTGGCCGTGATGTATACCCGCAACATCAGAATGGAGCACAACACCTTTGAAGAAAACTGGGGCGCGGCGTCTTACGGCCTGCTTTTGAAGGAGATTTCGCAGAGCGTGATCAAGCACAACACCTTTAGGCGCAACACCGCCGGCATTTACATGGAAAGCTCCAGCCGGCTCACCGTGTACAAGAACAGCTTTGACCACAACGGCTGGGCCATTCGGCTGCTCACCAGTTGCATTGAAGACACCTTCAAACTCAACAACTTCACCAGCAACTCCTTTGACGTGAGCACCAACGGCAACTCCACAGACAACTACTTCGCCCACAACTACTGGGACAAGTACGCGGGCTATGACCTCAACAAAGACAAGGTGGGTGACGTGCCGTACCGGCCGGTGAGCCTGTACTCCATGCTGGTAGAGAAGGTGCCACCGTCTGTCATGTTCATGCGCAGCTTTATGGTAGACATGATGGATAACCTGGAAAAGGTGCTGCCCAGTTTCATTCCGGAGAATCTGCTGGATGTAAAACCGATGATGAGGAGGATAGAAAGATGATTAAGATAGAAAACTTATGCAAGTCTTACGGCAAGTTGCCGGTGCTCCGCAACGTGAGCATTGACTTTGCCCTGGGCCGGGTTATTTCCATCATCGGGCCTAATGGGTCAGGGAAGACCACGTTGAGCAAATGCCTGCTGGGCATGGTGCTGCCAGACAGCGGTGATATTAAACTCTCTGGCAAGAGCATCCTTAACAAGCACGCTTACCGCAGCCAGATTGGCTATATGCCCCAGATTGGCCGCTACCCAGAGAACATGAAAATACGGCAGGTGGTGAGCATGATCCGGGACATCAGGAAAGACGTAAAGGAGATTGACGAGGAGTTGATTGGCCTTTACGGGCTGGAAGCCATGTATGACAAAAGCATGGGTTCTCTCTCAGGGGGCACCAAGCAGAAAGTGAGCGCGGCCCTGGCGTTCATGTTCAACCCCCAGATCCTGATCCTGGATGAACCTACCGCCGGCCTGGACCCCATCTCCGCGGAGATTCTCAAGTGCAAAATCCTGAAGGAAAAGAAAAAAGGGAAGCTGATTTTGATCACCTCGCACATTATGAGCGAGGTGGAGGAGGTAGCAGATGAGGTGATGTGCCTTATGGACGGACAGCTTAAATTCCATGAGACCATTGCCACCCTTAAGGCCCAGGCCAAGGAAGAACGCCTGAGCCGGGCCATTGCCAAAATCATGAACGAGGAGGACTAAGCCATGACCAAGATCATCAAATACGTTTTCTATGACATTGTCCGGAACAAAATTGTACTGGCTTACACGCTGTTCCTGTTATTGCTCTCCATAGGCCTGTTCAACCTGGGCGGCAGCCCCGATAAAGGAATCCTTAGCCTGTTGAACCTGATCCTGCTCACCGTGCCTTTGATCAGTATTGTCTTTGCCACCACGCACTTTTACAACTCCTATGAGTTCATTGAGCTGCTGGTAGCGCAACCCATTAACCGCAAGAAAATCTTCATGAGCGAATACCTGGGCGTGGCCTGTTCGCTGTCGGGGGCGTTTCTTTTGGGGGTAGGGGTGCCGGTGTTGTTGTTCGGGGCCAGCGTGACGGGCCTTTACCTGGTCCTCACGGGCGTGCTCATCACCTTCATCTTTGTAGGGCTGGCATTTCTGGCCTCGGTGCTCACCCGTGACAAGGCAAAGGGCATAGGCATTTCACTGCTGCTCTGGTTTTACTTCGCGCTTATCTATGACGGCATTGTGTTGTTCATCCTGTATTCCTTCAGTGATTATCCCCTGGAAAATGCCACGCTGGGCCTCACCGCCCTTAACCCTATTGACCTAGGCCGCATTATTGTGCTGCTCAACCTGGACGTGTCTGCCCTCATGGGGTACACAGGCGCACTGTACAAGAGTATACTGGGCGGGCTCTGGGGTATCACGCTGTCCTTCGGACTGCTGGTGGTCTGGATTCTGGTGCCTGTTTTGAGCTCCAACAGAATCTTTTCCAGAAAGGACATTTAAAAAACCAAATATCCAAAACAGTTCTGTTTTAAGGCTGTTTTGTAGAAAGTAGGCCCAAAACAGAAGTACATCTTCTGGGGCTGGGTCGATGAATACTTTTTGTTAGAAGGTTGGTTAAAGACGCAGGCTCAAGGCCTGCGTCTTTCTTTTGAGGTGGCTTTCGCGGAGCGGAGGAAGAAAGGAATTCTGTTTTGGGCCTGTTTTGGCCAAAACAGGCCCAAAACGGCCAACGCTAACATGCTGTTTTACAGTATGTAGTAGTCAGGATTTTAGGGCAATGGCAGCGGCAGGGGTGATGGATATCATTTTCTGGCGGAAGGGAGGAAGGTACCTTTGTCAGATAAAAAAACAGCAAGATGAAAACATTGGCCATATCTGAAATTGAGTTAGTGAATCCGTTGACCTATGTGGCCTACCGGGCCCTGGTGGAGGAAGTAGTGGAACAGAAAACCACCACCGGAGACGAGCCCACCCCAGAACGCATTGACTTCACCAAACTGAACCTGCAGCGCATGAAGCGGGTAGAAAAGCAGTTTGCGCTTACCCCAGAACTTGGCAAGCTCCTGCAAACCCACCAACCCGACTGGAAATGGCTGGTGTTGGTAGAAGCCTGGTGTGGCGATGGCGCCCAACTGGTTCCGGCCATGGCGGGCATCGCCGAAGAAATCCCGTCTATAGAATTGACTATCCTGCTCCGCGACCAGAATCCTGCCCTCATGGATACCTGCCTGAGCAACGGGGCCCGTGCCATTTGTCTGGATGCTGCCACGGGCGAGCATCTGTTTACCTGGGGTGCCCGGCCAACCGCCATTCAGGAACAACTGCTGGGCTACAAAGCCGAAAACCCCGATGCCACACACGAGCAACTTATGACCCAGGTGCATACCTGGTACGCCAAAGACCGCAGCCGCGCTTTCCAGCAAGATCTGCTGGCGCTGGTACAGCAAGCCGTGGCCACAGCCCAACTTAACCCAGAGGCAGCGGTATAAAGAGTACCGTTTCCGCTTTTTAAATTTGCCCCCGTGAACATTCATTCCAAACGAAACTGGCTGCTGGTAGCCCTGCTTAACCTGGTGGTGGTGGCTTTTTTAGGCCTGCTTCTGCGGTGGATGTTCGTGGCCCCCGTGGCCGGGCTTAACTATAAATTCCTGCTGCACGCCCACTCCCATGTGGCTTTGCTGGGTTGGCTGTATTCGGCGCTGTTTGTAGGGTTGCTGGTGGCGTATCTGCCGCCCGAGCTTCAGCACAAACGCACCTATACCTGGCAGTTCTGGCTCTCGCAAGGCGCGGTGCTGGGCATGCTGCTCACGTTTCCAGTGCAGGGCTATGCGGCGGCTTCTATTACGTTTTCTTCGGCGCACATTCTGCTCAGCTACTGGTTTATTTACCGGTTCCTGAAAGATGTAAAGTCCGTTCCCGCCATCCAGCAGAAACACCCGGTATCGCTTCGGTTCGTGAAAGCCGCCCTGTTTTTTCTGGCGCTTTCTTCCTTGGGTCCCTGGGCTATGGGACCCATCATGGCCACCGGCCGAACCTTCAGTGAGCTCTACTACAACGCCATCTACTTTTACCTGCACTTCCAGTACAACGGCTGGTTTACCTTTGCGGTGCTGGGGCTGGTGTTCTGGCTCCTGGAGCGCCATCAAATTACTTTTCCGGTAAAGACCTCCAACCCCTTTTTTCTCCAGATGTTCTGGTCCTGCCTGCCAGCATATCTGCTTTCCGTCCTCTGGACGAAACCTGATATAGCCGTGTTTTTAGCAGGCGGAGCTTCAGCGTTGGTACAAGTAGCGGCGCTGGGCCTTTTCCTGCGAATGCTCTGGCCCGCCCGGCGACAGATCCTGGCTTTGTTTGGCCCTTGGGGCCGCGGCTTGGTTCTGCTGGCCCTGTTGGCGTTCACCCTAAAGACCATCATGCAACTGCTCACGGCTTTCCCCTACATGGCTGATCTGGCGTTCAAGCTTAGGTTCTTTATCATCGGGTACCTGCATCTGGTGCTCATCGGTTTTATTAGCCTGTTTGTGTTCGCGTTCTTCACCCAGCTTGGCTGGCTGAGTTTCCGGAAAACGGTAAGCCGCTGGGGAATGGGTTTGTTTCTGTTTGCCTTTGTGGGGACTGAGGCGCTTCTCTTTCTGCAGGGTACCTTGTTTTGGCTGGGCCTGGGGAATATTCCGCACTTCTATGAAGGAATGTTCGGGCTTAGCGTGCTGTTGCCGGTGGGAATTCTGCTGTTTTTCCTGGCGCAATTGCGTGGAAAGGAGGTTAGGGTAGAAGAAAGTGAGTCACAGGTAAGGCAAGTGCAGGTGCATCCTTGAGTTGGGTTAGTTCTTTAGTGCAGAGTAGAATTGCTGTTGATTTAGACAGGCGCAGTCCTCTCAATTACCTCCTCTTGTAAAGAAAAGCAAATTCTTCTTTCTATGGCGCGGAAGTTACTTCCGTGACTAATTAATACTGTCAGAAATCATCCGAAGTGTCTATAAACGAGACTCTCCCCTTGAGGGGAGCGCAGAGGGGTGTTTACATTTGCTGATGCACGCATTCTTGACTAAATACTTTTGGCAATAGGAAGTACAGAACTAGATTCAGCTTATCTACAAAGTGCGCTCTCCTGTGTAAACACCCTTTTGCGCTCCCCTCAAGGGGAGAGTCTGCATCTTGAACGGCGTTTCCTCCCAGGCAGACTGGATGACTACTTCCCACGTTCCTGTCTTTTTTATGCTACCACTATATAATAATTAGTTATGCGCTTTTAAGGCTTCGCCTTACTGAAGTTGGAAACTTCAGATCATTTTTAGGTCCAAGTTGGAAACTTGAACCAGAGAAAAATAAAGTCCGCTGTCTGTTTTGAGCCTGTTTTCACAAAAACAGGCTCAAAACAGACAGCGGACTTTTAGTCAAATCTCCTTAACTGCAACCCAGACTATTGCCGCAATTCAGGCACTTGTAGCAGGTACCGGACCGGATGGTAATGTGACCGCAGACGTTGCAGATAGGGGCATCGCCCATCATGCTGGCCAGTACCTGTTGGGTTTGCTCCATTAAAACGGTTCGGGTTTGGGTGAAGACCTGGTGGGTGTTCCCGTTGGAAGTAGAAGCCATCTCCTGCGCTTTGGCTACCGGGGCAGACGCTTGGGTGGGTACCACCGCCTGCACTTCTTTTTCCTGTTCCGGCACGTGCACCAGGTCTACCCGGTTCAAATACTCATAGCCCAGCAACCTGAACAGGTAATCAAACACCGAGGTGGCAGATTTTATGTTGGGGTGCTCTACGCGGCCGGCCGGCTCAAAGCGGGTAAAGGTAAAGCGGTTCACAAATTCCTCCAGCGGCACCCCGTACTGCAAGCCCAATGAAACGGCAATGGCGAAGCAGTTCAAAATGGACCGGAACGAGGCGCCTTCCTTGTACATGTCAATAAAGATCTCGCCCAAAGACCCATCGGCATACTCCCCGGTTCTGATGTAGACCGTGTGGCCGTCAATCTTGGCTTTCTGGGTGAACCCTTTGCGCCGGTCAGGCAATTTTTGGCGCTCTACCATGGCGGTGAGGTGCTGCCTGAACGCCTGGTGGCCCGATTCGGAGAGTATGGCTTTGGCGGCCTTCAGTACCTGTTCGGGGTTAAGAATGGTTTCTGTGGGGCTGGTCACTTCTTCCTTAGGGGCTTCTTCTTCCTGGGTAGCGGAACTTTTGGCGGTGAGCGGCTGGGAAAGTTTGCTGCCATCGCGGTACAGGGAGCAGGCTTTCAGGCCCAGTTCCCAGGAAAGCTGGTAGCAGTGCGCCACTTCGTCCACGGTGGCCTCATTCGGTAAATTAATGGTCTTGGAGATAGCCCCGGAGATAAAGGGCTGTACGGCCGCCATCATGTGAATGTGCCCCTCGGCCTTGATGAACCGGGTGCCTTTGTGGCCGCAGCGGTTAGCGCAGTCAAACACCGGGTAATGCTCTTCGCGCAGGTAAGGGGCGCCCTCTACGGTCATGGTGCCGCACACAAAGTCATTGGCCTCATTGATCTGCTGCAGGCTAAAGCCCAGGCGCTGGAGCAGGTTAAAGTCAGGCGCCGTGTATTGGGCCGGGGTAAAGCCTAATCGTTGAAGGCAGTCCTCGCCCAGGGTATAGGCATTGAACAAAGAAGTGAGGTCATAAGCCGTGGCCAGCGCCGATTCCAGTTTTTCCAAGTCCTGGGGCAGGAAGCCTTTGGCCAGCAACACTTCCCTTGAGAGGTGCGGGGCGCCCTCTAAAGTACCGTGGCCTTTGGCGTAGTTGACAATGGCTTCTACCTGTTCCGCTGAGTAACCAAGTTTCCGTAGCGCCTCGGGGATGGACTGGTTGATGATCTTGAAGTAGCCGCCGCCGGCCAGTTTCTTGTATTTGACCAGGGCATAGTCGGGCTCCACACCGGTGGTGTCACAGTCCATGAGCAGGCCAATGGTGCCGGTAGGGGCAATAACGGTGGCCTGGGCATTGCGGTAACCATGCATCTCGCCTTGGCGCAGGGCTACGTCCCAGGCGTTTTGGGCTGCTTTTAGAAGGGTAGGGGGGCACAGGTTCTGGTCCAGTCCCAGGGGCGTGATGCTGAGGCCTTCGTACTGGTCTTGCTGGTTAAAGCTGGCGTAACGGTGGTTCCGGATCACGCGCAGCATGGATTCCCGGTTGGGTTGATATTTGGCAAATGCGCCCAGGGTAGCCGCCATCTCCGCGGAGGTCTGGTAGGCGGTGCCGGTCATGAGGGACGTGATTCCTGCTGCTACGGCCCGGGCGGCTTCACTGTCATATGGTAACCCCTGGATCATAAGCAGGGCGCCCAGATTGGCGTAGCCCAGTCCAATGGTGCGGTACTCATAGGAGCGCTGCGCCACCACCTCAGAAGGGAACTGCGCCATAAGCACTGATATCTCCAATACCACGGTCCAGAGGCGGCTGGCGTGCGCGAAGGCTTTTACGTCAAATTCCTGCTTCTTCAGATCAAAGAAGCGCAGCAGATTGAGTGAGGCCAGGTTACAGGCGGTATCATCCAGAAACATGTACTCAGAGCAGGGGTTAGAGCCCCTGATCGGGCCCTCGGCAGGGCAGGTGTGCCACTCATTGATGGTGGTGTCAAACTGTACGCCAGGGTCGGCGCAGGCCCAGGCGGCCTCCGCTATTTCCTGCCAGAGCTTCCGGGCCGGAATGCTTTTCATCACTTGCCCGTTGGTGCGGGCGGTGAGGTGCCAGTCGGCATTGTTTTTCAGGGCCTCAAAGAAAGCATTGGGCACCCGCACCGAGTTGTTGGAGTTCTGACCGGAAACCGTGCTGTAGGCTTCGCCCTCGTAGTCTGACGAGTAGCCGGCTGCAATAAGCGCCGCCACTTTTTTCTCCTCGTCTTTCTTCCAGTTGATGAAGGCCTCAATCTCGGGGTGGTCCAGGTCCAGGCTCACCATTTTGGCCGCCCGGCGGGTGGTACCTCCAGATTTGATAGCTCCGGCCGCGCGGTCGCCTACGCGCAGGAACGACATGAGGCCCGAGGAGGTGCCGCCACCGGAGAGAGGTTCTTCTTTGCCCCTGATGCTGGAGAAGTTGGTGCCCACGCCGGAGCCGTACTTAAAGATGCGCGCTTCCCGCACCAGCAAATCCATGAGCCCGCCTTTCTTGGCCAGATCATCATGCACCGACAGGATAAAGCAGGCGTGAGGCTGGGGCCGCTCATACGCCGAGGTAGTTTCCTTTAGTTCCTCCGTGATGGGGTCCACGTAAAAATGGCCCTCGGCTTTGCCGGTGATGCCGTAAGATTCATGCAGGCCCGTGTTGAACCACTGCGGCGAGTTAGGGGCGGCGTATTGGCCCAGCAGCATGTACACCAGTTCGTCATAGAATACCTGGGCGTCATCCTCGGTTTTGAAGTAACCATACCGGCTGCCCCAGCTGCGCCAGCAGTTAGCCATGCGGTGCACCACTTGCTTCACAGAGGACTCGGCCCCGGTGCCGCCGTCTGGCTGCGGCACACCCGCGCGGCGGAGGTATTTCTGCGCCAGGATATCCGTGGCAATCTGGGACCATTGGGCTGGCACTTCCACGTCTTTCAGTTCGGCCACCACATCGCCGGCGGGGTTTCTAATGGTAGAGGAGCGCAGTTCATAGCGGAACGCGTCATAAGGCGATTGGCCGGGGTGGGTAAAGAGGCGGGAGAAGGCCAGCCCCTGGGGCTTCTGGGTACTCTTTTTCATAGTGACATCATCTATAGGTAATACGTTTTATCTAAAAGTCTCTACCGGTTGCTGGCGCCTGCGCTGCCCATGAACTGAAATTTAGCCTGCGGCTAAAATGCGTTTTGCGCCTGTTTTGGCTAAAACACCCTTAAAACATTCCTTTCCCCCCACCACCCAATACAGGCAGATCAGGCACCCCTACGGTAAGATTTGGGCAAGTAAATGAGCCTAATCTGCTGCTAAGCTAACCGGTGGTCCCGCCGCCTGTCATGACAAAGGTCACTTTCAAGAATAGCATCCATCATTTTGCCTTTGAGGCCTTTGTTGTAAACTTGTATACGATTGATAGTCAGGGTAAATACCCGCCTAAACGCTCAAAATATTTTACAGGAACTATAGGGGAAGGGGAGTAACAGACAACCCGATGTAAAGGTAATCGTAAAGTAAAATAATAAAATACCTTTTTATCTTTTATTTAATAAATCTCTCCTTTACCTTTACCCCGGTGATTGAATAAAAACATAAAACTTACTACTATGTCAACTACAGAAACCATTGAGACCCTAGACGTTACCACCCTGGAACCACGCATGAAACACCCTACCATCTTTGAATGGTTTGACGCGTTACGCGGCGGCGAGGCTTTTATCATACACAACGACCATGACCCTAAACCGCTGTACTACCAGTTACTGGGGGAGCGCGGCAATATCTTTAAATGGGAGTACCTGGAGCAGGGTCCCGAAGTATGGGAAGTGAAGATCTCTAAACTGACGCCAACGGAAGAGGAAAGCATTGGCGAACTGGTGGCCAAGGATTTCAGAAAAGCCCAGGTGTTCAAGAAATACGGCATTGACTTCTGCTGCGGCGGCAAAAAATCTGTGGCCCAGGTATGCGAGGAAAAAGGCATTAACCCAGCCGTGGTAGAACGCGAACTGGAAGCCTTACCAGATACCAAAGCCGGTGCCGAGACCGATTTTCAGAGCTGGGACCTTTCCTTCTTAGCCGACTACATTGTGAACGTCCACCACAAATACGTGCGGGAAGCCATTCCGGCCCTGTATGAGTACACTACCAAGATTGCCCGCGTGCACGGCGCCAACCACCCAGAACTGATTGAGGTGGCCAAGCACTTCACCAACGTGGCCAATGAACTGGAGTCCCATATGCCCAAAGAAGAGCGCGTGCTGTTCCCGTTCATCAAGCAACTGAATGAGGCCAAGCAGAAAGGAGAGAAACTGGACAAGCCCGCCTTTGGCAGTATCCAGAGCCCTATCAATATGATGGAGATGGAGCACGAGGCCGCCGGTGGCGAGCTGGAAGCCATCAGAGAAAAAACCAACAACTTCGCCCTGCCCGCCGATGCCTGCGCCACCTACCAGGTAGCCTTTGCCAAGCTGCAGGAGTTTGAGGAAGATTTGCACCGCCACATCCACCTGGAGAACAACATCCTGTTCCCTAAAGCGCTGGAATTAGAGAAAGAAGTATTGAAGTAGAAAAAGAAGGGCAGGCCAGTAAAAGCCTGCCCCTTATTACCTCACGGGCCAAGCCCACCAATGCCATGGAAAAGGCGATCAAACCCCAGAAAAGAGACAAGAGTTTAGTTCCGCTGTCACGGGAGCACCATTTTGGGCTGCTCTTCTGCTGGAAGATAAAGGCCGGCCTGAAAAACAAGACCGACCTGTTGATCTTGCAGGCCTATGTGAAATTTTTCTGGGAGAACATTCTCAAGCCCCACTGCCAGGAAGAAGAATGGTTGGTGGACCGCTTTTTACTTCCCACAGACACCCTGCGGGAACGCATAGAAGAAGAGCACCGGCTGCTGCAATGGATGATTGACCTCATCTGTGACGGCAAACGCCATACCTCAGATCAATTCCAGACCCTGCAGAAAGACCTTACGGCCCACATCAGGTGGGAGGAGCGGGAACTGTTCCCCTACCTGCAATCTGTGGTGGCCCCTGAGGAACTGGAACTGGCCGGCCAACTGATGGCCCACCACCATAAAGGACAACCCGTGGCAGATGATTTTACGCCTGCTTTCTGGGAAGAATAGATAGGAGGGCCCAGGTCCTCCTGTACAAGAAATGGTTTGATACAAATGGGGGAGGAGACCTTGCCCACTTTTCAGACCAATGTGGCCATTTGGTCCTTTGTGAGGGAAGGAATCAAAGGCCACATAAAACCAAAGGTGGATAGATAAATATACCGTTTGCCTGCCCACTTACTAACCAACACTACCTATGGAAATAGCTGCCGCCACCAAGATCTCAACGCTCATCAAGGCCAATCCAGACGCCATTGAGGCCATTGCCAGCATTAACCGGCATTTTGAGAAACTGCGCAACCCCCTGCTCCGGAAGATTCTGGCCAGCAGGGTCACCATAGCTGATGCCGCCCGCATTGGCGGCTGTGACGTAGAAACCTTCTTTGAAAAACTGGTGCCATTAGGCTTTACGGTGAAGCAGCAGGGTGCCGGGGTGCCCGTCAAACCCGCCCCGACCCCGGCTGTTTTCCACCGGTTTTTGGAAAAACTGCCCCAAAACGCTTTGATCCAACTGGACGTGCGCGAAGACATCGCCTCGGGCAATGACCCGTTCCTGGAGATCATGAAAGGGGTGGACCAGATCAACGGCCAGAACGCCCTGGTGATCATCAATACCTTTGAACCCACGCCCCTCATCCAGATCCTGAAGAAAAGAGGCTACGTCAGCTTTACCCAGGAGAAAGCCGAGGACCTGGTCTATTGCTACTTCTGGAAAGAAGGAAACCCTACTGCCCCGGCGGAGACTATTCCGGCTACGGCCCCCAACAGCGCGGAATACGAGCAGTTGCTGCAGAAATACCAGGATCACCTGACCCACCTGGACGTACGGCACCTGGAAATGCCCCAGCCCATGGTCTCCATTCTGGATGCCCTGGAGCGCCTGGCCCCGGAGGAGGCCCTGCACGTGACCCACCAGCGGGTGCCCCGGTTTTTGCTGCCTAAACTGCAGGAGCGCCATTTTGAGATTGTCATTAAGGAAGTGAACCCTTCTGAGGTGCATTTATTGATTTACAAAGAAACCTGATCATGGCCACTGCAAGCATTTCCAATTCCCCCAGTAAATGGGTAGTGCTGCCGCATTACGCGTTCGCGGCGGGCGCCTTTCTGGTGCTCAGCATTTTGCTGCTGTTCTCCACCAATGCCTTTGGCGGCCATTACTTTCACCCTAAATTACTTACCCTTACCCACGTGGCGGTGCTGGGTTGGGCTACCATGGTTATTTTCGGGGCCTTGTACCAATTGCTGCCGGTGGTGCTGGACTGCAAACTGTACAGTGAGAAGCTGGCGTTCTATACCTTCGGGCTGCTGGGCGTAGGTACCATATTGCTGGCCTATTCCTTCTGGAATTTCTCTTTGGGGCTGGTCCTGCACGTGGCAGCCTGCTGCCTGCTGGCGGCTTTTGTGCTGTTCAATATCAACGTGATCCAGACCGCCCGGAAAGCGCCCAAATGGACCATTGAGGCAGATTTTATTGTCACCTCGGCTATCTGGCTGCTGTTGACCGGTTTTGTGGGGCTTTTAATGGCCATCAACTTTACCAATCCTTTCCTGCCCCAGGACCATGTACGCTACCTGCAGTTGCACGCCCACATGGGCATGGCCGGCTGGTTTTTGCTTCTGATCATTGGGGTAGGCAGCAAGCTGATTCCTATGTTCCTGCTGGCGCACCCCGAGGATACCCGCAAGCTCAACTGGTCTTATAACCTGATCAACGGCGGGCTGGTGTTCTTCATCTTTGACCACCTGTTCTTTCGGTCGCCGCTTACCCCGCTGTACGCCGCTTTGGTGGTAGGCGGGCTGGTGCTGTTTCTGTTGTTCCTGCATGACGCCAAAGTGCTGGGGCACCGCAAAGACATGGACCTGGGCATGAAACAAACCTTTTTGGCGCTGGCCCTGCTCATTGTGCCCATTGTGCTGGTCTTTCTGGTGAGCACCGACCTGGGGCTGCCGCAGCAAGTGCTGTCCTCCCTGTACCTGGTGTATGGGCTCTCTATCTTCCTGGGCTTTATCTCGGCGCTTATTCTGGGGCAGACCTTTAAAACTCTGCCTTTCATTGTCTGGATGCACGTGTATGAAGACCATGTGGGCCGGTACAAAACTCCGCTGCCCAAAGACCTGTTCAATACCCATTTGCTGCGCTGGCAGAACATTAGTTACCTTCTTGGGTTTCTACTGTTGGTGGTGGGGGTGCTGTGGCGGGTAGAGGCAGTGATTCTGGCCGGCAGCATTGCCTTTTGCCTGGCTGCTATTTTGTATACCATCAATGTGTTTCACTTGCTGGTCCATAAAGCCCAGCACTTAACCCCGTTCGTCTATGGAAACGCCCGCGCCTGACCGTACCCAGGAAGTCTATGACGTCCTGAAGTACATCATCGACCCTGAGATTGGGGTGAACATTGTGGACCTGGGCCTGGTATATGACGTGACAATCACAGACCAGGAGATTCACGTGGAAATGACCCTGACCACGCCCGGCTGCCCCATGAGCAACACCATTACCATGGCCACGGAACAGATTCTGTTGAGGAAGTTCCCGCACCGGCAGGTCACCGTTGAACTGGTCTGGACCCCGGCCTGGACCCCAGAGCGGATAAGTGCCGAAGGATTGGAACAGCTATGAAAGAAGGTTACCTTCGTGCCGGGAAGCCGATTGGAGATGAAGTGAAATGAGTATGTTATCTAAGACAACCGAATACGCCCTCCGGGCGATTGTATATATTGCCATCAACAATGAGGGCGGCAAGAAAGTAGGCATTAAAGAACTGTCACAGGAACTGGAACTGCCCAGCCCGTTCATGGGCAAGATCCTTCAGGACCTGGTGCGCAAGGGCGTCATTGCCTCTATGAAAGGTCCGCACGGCGGATTTTACCTGCACCGGCCTGCCTCTGAGATCACCATTCTGGAAGTGGTGAACACCATAGACGGGCTGGAGGCTTTCAAGAAATGCGGCATGGGCATGAAAAAGTGCTCAGACAAACACCCCTGCCCGCTGCACAATGACATTAAAGCCTACCGTGACCACCTGCTGGGCGTGTTCAACAAGAAAAATATCCAAGACCTGGTAGACAGCATCAAATCAGGGAAGTTCTTTATCACCAACGTGCCTGAAGACCAGGTGAAAATTTTGAATCCGCTTCTATAGAAAGCCCAATCTGTTCATTTAGAGCAGATTTTGTGTTGCCATAAGAAACAATAGCAGCCTTTTTCTCCAAGGGAAGAAGGCTGCTATTGTTATTTTAAAGCCTAGAGAAGTAATATCTTGAAGGGAGGTACATCCATTAAACCTGGTTTGCCGTTGCATTACCCAAACCATTTGGCAAATTTTGAGGCTATGAAACACCAGACCACTTCCCCCAGACCTTCCGTGCTGGAAAGCCAGACCCGAATCAGGTTTGACCACTGCGATCCCTTCGGGCATTTGAACAACAGCGCCTTCCTTAACTACTTCCAGAACGAGCGCGAAGACCAGGTGGAAGCCGCCTACGGCATGGACATTCACGCCTTCTTCCGGAAGACCGGCCGGGCCTGGGTAGTGGGCCAAAACCAGATTGTGTACCTGAGCCCCGCCACCGTGCGCGAGCTAGTCACCATCCAGACTGCCATCATCCAGATCACCGACACCAGCATGCTGGTAGAACACGTCATGCTGGACGAGAAAAAAGAAAAGCTGAAGGCCGTGCTCTGGACCAAGTTTGTGTACATAGACGTCCGCAAAAACGAGCGGGCCCAGCATGAACCGGAGTTAATGGAGCTGTTCAATGAGGTAGCCGTGAAAGAGGAGGTGCCCACGGTGTTTGAAGACCGAGTGCGGCAGTTGCGGGAGAAGATGAAAGCCGCCCAGTTAAAGACGAAGTAGCCAGTAGAATATTTAAAATCCGTTTCTGGCCTGTTTTCCGGAAAACAGGCCCGAAACGGATTTTCCTTTTCCCTGCCGCAAGTTTAGCGGCTGCGTAACTTGTGGCTTGCCATTGGGTAAGTTTATAAACTTACGTACCCCGCTTCTTTCATCTAGTTCACTTGCCTTGCTTTCCGGCAAAAGAAGGGGAGTTGAAAACTCCCCGCCATGCAAAACCACAAGTTACGCAGTCGCTAAACTTGCGGTAGGTTTTTCTGTTTTGGGCCTGTTTTCAGAAAAACAGGCCCAAAACAGGTAGTGGGATTTGTGCAATTAAAAAGAAGGAAAGCTTTTCTAGTTCGCCCACAAGATCCTATCAGGATGACAAAAAAAAGAGGAGGGGAAAGAAGGACCCGAGAACTTGAAAGTTGTAACATAAAAAAAGCGTTTCGGGGCTGTTTTCTCAAAAACAGCCCCGAAACGCTTTCTGCGTAAATCAAGCTATACTACAGGTCCAGGTTACCGGAGATTTCCCGGAGGGAGACTTCTGCTATTTTGGCCTGGTAAAGGGCGTTGCTGTAGCGCACGGTAGAATTCACGAAGTTAAGTTGGGCGTCCCGCACTTCCATGGTGGTGATGCTGCCCAGCCGGTATTTCTCCATGGTGATGTCCAGGTTCTGGCGGGCAATGCGCTGGTTGTTTTCCTCCAGGCGCACCAGGGTCAGGTTGGTGCGGTAGGTCTGGAACGCGGCGGCCAGCTGAGCCTGCAGATTCTGGTTCACCTGCTGAAACTGTATTTCGGCGCTGTTGATCTGGATGTTGGCGTTCTGCTCGTTTCTGCGCTGGTTAAAGCCGGTGAAAATAGGCACCGCCGCCGTGACGCCGTAGGTGAGCCCGTTTCCGGTAGAGAGCGTGGAGAAACCCAGTGCCGACCGGTTATGGGAGAAGCTGTAGCCGGTGTTCACCCCAATGGTGGGGTAGCGGCTGGCCCGCACCTGCCGGGCCTGCAGCTCGGCAACGCGGCGGTTCAACACGGCGGCTTTTAAGGCCGGGTTCTGCTGCTCTACCAGAGAGGAAAGCTGCGCCAGGGTTAACTGGTCATTAATGGTGATGCCGTCTACTACCCTAAACTGCGTGGACACCTCACGGGCCATAATCTCATTCAGGCGTATCTGGGTATTGCGGTAAAGCTCCTGCTGGCGCAGCAGGTTGGTGGTGTCGGTGTTAAAGTCTACCTGGGCGTTCAGGACTTCCAGGCGGGCGGCCTTGCCTATCTCAAAGCGGGTCTTGGCGGTCTGCACCCTGAACTGGGACAACGAAACCGCCGTGTCATAGGCCCGCAGTTGCAATTGCTGCTGCACCAGGTCATAGTAGGTACTGATCACGTCGCCCACGCGGGTAAGCACCGTTTGCTGCAGGTTGGCCTCGCCGAGTTTCTGCAGTTCCTGCAGCTGCTCAAAGCGGGCAAACATGGCAAACCCGTTAAAGACGGTCCAGTTCAGGCCCACGCCGTAGTTGAGGGTAGAGCCCCGGCCCCAGCTTACTTCGTTTACCTGGCCATCGGCGCGGGTCTGGGAGCTGTTCTGAATGGTGTTGTTGTTGGTAAGGGTAGCGTTCACATTCGGCAGCATGCCGGCGTTGCCGCGGCTCACGTTGTTTTCTGCTATCTGTACATCATTGGCGAACAGCTTAATGTCAAAGTTGCGCTCCAGGGTAATCTTAACGGCTTCCTCTAAAGTTAAAAGCTCCTGCGCCTTCGCCGGGGCTGTTCCTAAGAAAAGGAGCAGGAAGAAGGCAGGCAGAAACCAGTTTTTGTGTGCTATCATAAGGGAGATAAAATCATGAATAATTAGTGAGCCACAGATTTCTCGTACTCTTCAATGTGGTCAAATTCTGGGTGATGCTTGCGGTCTCTGGACCACATGGAGTAAATGGCCGGAATCACGAACAGCGTCAAAACCAACGAGAAAATGGTTCCGCCTACAATCACCACGCCCATGCCTATGCGGCTTTGGGCGGCCGCGCCTAGGGCCAGGGCAATGGGCAAGGCACCCAGTGCAATGGCCAAACTGGTCATCAAAATAGGGCGCAAACGGGCTTCAGAGGCTTCCAGTATGGCCTCCATCTTAGGTTTGCCGTCTTCGCGCAGCTGGTTGGCAAATTCTACAATCAAGATACCGTTCTTGGTTACCAGCCCTATGAGCATGATGGTTCCAATCTGGCTGAAGATGTTCCAGGTCTGCCCAAACAGCCACAGAGACAGCATGGCCCCGGCCACCGCCATTGGTACCGTTAAAATGATGATGAACGGATCTACGAAGCTCTCAAACTGCGCGGCCAGAATCAGGTAAATAAGCAGCAACGCCAGGCCGAAGGCGAACATGGTATTGGAACCGCTTTCCACAAAGTCACGGGATTCCCCGGCCAGGTCAGTGGTAAAGGTTTTGTCTAGCACCTTGTCTCTGATCTCATCCATGGCCTCAATCCCGTCGCCAATACTTTTGCCTGGGGCAAGCCCGGCCGAGATGGTCGCGGACAGGTACCGGTTGTTGTGGTAGAGCTGCGGTGGGCTGCTGCGTTCCTGCATGGTTACCAGGTTGTCCAGCTGCACCAGTTGGCCGGTAGAACTGCGCACGAACAAGGAAGTTAAATCGGTAGGGTCATCGCGGTCAGGGCGGTCAAACTGGCCCATGACCTGGTACTGGCGTCCGTTCATGAGAAAATACCCAAAGCGCTGCCCGCTCAAAGAAAGCTGCAGGGTTTGGGCCACGTCAATCACAGATACGCCCAGGCTTTGGGCCTTTTCGCGGTCAATGGTGATGTTGATTTCCGGCTTGTTGAATTTCAGGTTGACGTCTGCGTTGGTGAAGATGGGGTTCTGGTTGACTTCTTCCAGGAACACCGGTATTTTCTCCTGCAGCTTCTCAAAGTTAGGCGCCTGAATAATGTACTGGATAGGCTGGCCCCCGCGCCGGTTCACCGAGATGGTAGGCTGCTGGCTTACGTTGGTTCTGGCCTCCGGGAAGCGTCTGGTCAGTTTAGACAAATGATCGGCTACTTCTTTCTGGGAGCGTTCCCGGTCTTCGGGCTGCTTTAAGGCCAGGCGCATCATACCGCTGTTCACTGAGCTAGACCCGCCAAAGCCCGGCGAGGTAATCACCAGGTTCACCTGCTTTTCCGGAATAGAGTCTTCCACCAGTTGGGTCAGTTCCAGCATAAAGCGATCCATGTATTCATAGGAGGCGCCCTCTGGTCCAGTGGCAGACACCCGCAGCATGCTGCGGTCATCATACGGCGCGGTTTCTTTCTGCAGGGTCATGTAAAACAGCACCGTCAATCCCAGACAAACCAGGATGATAGGGAAGCTCAGCCATCTGCGTTTCATAAAGGAAGCCAGGGCCTCCGCGTAGCTGCTGTTCATTTTCTGGAACATTGGCTCGGTCCAGTTATAGAACTTAGACTTCTTCTGCTCGCCACCTTTCATCAGGTAAGCGTTCAGCATAGGCGTCAGGGTCAAAGAAACAAAGGCAGAGATCAATACGGCGGCCCCTATGACCACCCCAAATTCCCGGAACAGCCTCCCCACGAAGCCTTCCAGGAAGATTACCGGTAGGAACACCGCCGCCAGCGTGATGGAGATGGAGATAACCGCCATGAAAATCTCATTGGAGCCTTTGATGGCCGCCTCAATGGGTGACATGCCTTCCTCTACTTTTTTGTAGATGTTCTCCGTTACCACAATCCCGTCATCCACTACCAGACCCGTCGCCAACACAATGGCCAGCAGGGTAAGCACATTAATGGAGAACCCGGCCAGGTACATGATAAAGAACGTGGCGACCAACGAAACCGGAATATCTATCAACGGCCGGAAGGCAATGCCCCAGTCCCTGAAGAACAGGTAGATGATCAGGATTACCAGGATCAAGGCAATGAGAATAGTCTCCGCTACCTCAATCACAGATTTCTTGATGAACACGGTGTTGTCCATCACAATGTCCAGCTGAATGTCTTTGGGAACCTCAGATTTGAGTTTCTCAAACTGGTCATAGAAGTTGCCGGCAATCTCAAGGTAGTTGGTGCCCGGCTGCGGAATAATGGCCATCCCTACCATGGGCGTACCAGATTCGGTCATCTTGGTTTCAAGGTTCTCCGCGCCTAATTCGGCCCGGCCCACGTCACTGAAGCGGGTAATGGTTTCGCCTTCAGAGGAGATGATAAGATTGTTGAACTGCTCTTGGCTAGATAAATTACCCAGGGTCTTCACGGTAAGCTCGGTATTGCTGCCGCTTACCTTTCCGGTAGGCAGTTCCACGTTCTGGCGGTTAAGGGCGTTGCGCACATCGCCCACGGTCAAGCCATGCGAGGCCAGTTTCATGGGGTCCAGCCATAGGCGCATAGCGTAGCGTTTCTGGCCCCAGATCTGGATGCTACTCACCCCGGGGATAGTCTGCAACCGCTGGGAGATCACGTTTTCGGCGTAATCAGAGATCTGGAGGGCGTCGCGGTTGGCGCTGCGCACGGTCATGGTAATGATGGGCTCGGAGTCGGCATCGGCTTTGGAAACCACCGGCGGGGCGTCAATGTCCTCGGGGAGGCTTCTTACCGCTTGAGATACTTTGTCGCGCACGTCATTGGCGGCCTCTTCCAGGTTTTTCTCCAGGTTGAACTCAATGTTGATGTTGCTGGAACCCTGGTTAGAGGTAGAGGAGATGTTCCGGACCCCATCAATAGAGTTAATGGCTTTCTCCAGGGGCTCGGTGATCTGTGACTCAATAATGTCTGAGTTGGCGCCGGAGTAACTGGTCCGCACCGACACGATGGCGGGGTCAATGGAAGGGTATTCCCTCACGCCCAGGAACGTGTACCCAATCACCCCAAAAAGCATCAGGAGCAGGTTGAGCACAATCGTGAAGACCGGGCGTTTAATACTGGTGGTGGATAAACTCATGTTCTTTTCCTTTTTATTTCTTCCCCAAAGCCACTTTTACCGGGCTTCCTGCTTTCAAAGACAAAATTCCGGTAGTCAGGACCGTATCACCGGCGCTCAGACCAGAGATGACCAGCAGGTCCTTCTCCGTACGGGTGGAGGTTTCAATCATAACTTCTTTGGCTTTCCCGTTATCGGTGACAAATACTTTCTTACCATTCTGCACCGGAACCACGGCCTCGGTAGGGATAAGGAGCGCATCTGAAATAACGGTTAGCGGCAATTGGATATTGGCAAAGGAACCCGGCAACAGCGTGCCGTTAGGGTTGGCGGCCCGGGCTCGTATCTGGAGCGTGCGGGAAGAAGCCTGAATGGCAGGCTCCAAGGCATAAACCCTGGCAGTGAGGGTGTCTGAAGAACCGGCCACGGTGAAGGTAAGCTCGGTGTTCAGTTTCACCTGACCGGCGTATTTCTCCGGCACGGCAAAGCTGATCTTTACCGGGTTGGTGTTCACCAGATTGGTCACCACGGTCTCAGGAGAAAGGAAACTGCCGTTGGAGATGGAGCGCAACCCTACTTTACCAGAGAAGGGCGCAGTAATAGAAGTTTTGGCCAGCTGTGCCCGCACCAACTGGATCTGGGCCTGGGCGGTTTTCAGTTCGGCGCGGGCTACGTCATATTCTTCGCGGCTGATGGCTTCTTTCTCCAGCAGCAGGCGGGCCCGCCGTTCGTTCTCTGCCGCCAGTGACTGCCGGGTCTGGGCCTGGGTAAGCTGGGCTCTTAGTTCAGAGTCGTCTATTTTCACCAGCACCTGGCCTTTGAGCACGTTGCTGCCTTCCTGGAAGAAGATGCCGCGCACCAACCCAGAAATCTGGGACCTGACCTCTACCTGTTCGTTGGCCTCAATGGAACCGGTTACGGAGAGGGTGTTGGCGAACCGCTGGGGAGTCACTACCACGCCCCGCACGCGCATAGGCATGCCGCCGCCCGCGCCGCCGGGGCCTCCAGGACCCTTTCCTCCACCGCCACCTGGACCACCACCGGGTCCACCAGCGCCTGCCATTTCCTTATTGCTCTCTATACGGTAATACACTAAAGCTCCAAAGCCAAGAATGAGAAGGGCGTAAACAATATATTTTATCTTCATAGATGATGGGGTGCTTTACGCGGCGAAGGCGTTACTGCTGGTGAAATGGAAATGGTAAAATTGTAACAGGGGAAAGATTAGATTGTTACCTGCCTGGTCTCTGTAGGTACAGTAATTATAACCCTATGGCAAAACTACTAGGTTCCATCTGTTTCAGGAACAAAACCGAAACCTTTTTACAAACAAAAAGAACAGGGAAGCGAAAGGGCAGAAGGCTAGCTTTCTGAAAGGCCAATGGGCATACCCGCTCCATGGAGCAGGGCCTTGATAAAAGAGGAAGAGGCCTGGGCAGAACCCAGGAAAGCGGTATAAAAAAGAGGTACTGTATTTTTCATTCCTTGGGAGAATTAGGAGCTAAAATGTAAGTTCTGGCGCAGGCCAGGCCCATGTGAATCTGTTCAATTGCCAACCAACGGCAGATAATTCGCGTTTTTTGGCTAGTTTTATATAAATAGACCCAAAGGAAGCCTGAAGGTTTAAAGCGGCCAGCGGTAAAAAAAGTTATTGGTCGTTTCTACAATTAATTAATTACACTTTGCCACAAGAGTTATGCCTAAAACAGATTCTCCAGATAAAAAGACCAATTTTTTTCAGGATGTCTATGAGGTGGTGAAACTGATTCCGCCGGGGCGGGTCACCTCTTACGGGGCTATTGCTTCTTACCTGGGCGCCAAGGGTTCGGCCCGCATGGTGGGTTGGGCGCTCATTGCCTCCCATTCCCAGCACGGCATTCCGGCTTATAGGGTGGTTAACCGCAACGGCCTGCTGACTGGCAAGCAGCACTTTGAATCTTATGACGCCATGCAGGCCCACCTGGAGAAGGAAGGCATCACGGTGAAAGACGACAAGGTGGTGGATTTTGAGAATCGTTTCTGGGACCCGGCCAAAGAACTTCTGTAGCATGGCCCAGACCCCAGATCCTAACAATATCTCCAAAAAGAAGAAGTTTTACCCGGTAAGTGCTCCGCTGGGCAAGTACCTGCGCGAATACTACCGTGATGTTTCTTTGCCGCTCTCTTACCAGGAGCTGCTGCATTTTACAGACGCCTACCCGCTGTATGACCGCTGGGGAAAGGATACGCTCTGGCAAACGGTAATCTATGACCCCAGCCAGATGCGCGAGATCTATGAGGGGCTCACCCGTATTTACGTGCAGCTCAAGTCTAACGGCAACGAGAGTCTCATGGAGCAGCTGTCCGTGCAGCGGGTAGACTACTGCACCTTCGGGAATTCGCACCCGTTCAGAATACGGGTAGTAAACCTGCTCAATGACAATTACGACTATTTCTACTTTAAACGCGCCGATGCCTCCCGGCTGTACGGCCTGGAACTGGAGCACGTGCTGTCTCCTAACCGCATCAATTACCTGTTGCATGACGGTTCTTTGATTGAGGAGCACATTGCGGGTATACCTGGTGATCAGTTTATCAGAGAATACCTGGGCAGGCCCGAGCTGAATAAGGTGCGTCTGGCCAAGGAGTTTGTGAAGTTCAATGAACGCTGCTTTGCGCTGCTGCTAGGCGATATGCGGTCTTATAACTATGTGGTGGTGGTTACCCCAGATTTTGAGGAGGAACAGTACCGGGTCAGGCCCATTGACTTTGACCAGGAAGCCTACGAAGGGCGCAAGAGCATGTACCTGCCGCAATTCTTCAAAGACAACAACGCCATTGTGGAACTCTGCACCAAGTGGCTGCACCCCGAGACCATGAAGCAGTACCAGAACGAGGAGCGCACCCTGCTCATCAGGCGCATTGGGGCTGCCCGCCACCGGCTCAAAGACCTCATTGACTGCATGCGCAAAGACACCATCTCTACCCCTGAAAAGATCACGCAATTAAGCAAGGAACTGGCGGCCCACCACAACAACCAAGAATTCATGGCCTGTACCACTATGGGCGACATTGTACGGCTACAGCTCAAACTGATGGTGCGGCACTTGTAATATTCTTCAGCCCAAAGTCTGGTTTTTACGTAATGGGGCGAGATGCTCGCTTTTATGCCCTCCCAACTCATCTCTTACCTGCAGCCGGTGCTGCGGCTGTTCAAGGAAGCCTTTTTGCTGTTCAAGCAGAATGACCCTCTGCGGCTGGCCTCCTCGGCGGCGTTTTTTACTTTGTTTGCGCTGCCGCCTATCTTGATTCTGGTCATCTCCCTGCTGGGCACGCTGTTCTCAGATGCCCTGATCACCGGCGAGCTTTTTGACAAACTGGCGGCCCTGGTGGGGGAGAACGCGGCGGGCCAGATTGAACTCATCCTGACCAATTTCCTGGACCTGCAAGGCAACGGCTGGGCCGCGGCCCTGTCTTTCCTTTTCCTTACGTTTGTGGCCACCACGCTCTTTACCGTTATCCAGAATTCCGTGAACCAGCTATGGAACATTGGCCTGAAAGGCGAGCAGCACCTAAAACGCGCCCTGCGCAACCGGTTCAGGGCGCTGGCCATCATCTTTACCAGCGGTATCCTTTTTCTTGCCTTTTTACTGATTGACGCCTCGCAGGCCTTTATCAATGAGCATTATGTGTTTTACAACCAGAACGTAAAGTACCTGCTCCTGGAAGTAATGCACCGCATTCTGGGCATAGCCGTGGAAACCACCTGGTTTGCTATCATCTTCCGGTTTCTGCCTTTTGGGCACATGCCGCAGCGGGCCATCTGGGTAGGGGCCGGCGTCACGGCCCTACTGTTTTTAATTGGTAAGATTTTGTTGGCTCATTTCCTGGTCAATAGCGGACTTGGTTCTTTGTATGCCACCTCCGGCGCCATTGTGGTGCTGCTGCTGTTTATCTTTTACTCGGCCATGATCTTTTTTTACGGGGCCTGCTTTACGCGCGTGTATGCCCGCTACATTCAGCAGCCCCTGGTGCCCAAGTCCTTTGCCACCTTCTATGAGTGGCGTGAAACGGATAAGTCTCCGTTTTAAGGCCGTTTTTGGTAAAACAGGCCTAAAACAGGTAGCGTGCCTTCTCAAAGAAACCTCTCTAGTTGCCTGAAACAAACGTGTGTTTGCTTTTTGGTGGTAGTTTCTCTATTTTGAGTTATTGTTTGCTAAGCCCATTAAAGAGAATGGGTGCTGAACTTACTTTTTAACTAAAACATACTATGAACAAAACCCAAATACTTTGGCTGGCCTCCGCCCTGAGCGGGGTAGTGGTAGCAGGTTGTTCTAAACCTGCCGCAGCTCCCCAGGTGGCCACCACCACAGAGACGCCGGCCGTCAGCCAGTCTGAGACCTTGGTTGCCGGGGTAGGGCTGAACATGGACAACTTGAACCGCAGCGTTTCACCGTGTGAAGACTTTAACCAGTTCGCCAATGGCGGATGGTTGAAAAACAACCCGGTTCCGGCCGCCGAGAGCCGCTGGGGCAGTTTCAATGAATTGCGCGACAACAACAACGCCGCCCTGCGCGCGGTGGTGAACGCGGCTATGGCCCAGACAACCGCCGCCAAAGGCTCTACCGCCCAAATGGTAGGTGATTTCTACGCCGCCGGCATGGACTCTATGGCCATTGAGAAAGCGGGCCTTTCACCGCTTAAACCGGAGTTGGACCGCATCAACGCCATCAAAGACCGCAACACCCTGCTGCAGACCCTGGCCCGCCAGAAGCAGATGGGCAGCGGTGCCTTGTTCGGGTTTGGAGTGAGCCAGGACCGCAAGAACAGCACCCAGCATATCGCCAACATCCGGCAGGGAGGCTTGGGCCTGCCAGACCGTGACTACTACCTGAAAACCGATGCCCGCTCCAAGAGCGTGAAGGCCGAGTACCAGAACCACGTGGCGCGCATGTTTCAGCTCATGGGTGATTCTGAGGCTAAGGCCAAACAGAACGCCGCCAAAGTAGTGGAGATGGAAACCCGTCTGGCCAACGCCTCTATGACCCGCGTGCAGCAGCGTGATCCCTACGCCACCTACAATAAAATGACCGTGGCCGAGGTGCAGAAACTGGCGCCCAACTTCAACTGGACTTCGCTTTTAAGCAACATGAAAGCCCAGGCCGCTAAAGAGATCATTGTAGGTCAGCCGGAGTTCTTCAAGGAAGCTAACCGCATGCTGGCCACCGTGCCGGTGTCAGACTGGAAAACCTACCTGCGCTGGCACCTGGTGCGCGGCACCGCCCCGTATCTGTCGCAGCCGTTTGTGCAGGAGAACTTTAATTTCTACAGCAAGTTTTTGAACGGTACCAAGGAAATGCAGCCGCGCTGGAAGCGGGTGCTGGGCACTACCGACGGCACCATCGGCGAAGCCCTGGGCCAGGAATACGTGAAGAAAACCTTTACGCCGGAAGCCAAGGCCAAAGCACTGGAGATGGTGAACAACCTGCGCGCCGCCTTCCAGGAGCACGTGAAAAACCTGGACTGGATGAGCGAAGACACCAAGAAGCAGGCCATGGCCAAGCTCAATGCCTTTGCCGTGAAGATTGGCTACCCAGACAAATGGAAAGACTATACAGGCCTGACCATTTCCCGCGACTCGTATGTGAAAAACATGCTGGACGCCGCCCAATGGAACTACAACAAGAACGTGGCTAAGCTGGGCCAGCCCGTAGATCGCACCGAATGGGGCATGACGCCACCCACGGTAAACGCCTACTACAGCCCTACCATGAACGAGATCGTGTTCCCGGCCGGTATTCTGCAGCCTCCGTTCTTTGACCCCAAAGCCGATGATGCCGTGAACTACGGGGGTATGGGCGCCGTGATTGGCCATGAACTGACCCACGGGTTTGACGACCAGGGCAGCCAGTATGACCCAACCGGGAACCTGCGTGACTGGTGGACCGCCGAAGACAAAGCCAAATTCAAACAGCGCACCGATATGGTAGACCGCCAGTACAGCGCCTTCCAGCCTCTGGACAGCGTGTTCGTGAACGGCAAATTGACCATGGGTGAGAATATAGCCGATATTGGGGGCTTGAACATTGCCTTCAGTGCCCTGCAGAAAGCCATTGCCAACAAGAACGTGGGCAAGTTTGACGGCTTCACGCCTGAGCAGCGCTTCTTCCTGGCCTGGGCCCAGATCTGGCGGAACAACTCCACCGACGATGCCCTGCGCCAGCAAGTCCTCACCGACCCGCACTCTCCGGCCGCCTTCCGGATTAACGGACCGCTGTCTAACATGCCGCAATTCTACAAAGCCTTCGGCTGTGGCCCGGGCAATAAGATGTACCGCCCAGACGCTGAGCGTGTGCACATCTGGTAAAACCTGTTTTCAGCCCGTTTTACCCAAAACATGCCAAAAACGCACCTCAATATTGGGGTGCGTTTTTTGTTTTTACCTCTGAGGGAGGGAAAGAATATACACCAAAATCAGTGTTCCCATTAGGTAGGGGCAATCCCTTGTGGTTGCCCTGTCACGTTTGCTACCATATTAGGGCTGCCCCTTCCCTCTGCCCGCCGGGCGATAAAGGCCTTGCAACGTCACCACCATCAAACCACTCACCTGCCTTGGACCTTGCGGGGGGCCGCCGCGCGTAGCCCGAAGCATGGGCAGGGGCAAGCAACGGCGTAACAAACAGTAATGGCGTAAGCTCCCTACGCAGTAGAGGACGGTTGCCCGGTGGTACCGCGTGGAAGCCCCGCCTGTCTGAGCGGCAGCGAGTTCGGGGCTTCTTGATTCTTTTGGTTACTTTTCTCATCAAGGAGAAAAGTGACAGACGCCAGCCGGGCGAAGGGAAGAAAGGAGTTGAGAGGGAATGGTTAAGCAGTAAGAACTAAAAGAAGATAGACCACCAGTAGAGGTCGTTGGTGAGAACACCAACAACGGCGGGAAGTGTTAATTGGCTATCTGCTTAAAGGCAAGAAGTAAGAATAGTTGAATCTGAAACGACTACCTGACCACCCTTACCTTCATGCCAATATCCTTAAGAGGCCATTTCTGGTCATCAACCGGTACGGCCGCAATGCTGTCCACAACGGCCATGCCTTCTATCACCTCTCCGAAGATAGTAAAGGTCTGGTCCAGGTTGGGGGCGCCGCCCTGGGTACGGTACACTTGTTTTTGCGCCGGGGTTAGGTTTAGCTTGAATTCTTTAATGTTGGCCTGCAGCTCATAGTCGGGGAGGGGGTGGCCTTGCACAATATAGAAGTCGCGGTTAGAAGACATCCGTTCCGGGTTTTCCGCATCGCCGTAGCGCGCCATGCCCACGGCCCCGCGCTTATGGAAGTAATGCGGCCGTATCTCCGCCGGAATGCGGTAGGTGCCAATCTTGACCGTCTGGGACTCTGACCGCCCGCCCTGGATCATAAAGTCCTTCTCTACTCTAAAGAATACCGTCTGGTCAAAGAAACCGTAAGAAGCCAGCCGCACAAAGTTGGCCCGGTGCAGGGGCGTGTCTTTGTATAACTTGATCTTGATATCGCCTTTGGGCGTGCTAAGCAACACCAGCGTGTCATTGGGGTGCGCCTGCGCATAGGCGGCCAGGGTGTCTGGGGCAGTTTGTTGGGTGAGGAGCGCAGGCACGGGTGGGCCCGCCGGTTGCTGCTCAACGGGTGGCGCAGACTGCTTGCTTTGGCAACTGACCAGCGCTGCGGCCATGCTCGCAATAAGGAAAAGTCTGGCAGGAGCAGTGGGGGAAAAAGCGCGTAATGACATACAAAACCAATGAAATGAACGAAGGGTAAACCTAGAAGATGCCTGCTGTAATCGCAAGTACATGGCCTTATGCCTTTCCGTTATCTCAAAATTTTTCAGGGTTGGTAGAAAAAGATTGCGCTTCCATAAATATATGAATATTCTATATTAGATAGAATTATACGAATAAAATAATAGAAAGATTCATAGACATGCTCTTGTGATGCTAAAAAGAATCCTCTATATTGGATTACATTTAGTATCATTTGTATTCTTTCCTTTCATCTCTAAACCAACAGACTGTTATGTTTTACAAGTACCTACAAGTAACCCCGTCTAAGTTGTTATTGGGAGCAGCGGTAATCGCTTCCTCTTGTGTTTTCCAGAGCTGCGAAAAGGTAGAAGACGCCGCGCAGCCCGAGGAAGTAGTGGGCCAATCTAACGTTGGAGAAATCATTGCTGGTCAGTACATAGTGGTATTGAAGAAAGAAGGTGGTCCACGAGTGCCAGAAAACGCTTCTTATTCAGAAAGGGTACGGCAGGTTCGTGCTTTTGGCCAGCAGATGCTGCGGGAACGGGGACTTAACCCAAACGCCCTGGAGCATGCCTACGGGAAAGCTGTGCAGGGTTTCGCGGTAAGCTTGTCTGAGGACGAGGTGGAAAAACTACGCAAAGATGGCCGCGTAGCCTACGTGGAGCCAGATAAAATCATAAGCCTGGGCAAACCCGGGGGAGGAGGCACTACCCAGCCTGCCCAGGTAATTCCCTACGGGATAAGCCGGGTAGGTTACGGAGATGCCACCGGCAAAACCGCTTGGGTTATTGACACGGGAATTGACCTGGACCACCCAGACTTAAACGTGAATTCTGCGCGCAGCCGTACCTTTATCACCAGCGGCCCAGATGCGGAAACGCCGGACGACGGAAACGGGCACGGCTCCCACGTGGCGGGTACCATTGCCGCTAAAAATAACACCATTGGCGTAGTGGGAGTTGCTTTCAATGCTACCGTGGTGGCCGTAAAAGTGCTGAACTCCCGCGGAAGCGGCTCTACTTCTGGCGTAGTGGCTGGTATTGATTATGTGGCTGCCAGCGGGAAAGCCGGCGACGTGGCTAACATGAGCCTGGGGGGCGGAGTGTCCACAACCCTTGACAATGCCGTGATCAATGCAGCGAAAGGAGGAATTATTTTCTGCCTGGCTGCCGGCAATGAAACCGATAATGCCAACAACCATTCTCCGGCCCGGGCCAACGGGGTGAACGTATATACCATCTCGGCCATGAACAACACAGATAACTGGGCTTCTTTCTCCAACTATGGTAACCCGCCGGTTGACTACTGCGCCCCAGGCGTAAGCATAAAATCTACCTGGAAAGACGGCGCCTACAACACCATCAGCGGAACCTCCATGGCCACGCCGCACGCGGCCGGCGTCATGCTACTGACTGGCGGACGGCCTACCACCAGTGGTACTGTGATTGGCGACCCAGACGGGAAGCCTGACCCTATTATCCATAAATAGAAAAAATCCCACCTAAAACAGAAGGCCGCCCCTGAAATTCAGAGGCGGCCTTCTGTTTTATGGCCGTTTTAGCCAAATGGGGCTCAAAACAGAGTTTACTCCGCTTTGGGGTCCTCGCAGTTAATGTCCTGGAACACCTGGTTGATGGCGTCTTCGGCGGTGCGGAGTTTCTGTTTGCAGAGTTTGATGAGCTCAGAGGAGCGCTGCACTTTCTGGGTAAGCTCGTCTACGTCCACATCATCGTTCTCAATGGCTTTGAGTATGGTTTCCAGTTCCTGGGTGGCTTGCTTATAGGTTAAATTAGGGGTCATGGCTGGGTTGGTTTTAATGGTTATAAAATGCCTGGAGTTTGGGTTCCGGGCGCTTATTCAAAAAGGTCTGGTTGTTCGGTTTTGGTTACTTTGCTGTGCACGCTGCCGGCAAGCAGACGGGTCTTAAGCTGGTCGCCGGGTTTCACCTGGTCCAGGGATCTCAAAAGTTTCCCGTTGACGTAGGTGAGTGTGTAGCCGCGCATGAGCATGATTTCGGGGTCATGGGACCGCACGTCCATCTCTACCAGTTGCAGTTGGTGGGCTTTGATCTGAAGGTGGTCTTTACTGCCGTAGAGCAGGCGTTGCTGGTTTTTCTGGAACAACAACTGCGCTTTCTGAATGCGTTGCTTGGCCACCATCTGCAGACAATGCTCCACGTGCGTGACTTTGCGCTGGCCGGTCTCCATTTTTTTCAGGCTACTGCTTTCCAGGTGCTGGGAGAACTGCTGCTGTCTTGACTCCTTGGCCCGAAGAACCTGCTGCACGGCGTGGGTCAACCGTAGCTCCTCGCACATGACATGCCGTTGCTCCTGGGTAAGGTATTTCTGGGGCTTGTCTGACAGGGTGCGGGTCTGGCACTCCAGTTGGTGCTGGCGGGTGAGCAGGAAATGGTTGGTACGTTGCTGCACCTGGGCCGCCAGCAGGGCAATGCGCCGTTCCTGAGCCATGGCCAGCGTAGTAGCGGCATCCTTTATCTCCAGAAATACCGCTTCCATGTTAGATTCAAACTCGTTCAGTCGGTCTACCAAAAAGGCGGCTACGGCGGTAGGCGTTTTTAGGGGCGTATGGGCCACCAGGTCGGTCACAGATTCATCGCGCTCATGGCCAATACCGGTAAGCACGGGCAAGGGCATCTGGGCCACCGCCGAAGCCAGGTCATAATGGTCAAAGCACAGCAGATCGGTCTGGGAGCCTCCGCCCCTGATGATAATGACCGCGTCAAAGGCCTGGCGCTGCAGGGTTACTCTGGATAAAGCCGCCTTGATAGACGAAACCGCTTCCGCACCTTGCACGCTGGCCTCAAAAAGGGTGAGGGCGAAGGCGTAGCCGAAGGGGTTGTGCGCCAGCTGGGCCACAAAATCCTGGTAGCCGGCGGCGGTAGGCGATGAGATCACAGCCAGCCGTTGCGGTACCAGGGGCAGGGTCTGCTTTTGGTTGAGGTTCAGGAGGCCTTCGGTCTCCAAGCGCGTAATGGTTTCCTGCCGTTGCCGGGCCAGATCGCCTAAGGTATACGTAGGGTCAATGTCATGAATGTCCAGGCTGAAGCCGTACAGCTCATGGAACCTGGGGCTGGCATTGAACAGGATCTTTAGCCCTGCTCTTAAAGGGTGGCCGGTCTGCGCCTCAAAATACTGGGCAATCTCCGTGTACTGGCGTTTCCAGATGGTGCCGCGGGCCTGGGCGGTGAGGGTGCTTTTGGCGCCGGGTTCTTTGTCGGTGAGGGTGAGGTAGCAGTGGCCACTTTGGTGGTGCACCCGGGCCTCAGAGATCTCGGCAATGATCCAGTAGCGGTGGGGCAGAGCATTCTCAATTTCCTCGCGCAGCCTCCGGTTAAACTCATAGAGCGTAAGCGGACGGTTAGTGCTAACCGTTAGCGATATCTCTTCGCGAAAACTCTGAAAATATGTCCCCATTCCGTGCGCTCCTCTTAAATTTCAGTCTCCTAAAATTACGGTTTTTACCATTGGCGCCAAGTGTTTGCGTAAAATTTTAGCAAAGTTGCCGCTGCCTGCTTTCTGGCCTTTCTAAAGTATGTAATCTGGAGTCTTTCTGCCTTTCTCAGGTAAGTGTTTGTGCTAAAAGTAATTAGCGCTTAGCGATTGAGACTGTTGTGGTTAGCAGGCTTAGCTAATCGGGTATGTATAGGAAAAGTTGAATTTAAGCCGGTTCCTGAAAACAGACTTCAGGTCCTTGCTTTCTTCTTTCATTTTCCGCTAGGCGGAGTTGTTTATGGCCTCTAGTTTAAGCCTGTTTCCAGAAAAACGGGCTTAAAACGGAAATTTGCTAAAGACCTTACAGGCCACTTTGGGAAAGGTTTGCCTAATAAATACCGGAAATACCCTTCTTGCAGGAGTTTGCCAGGAACGCAGAAAAAAGGGTAGAAGCCCAGGAGAGGTGGAAGTGTTAGAAGAACTTTAGGTTTAATAGGCTTTTTTTGATGAATTTATTATTAAAGTGCAAATCCTTCTGCAGGTGCTTCGCGTTTTAAGAATCATTCCTACCTTTGGTAAGCCACGCTCTTCAGTTTAAGCATTTATGTTAACGTTAGTACTTAGTGAAATCTACATTTACCCTATAAAATCATTGGGCGGCATCTCTTTGACTTCGGCTCAGGTAGAGGAAAGGGGTTTGCAATATGACCGCCGGTGGATGCTGATAGACGAGAGTGGCGTTTTCCTGACCCAGCGCAAGATTGCCGAGATGGCCCTACTAAAGGTAAGTCTCACCCCCGATGGGCTGGAGGTAAGGCACACCGCCAAAGAAATGGAACCGCTGCTGGTGCCGTATGAATCTGACAGCACCCGCTCTACCTTGGTAACGGTGTGGGAAGATATTTGCTTTGCCTACATTGTGAGCAACCAGGCCAATGCCTGGTTCTCTGAAGCCCTGGGCATGAATTGCCGCCTGGTGTACATGCCAGAGAACTCCATTAGGTTAGTAGACCCCAACTACGCCCGCCATAATGAGAAAGTGAGTTTTGCAGATGGGTACCCTTTCCTGATCATCGGGCAGGAGTCTCTCAATGATTTGAACAGCCGGCTGGCGGAGCCGGTGCCTATGAACCGGTTCAGGCCTACGTTTGTGTTCACGGGGGGCTTGCCCTACGCCGAGGAAAAATGGAAGACCTTTAAGATAGGCAACGTGCTGTTCTACGGCGCTAAGCCCTGCGGCCGCTGCAATGTCACCACCATAGACCAAACCACTGCCCAGGCCGGGCAGGAACCGCTCAAAACCCTATCTGAGTACCGCAAGCAAGGCAACAAAGTGATGTTCGGGATGAACCTGCTGGGCTTGTCTACCGGTACGGTTTCGGTGGGGGACCCCATTGTGGTGATGGAAGCCGCCCCGGTAACCCAGGAAGAGTAATCTTCCTTTCTTCGTTTTGGGGCCGTTTTCAGAAAATCAGGCTTAAAACAGAATCCTTTAGTAGGAGCTTCCTGTTATCTTTTGCCTTTAGGGTTTCTTTCTTTACAGCGGACTAGATTAGTACGGCTTGCTGCCTCTTGGTTTTCTTCGCCTATCCGCCTACCTTCATCCTTACAATTTGCACCTATGTCACAACACACTAAATATCTGGTCACCACCACAGACGGGCAGGAGTTTGACCTTACCTTCGCCAAAGAGCTGCGCAGCAACAACCTATTCCCTTTTGGGCTACATAATTACGCTATTTACAGAACCCCTGAGGGCGTGTATGTGAAAGGCACCAACTCGGGCAATGACAAACTCATGCTGGACCAGTATGAGGTCATGGAAGAAGGGGCGGCCCAGGCATACAAACACCCCCATTACAGAATAGAAGAGGAATAACCACTAGTGTTGGAAAGGGCCGTTATTCCTTTTCTGTTTCTTTTGCGTACAACATAACCCGCCTGCCCTGGATAAACTTTATTCAAGGCAGGCGGGTTTATTATGGAAAGAAACTGTAGCATGCATTCCACCAATTTTTATAGAGCCTTTTCCTCTCTTTTGCTGGCCCTAGGGCTGGTGCTGTTTTTGGCCCTGCCCGGGTGTAGCCCCAAGAATACGTTCAAGGCCGTGTTCAAAAAGCAGAGCCCTTATGAGAAATACCGGGCCGGCCTCAAAGACGCTAAACTGGACCAGACGGCCTTAGGCCAGCAATGGGTAGCGGCCGGGGAACAAGCCCTGCAGAAACCCGTGCCCGTAACGCTCCCCTTCAAAGAGACCGGCTATTTCCCGGCAAATAAACCCATGGCGGCCAGTTACCAGTTCAAGGTGCAGCGCGGGCAGAAAGTGGCGGTAAAAGTACAGACCCAGGGCCAAGAGGTGCCGCAGGTGTTCATTGATCTTTTTGAAGCCAATCCAGACAACGCCGCCCAACCCAAACAGGTGGCGTACGCCGATACCACGGCCCAAAGCCTGGACTATGAGATAGAGGAAGACCTGCCGCATTTGCTTCGGGTGCAGCCCGAGCTCCTGCGCAGCGGCCAGTACACTGTCACCATTGAAACGCAGCCCACGCTGGCCTTTCCGGTGCAGGGCAAGGACAGCAGGGCGGTGCAGAGCTTCTGGGGCGCAGAGCGCGATGCCGGGGCCCGGAAGCACGAAGGCGTAGATATCTTCGCGGCCCGCCTTACCCCCGTGGTGGCAGCGGTAGAGGGAGTAGTGACCCGGGTGAACGTGACGCCCATTGGCGGAAAAGTGGTCTGGCTCTCTGACCTGAAGCGCCAGCAGAGTTTGTATTACGCCCACCTGGACAGCCAACTGGTACAGCCCGGGCAACGCGTGGCAGTGGGTGATGTCCTGGGCCTGATGGGCAACACCGGCAACGCCATCACCACGGCCCCGCACCTGCACTTTGGTATCTACCGATTCGGCGAGGGCGCCGTAGACCCGTACCCTTTTGTATACCAGGACCGCACCAAACCCACGGCCTTGAAAGTAGATGAGAAAAAACTGGGCAGTTGGGCCCGGGTGGCCAAGTCTAATGTGGCCCTTCGGGAGTCTCCCGCCTCCTCGGCTAACAGCCTGCTCACGCTGCCGCTGCACACCCCACTGCAGGTACTGGCCGGATCTGCCACCTGGTACCGGGTACAGCTGCCAGACGGCCAGCAAGGCTACGTGACGGCTTCCTTGGTAGAGTCCTTAGACAAGCCCCTGCAGGCCGTTCGCCTGACCAGGCCGGCCGACCTGCTGGACGCCTCCTCAGAAAAGGCCTCTTCCCGTAAAAGCCTGCCCGCCGATACCACCGTGCGGGTGTTGGCCAGGCAGGAAGGTTACTGGCTGGTGAAAGACGCGCATGGCACCATCGGCTGGGTATCTGAGGACGCGGCGCGTTAAAGTCAGGGAAGGCAGGGAACATTCGGCCTGTGGGCGCGTAACCCTATGATTAGGCCTTTAGAGGTCTGGCAAAGTTTCTCCCGGGCTCTTTCATTTAACGTATCATGTATGGCCACGCATTGGGTTATTAGCAATACACATTCCCAGGTCTCCATGGAGTACCAGCAGGAGCATGACTGCATCTACATAAAGTGGGAAGGTCATATTTCTGCGGAAAACGTGGTGGAAGTGGCCGAGAAATACCTGACGCTGCAGCGGGTGATGCGCTGCCCCAAACTGTTGAATGACAAAAGAGACGTCACCGGCGACTGGGAAGAGGCCAATGACTGGCTGCAGTATGAATGGTTGCCGCAGGTGCTGGAAACGGGCCTACAGTATTTCGCCTTTGTGCTGCCCCGTGATCTGCATGACCTGGCTACCGCCCAGGACCTGGAACGCCGCTTAGCCAATACCATAAAAGTGGGGCTGTTCTATGACGCGGGCACGGCAGAGCAGTGGCTAGACTCTTTTGAGTCCAGTTCCTCCCTAAGCCAAAAAACGGGCTAAGCTTTATTGGGCCCCGTCCTTCTTAAACTCCTTTAAAAGGTCTTTGGCATCTTTGCCGGTTTCCAGGGTGAGGTACTCGGCCTGTAAGGATTTTATCTTGAGTTTGTCTTTGCCCGGAATCTGGGCTTCCACCTGGTCTTTCTTAAGGTTCAGTTGCCGGTAAATCTCATCTACGTAATCCCAGTCAGAGGCGGTCCAGGAGGCGCGGCGGGCGCGAACGTTCTGCACAAACTGGGTGTAGATCTCCCGCATCTGGGCGGCGGTCCAGTTGCTTTCCAGGGCATTGGCGGCCCCAAACAGCTCCTGCTCAAAACGTGCTAGGGTTTCTGGGTGCAACGGCACCTGGCTTCGCTGCTGATTACGGGTTTCCCAGTTCTCAAACCGGCGTCTCAGTTCCTTGTATTCGGCTTTTGATTCTTTAGACAGGCTGTCTGCCCGTTCTTCCAGCTGGGCGCTGCGCTGCTTGAATTCCTCTTTTACCTCGGGCCAATTTTGGGCAGTAGTGCTGTCTGCCTTATTGGTTTTCTCGTCTACCCATTCCCTGAATTCCGCCAGGTCTTTCTCTGCCCGGGTACGGGGTTGGTTCTCTGGGTTTTGGTTAGTAGGGGAGGTGCGCTCACAGGCCATGCTGCCCAGAAGCAGGAACAGAGTGGCGGCCCCCAAAGTCTTAAACGAACGAAGATCCATAACGTGTTTTTCCTTTGCATACGGAATTCCCGGGCCAGGGATAAACTACTTTGCGGAGGAGGTTTCGGGCTGGCTTTCCTGAAGGATGGGTGGCCCTATTTTCAATCACCTGCCCAGGGTTAAAGAAAGAGGAAAGGCGCTAAAGGAGAAACCCGTTTTGGGCCCGTTTTTAAGAAAACGGGCCCAAAACGGGTTTCGTAATTTTATTGCAAGGGAAAGGTTAGGCCTAAAACAAGCCGAACAGTTCAATGTTGATCCGGTCAATGATCAGCCCCAGGTCCTCAGGGTTCTGCACAAAGTCCATGTTGTTCACGTCAATCACCAGTAGTTTGCCGTGGTGGTAACCCGAGATCCATTGCTCATAGTGCTCGTTCAGGTTCTTAAGGTAAGAAAGCGAGATGTTCTCCTCGTAGTCCCGCCCTCTTTTCTGGATCTGGCCAATGAGCTTGGGTAAATCTGCCTTCAGGTAGACCAGCAGGTCTGGGGCCTTAACCATGTTGGTCATGGACTGGAACAGATTGAAGTAGTTCTGGAAATCACGGTCACTCATCATGCCCGACTGGTGCAGGTTCTTGGCGAAGATGTAGGCGTCTTCATAAATGGTGCGGTCCTGTACTACGCCGGCGGTGCGCTCATTTATTTTAAGGACCTGGTTAAACCGGCTGTTCAGGAAGAAGACCTGCAGGTGAAAAGCCCACCGAGGCATGTCTTCATAGAAATCTTTGAGATAGGGGTTGTCATCTACAGCCTCCAAAAAAACTTCCCATTTAAAATGCTGGGCCAGCTTGGTGGCCAGGGTGGTTTTGCCGGCACCAATGTTGCCTACTACTGCAATATGCATGTGTTCTGTCTGGTCTTTTAGAATGCGGACGACAAAAGTACAGGATTCACCTCAGATTATCCGCAGGCAGCCAGATGATAGCGAGAAAAAACAGGAGAAATTACGGCTTAGGCAAAAGGCTCTTTTACCCAGTCCACCACGTTCATAAGGGAGATCCTTATTCTGGTGAGCAGGAGGTCTTTTTCTTGTAGGTTTCCTTTTTTCCAGGCCATTTGCTCCTGCTTCATTTGCTTTTGCTCTTCCTTGGTGCGCGGGGTGAGCAGCATTTGGTCCAGGTCTGGCTTGCCGCCGTCTACCCAGCAGGTGTACCAGAAAGAAGCCGTTTGGGTGGCCGCCTCGCGCATTCTGTCCTGCACCATGTTGCCCAACGCCTGGTGGTAGGCCGTGGCGAAGGCGTCTGTATGGGTGAGGCGTTTCTGGCCGTTGCGGGTTACTTCAATAAATTTTGTGTCAGGGGTAAAGTCTTTGCTTACCTTTTTCTCAATGGCCAGCAGGTCTGGCACCAGTTTGTGCGAGGCTCTAATCACTTTCCAGATTTCCTGCTCCGGGTTGGCCACATAGCGGGCTTTGTCATGGCGCAGGTTGTAGTTGGCCAGGTGCTGCTCGGGCAGTTTAGATTCCCAAAGGCTGTGCAGACCGTCTTGCCCGGTCAGGTGACCGTCATGGTTCACGGTGGTGTGCAACGGCACGTGCGCATCTTGTATATAATGGGCCAGATCTGCGGAATAATAGAGAATGCTGTCGGTGTCTTTGCGGTAGAAGGCCCTGGTCAGGTTTTCCTTCATCTTAAGCACGTACCACGGCACTACGCCATATTTGGTGAGGGTGTCTGCGCTATACTTGGCTGTTGCCGGAACCCAGGCCTGGGGCATTTCATGCACGGCGTGCGGGCCAAAGGCATCAATATCAATGAAATGGCGGGGAGCCTCGGTGGGGTCTGTCTGGCGGCGCTCATCAGGCCGCACCGAGTTGTCTACCAGCGTGGCCATATGCCGGTGGTAAAAAGATTGCATTGCGGTGGGCAGGGCATAAATAGCAAGCTGCTGAATGACCTTGTGGCCAAAGAAACCCCAGCTGTACCCCATACCTGAAAATGTAAGAACAATACCAAGTATTAGTAGAACTTTACGCATGTACAAGTAGTTTAGTAAACCGCAGTATTTTACAAAAATAGCAAAATTATGTACACGCCCAAGTCCTACTTTTATTACCCGGCTTTATTTTCAGGCGATGTTACAATTAAGCACATAATGTAGTCATTCAAGGTGAAAGGGCCAAAAGGAATATCAATTTTTTGTAATATTTTAAAACCCTGTTTTAAATAAAAGTCCTTTGCGGGGTTTTCGCGGTGCACGTTTAACTCCAATTTTTTTCCGCCGGATTGTTTTACCCGTTGTGTCACTTCTTCAAGAAGTAGCCGGCCGTACCCACGCCCCTGGAAGTGGGGGTGAATGTACAGCTTGTTAAGTTTGTACCGTTGCTCCTCTGCATTGAGGCAGGAGTAGGCGGCAAATGCCGAAGGCTGATCATCTGTACACAGCAACAGGAAGGTCTGGCCCTCCAGCATCTGCTGCTGAAGGGCGTCAATGGTGTAGAGTTGCTCCAGCATGTACTCAATCTGCTCCCTGGCCAGAATGGACGAATACGTAGGGTGCCAGGTGGCAAAGGCCAGTTCCTGGATGGGGGTGGGGTTGGTAGTGGGTTGTATGGAAACTGTGCTAGCGGAAGAAGTTGAAGAAGACATAGTTACGGGTTATAGGCAGGAAAGTAGATTTTGTAGGTGTTTATACTATTCCTGTAAAATGTTGATTTATTTTTTTGCTAATGGTTGTTAGTATTTCTATCTTTAGTATCTAAGCAAATTTTAGTAAGAGGTAAATTAACGAACTAAACCCCCAAGTGCGTGGAAAAAATTTACACTGTATTACAATCTTCTCTTATGCTTGGCCTGATGTTAGGGATTCTCCTTTTGGGGAAACCTACGCAGGCAGACAAAGCTATTAACCGCCAAAGCGCTGCTTTAGAGCCCCAGCGGAATTGGGAAAAGATAGAATTTCCCTTCGCCTTTAGCAGAACTTCTATCTTCACTATTCTGGGTCTGAATCAATTGCCCCCTTTTCAGGAAGAGGGCTCTCATCAGGATACCTACCTCCGGCATTCGGTTTCCTATTCTTCACAGGTAGCCTCCAGTAAGTCTTTGTAACCCCTCAAACCATCTTGGTGGAATGCTGGCGGCCGCCTGAGCGGCTCAAAAAAATGTCCCTTTTCTGCGCCTTTTTCTAGGAGCGGAGGAGGGACAGGTACTTATGTAAGAAAGCAGTAAGCCTTACCTTATTTTATACCCCAAAGAAAGCTGGAAAACATTGTTGGCATAATTGACGCCCTTCATGTGCTCATCTCTGGTGTCTGACAAGCCCACGTTATACCGCGCCGAAACTTGCCAGGAGCCCACGTCATACCCAAGCCCCAGGGCCAGGGCACCGTCATACCGGTTCAGCTTATCAGTGATGTCTTGGGAGTAACGGCCTTCCTGGCGGTCGGCGGCCAGTAAAATGCCAAACTGTGGACCAAACTGCGCATGGAGCCCGCCGGTCAGGGTGCCCTTGAAAATAAGCGGGATGTTCAGGTAATGGTAACGGTCAATATAGTCACGGGTCTCTACGCCTTGCTTGGAGTAAAGGATCTCGGGCTGCAGGGCAAACTTGCTGGAGATGGGGGTAGAGGCGAATAACCCGGCATGAAAGCCCACTAAGGGGTCTACATGGGTACCGGGTATACGCACGGTGGCCACGTTTAAGCCGCCCTTAATCCCAATGGTGGTCTGGGCCTGAACGCCCACTATACTCAATAGCGCCAAGGCGCCAGCCAATACAAATTTTTTCATATTCAAATAAGAGATAATCGCCTTGTCTGGTACGTATTCCCAAAGCAAAGGTAGGCTAAAGCCCAAAACGAAGCTAAATACTTTCTATTGTGCTAATTGGTGTCCTGAGTATACAACCCCTTCATTGTCTGGTTTTTGTCCGTGGAGAGTAGAAAAGCGGCTTAGGTACGCCTGTAAAGGCAAGAGGTAAATTTTTAAGAAAAGAATTAATGCAATTTGCAACTCTCCTCTTTCAGCTCCGTTAAAGAAGATATAACAATTGGTTAAATGGTTGACGCAAAAAAGAGGTAGCTAGTTTAAGAGTTATATTTTACGTTGAAACTTAACAAGGAAGATCGTTTTAGATAAGAATTTTAGGAGATACGAAAATACTTAGCAGCATCGGCGAAAGCCAACTCATCAAGTAGCGTTAGATGTTATTTAATCAATAATTGAAAAGCCTTCCCAGACGGGGAAGGCTTTTCACGTTTTAAGACTTTTCGTTTCTCAGTTTCAGCACCTGCGGGTCTGCATGTCACAAATAAAAGAGCCTTCCGTTTTAAGCCCGTTTTCCTAAAAACAGGCTTAAAACGGAAGGCTCTTTTATTGGGGTGCCAACAGGTTTAGTCCTCTATTTTCCTGAACCGTTTCCCGAAGAGAAAATACACCGGTACCCCTACGCCCACCAGAATAAGGCCTGGCCAGGAGTAATCAGGTTTATAGATGAGGAGAATGGTGCAGATGAAGGAGGCCATTATAATATAGAGTGCCGGCAGCACCGGGTAGCCAATGGCTTTGTACGGACGGGGCGCATCTGGCATGGTGCGGCGCAGCACAAAAATGCCGGCAATGGTGAGAATGTAAAACAGCAGCACCGCAAAAATCACGTAATCCAGCAGGTCTGAATACCGGCCCGAGAGGCAAAGCAAGCTGGCCCACACGCACTGGATGGCCAGGGCTGCCCCAGGTACGCCGTTCTTGTTCAGTCTGGCCATTCTAGGGAAGAAAAGACCGTCTTTGGCCATGGCGTAGTACACCCGCGGGGCGGAAAGGATAACGCCGTTATTGCAGCCAAAGGTGGAGATCATGATCAGGATGGCAATGGCAATGGTAGCCGGTGCCCCGCCAATCATTTCGGCCACGGCCGTGCCCACCCGGTCATTGCTGGCAAACTGAATTCCACGGCTCAGGACATCTATCCCGGCAGGGTCGCCTTGCAGGGGTAGGATAGCCAGGTACACCACGTTAATGAGAATGTACAGAATGGTGACAAGACCGGTGCCAATAGCCATGCTCAGGACAATGGTGCGCTTAGGGTTCACAATCTCATCACCGGAGAAGCCAATGTTGTTCCAGGCATCTGAAGAGAAAAGGGAGCCGATCATGGCCGTGCCAATACCTACCATCAAGGCCCAACCCGACAGGGTGGTGCGGGTGATGGCGCCGGTCTCTTTGTCTAGCACCACAGATTGGGCATCCCAGAGGTTAGAGAAGTTGAGGTCCATGACCTCGGCGTTGGTGCCCAGCAGCAAGCCAAAACCCAGCAGGGCAAACAAGGCTATGATTTTAGTGCTCCCGAAGATATTTTGGATGATGGTACCGTTCCGGACGCCCTGCTGGTTGACCAGCGTGAGCAAAATAATAGAGGCAATAGCCAGCAACTGCACCGAGGTGAATTGGAAAAAGCCCAGATCCAGCAGAATGGTCTCTTCAGAGAACCAGGGAACCAGCACGCCGGTAAAACGGGCAAAAGCCACGGCCACCGCGGCAATGGTCCCGCTCTGGATCACCAGAAACAAAGTCCAGCCATACAGAAACGCCACCAAAGGGCCATATGACTCGCGCAGGTACACGTACTGCCCGCCCGCGCGGGGCATAAGGCTGGTAAGTTCGCCGTAGCTGAGCGCGCCCGCCAGGGTCATGAGCCCGGTAAGGCCCCACACCAACAGCAGGTAACCGGCACTACCCACTGAGCGGCCAATGTCTGCGCTTACAATAAAAATACCGGAGCCAATCATGGAACCGGCCACCAGCATGACGGCGTCAAATAACTTAATCTCGCGCTTGAACCCGGTAGCGGCGGGGGCGGTAGCAGTCTCAGACATAGAGTTTCCTTAGGAGTAGAGAATCAGAAAGGGAAAAGGGAAGAAAAAGAAATGGCGGAGACCAGGTCTCCGCGCATCTTTTATAAAACTGGTAACCGGTAAGGGCTAGACTTTTTTTGGCGGCAGGTCAAAGGCCACGGCGTTGTGCTCAAAGTGATTCCTGTGCGAGCCATCGCAGAAAGGCTTGTTCTGGGAAAGTCCACAGCGGCAGAAGCTTACCACCTCACGGCCCTGCAGGTTATATTCGTTGCCCTGGGCATCTACTACCAGCAGGTCGCCTTCCACTTTCAGGGACCCGTTGCTGTTTACGGTGATTTTTGTTTTCATGCGGTTTTAAGGAAAATAGGTAAAAAACAGAAAGCCAATCTCCGCGCTACCTACGGTTTTACCCTGCAACGCAGATTTGCCTTGTTTCAAAGATAACAGTTTTGCTGAAAGCAATCACAGGCCTAATTCCTATTTTCAGAAAAGGCTGAGAGAAGTTCTGTTCCAATTTCCTGAGGTTAATAGAAAATGGGCGCTGAAGGGGATGGCGTAACGAAACCTAGCCGGAATTGGAAGGATTGAAGAATCTGGGGTCTTTGCGGTAAAAGAATTGCTTCCTGTAAGTTTATTTCGCTGTTTTAACCCTGGCCCCGGGTAACTGCGTATGAAAGGCCTGGTACTTCTCCATTGCGACAAATACTGATTACTATACCTACCCATGATGAAAAAAAGATTTATTGCCCCTGTACTGTCCGCCACCATCGCCTTAGGGCTGCTGGGCTCTTGCGTCTCCTCTAAAAAGTATGAAGCGGCCCTGGCCGAAAACCGTTCTCTGGTAGTGCTGCAGGACGAACTGTCTAAGCAGAAAGCCGAACTGGAAAGAGAGCGGGCGGCCTTGCAGCAAGACAAAGAACGCCTGAACAAAGAGAAAGCCGAACTAGCCGAAGAAAAAGCCTCTACCGAAGCATCGCTCCGCACCAACCTGAGCTCCAAAAGCCAGCAGGTAGACAAACTGTCCGCTGACCTACAGGCCCGCGAAGCCCGCCTGAAGGAAATGCAGCGTATTCTGGACGAGAAAGACCGCGCCGTGAACAACCTGCGCAAGGTGGTGAGCAACGCCTTGTTGGGCTTCAAGGCTTCAGACCTAACCGTAGACGTGCGCAACGGAAAAGTGTATGTATCCCTTTCCAACCAACTGCTGTTCAAATCTGGCTCTACCAAAGTAGACGCCGCCGGACAGGAAGCGCTTAAGAAACTGGCCTCTGTACTGCAGAACCAGCCTGACGTGAACGTGGTAGTAGAAGGCCACACCGATGACGTGCCAGTAGCCAAGGGAACCCTGGGCATGCAGGACAACTGGGACCTGAGCGTATTGCGCGCCACCGAAATCACCCGCATCTTGACCGAAGCCGGTGTAGCCCCGGGCCGCGTGACCCCATCGGGCCGTTCTAAATACGTGCCCGTTGACCCAGCCACTACCGCAGAGGCACGCCAAAAAAACCGTCGCACCGAGATTATCCTCACGCCTAAGTTAGATGAGCTGTTCCAGATCCTGGAAAAGAACTAACCGCGGCTTTCAAAGATAATTCCTTAAGGATAATACTTCCTTACTCCCTGCCTGGAAACCATTTCCAGGCAGGGAGTTCTGTTTTAGGGCCGTTTTAGCCAAAACGGCCCTAAAACAGAAAGGCGGTCAGTTTTTAAAATTTGTAGGCGGTTTTGGCGTTGTTCTTGCAGAAGACCAACTGCCACCTTTCCAGAAATTACTTACATTTGGTTAGGCAAACCACATTACAACCACAGATACCCCATGCATACCGGAAGATTTTTAGGACTGATTTTAGGAATCTCCACCTCCCTGGCGCTTTCGGCGCAGGCTCAGGTGACCGAGACCGAGAAAGAGGTGGAAACTGCCGTGAAAGAGACCCATGAGCCAGCGGTAGAACAGGAGCTGCGCACCTTCAAAGAATGGGTAAGGCTGCAGTCAGACAAAATCTCCACCACCACCCGGGCCGAGTGGCCTACCATCAAAAGTGATTTCGCCAGGCAGTCTAACAAGATAGAGAGCGGTTTCCAGAGCCTTTCTGAGAGCTCCAAGCGCGATTTCCTCGAGCTGAAGACCCGTTTCCAGGAACTGGAGAGCAAGCCCATGGCCGATGAGGTGCCGCTGCAGGCCGAGGAAGTGAAACTGCGGGAAAAAGACCTGCTGGGCTCCTTCGGGAACGTGCGCAACATCAGTCCCATTCACATGCGCGAGGCTTATATCACGTTCATGCAAAACGTGCGGGCAAAACGCCCCACCTGGACCTCCCGTGACTGGGACTACGCCGATTACATTCTCCAGAATCTGGGCAAGCGCAAAGCCGCGGTAGAGGAAAAACTCTCTACCCTTGATGAGATCAAGATCCGGACCCTTATTGGCGAGTTCTATACCCTGCGGTCTGGCCAGGAATTCAAGGAGCAGCAGAAAGCCAAAAATAAGTAAGCACTGCCCGCAGACCTGCCGGAAAAACCATACACAAAAGGGGAGTAGTTTTAAGCCTGTTTTCAGAAAAACAGACTTAAAACAACTCCCCTTTATTAATTAAGAATCAACGGCCGCTTACAGGCTGTCTTTCAGTTCCACGTTTTTGGTGGTAGAGGAATTGGAGGTGTTCTGCTCGCCCCGCGTCTGGGAGTTGCCTACCCGGGTCTGGGTTTTCTCCGTGGCAGAGGCGCCGGTGGTGTCATTGGCCGGTGGGTTTACCGTGGCGTCATTGTTCATCTGGGCAGCGTCTGTGGTGGCAGGGTTGGTGGTCTTTCCAGTCTGGGAGTCGCAGGCCACTAAAGTGGTCATGCCAGCCATTACGATCAATGCAAATATCTTCTTCATAGGTTGAGTGCTTTAAATCAATGTATTAGTTTCTGTAAACTATCAAACCCCTTAAAAAGTTATACCATGGCCAGAGCCTTCGGTTTTAAAGAACCCGGGGAGGGTTCACCAATTGGGTGTCATGCTGAGGAATTCCTTTGCGGGTTTCTGCACTTGGCTTAAAATTCCATAGCTTTACAGGGGGAGCATCCCGCGTTGCCGAGGGCGCTTTCCTTTACCGTTGACTTGCTGCTTTACATGAGATTGAAACATAAGCTGGCGGCCGCGGTGCTGCTAACCGGTTGGGCTTCAAGCCCGGCATTGCAAGCCCAGGCACCTAAGAAACCCAACGCCGCCGATATCAGGCTGGCCCTGGAGAAGCTGAACGTAGTGGGCAGCGTGCTGTACCTGGCCGCCCACCCAGACGACGAGAACACCCGTCTGATTGCCTACCTGGCCAATGAACGCAAACTGCGTACCGGCTACCTGTCGCTTACCCGCGGCGATGGCGGCCAGAACCTCATTGGCCCCGAGATAAGGGAAGAACTGGGCGTGATCCGGACCCAGGAGCTACTGCAGGCGCGCCGGCTGGACGGGGGCGAGCAGTTCTTCACCCGGGCCAATGACTTCGGGTTTTCCAAAGACCCCGCCGAGACCTTCACCATCTGGAACAGAGAGCAGGTGCTGGCCGATGCTGTGTGGGTGATCCGGAAGTTTCAGCCGGACGTGATCATTACCCGTTTCTCGCCGCAGCCCTCCGGCACCCACGGCCACCATACCGCCTCGGCCATGATAGCCCTAGAGGCCTTTGAGGCCGCCGCAGATCCCAAGCGCTTTCCGGAACAACTGAAAACCGTCACGCCTTGGCAGGCCAAGCGCCTGCTCTGGAACACCTCTTCTTTTTTCTACGCCCAAAACCAGCAGTTTGACGCCTCAGACAAACTGAAGCTGGACGTAGGCACCTATAATACCCTGCTGGGGAAATCATACAATGAAATTGCCGCCGAAAGCCGGAGCATGCACAAAAGCCAGGGCTTCGGGAGCAGCGGCACCCGGGGAGAGGCCATTGAGTATTTTGAGTTCCTGAAAGGGGCCCCGGCCAAGGCCGATCTGCTGGAAGGCGTCACTACCACGTGGAACCGCGTGCCCGGCAGCCAACCGGTGGCCAAATTGCTGCAACAGGCTTTGGGGTCGTATGATCCTTCTAATCCGTCGGGCGTGGTGCCCACGTTGCTCAAGGCGCACACGGTCCTGGATAAAATGCCCGCCTCTCCCTGGAAGACGGTCAAACAGCAGGAATTGCAGCAGGTGATCAAAGCCTGTCTGGGCCTTTACCTGGAGGTGTCCTCTACCAAAGAATACGCCGCCGCTCCTGGCCAGATGTTGCAGTTGCAGTTGGAGGCTGTGAACCGGTCAGCCGTGCCGGTTTCGCTCAGCAAAATAGAATATCTCTTCGCGGCCCGCGATACATCGGTGCAGCAGGCTCTGGAGAAAAACCGGCCGTTGTTTATCAAGACCCAGTTGCCTATCCCGGCGAGCACCTCTTACTCCGCGCCTTATTGGCTCAGGGAGCAGGGTACTACGGGCATGTTTACGGTGAAAGACCAGCTGCTCATCGGGTTACCCGAAAACCCAGCTGCGGCCCAGGTGAAAGTGCAGATCCTGGTGCAGGGGCAACCGTTGTCTTTTGTTTTGCCGGTGATCTACAAGCGCACGGACCCGGTAGAAGGAGAGCAGTACCGCCCGTTTGAGATAGCGCCGCCCGTGTTTGTGAACCTCACGGAGAAAGTGTACATGTTCGCCGATACCCAACCCAAACCGGTGACCGTGCGCGTGCGGGCAGGTCAGGACCAGTTGGAAGGGCAAGTGCAGCTGCAGCTCCCCAAAGGCTGGCGCTCAGAACCCGCCTCCACTTCCTTTAAACTGACCCAGAAAGGCGAAGACCAGCTGTTTACGTTTCTGGTGTACCCTAGTGAGGCCCAAACCGAAAGCACGCTCAGCGCTACCGCTACCATGGCCGGAAAAACCTACAACCAAAGCCTGAAGACCATCAGCTACGCTCACCTGCCCACCCAAACCCTTTTCCCTCCCGCTGAGGCCAAAGCCGTAAAGCTGGACCTCAAACGCAAGGGGCAGCGCATAGGGTACTTGATGGGCGCCGGCGATGAAGTGCCGTCCAGTTTGTTGCAGATTGGCTACCAGGTGGAGCAATTGCAGGTAGGAAATCTGTCACCAGCGGCCCTAAAGAAATACGATGCCGTGGTGGTGGGCGTGCGGGCCTACAACACCCTGGAGCGTCTAAGATTCCAACAGCCGCAGTTGCTGGAATACGTGCGCGACGGCGGCACGCTGGTGGTACAGTACAACGTGAACAATGGGCTGGTGACCCAGGCGCTGGGGCCTTTTCCGCTGAAGCTTTCCAGTGATCGCGTCACAGTGGAGGACGCTGAGGTGCGGTTCCTGAAGCCAGATCACCCCGTGCTCAACAGCCCCAATAAAATCACCCCGCAGGACTTCAAAGGATGGGTGCAGGAACGGGGTCTGTACTTCCCGGGCCAGTGGGCCCCGGAATACGAGACCATCATTTCCACCAATGACCCCGGCGAACCTGCCCGCGAAAGCAGCCTGTTAGTGGCTAAGTATGGCAAAGGGCATTTTGTGTATACCGGGCTGTCGTTCTTCAGGGAGCTGCCGGCCGGAGTGCCAGGAGCGTACCGATTGTTCGTGAACCTGCTGTCTTTGGGGCAATAACCTTTAGGTAATTAAGAATTAAGAATTAAGAATCGGGGAATGAAATTCTGGTTTCTGTTTTGGGCCTGTTTTAAGGAAAACTGGCCCAAAACAGAAAGTGCTTTTTCTCCATCAAGCATATTAACCTACTACTAGCTGCATGACCAAAGGAGATATAGACCCACCCCCGTTCTTTAAAACCTGGGCCGCCATGTATGGGCTGGTGCTGGGCGTGTTGGCCGTGCTGATTCTGATTTTTTACCTCATTACCCGGGCGTACCAATGAGTGGCATTGACTGGGGCGTCTTGATTGGCACCATTGCGTTTATTGTTTTGTACGGCGTCTGGAAAACGCGCAAACCCCAGCACATGTCGGGGTACCTGCGTGCTGATAATACCGAGCGCTGGTGGATGATGGGGCTTTCCATTATGGCTACCCAGGCCAGTGCCATTACTTTTCTCTCTACCCCGGGGCAGGCCTTTGAAGACGGCATGCGGTTTATCCAGTTTTACCTGGGCCTTCCGCTGGCCATGGTGGTCTTATCAATCACGGCCATTCCCATCTATTACCGGCTTAAAGTATTCACTGCCTATGAGTACCTGGAAAGCAGGTTTGACCTGAAGACCCGTTCTTTGGCGGCGATGTTGTTTCTCTTGCAGCGCGGCCTTTCTACTGGTATCACCATTTATGCCCCGGCTATTATCCTGTCGGCTATTCTGGGTTGGAATTTGACCGGCACCATTCTCTTTATTGGGGTGGTGGTGACCTTTTACACGGTGGTGGGCGGCACCAAGGCCGTGAGCCAGACCCAGCGCCTGCAGATGGCGGTGATGCTGGGCGGCATGGCCACGGCGGCCGTGGTGGTGGTGCGGCTGCTGCCCGAGGACGTAGGCCTGTCCGAAGCCCTGGTGGTAGCGGGGGAATCCGGAAAGATGAATTTGATAGACCTGAATTTCAACCCCAATGACCGTTACAACCTCTGGTCTGGCCTCATTGGCGGTTTCTTCCTGGCGCTTTCCTACTTCGGCACGGACCAATCGCAGGTGGGGCGGTACCTGGGCGGCGAAACCATAGCACAAAGCCGACTGGGGCTGCTCATGAACGGGCTGGTAAAGGTGCCTATGCAGTTTTTGATCCTGCTGGTAGGTGTGCTGGTGTTTGTGTTCTACCAGTTCCATCAGCCCCCGCTGTATTTTAACCAGCAGCAGGCCGCCAATGTGATTGCCTCAGCGGCGGCGCCGGCCTGGCAGAAACTGGAACAGGAAAGTACGCTGGCCTTTCAGGCGAAAAAGCAGGCTACTCTGGATCTGGTGGCGGCGCACCAGGCAAATGATGCACCTAAAAAAGAAGCGGCCGCCCTACAGGCACAACAAGCCGAGGAAAAGCGAAAAGGCCTTCGCGCCGAGGCGCACCAACTGGTCAAGAACTACAACCAAGGCACCGACTTTAAAGATACCGACTACGTTTTCCTGACCTTCGTGACCCAGCAATTGCCCCGCGGGCTGATTGGCTTGCTGCTGGCAGTGGTGTTGTGCGCGGCCATGGGCAGCACGGCGTCGGCGTTTAACTCCCTGGCGTCTACTACCGTGGTGGATGTGTACAAGCGGTCTATAATGCAGGGCGCCTCAGATGACCATTATGTAAAGGCTTCGCGCTGGTTCACCATTGGTTGGGGAGCGGTATCTATTTTTTTCGCGCTTTTTGCCTCGCAGCTGGAGAATTTGATTCAGGCGGTGAATATTCTGGGCTCTTTATTTTACGGCACCATTCTGGGGGTATTCATTGCCGCCTTCTACTTCAAGCGCCTGGCCGGGAATGCTGTTTTCTGGGCCGCCGTCTGCACCCAAATGATCATCTTTGCGCTCTACTTTACCACAGATATTGCGTATCTCTGGTATAACGTGATAGGGTCTGCGCTGGTGGTAAGCATAGGCTATGCGCTCCAACCGATTTTGCCTGCCTCTGCCGCCAAAGAAATTTAGGCTCCCGGAGGAAATGCCTTGTGCCCGTTACTAAATTCGCCCTCCGTTTTGAGGCTGTTTTCTGGAAAACGGGCCTAAAACAGAAAGACCAAAACCATGAACGAAGACTTCCATCGCCTGCAGCAGATCATCAAAAATAGAAGGACCGTAAAGCCGGCCCAGATGAACGGACAGCAGATTCCAGATGCGCAGGTGAGGGAACTTCTGGGGCTGGCTGATTGGGCGCCTACGCATGGCCATACCGAGCCCTGGCGGTTTATTGTCTATTCCGGCGAAAAGGCGCAAGAGTTCTGCGCAGCGCATGCTGACCTGTACCGGCAACAGGCAGGTTCGGAAAATTTTCAGGATAGCAAGGAAGACAAGTTGCGCCACATGGGCGACAAGGCCTCTCATGTGCTGGTGGCTTACATGCAGCGCGGCAACCTGCCCAAGATTCCGGAACTGGAAGAAATTGCCGCTACCGCCTGCGCCATCCAGAACCTGCTGCTGGGCGCCACGGCCCTGGGCATTGCTTCTTACTGGGGATCTGGCGGCATGGCCTACCACCCGGCCATGAATGAAATGCTGGATCTGCGCGAGGAAGACGTGGTGCTGGGCATTCTGTATCTGGGCTATACTGACCAGGAGAAGTCCGCCGGCAAGCGGATGGTGCCTTTGGAGGAGAAAGTGCGCTGGGCGTAATACTTGCTTTCGCCGTTTATCAAGAATTCATGAAAAGCAAAAAGCCCCGCTGAACTTCTTCAGCGGGGCTTCCCGTTTTGGGCCTGTTTTCAGGAAAAGGGCTTAAAACGCTTATTTGTTTTTGATCTCGGCTAAGAGTTTCTCATTGAGCGCCACGTAATCGGCGTTGTTCTCCTTCTTAGACAGTTCAATGGATTTCTGGGCCGTGGCACGGGCACCTTTGTAGTCCTTTAATTGGGCCTGAAGCTTAGCCTGGTAGTGCAGGTTGTAGAACTTAGGATCTTTCTCATTGGCTTTCTGATACCAGGTAAGCGCCTGCTTCAGGTCTTTGTTGTTGGTGGCGTAGTAGTTAGCCGCCGCCGCGTATAGCGCCGGGGTCACGTTGGTGCCTTTTACCACCTGGTCCTGAATCTGGGCCATCACTTTCGCGTCTACGTCTGTCGTGATTTTAATGGGAACCAGGGTGTTTTCCCAGCTGATCTGCAGGGTGCCGCCGCTGTTGGTAAGGTCAGCAAAACCAATGGTGAAGGTTTCTACTTTCTCCGCCAGTTTTTTAGGCGTTACCTTAAAGCGAACCAAGTCATCAGACTGCTTGTAGTCTTTGCCGCCATCGCCCCAGTGCTCGGTGTTTTTATGGATAACAATGGTCCAATCCTTTTCGCCGGGAATGGTGTACAGCGCGTATTTGCCGGCCGGTACCTTGTTGCCTTCCATCATCACCTCATCACTGAGAATGAGTTGGGTAGATTTGTTGGCGCCAGTTCTCCAAAGCTTTCCGTAAGGTGCCAGGTCGCCAAAGACCTTACGGCCTTTCATGCTGGGGCGGGAATACTCAATGGTGATATCGGCCAGACCAATGGCCTGTTTCACGGTAGCGGCCGGGCTGGCGGCGGGCATTTTGATTTGGGCTATAGCAGCGGGGTAAGCCAGGAAAAAGGCAAAAGCCAAAACCAGGGCTACTTTTAAAGACAAGAGATTTTTCATAGATTATTGAATGATGGTGTAGGTTATACTATCCTGTAAAAGTAACGAAAATCAGCCACTAAGCCTATAGTAAAGGTCAGGGCTTTGCCTGATTCAAGTGTTGCGTAGTTGTACGATAGTTTGTATTAATGGGATAAAAATAACATTGAATGGTAGTTTTTGTGAATGAAAATGAGTAAATTCATAAAATAGAATCCTCCATAATTTAACATTCTCATAATTCCACTTCTAAGCCAACCATGGGAAAGTTTCTTGCCACTCAGGATTATTAGTTTTTTGATAGTCTTTTTGCAGGAGAAGCGAAAGAAAAATTACGAAAGGCGAGGGTGTGTAAAGTAGTGAAAGACAATATATTGTAAAATAAAGCAAGGCAGTGTAGCCCGTTTTTCTTGCCAGTAAAAACTCGCCCGGAGAAAGCGGCTATTGTAAAATACTTCGCATCCCATATATTAAGAAAATATTACCAACCTATTAGCAAACTTTTAAAACAAACCAGATGAAAAAACTTTTACTCTTGTTCTTGTTTTTGCTCTCGGTGGTCAGCTTTGACGCCATGGCGCAAAATAGAACCATCACCGGGAGAGTAACTTCTGCGGCTGATGGCTCAGCACTTCCGGGCGTGAGTGTGGTTGTAAAAGGTACAACCATAGGCGCCAGCACAGATATCAATGGACGTTATTCTGTAGATGTGACCGGTTCCCCCACCTTGGTCTTTACTTTTATAGGGTTTGCCACCCGTGAAGTACCCTTGGGTTCCAGTAACACACTTGACGTGCGCATGACCGAAGACACCAAAGCCATTGGCGAAGTGGTGGTGGTAGGGTACGGTAGCCAGGAAAAACGCGAAGTGACCGGCTCTATCTCCTCCATCAAGGCCGAAGCCATCCAGAACACGCCGTCCCCCAGCTTTGAGAATGCCTTGCAGGGTAGAACCTCCGGGGTTTTTGTAGAGCAGCAGAACGGTAAGTTAGGCCAGGGCATTAAAGTGCGGGTACGCGGTTCTTCTTCCGTAAGTGCCGGCAATGAGCCTTTGTATGTATTGGACGGCGTTCCGTTGACCAACAGCGTGCCTAACAGCAATGGGGCCCCTACCAACCCCCTGGCAGATTTGAACCCTAATGACATTGCCTCTATTGAGGTTTTGAAAGATGCTGCCGCCGCGGCTATTTACGGTTCAAGGGCCGCCAACGGGGTAGTGTTGATCACCACCAAAAAAGGAAGCTCCGGTGACACCAAAATCAACGTGAGTTTCTTCACTGGTTTCAGCAAGCCTACCAACAAGCGTGAATTCCTGAACTCAGCAGAATATGTGGAGTTGTTCAGAGAAGCGGCCAGAAACTCAGAAGAGCGCGAAGGAGAGCCTTTCTGGGTAGCCTTCAATGAGGGGCGTCTGCAGCGCTATGCCGCCGGCAACACCAACCCGTTGACCTTTGATACAGACTGGCAGGAAGAGGTTTTCCAGGATGCCACCATTAACCAGACAGACGTAAGCGCCGCCGGCGGAACGGAGAAAACCAGGTTCTATACCGGCCTTTCGCACAGCAACCAGGAGGGTATTTTGATCAATAACCGCTTTGAGAAAATGAGTGGCCGTTTAAACCTGGATCACCAGGCCACGGATAAACTTTCTCTGGGAATGAACTTCAGCTTAACCCGCACCAAAAACTACCGGTTGAGCAATGACAACGCCTTTGCCACCCCAATGCAGATTGTGGCCTTGTCACCTGTCACGCCGGTAATTGACCCTAGAACAGGTTTGGTAAGTGGTGTCTTGGATCCGGCCACCGGGCGCCCCAATACCAACTATCCGGTGTACTACAATCCGTTGCTGAACGCCCTGGATGCCGACTTCCTGACCACGGTGTTCCGTAACTTCACCAACGTGTATGGCAGCTACAAAATCATGAACGGCTTAACCTTCCGGTCTGAGTTTGGTCTGGACCTGTTAACCCAGAACGAAGATGCCTATTATGGTAAGTTAACCGCCAGAAACACTGGTACCCCTAACGGGATTGGGGTTAACTCTTACACCCAAATCACTAACTACAACACAAACAACTTCTTCAACTACAACAAGAACATTGGCGATGACCATACCCTTGACGCCGTTCTGGGTATGAGCTACCAGGAGTCTAACCAGAATGCGAACTACGTGGAAGGGCAGCAATTCCCAAGTAACGCCTACCGCAAGTTAACCAGCTCCGCTGATATCACTGAAGGGTCTTCCTCTGCTACAGACTATTCCTTCCTTTCTTATTTCTCCAGAGTAAACTACAAGTTGAAAGACAAATACCTGATTGGTTTAAGTGGCCGGGTAGATGCTTCTTCCCGTTTTGGGCGTGATAACAGATACGGTTTCTTCCCCGCAGGGTCTGTAGGCTGGATTGTGAGCGAAGAGTCTTTCCTGCAGAACTCCACCCTTATCAATTACCTGAAACTGAGAGCCAGCTACGGCATTACCGGTAACGCCGAAATTGGAAACTTTGCTGCCCTGGGCTTGTATTCAGGGGGTGCCGGTTACGGCGGAATCCCTGGTCAGAGCCCCATCCAGATTGAGAACCCAGACCTGAAATGGGAAGAGACAGGCCAGTTAGACGTTGGGGTAGACTTTGGCTTCTGGAACGGTCGCGTTTCCGGCGAGGTGGATTACTACATCAAGAAAACTAACGACCTGCTTTTGGGTGTGAACGTGCCGGGTACCACTGGTTTCAGAACCCAGCTGAGAAACGTAGGTAAACTGGAGAACAAAGGATTTGAATTTGCCCTGAACACAGACAACCTGGTGGGTGACTTCCGGTGGTCTACCAACTTCAACTTCTCCAGAAACCGCAACAAGATCACAGACCTGCAGGGCCAGATCATTAACGGCGGTTACCTGAACCGTGCCGTGGAAGGAGAGCCTATTGGCGTGTTCTTTGGCGTGGAGTATGCCGGTGTTGACCCAGATAACGGTGATGCCCTGTATTACCTGAATACCCTTAACCCAGACGGCAGCCGCAACCGCGAGACTACCAATGACTATGGTTCAGCAGACAGAGTGGTAATTGGTGACCCTAACCCAGATTATACCATGGGTCTTACTAACAACTTCTCGTTTAAAGGAATTGACCTTAGCGTCCTTTTCCAGGGTGTTTTTGGCAACGACATCTACAACGGTGCCGGGCAGTACATGAGCGCCAGCGCCAGCTGGTATGACAACCAAACCAAAGACCAATTGAAAAGATGGCAGAAGCCCGGTGACAATACAGATGTGCCAAGAGCTTACTTGGGCTACGCCAACGGTACAGATCCTTCTTCCCGGTACCTCTCAGATGGTTCTTACATTAGGTTGAAGAACCTTACTTTAGGTTACACCCTGCCTTCTACCTTCACGCAGAAATTCCACCTGGAAAAAGTAAGAATCTACACCGTGGGTCTTAACCTGCTCACCTTTACAGACTATGAAGGCTGGGATCCAGAAGTGAACACAGATTACCTGGCAGGGAACATTTCACAAGGAAATGATTTCTACGGGGCCCCACAGGCCAGAACAATCACCTTTGGGATAAATATTGGGTTCTAAGAAGAAGTGTGCACCAAAAAAAGACTTGTTATGAAAAGAAATATAAAATCATACGCTATGCTGCTGGGCTTTGCCGGCCTGCTGTTTAGTTGCAATGACCAACTGGACATAGATCCTAGAAACGAAGTAAAAACCGGAGAGGCCCTGAACACCTCCTCAGACGTAGAGGCTGCTTTGGTTGGCGCCTATGACGCCGCCGGCGATGAGGATGTGTATGGCGGGAACATCATGTTCTTGCCAGATCTCCTAGCTGACAATGGCGACATTGCCTGGGTGGGTACTTACTCGCAGCCAGGCGAGGTCTATGACAAAGCCATTCTGGAGAACAACTCCTTTGTGGCCGCCACCTGGATGGACAGCTACCGCGTGATCAACATCGCTAACAGTGTGCTGGCCAATATTGGCAAGGTAGACCAGGCCAAAAGAAACAGAGTAGAGGGCGAGGCGAAATTCCTGCGCGGCGCCATGTATTTTGAGTTGGTGAAGCTGTTTGGTAAAGCCTGGGTAGACGGAAATCCTTCCACCAACCCTGGCGTTCCCCTGGTTTTGCAACCTACCGCTGTGATCAATGAAGCCTCTTATGTAAGAAGAAACACCGTGGCCGAAGTGTACGCGCAAGTGTTGAAAGACTTAACCGAAGCTGAGAACCTGCTGCCTTCCACCAATGGTTTTTTTGCTACCAAGTGGGCTGCGGCCGGCATGCTGTCTAGAGTCTATCTGCAACAGGAGAAATTCCTGGAAGCGGGGCAGGCGGCAGACCGGGTAATCAAGTCCAATAGATTCAGGTTGGCTTCTACCTACGCTGAGGCTTTCAATAACACCACCAATAGCACCGAAGATATCTTTGCTATTCAGGTGACTTCACAAGACGGGGTGAACGGCCTTAACACCTATTATTCTTCCTTGCAACGGGGAGATATTGAAATTCAGGACCAGTTGATAGAGCAATATGACCCTTCTGATGAGCGCTTAGATATCTATGAGGGCGGCTATACCAACAAGTTTGATGAGCAGTATGCGGTGGTTCCTATTCTGCGCCTGGCCGAGATGTATTTGACCCGCGCCGAAGCGAGCCTGAGAACCGGTACCAACATTGGTGGTGTTACCCCGGTGGCTGATATCAACACTATTAGAACCAGAGCCGGACTAAGCCCACGCACCACCGTTACGCTGGCCCAGGTGCTGCAGGAACGCAAGTTGGAATTGGTCTTTGAAGGCCAGTTGTTACATGATATCAAGCGTACCCGCGGTACCATTGATGGGTTACCTTTCAGCTCTAACCGGTTGGTGTACCCTATTCCACAGCGGGAAAGAGACGCTAACGTCAACCTTACCCAGAACCCCGGGTATTTTGGCGGATAATCCACCCATATCTTTATAACAAAAAGAGGAGGCCATTGCCTCCTGTTTTTGTTATATTCCTTTTACAGGCCGGGCCCTCCTTGTCATTAAATGGACCAGCATAGGTAAATAGGTTCGTCACTCTTTCGCAGGTAGAAAAACCACTCTAAAAAAAAAGAGTTTAACTGTTTCAGGACTGTTTTTCCAAAAACGAGCTTAAACCAGCTTAAGGCAGTAACAGAGAGCTGTCACCATAGCTGAGAAAGCGGTAATTGTTGGCCAGCGCGTGGCGGTACACTTTCTGCCAGGACGGGCCAATAAGGGCCGACACCAGCAAGAGCAGGGTGCTCTGCGGTTGGTGGAAATTAGTGACCAGGCCAGAGCAGATCTTGAATTGGTAACCCGGCGCAATCAAAATATGGGTGTTGGCCTGAAGGTGCGTTAGTTTATGGCTGTTGAGGTAATACAGCAAAGCCTCCAGGGCCTCCTGCACAGAAATAGTGGTTCTTACATCATACGGGAACCATTGGGGCAAAGAAAGCTCTTCTTCCTCACCGGGCAGAAGGCCCAGGTAAATACCTGCCCCCAGCCAATACAGGCTTTCCAAGGTACGCATAGAGGTGGTGCCCACGGCAATGACCGGCCGGTTTCCATGGTGCAGCAATCGTTCAATAAATTCGCGGCTCACAGAGAGCTGTTCCCCGTGCATGTAATGGTGTTCCATCACATCAGATTTCACGGGTTTAAACGTGCCGGCCCCTACGTGGAGCGTGACAAATGCCTGCTCATGCCCGCGGGCCTCTATTTCCTGCATCACGGCTGGGGTGAAGTGCAGGCCCGCGGTAGGGGCGGCCACCGCACCAGCCTCGGCGGCATAAATGGTTTGGTAGCGTTCCTGGTCACTTTCCTCGGCGTCGCGGTTCATGTAGGGAGGCAGCGGCAACAGGCCGGCGCGTTCCAGCACTTCGGCAAAGGTCTGGTTCCCGGGAGACCACGTGAAATGGATGGCAAACCCTTCCTCGGCGGGGGCCAGGCGCTCCGCCCACAAGGCCCCATCTTCCGGGTATGGCCCCAGCGGCATTTCCAACCGCCCTTCGCGCCAGCGCTTGTTGTTTCCTACCAGGCATTTCCAGACCACAGAAAAGGTTTGCTGCATGGCTTGCTGTACCTCGCGCACCGGTTCCAGGGGCTCCAGGCAGAACAACTCAATGGTACCGCCGGTGGCTTTCTGGAAACGTAGCCGGGCCTGCACCACTTTGGTGTCATTGAAAACAAGCAGAGACTGGGGCGGCAGCGCCGATGGCAAATCTGTGAACCGGGCATCTGAGATCCGGCCATTCCGGTAAAGCAACAGCTTTGATTGGTCCCGTTCTTCCAGCGGAAACTGGGCTATCTGTTCTTCAGGTAAGGAATAGTTGTAATCAGAAATAGCGATCTGGCGCGGATGATAGGTACTCATGTAGGGTGTGGGCAAGAGAAAGTCAAAGGTAAAAACTGCATACCAGCTTCCACTCCTAACGCAGGAGAATCACAGGGAAGTATAAGAAGTTCTTTTTTAAATTAATATTCTTATAACCCCAAAGAAGGTCACTTGTTTTGATATTTCTCTGGGTTTTCTTGCTTCAGGTCAGGGCGGCAGAAGGAGTGAGGTCATCTTTGTGCTCCAGGTCACTAAGTTCCAGTTCCAGGGCTTTCACAGAGATTTGGATTTCCCACAAAGAAAGCACCATAGACACCATGAGTAGCACCAACCCCAGCCCAAAGACAATCTTTCCCGTGGTTTGCCAGCCGGCGTAAATCATGAACATACACAACACGCAGGAAAACATGCTGGCAATGCCAAAGGCCTGCATGTTCCGGATGAGCAACAACCGGGTGCGCAGATTCTGGATCTGCCCATAGATGAGATGGCTCTGGGTGTTCTGGTAAATATGCTTGAGGTCCCTGATAAGCTTGGCCAGGGCCATAAACCGGTTGGTAAAGGCCAGCAACAGCAAGGAGAGCGCCGGAAACAGCAGGGCGGGGGTAGTGAGGGTGATTTCCATAGGCAGTACGGGAAAAGGAGAACCAGGGGCTAGGCCTCCGGTTGGTCGTCTTCGTCTGCCTGGAACTCCAGGTCCTCGGCTACTTCCAGGGCCTTTTCAATTATCTCATCGGTTTCCTCTTTGGTAGAGGCATTCAGCGTGGCCTCAAACAAGGAGAGGATGTATTCGGCGTCATGGTTCACGTAGAGGTCGGTGTAGAGCTCTTCAAACAGGTGGCTTTTGTGCTGAACGACTTTGTCAATGCCGGCAATGGAGGTGGCCTGCAAGGCTTCCTGCATGAGGTCCCGTACCTGCGCGCTTTCCTCATCGCCGCCCAGGTCGGTGAGGAGTTGCAGCAGGGCAATGGCTACCCCCAGACGCAGACGCTCAAACCTGAAACTGACTTCCTCCTGGCTTTTACGGTCGGGTTGGGCCGTCTGCAGGGCGTGTTCCAACTCCTGGTATAAAGGGTCTAGTTGGGCTTGGAGATCATTTTGTTCCTGGGTGAAAACCAGGTTCAGCAAGGTTTGGAAAGGTGAAACACGCATGATGCAAAGTTAAGGGACCGTCAAGTGGGCAATGGCCGCCAGATTGGGCCAGGACGCCAAAGAGGCAAGTTAGGAAAAAGAAACAATGCGTTTATAGCCTATTTTTCGCAAACCAGGCCAAAAACAGGAAACCGCCCCTTTCCTGTAGGAAACCCAAGGGATACCCGAATTAAAAACATAGCGAAGAGAAGCTGGTTACCCTTCCAAACGCGGGAAAACCAGTACGGCGGAAGGGTTAAATGTTCCCATGATTGGTGGCCGGGCACCAGGTTATTTGGGTGCGTGGGAAGCCCTTAAAAAAAATCTCTGAGAATAGGATGGAAGCGGCTAATGTTGGTATTTTTTATTTAACTTACTCTGCCTGAACAAGTCCTGCATGGATCAACCTCCACATACTGCGCTTCGTACCAGCTTCTTCATTGGGTGCCTCTTTCTGGGGTTAATATTGATTCCTGCCCTGGCGAGCGGCCAAACCATGCCCGATAAGGAGGAAGGGCTCAAATTCGAGTTTCCGCGCAATAAGGTCCGGATTCCGTTCAAGCTGGTGCATAACCTGGTCATCATCCCTATCCAGATTAATAATTCCAAGCCGCTCAATTTCGTGGTGGACACAGGCGTAGACCGAACCATCTTAATTGAGCTGAACCCCTATGACTCCATTGCCTTGCTGGATGTGCAGAGCCTTTTCCTGCGGGGCCTTGGCCGGGGTGCCGGTATCCAGGCCATTCTGTCTACTGGTAACCTCATCCGGTTCTCGGGGCTGGAGGCCCGCAACCAAAGCGTATTGGTACTGGAGGAAAATATCTTTGAGCTGTCTAGCCGGGTAGGCATGGACGTGAACGGCATTATTGGGTTTCCCTTGTTCCAGAATTTTGTGGTGGAGATGGACTACGCCAACAAAATAATGACCTTGTATAAACCAGGTAAGTACCCGGAGCGCAAGGCCCGGAAGAGCACAATGGTTCCCTTAACCATTGAAGATGCCAAGCCCTACGTGAACGTGAAGGCAGTTTTCCCAGATGGGCAGAAGTTTCCCATGCGTCTGATTGTGGACAGCGGAATGAGTTCCTGCCTATTGCTCTATACCCCCACCTTACCCGGCGTGAAACTCCCCGACAAACGGATCAAAGCCTTCCTGGGCCGGGGCCTAAACGGCGAGATACACGGCGAAATTACCCGCATCAAAGCCCTGGAGCTAGGCGAATACACCCTTAAAAACCCGCCGGCCTCTTTCCCGGATACCGTTTCCATCAGGTACGCGCTTTCTTTGAACAACCGTAACGGCAACCTGGGGGCCGACGTGCTGCAGCGCTTTAAGGTGGTGTTTGATTACCAGAAATCCAGGATGCTGCTGAGGCCCACCAGTAAACTCAGGGACCCCTTTGTATACAACCTGAGCGGGCTGGAGCTGATCACGCCTATTCCGGGGTTCAACTTCTACACGGTTTCAGACGTGTTACCCGACTCGCCGGCAGAGAAAGCAGGCCTCCGGGCCGGCGATGCCATCATCAGCATCAACGGGGAGGCGTGCCTGGAAAAGTCATTCAGTGAGGTGCTGGACCTGTTCCAGAACAAACCCGGCCGCAAACTCACCCTCAAGGTCAGCCGCCAGATGAAAGAGTTCAATACCACCCTCCACCTGCAGGACCTGATTTGAAAAAAGCCGTTTTGGGGCAGTTTTACAGAAAACAGCCCAAAAACGGAAAGCTTATTTCTTGGGGTTCACAAACTGATAGATAGCCGAGAAGTCTTCCTGGCCTAAACCGGCCTGTTTGGCCTGGGCATACAATTCCTTGGCCGCGTGCAGGGTAGGCAGCGCAATGCCCTGCTCATAAGCCGTTACCCCGGCCAGGTGCAGGTCTTTGTGCAGCCACTCCAGGGGGAACTCCGCGGAAAAATCACGGGTGAGCAGCTTTTGCTCCTTCATTTTAAGGAACGGGGCGCCCCCAGGGCCGTTCATCAACGTCTGGCAAAGCACTTCCTCGGTGAGGCCCAAAGAAGTACCCAAGCGGAGGGCCTCGGCGAAGGCCGCCATGATCTGCCCGAAGAGCATGTTGTTGACCATTTTCATGCTGGCACCCTGCCCGTGCGGCCCAATGTGCTGCACCGCCTTGCCCATCACCTCCAGCAAGGGCTTAACTTCTTCCACGTCTTTGGCCTCGCCGCCCACCAGAAACACCAGTTGGCCGGTTTGGGCGGGCATCAAGGAACCAGATACCGGGGCATCTAAATACCGGTGTCCCATTTTGAGGGTGATCTGCGCCATGCGTTGCGAGAAGGAGGGGTTCACGGTGCTGGAGTCTACCCAAAGCGAGTTGCCGGGCAGTTCTTTCAGGAAACCGTCTTTACCTAGGGCTACATCCTCCACGGCCTCTGGCGTGGCCAGCATAGTAAAAACCACGCGGCATTGGCGGCCTACTTCCTCTGGGCTGGAAGCCAGGGTGGCGCCCTCTTTTACCAGGTCTTCAGCTTTTTCTGGGGTGCGGTTATAGACCACCAGTTCATGCCCTGCTTTCTGCAGGTTGGCGGCCATGCGGCTACCCATGATGCCTAATCCTATAAATCCTACTTTCATGGTTTCTGTGTTAGTTAGAACGCGAAAGTAACTATTTACGGACCCGGAAAACAGAGGGCCAGAAGCTGGCGCCGTTTTAGGCCTTTTTTTCTGAAAACGGGCCTAAAACGGCTTAGCCCTGAACCGGAAACTGGAACTTGAACGTGGTGCCCTGGTCTTTCACAGACGTCACGGAAACGTCTATTCCATGGAAGGTGGCAATGGTATTGACAATGGGCAGACCCAGGCCGTGGCTCTCACCGTCTGGGGCATGAAAACGCTTGAACCGGCTGAAGATGTGGGGCAACTGATCCTCGGCAATGCCTACCCCGGTATCAATGATGGACAGCTCATAGCCAGTGGCAGTGGGCTCACCTTTGATGGTAATGCTGCCTTGGGGCTTGTTGTATTTGATGGCGTTATTGACCACGTTAAAGAGCAGCGTAAACAGCAAGGATTGGTTGGCATTAGCGAGCGTAAAATCCCCTGTAAGGTCCAGGTGCAGGCTGACTTCCCTAGCCTCGGCGCGCTCCTCAATTTCCTCGGCTACCTCACGGGCCAACTGCGGAATATTGACGGCCTCGTTCTTGAGGTACTGCTCATTCTCAATGCGTGAGATCAGCAATAGCGCCTGGATAATGTTCTTTAAACGGTGCAGCGTTCTTAGGTTATCTACCAGTTTCTCCAGCAGGGTTTCAGGGGTCTCTGGGTCAGAAAGCAGGTTCTCCAGCCGGTTCTGTAGAATGGAGATGGGCGTCAAAAGCTCATGCGAGACGTTGCCAATGAACTCCTTTTCCTTCTGGAACGCCTCCTGTATCTGCCCCATCATGGCATTGATGGTGTTGTTTAGGTACAGGAAATCGGTGGTATTGGTGTTAAGTTCCTTGGGGGTAAAGGCACTGGGGTGCTCCACGCGCTGCAGGCGTTTGACAATGAGGGTGAGCGGGCGCAGCAGCAGTTTGTTATAGGCCTGGTCCACAAAGATGGTGATCAGGACCACGCCCAGCAGGAAGTAAAGGGCATAGGTCTGCAGCATTTTGCTGTTGTCCCCAATGGTGTCCAGGGAGCGGCCAATTTCCAGCAGGTACCGTTTGCCGCCCAGGTCAAACGTAGAAGAAAGCACCCGGTACTCCACCACGGCATTGTCTACCTTGCGCAAGCTATTCTCAATGCTGTTGACCACCTTCCCCGAAGAGATTTCCTCCAGTGAGATAAACTCCTCCCGAAACAAGTTGTAACTGCCGTAGGCATTCCCGGTCTCACCGGTGATGAAAGATTCTATGCCCTGGTCCTCAATGATCTGGTACATCCTCTCCTCTTTCTGCAGCAAACGGTTATCGGCGTTCAGGAGGGCCACCTTGTTCACCAAGGTGGGCAGCAACAGCAGAATCACCAGAAAGATGATCACCTTTGAGGCCGCACTGAACAGCGTAAGCTTAGATTGGAGACGCATTGGGTAATGTGCTAATTCTTTAATGTGCTAATGTGCTGATGAATCTGGGAATATGAAGATTTGAAAATTTGGGCTTGTGGGAATTTATCTAATCTCTTGTAAAACCAGGAAGAATTCGTTTTGGACCTGTTTTAGCCAAAACAGGTCCAAAACGAATTCTTCCCTTCGATAATTTGCCTACTTTAAAATAGTACACCAGCACATTAAATAGTTAACCGATATCCTACGCCGCGCACGGTTTCCAGCCAGTCTGTAGAGGCGTGGGTAGATAGTTTCTTGCGCACGTTTTTGATGTGCACGTCTATGTAGTTGGAGTCATAGTCATCTTCCAGAATGTTGCCCCAAATATGCTCCGTGAGTTGCAGGCGCGTAAGAATACGGTTTTTGTGCAGCAACAGGTAATGCAGCAGGTCAAACTCCTTTTTGGTAAGCGAGATTTCCTGCGGACCGAAGGTCACACGGCGGGCGCTGCTGTCCATCTCAAACCCATGGAACGCCACCGAAGAGGAGGTGAGCTTGAACTTGCGCCGGAGCACGGCCTGCATGCGGGCCTCCAGTTCTAGCAGTGAGAAGGGCTTGGCCAGGTAATCATCGGCCCCCAGGCCCAGGCCTTTAATGCGGTCTTCCAAGGCGCCCCGGGCAGTTAAGATGATGATGGCCGGGTCATTGTCTACCGCCTTTATCTCCTGGAGCAGGTCAAGGCCGTCAGAATCTGGCAGTCCCAGGTCCAGTAAGATGAAATCATAGCGGTTTACGGCAATTTTCTCTGAGGCTTCGCGGCCGTTAGAGGCCCAGTCACATTGGTAATGTTCCTGCGCCAGAAAATGCATTAGCTCAGTGGCTAAACTGGTCTCATCCTCCACTATCAATATATGCATAGGGCAAGGGGGTAGTCAAAATTAAAACGTGTAGCTAAGGTTTAGCGAGTAGAAAGACTGTGGCTTGGACTCATCGCCCTCCAACTTGTTCACCGGAATGGCGAAGCGGTACGCCGGCTCAATATCAATATTTTTCACGCTAAACACCACCGGTACCTTCAATGAGTAGTTGAGCACCTTAAAGCGTTTGGTGGTGGTGGTAGACGTGGTAGTGGTGCTACCGGTCTTGCCTCCCCCCAAAATTGGGTCTAGTGGGGTAGAGGGCGACTTTTTCTTGTTTTGAGTGGTAACGGTATGGGTTTCGGAGAACTCCTGGGTACCGGCAATGATACTAACCTTGGGGTCAATGCCCACGGCGTTCTCGCCTTTCCAGAGGTTCTGCAACGGAATGTAGCGGGAATTGTCCAGAACGGTGAACACATCACTGGAGCCCCCAAAGACATAACTGGTGGTAAGGCCGGTATAGAGGTATTTCCAGTCCAGGTTCAGGTTGGCGGTGGCGGCGTTGGAGGTCACGGACTTCACCAAAGGCGTGTTTGGCCCGAAGAAAAACCTTGAATAGCTCACCGACCCGTCCAGGCGCTTGCCGATATTAAAGATATACCCGGCGGTAACATCGGTCTCGTCTATAAAATCTTCGGTGTCAAACAACTGGTAAGACATTGCCGAAATAAAAAGCCCTGAGGCATGGGTATAGGTGAGGGAAGGGGCAATATAAGGGTACTGGATGGCCGTGTTCCGGCCGAAGAAAGAGGCATTGTTTGCCGCCTCCAGGCCTATGGTCCAGTAGCCTTTTTTGGCGGTTGAATCTGAGGGTGCCGGCTCTGCTGGGAGAGTCGTTCGCGGGGCTGCCAAAGCGGGGGACAGGAAGCCCAGGCTAAGCAGGTAACAGAATCCAATCAATTTTTTCATCTGTGCGGTCAGGTAAAATGGTTAGAAGGAAAACCAGCCATTTCTATTAGTAGAAATGGCTGGGTATATTATTAAGTACTAAAAGGTATTCAGGGGTAGGCGTCTAGTTTTTGCCTACTTTAATGATTTTGCCTACGCCTACGGCGCCCCCTACTTTCACCGGTCTCACGGCTTTGGCGGCATTGCCGGCAGCTTTCACGGCGCCGGTAGCACCACCCTTAACCGGGCGGGCCGCTCTCTGCGGACGGGCGGCAGAGCCTTTCAAGGAGAGGTCTACATCTCCTGATACTTTCTCTGGCTTAGACTGGCGTTTGGCGGTGGCCACTTCTTTAATGGTCTGGCCTTTTTCTTGCCCCTCTTCCTGCGTCTCTCTGGCCGTGTTGCTTACCTTCTTCCCCTGTTTGTCTTTTTCTTTTTGGCCTTTAGACCTTTCCTGGCCAAAAGGCTCAGGGCTTACAGGTTGGTCTGAATTCACCCCGGGCTGCTCCTTAGAGAACTCTTCTGCGGGAAGGGCAGAAGGGGCCACTGAAACCGAAGAAGCCTTCTCAAGTTTGACCAACAGGAGTGTCTCTGTGCTCTGGGCAAAGGAGGTAGAGGCAGTTAGAACGGCGGCGGCTAATATATAAAAGGTTTTCATGCGAGGACTTTGGGGTGAAGTAGTTCAAAGTTAGAATGTTTAAATGATGACAACATGATGAAACGTCCTGTGCACCAAAAAAATCTGTGCTATACTTTTAGAGAAAGATGGTTTCTGGCTAATATTCAAAAAACAGGCCAGAAACAGCAAAATTTTATCCGGAGGATATAAGGCTAAATACTACGAGTTAGTTCCGGTTATTCTTGCGGATGGCATTCGCTTTTCCAGAGATCCGTATGCCGGAATGGAGGTGATTAACAACCAGTTAATGCACAACCATAGTCCAAATAGTGTTTTCATGTGTAGGTGGTGCGTTATAGGTGGAAAATTTTCCCGCCCCTGAAAGCCAGGGGCGGGAAGGGGGATTTTGGGGGACTAGTTTTTGCCTACTTTCAGGCCGGCGCCAACATTGGCTTTCACGTTCACTGGTTTCACAGCACCTGCGGCGGCACCAGTTACTCTTTTCACCGGACGGGTGGCGGAAGCACCGGTCGCTTTTACTTTGGCGCTTCCAGAAGCACCGGTTTTGGCACTGGTTTTAGCAGCTTTCTCGGCTTTCACGCTAGCAGCGGTTCTCACAGTTTCGCCTTTGGCTACACCTTCTTCAGTAGTGGTTTTAGCCACATTGCTTACGGTCTGGCCATGGTTGTCAGCTTTTTCTTTGCCGGCCTCCAGGTCTGCCTTGGCTTTTACTTTAGCTTCGGCTCTGGCTTGGGCAGCAGCTTCTTGTCTGGCTTTCTCCTGGGTTTTGGCTTCCTCTCTTTTTACCTTGGCAGCCTCAATCTCCGCTTTGGTTTGCACCTTCACATCGGCTCTGGTTTGAGCGGCGGCATCTTTGGTGGCTTTTTCCTGAGCCTTTGCTTCTTCCTTGCGGGCTTTGGCGGCCTCAATTTCAGCCTTGGTTCTAATGGTTGCGTCTGTGGTCACGCCAGCAGCAGCTTCTTTACGGGCTTTTTCCTGCGCTTTGGCTTCTTCCTTACGGGTTTTGTATGCGGCTTTCTGCTCGTCAGTGTGCTCTTTGCCTTGTTTGGCTTTAGACTTGGCTACCTCACTTACAATAGATCCTTTGCTAGCGGCATCAGTGCCAACTTCAGCGGTGGTGGTTGTTTTAGCAGTAGTGCTAACGGTAGTGCCATGGGAAGCATTCACGTTGGTTTGCTGCGTAGCGGTAGTGGTAGTCTGGGCAAATGACGTAGCGGCGGCTAAAAAGGCGGCGGCGAAGAAGGTTAACTTTTTCATCTAAGTAGTTTGGTTTAGTTGACTTAAGTGCGTTTTAAATGATTACTGTGTCAAAACTACCTTGTCAAGATGAAGAGAAGATGAAGAAAGGCCTTCATGAAAAATTTTTTTCAAATATTTTTTGGGGTTGATTTAAGGATAAGTTTATTTAAGTGATAAAATCCTGTAAATGAGAGATTTGAATCTTGAAAATCTTGCTAAAAAATCTTTTGACGCGTTAAAAAAAATTGAAATATTTTTTCTGCTGCATCAGATTCATGAAGAAACCGGGGCAAGTACTTCATCTTTCTTCATAAAGGGCAGGGCCTAAGGCTTGCCTAATGGGGTGTAAAAGCGGGAAATCTGGCTTTCTTTCACGCCAGCTGTTTTAGGGCTACTTTTTAGAAAACAGGCTAAAAACAGAAAAGGCCCCTCTTAAAAAATAAGAGGGGCCTTTTCTGTTTTGCTGCAAACGGTTATGCTTACAATACCTTCACCTTTAAATAAGAAGGCTGCTGCGGGTTATGATACACTCTATGAGTGGCTTTCTTGAAATCCTCGGGTTTGGCTTCATAGATATTGGGCACGTAAGTCTGGGGGTTGCGGTCCACCAGCGGGAACCAGGTGCTTTGTACCTGCACCATAATACGGTGCCCTTTTTTAAAAGTGTGTAGCAGATCCTGCAACGGCACATTCACGGCGGTCACCTGGTTAGGCGTAAACGGCTCGGGCTTCTCATAGCTGTTCCTGAAACGGCCGCGCAACACCTCGCTGCGCACCATCTGCTGGTAGCCGCCCATTTTCACCTTGGCCGGGTTATGCGGGTTCTGCGTTGCGGTGTCTGGGTATACGTCAATCAGTTTTACTACCCAGTCTGCGTCTGATCCGGAGGTGGAAACGTTCAACGCCGAAAGGATTTCGCCCGCCAGGGTAAGGTCTTCGGTGAGGACATTGGTTTGGTACACGAGCACATCTGGCCGGCGGCCGGCAAAGCGCTGGTCATCGGTCATGTATTCGCGGGTCATGCCAATGGCAGTTTCCTCTGTGAACGGCACTGGTTTGTTAGGGTCACTGATGAATTCATCAAAGCACGGACCGTTGGCCGCCGCCGGTTTCTCAAAGCTCAAATTTCCGTTGGCCCCGAAGTAGAGCAGTCGCTCTTGGGTGTCTTTAGGGGGCCAGGCGGCAAACTCGCGCCATTGGTTGGCGCCCGTGTTATACATGTAGGCTTCGGGCAAGCCCGGGGTGCCTTTGCCGTTGCCTTTCAGATAATGCCGGAAGAACTTGGCCTCAATGTTAGGCCGATAGAACTCAGAGGTTTTCTGAGAAAAGGATATGCTGCCCAGGGTCTGCCCGGTAGAGCGGGCCCAGCCACCATGGAACCATGGCCCCATCACCAGGGTATTATACGCTTTCGAGTTGTTTTTCTCAATAGTTTTGTAGGTCTCCAGCGCGCCAAACAGGTTCTCGGCGTCATACCAGCCACCCACCACCATTACCGCGGGTTTAATGTTCTTCAGGTGCGGCCTAATGTTCATGGCCTGCCAGAAGCTGTCATAGTTGGGGTGCTGGACCATGTCATTCCAGAAGGAGACATTGTTTTTGAGGTAAAGCGTATTGGCGTTACTCAGCGGGCCCATGCGCATAAAGAAGTCATAGCCGTCTGGGGTGCCGTGGTTAAACCGCGGGGCGCCGGTAGGCGAGGGCTGGGGCCGCGGCTGCCCGAAGCTGGTCAAGAAGTTAAAGGCGTGCGGCAGGAAAAACGCGCCGTGGTGGTGGAAATCATCCCAGAACCAATCCGTCACCGGGGCCTGCGGCGAGGCGGCCTTCAGGGCCGGATGGTTGCTGAGCAAACCCACCGTGGTGTAATAGCCGGGGTATGACACGCCCCACTGGCCCACGCGGCCGTTGTTGTTGGGTACGTTCTTCACCAGCCAGGCAATGGCGTCATAGGTGTCGGTGCTTTCGTCCACGTCTTTCTTGCCTTTCTTGGCAATGATGGGCTTCATGTTGATGAACTCGCCCTCGCTCATGTACTTGCCGCGCACATCCTGGTAGGCAAAAATGTAGCCTTCCCGCATCATGTCTGAAGACGGCCCAATGCTGGTCTTGTACTTGTCCTGGCCATAGGGTCCTACCGAGTAGGGCGTGCGGCTAAGCATGATAGGGTATTTCTGGTTTTGGTCCTTTGGCGCATACACCACAGTATACAGTTTGTTGCCGTCACGCATGGCAATCTGGTGCTCGGTCTTGGTATAATTCTGACGGATGTAGGCGGAGTCTGACAGCGTCTGGGCCGAAGCACCCAGGGAAGCCAGGAACAACACCAGTACCAGCCATTGCCGGAGAAGTGGTTTCATAAATGGATTGTTAGTTGGTTGTGTAGGAGGGAAAATTAAGCAAATTCATAGCCACCGCCAATTTCAGGTTGTGGCTCTCTTTTTAGAAGTAGAGGTATAGTCCTGCGCCTTCTTCCGGCGCAGGAGCCTTGAACTGGAACCGTACAGCACCAGACCAGACAGGACGGTGAGCACCCCTATAATAGAGAAGGCGCGCAAAAGCCAGTTGCCAATATGGTCGCGGGTCTGGTAGTCCATGGTGTGCAGCATCCAGAAAAAGTCAAAGACCCGCCACTTGTCATTCCTGAATTTGTTCACCGTACCCAGCGTGGCCGCCACGTACACGGTGGTGTTGGTGGGGTGGTCCATGGTCACGGCCCAGGCCGGAAGCGGGCTCTCCCGGTACTCATGGTGGCCACTGATATTGGCCTCGGTGACCAGTTCCACTGCCTTGACTTCTGGGTTCCCTATAAAGGCGCTTTTGGCTATTTGAATGGCCTCGGGCCGGGAAAGGGATGGCCTGAGCCGCCCGGTTCTGGCATCTGCCAACTGGTAGGTGGCCGCTGAGGCCTGGGGGCCATGGCCTTTCGTTGCCTGAGGTTGATGGCCCTGGTATTTTACCTGGTAGGTAGGCTTGCCCAGCACATTCACTACTTTCAGGTCCAGCAGGGTGCTTTGGGGCGGCAACTGAGAGAGCACTTTATCTGGACTAACCCAGCCGGGTTGCCACGGGAGCGCAGTGGCCTCTTTTCGCTGGAAGTCGCCGTGAATCTCGTCCATGTTGCTCCAGGTGAAGTAAAGGCCACCCAGCGACCAGGCCAGGAACTGCAGGCCGGCAAACAGGCCCAGGTACCGGTGCCACCGCCGGATTTGGTATCGGAAATTCAGACGCATAATTCCTATGATAGAAGAATACCAAAGAAAGCAAGTTTTTCTGATTCTCCTGTAATGGATAAGGGTTAATATAGCCCTAACACCAACAAAGGCCTATCTAAGAAAGATAGGCCTTTGTTGGTGTTAGGTAACGGGGAATTTATTGGCAGCTGTATTCTATGCTGGTAACGTTTGGAGTCCCTTGCTGGGGTGTTCTGGTGATTTTGGTTGGGTAGCCGCCTGAATTATACACATAGGTATTGGTGTAGGACTCTGATTTGTTAACGGTGCCCCCTTCTTTCATGACCGAAGTTAACGCATTGTTAGGACTGGCTGGGGGAAGGCCGGGTATGCCTATCAAAAGATTCTCTACTTGGGCGGTGGCGTTGATTTTGTCATCATAGGTGATCTCATTGACAGTGGTGGGCGTAGATTCCCCGTCGTCATAATCCTTGACTAGGGTCACGTTGCCTTTGGCGTTGTACTCATAGGTACTGTACCCCACCGGATAAGCCGTGGGCGCTTCGCCCGGTTCGCCGGCAAACACAATCACGCGGCTCACTTTTGAAATCTGGCCGCTGCCGTTGTATTCAAAGTTACTTTGGAAACTGCCGCCCAGCATTTCTGAAAGTTCCTGAGAGGTGAACAGACTGCTACTGACTTTGCCCTGGGGGTTGTAGGTATACTCCAAATGGCCAGCTCCCTGGTCTCCGGCGCTAAAGGTCAGCTTAGAAGGTTTGCCATTGGTCGCGCCGCTGGTGTGGTATTCAATGGTAACGATGCCGTAGTACTGCGTTTTAAGCGAGGTGATTTTGTCCTGGTTATAAGTAATCAGGGACACGCCTTCCTCATCGGTGAATTTTATGGGCTTACAGTTGGTGGCGATAGGAGTGGGGTCCAAAGCATCATCGTCAGTACAAGCGCTGGAAAACAATAAAGAGAAAACGGCTAGATAGATAAGGTACTTGGTGGATTTCATAGTGGTTGAAACAGGATTTGATGGGTAAAACAATGGAGATTAGAAATCTTGCTAAGCGCTTTCAAGCATTTCAAGAGTATAGACACGTATTGATTTTAGAACCCCTATCCAATTAAAAATTATTTTAATCATATGTGGCAGGTTAACCACCCTATCCTTGCAGAATGCTTTTTAGGTTTTGGAAATTCAGGCCATCAAAAGACCATTCCGTTTTAAGCCCCTTTTAGGGAAAACAGCCTTAAAACGCATCCTGAAATCTTATTTTGTCAGTGAAATTTTTAAACTTTGTTTGTCGCCTGGTGCCTGTGTCTGGCCTGGGCCTAGCTAAACCATTCTATGTTAAAATCTTTATTGAAGCTAGCTTTCGTGGGAGTCATATGGGGAATGAGCCTTTCTATAGGCAACGCCCAGAGCGCCCTGCAAACGCCCGAACAGTTTTTAGGCTACCGCCTGGGAGACCAGTTCACCTACCATGGCCGCATAGTAGACTACGTGCAGTACCTGGCCAACCAGAACCAGGGAAAGATGCAGTTACAGACCTACGGGCATACCTATGAAAAACGCCCGCTGCTCCTGGCTACCATCTCCTCGCCGGCCAACATGCAGCGCCTGGAGGAAATCAGGACCAATAACCTCAAAAACGCCGGCTTACTGGCTGGTCAGCCTACCGGGGGCAAGCAGCCGGCCATTGTGTGGCTGAGCTACAACATCCACGGCAATGAGTCAGTGAGTTCTGAGGCGGTGTTGCAGGTGCTCTATGACCTGCTGGATACCAAGAATGCCCAGACGCAGAAATGGCTGGAAAACACCGTGGTGATCATTGACCCCTGCGTGAACCCAGACGGCCGCGACCGCTACACCATGTGGTACAACCGCGTGCGCAATCAGCAGCCCAACGCCTCGCCGTGGTCCTGGGAGCACCAGGAGCCCTGGCCAGGCGGACGCCCCAACCACTACTACTTTGACTTGAACCGTGACTGGGCCTGGCAAACGCAGATTGAGTCTCAGCAGCGGGCCGCCGTTTACAACCAATGGATGCCACAACTGCACGCCGACTTCCATGAGCAGGGCGTAGACAACCCGTATTATTTTGCGCCTTCGGCGAAGCCTTATCATGATGCCATCACCCCTTGGCAGCGCGAGTTCCAGGGCATTATAGGCGAGTACAACCGCAAGCAGTTTGACAAAAATAACTGGCTGTACTTCACCCGTGAGCGCTTTGACCTGTTCTACCCCAGCTACGGCGATACCTGGCCCACGTACCAGGGCGCCATTGCCATGACCTATGAGCAGGGCGGTTCAGGGCGCGCCGGCGTAGTGATCCAGAAATCTGACGGTGACAGCCTCACTTTGGCCCAGCGCATTGCCCACCACCACGCCGCCAGTTTGGCCACGGTAGAAGCTATCTCTGATAAGGTAGACAAAGTAGTTTCTGAGTTCAAGAAGTTCTACGCCGATGCCCAGATCAAGCCCTTTGGCCAGTACCGCAGCTACGTGTTCAAAACCAAAGGCGAGGAAGGCCGCATTAAGGAACTTACCCAATACCTGGACCGCCAGCAAATCACCTACGGCTACGCCAAGGCCGGCGGGTCGGGTAAAGGCTTCAATTATGGTACGGGCAAAACCGAGTCTGTGAAATATGAAACCGGCGACCTGGTGATCAGTGCCTTCCAACCCAAGTCTACTTTGTTGAACGTGCTGTTTGAGCCCAATGCCCGCCTGGAAGACTCTGTGACCTATGACATCACGGCTTGGTCCTTGCCCTACGCCTATGCTTTGAAGGGGGCAGCGTTCACCAACCGTATTGCCATGTCTGCTGCCCAACCAGCGGCTGCTAAAGTAGCCAATCCTGTTACGCCAAACGCGTATGCGTACATTGCCCATTGGCATGGAGTACAGGATATTAAATTCCTGTCAGCCCTTTTGAAATCTAAGGTGCGGGTACGTTACTCTGAGGTGCCGTTTGAGCTGAACAAAGAAAAATACGCGCCGGGCACGCTTATCATTACCCGTACCGGGAATGAGGGCCTACGTGAGAAATTTGACCAGATCGTGACCCACGCCGCAGATTCGCTGGGCATCAAACTGGCTTCCTCTACTACCGGCTTTGTGACCAGAGGGGCAGACTTTGGTTCCAGCAGCATCAAACACATCAAGACCCCTAAAGTGGCGGTATTGACCGGCGAAGGCGTTTCGGCTTACGGTTTTGGGGAGATCTGGCATTACTTTGAACAGCAGGTAGGCTACCCTATCACGGTCCTGGGTACCGACTATTTTGCCAATGTGCCCCTGCATGAGTTTGACGTGCTTATTCTGCCTACCGGTTCTTACGGAAAGGTGCTGGATGAGAAAACGCTTACCAAGGTGAAAGACTGGGTAAAGGCCGGCGGGAAACTCATTGCCATGGAAACAGCGGTGAATTTTTTAGCCGACAAGCCTGACTTCGCCGTGAAAAAGAAAGCCGCGGACACCACCAACGCCAAAAAAGCGCCAGACGCCAGCGAGCTAAAGAAATACGCCAACCGCGAGCGGGAATCTATCTCAGAAGAAGTGCAGGGCAGCGTGTTCCGGATAAGCCTGGACAATACCCACCCGTTGGCCTTCGGGTATGGCACCACCTATCCGGCCCTTATCAGGACAAACGCGTTGCCACATTACATGCGCGATGCCTGGAACGTAGGTACCGTGAAACAAGGAGTAGCCGCCACCGGCTTTGTAGGCTCCAAGGCCACCGCTAAGCTGGAGAACGGCATGGTGCTGGGCGTGCAGGAAATGGGCCGCGGGCAGGTGGTCTATTTAATGGACAACCCGCTGTTCAGAGCCTTCTGGCAAGGCGGCAAACTGCTGTTCGGGAACGCCGTGTTCCTGGTGGGGCAATAGGCCTTTCGGTTTTCATTTTCTAAACAGCAACGCCCGCCCCAGCGGGCGTTGCTGTTTTAGGGCCGTTTTCAGGAAAACAGGCGTAAAACGTCTATCTTACCGCATGCGTTAAAAGCCTATGCTATCCAAGATTCTACTATGATCCTTATGCAGCCATTTATAAAAACCATAATCCCGCTGTCGCTTCTGCTGGCTTTGTTCACCGGGTGTAGCAAGAACACCACCTCCAACACCGCCGGCTCGGGCAGTGCCCCTTCGGGCGAAGCCCTTTTGACCGGAACTGAGCTGGCCAGCGCCCGCTCCAACTATACCAATTACTGCGCCGGCTGCCACGGCCAGAACCTGGAGACGTTTGTAGACCGCAAATGGCTGCACGGGAATTCGCCGGAGGCGCTGTTCAAAAGCATCAAACACGGTTTCCCAGAGACGGGCATGCTGGCCTATGACACCACTTTCACGGATACGGAAATCACCCAGCTGGTCCGCTACATTAGGCAGGGCGTGGCATCTGGCCAGAAAAAGCAAGCCTCCAAGGGCAAGGTATTCCAGGCGCAAGACCTTAGTTTTACCTTAGACACCGTGGTCACTGGTTTAGACGTGCCCTGGGCCATGGCCTTTCTACCGAACGGCGAGATGCTGATCACAGAGCGGTCCGGGATTCTGTACCGGCTCACCAAAGACCGCCAGCTGCAGAAGATTGAAGGAGCCCCCGAGGTGCTGGCGCAGGGGCAGGGCGGCCTACTGGACATAGAGCTGCACCCGGACTTCAATAAGAACCAGGTGCTATTCCTTTCCTATTCGGCGTTTAAGAAAGAAGACGGGCAGACCTTGTCTACCACCGCCATTATGCGGGCCCGCCTGGACGGCAATACCCTGAAAGAGCAGAAGCAGATCTTTGAAGCCCAGCCTTATGCCAGAACCCGCCACCACTACGGCTGCCGCATGGAGTTCGGGCGCGACGGTTACCTGTACTTTACCATGGGCGATAGGGGCGGGACCAAGGTGAATCCGCAGAACCTGACTGTGCACGCCGGTAAAACGCACCGCATCAAAGAAGACGGCTCCATTCCGGCAGACAACCCGTTTGTAGGGCAGCAGGGAGCCATGAAATCTATTTATACCTATGGGAACCGCAACGCGCAGGGCCTGGCTTTAAACCCAACTTCAGGCGAGATGTGGCTGCATGAGCACGGGCCCAAAGGCGGAGATGAGGTGAACATTGTGAAAAAGGGCGCCAACTACGGCTGGGCCGACGTTACCTACGGCATAGACTACAACGGCACAAAGATCTCTGACATCCAGAAAAAGCCCGGCGTAACCGATCCTATACATATCTGGGTGCCATCTATTGCCCCCTCGGGCATGGCTTTCCTGACCGGTGACCGGTACAAAGGCTGGAAGGGGAGTTTGTTCGTGGGTTCTATGAGTTTTAAGTTCCTGAGCAGATTAACCGTGGCCGGCAACACCATTACCGGGGAGGAAAGGCTGCTGCAAGACATTGGCCGCGTGCGCGACGTGCGCATGAGCCCAGACGGCTACCTGTACATTGCGGTGGAAAAGCCAGGCATTATCTACCGGCTGATGCCCGTGGAATAAAATAAGGGAGAGCGGGCCTGGCCTATTGGCGTGGCAGCAGGTTCTCCTAATTTGACCTAATACCAAAGATTCCTGTTTCGGGGCCGTTTTACCAAAAACGGCCCCGAAACAGGAATCTTCTTTTTGTGGCAATGGCTATTATTAGTCGGGTAACTGCACGTACACGCCGTCTTCCCGCGTTTCCAGCTCAAAGCGTTTCAGGGGGCGGGTACGGCCCCGGCATTCTTCCCCTGAGATAAGGTGGAAGCGGTAGCTGTGCCAGGGGCAGATGATTTCATTGAGGTAGTTGGTGGTGCCCCGGCTCAGCGCATCGCCCAGGTGCGGGCACGTATTCTCTACCGCGAAGATGCCCGCTGGGGTGTGGGCCAGACAAATCTCTTGTCCGCCCACTACTAGGGCCTTGGTGCGGGTTAAGGGAACCTGGGTTTGGGCATCGGCCTCGCTTTCAAAGATTTTGATCCAAGCCATAAGTTAGGTGAGCAGCAAGGTTGTTTTGGGGCTGTTTTCAGAAAAGTACGCTAAAAACAGAAAGGGAGGAATTACGAAAGGTAATTAAATGAAAAAGCCCGGAAAAACCGGGCCCCTTACACCAAACTAACAAACAAAACTTTTTTCAAACCTAAATATGAAGTCTAAACGGGTCCGGGGGAAAAGCAGCCAGCTAAGAGGGAATCAGGGGCTGTGGCCTCGTTTAGTGATACAAAGATGCAGGGTCTTTTCAGGTGCTACAACCCAAACTAGAGGAAACAGCTCATTTTATGCCTGAACCCCGCAAAAGCCGGAGTGAAATGGAAATAGGTAGCGTGAACTGGAATGGGTGGGTTCTGAAAAGGGACTTAGGCTACCCTGAAATAGTTGTTGAAGGATATCAAAGCAGGCATGGTTTACCCAGATGCTAACGGGCCAACTGCGCCACTCCACTGCTGCTTCTGTTGCCAAGAGAGCCGATCAAAAACCTAAAGCGCCATAAATGAAAAAGCCCGGAAAAACCGGGCCCCTTACACCAAACTAACAAACAAAAACCTAAATTCTTTTTAAGGCTGAATCCTCAGCTGGCCACCCAGACGCCCTCCATTGTTCTTCACTTTCTCTCTGCCGCCAGGGACAGTTGTCTGGGTTGGTGATACAAAGATGGCAGGTGTTTTCCCGTAGTACAATTCAAACCAGAGGAAGCCGGCTTTTTAACCGCTGAACCCCGCTACAAGCAGAATGAACCCGGAAAACCCGTAGGTAAAGAAGAATCGTTATATTTGAAAATGGGGATATTTTTAGCGGGAGGCCTCTATTACACTAAAGAAAACCTTGCCGGAAGGGCGTAAAAAAAGCTTAAAAGTAGTCAATCACCAGAGCGCAAGCGGATAGTTAATGACTACTTTTAAGCTGAAATAGAGTGTGAATGTAAGGTATTTAACGGGGCTAAATCCTTAAGGTTTAAGCGGGTATGAAAATTATTTAGAAATATTTTCCAAAATAGCCTCAGGCTGCTCCAAGAGCATTATTTTCAATGAACTTTCCCCCGCGTTCCAGTTTTGGTAGTGGGTAAGGTCAATCCAAAGACGGTCACCTGCTTTTACTTCTATCACTTTTTCCTGACCATCTGGGGTAACTACCCGCAGCGTGCCTTCAGAGGCGGCATAAGCTTCCTGGTCTGGGGTAGCGTGGAAATCTAAGAACTCACCTGGCGCCAGGTCCAGGGTCATGATGCGGAGCGAATTGGTTTTCAGGACTTGCTGGAATGCCTTGGTCACAGCGGGAACGGTTCCTTTTACTGGGCTATTTCCTGCCACGGCAGGAGCCACTTGGAACAATAAACTGAAAGCGAAAAATGCGGTAGTTACTAAAGTTTTCATAATTCTTTATGGTTAGATTTTTTAAATTATTTTAGAAGGGTTTGACCATTTCTGGAGTACTTCCTTTGATTATATAGATGCAAATTTCGGTAAAGCGTTGCTTGGTTGTATGTTAATGATTTGTTAAAGAGCTTAATATGAGGATGAAACCGAAGAAAGCGCTCCCGAGGTGGACTAAATTCGGGATGAAGCAGGTGGGGATTCTTGATTGTTTTGAAGAAAGGAAGTGCGAAGCGGGGTTTTTAGGGTATTGAGTGGGGAAGACTACTTGGTTTTGTTGCCGTTAAACCACAGAATTTGACCGATGCTAACCCTTAGTGGTTCAGTATTTCCCATTCCGCCTTTGCCTTGGATTGGGCGCCTATGCCTGAGCCCATATGCTTTGGTTGTTTCATTTATTCCCTCCGAGCGCTCACGGCCGCGGGGCCCCGTCTTTCCCCCTCGCACTGCCCTTGAGGCCTAGTTTTGTTATTTGCTCTTAGTTAGAGTTATTTCAAGGCCACAAGCGAGGCGCTCGGAGTAAAGACTGGAATCAGGGGAATGAAAGTTTAGCTCTTCCGGATTTGCAATCCGGAAGTTCCGAAAGGGGGATTTGCAATCCCCGACGGTTGCGATTTTGTCCTTGGTTCCCGGCGGATTGCAAATCCGCTTATCAGAAGTTCGGGATTACAAATCCCGAACAGCATGGCTGGCATTGTTTTAAGCCCATTTTTTGAAAAACACTCTCAAAACGCAACCTTCACTTTACGACGGGTCTACATCAATAACCACCCGCAGTTGCTTAAACTCCTTGTTCTGGAGCAAAGCCTGTACTGCCTCCAGAATCTGATTTTTGGAATGCTTTAGGTGGCCGCTTTCACGGTCTAATTTCACGTGGATCTCTTGTAGGAACTGGTTTCTGATTTTGAAGATGTGCGGGGCTTCCGGGCCAAGCACGCCTCCACGGCCTAACCGGTCGTTGAGGTCTTTGGCGAGGAGGATAGCCGCTTGTTCGCAGGGTCTCGCCTCGGGGTGCTTGATCGTCATCCGGATCATGCGCACGAAAGGCGGATATCTGAATTTCTGGCGTTCGGCAATTTCCTGCTGGTAGAGGCCCTGATAATCGTTGTCAATGACCCGCTGGAAGATGGGCTGGTTGGGGTTGGCCGTCTGGATGAGCACCTTGCCATTCTTACCTTTCCGGCCGGCGCGGCCACTTACCTGCACAAACAATTGGAACGCACGCTCATGGGCCCTGAAGTCCGGGAAATGGATAATGCTGTCGGCACTCAGGATACCTACCAGGCTCACATGCTCAAAGTCCAGGCCCTTGGTCACCATCTGGGTGCCCACCAGAATATCGGTGCGCTGCATCTCAAAGTCTTCTATGATCTGCTGGTGGCTGTTTTTGCGCTTGGTGGTGTCCAGGTCCATGCGCTGAATGCGGGACTGGGGCAAAATCAGCTTGAGTTCGTCTTCAATCTTCTCGGTGCCAAAGCCCACGGTTTTAAGCATGGTGGAGCCGCAGGCGGGGCAGTCGTTGGGTTTGCGTTCGGTGTAACCGCAATAGTGGCACCGCAGCTCATTGGAAAATTTATGGTAAGAGAGACTCACTGCGCAGTTACGGCACTTAGGAATCCAGGCGCAGTCATTGCAGTCAATGAAGGGAGCATAGCCCCGCCGGTTCTGGAACAGGATCACCTGCTCATGGCGGTGCAGGGTGTCTTCAATGGCGTGCACCAGTTTCTGGGAGAAATGGCTGAGCATGTTCTTGCGCAGGCCTTCCTGCCGCACGTCTACCAGTTCTACCAAAGGTAGCGTGGCTTCGCCGTAGCGCTCCAGCAGGTTCACCAGTCCCCACTTCCCGCTTTGGCAGTGGTAATAGGTTTCCACGGAGGGCGTGGCCGAACCTAGCAAAGTCTTCGCCTGATGGAAATGCGCCATCATGAGGGCCACTTCGCGGGCGTTGTAGCGCGGGGCGGGGTCATGCTGCTTGTAAGAAGGCTCGTGCTCCTCGTCTACAATCAACAAAGACAAAGAGTGGAAAGGCAGAAATACAGAAGACCGTACACCCACCACCACCTGGAACCGGCCCGAAAGGATCCCGTTCCAGACTTCCACGCGCTCGTTGTCTGAGAATTTGGAATGGTACACGCCCAACCGGTCGCCAAACACCCGTTTCAGGCGCGTGACAATCTGGGTGGTAAGGGCAATCTCGGGCAATAAGTACAACACCTGTCCGCCGGCTTCCACGGCCTTCTGGATCAGGTCCATGTAGATCTCGGTCTTGCCGCTGCCGGTAATGCCGTGCAGCAGCACCGTGTCTTTCTCCCCAAAGGTTTCCAGCACCGCATCGCGGGCGGCAGCCTGGGCGGGGGAAAGGTCCGAGCTTAGGTAAGGGCCGCGGCCTTCGGCCATAGGGAAACGGCTTACCACCACGTCAAATTGCTCCATAATGCCATGCTTGAGCAAGGTATTGATGGCCGAAAGCGACAGGTGCGGATTGGAGGTAAGCAGGTTCTTCTCTATGCCTTCTTCATTGGTTCTCAGGTTCTGCAGGATAGGGGAGAGTTGCACGTATTTGAGCAGCACGTCCAGTTGCTTGGGTTTGGAAGCCAGCTGGTTGAAAAGCTCCTCCAGGGTTTCCTCACTGGTGGTGTAAGCCGAAGTTAATCGTACTTTCTTCACCACCTTGGGGGCATATTTTTCGGCTATCTCCTCATAGATGATGATAACATCCTTGAGGAGCAATGATTTAATAATCTTATGGAAACTGGTAAGCTGCAGAAGCTGGCCTACCTCCGTGAACGTAAGACTCTGCTTTTGCCGCAGCGCGAAGATGATGTTTTCCTCATGCGCCGTAAGGGGCCACTCGTTGGTTTCGTCGTTGAATTGGGGGTGCAGCTGAATCTGGGACTCGCTGCTGAGCTTGAGGGCCGAGGGCAGGGCGGCGTTGATCACCTCGCCCAGCGTGCACATGTAGTACTCGGCCATCCATTGGAACAGCTTCAACTGGGGCTCAGTGACTACCGGCTTCTCGTCAATGACCTCCAACAGGTATTTGGCCTGGTAATCTTTGGGAGGCGTCTCATGCACCCGCGCCACCACGCAGCTCAAGACCTTTTTAGAACCGAACTGCACCAGCACGCGGGCACCCACCATCACCTCCTCACTCATCTGGTAAGGGACGCGGTAGGTATACAGTTTAGGAAGGGGCAAAGGTAAAATGACGTCCGCGAACAAGGTAACCCGTTCGTGGACGTCATCTGTAGGAATATGGAATTCTAATTCGGGAGTCAAAGCGGGCAGTTTAGGTCAAAGTTCGGAAAAACAGACCGGAAACGGAAGGCTTTCCTTACTTCACCTGAAAGTCTTCCACTAATAAGGTCACTTGTTTTTCTTCCTGCTCCCGGCCTTGCAGCACCGATGTGTACAACAGCACCTGTTCATCTTTGCGCAGTTCTATGGCTAACTGATCTATCAGGGTAGATTTTACGGGCAGCCACACCTCTTTGTCCGCTGATTTAAAGAGAAGTTCCTTGCGGTACTGCCGGATGCTGGCTGGGTTCAAACCCGTTTTCTCCATCAGTTTAATGTTCTCCAGCGTTACGTTGCGTTCCTGCCCCTGGAACACCAGAGACAAACGGAATGCAGGTAAAACTACTTCGCCGGAAGGTGCCTGAGACACCGCTGGAGCATTTTTCTCCAATGCCTCAAGGGTCGTTTCCGGGTGGGATTTCTGCAGACGTTTCCAATACCCATCGCTGTTCTGGGAGTAGGCGGAAACCGTGAGGGCTAGCATAAAGCCGCCCAGCATAAGTAACTTCTTCACAAATGTATCTGGGGTTAAGTTTCTGGGAGTGCAACAGAAACTATGGGGCGCGAGTTCTAGAAAAAGGCTATAAATACCATTTTATGACTATTGCCACACAACTACTTCTTTAAGTGCTAAACAAAAAGCCAAGCCTGTTTCTTTTGGTGAGACAAGCTTGGCTTTCTAAAGGTAGCTTCAGGAAATTTTACACGTGCTCTATCTGTTCCAGCGCTTCTGCCACAGACTGCACCGGCAACTGGCAAGCCCGGTTATAGCAGACATACAAGGTGGTTTGCCCGTTCTGGCCTATGCGGCCTTCCAGCAAAGGCAAGAGTGAATCTGTTTCCTCTTCTTTACTGCCGGCTACTATTGCGTTAGGCAGAAAATGCTGCTGTAGGAGACCCCGGTACGCGTGGGCCTCTGGCCCGATGATGGCAATCTCAGCGGTGGGCTTCAGTTTGAGAAAGTACAAGCTAGCCCAGTTGGCTAAGTGAGCCGGCTCCTGCACCACCAGGTCCCGCACCGTAGACAGCATTTTATCTGACAGACTGCTGTAGCGCTCCTTGTCCAGGTAGAGCCCCAGAAAATGCAGATTCATGGCCATGACGGAGTTAGAGGAAGGTACCACGTTGTCAAAGATTTCTTTCTTGCGGGCAATCAGTTGCTCCCCTGCATTACTTGTGAAAAAGAAAAGGTTTTCGGTTTCATCAAAAAAATGCGCGAGCGTATACTTGGTAAGTTGATTCGCCTCCTTTATCCAGCGTTCCTCAAACGTGACCTGGTAAAGGCCAATGAGCGCCTGAATGAGCAGCGCGTAATCTTCCAAGAAACCGTCAATGGTGGCTTGACCTGCCTTGTAATTATGGAACAGCCGGTTCTCCTGCTTCAGGTTCTGGAGTAGGAAATGTGCGTTGGTGCAGGCCAGTTCCAGAATTCTGGCTTCGCCGAAAGCCTGGTAGGCATCAGTGAGGCCTTTGAGCATAAGCGCGTTCCAGGAGGTAAGGATCTTGTCATCTAAACCCGGGCGCACGCGTATGCCTCGGGCCAGCAGCAAGGAGTCTTTCCAGTTCTGCACGTGCTCCTGCAGTTCTTCCAGGGTAAGGCCCTGGTCGGCGGCAAAGGCTTCGTCGTTCTGGCGGCGGTGCAGAATATTGACGCCGTGTTCCCAGTTGCCGGTGGCCGAAGTGTTGTAGTACTTGCTGGCCAGAGTCGCCTCTTTCCCCAGAATTTCCTCCAGTTGTGGTTGCGTGAAGACGTAGAATTTCCCTTCCTCGCCCTCGCTGTCGGCATCCAGGGAGGAGTAGAAGCCGCCCTCGGGGCTGGTGAGTTCCCGCTCCACAAAGGCAATAGTCTCCAGGGCTACCTGCCGGTACAGCTCGTTGCGGGTCACCTGGTAGGCCTCGGCGTACAAACTCAGGAGTTGCCCGTTGTCATAGAGCATCTTCTCAAAATGGGGGGCCAGCCATTCCTCATCCACGGAGTATCGGGCAAAGCCCCCGCCAATCTGGTCATAGATGCCGCCAAACGCCATTTGCTCCAGCGTGAGGTTCATCTGTTCCAGCGCCTCTGGGTCTTGGGTGTGGTGGTGGTAACGCAACAGAAACCGCCAGATGCTAGGCATGGGGAATTTAGGGGCCTGCATGGTGCCGCCGCGTTTTTTATCGAATTTGGCGTGAAGGTGTCGGTAAAGCTGCTCAAAACCATTTGGCGTAAAATCTGGGTTGCCGACCTGTAGCCCGTATTTGGCCAGTTCGCTCTGGTTCAAGTGCTGCACAAACTGGTCCGCCGATTTGTCCAGCTCCGCCCGGCTCTTTTGGTAGGCATCAGAAATGCTATGGAGCAGCTGCACCCAGTTTTGGGGAGGGTAGTAGGTGCCGCCGTAAAAAGGTTTGGCGTCAGAATTCAGGAAAACGTTAAGCGGCCAGCCGCCCTTCACCCCCATGGCCTGCAGGGCATCCATGTATACCTGGTCCACGTCGGGCCGTTCCTCGCGGTCTACTTTTATGCAGACAAAATGGGCATTCATGACCTGGGCCACCTGCTCATTCTCAAAGGACTGGTGTTCCATCACGTGGCACCAGTGGCAGGCAGCGTACCCTATGCTCACCAGGATAGGTTTCTGCTCGTCTTTGGCTTTCTGCAAGGCTTCCGGTCCCCAGGGGAACCAGTCTACCGGGTTATAGGCGTGCTGCAGCAAATAAGGGCTGGTTTCCTGCGCCAGGCGGTTGGGCTTCTTTTCCATAGTAGGGTAGGTTGGGTTAGCGGCGGTTTAAGCCTGTTTTCCGGAAAACGGGCCCAAAACGTATTATGGCATACGCAACTGGCGCTGCACGGTGGCAATCTCCTCCTGCACATCTGTCTCAAGTGCCAGGGCTTGCAGCCGATCTAAAAGCTGCTGCAGGAACAGCTGGTGCCCCTCACTCTCCGGCTGGAAAGCCCGGTGGGCCAGATCGCGCTGGATCTGCTGCCACTTGACTATAAACTCAAGGAACGACTGGTCGGCGTACGCGCCTATGAATTTCTCCCAGATATAGGTTTCCGCCATCTCCGAGGGATGAATCAGATCGGGGCCGTAGAACCTGTAATCACGCAGGTCATCCAGCAATAATTCATAGGCGGGAAAGTAGCTGACATGGGCATGCTGTTCCTGGGCCAAATGGGCCGCCACCCGCAGCAGGCTCTTGCTGACGCTGTTCAGGGGAAGGGTATCTTTGATATGCCGTACCGGGCTCACCGTAAGAATTACCTGTATCAACGGGAAGGTCTGTTGCAATAGTTGCAGGGTTTGGCGGGTGTCTTCCTCCATTTCGGCCAGGGTGAGCAGGCGTTTGTTAAAGGCGCGCTGCGGCACTTTGTGGCAATTGGCTACCAAGGCACCTGTGTCTACCCGTTCATACACGTAGGCCGTGCCCCAGGTAACTAAAACCGCCTGTGCCTGGGCCAGGAACGAATGGGCTTTTTGAATCTGGTCCTGCAACTGTTGCAGCAGCTCTTCTGGTTGGGCATGCGAGAAACTCGAGTGGAAATCATAATGGTACCAGCGGCCATTCTTCTCCACCAATCCTTCCTCTAACCCCAGAAGGTCTTGTTGCAAGGTGGCCCTGAGTAGCTTGTGCAGAGAAAGCGGGTTGAAGACCGTGCCAAACGGATTCACCAGGGTGTTCGCCTTTACTTGCTCTAGCCTTCTACCCATCACTTCGGCAAAGCAGGAGCCGATGGTAAAAATGCTCTTGGTGCGGGACACCCGGAAAGGAGCGGGGGGAGGCATGATTTCGGTACGGAACTGCATAGGCCTGAAAGCTACAAAGTTGGGCGTAAAACTACCTGTTTTTGTTGTACGGAGCAGATTATACCAGGTCAGTTAATTGCCGCAGGGAGTGGATAGTATGCGTGGGGGTAGCCGCCTCACACAAGACCCTGGCGCCATAGCCATAAGCGGCCCAGCAGGAAGCAAGGCCGGCGTTGTTGGCAAATTCCAGATCGGCGTGGGTATCACCTACCATCAATATCTGGGAAGAGGCCAATTGCGGGTCCCTGGGTTGGATGACCTGGTGGAAGGCCATGGGATCGGGCTTTTTCCTGAGGGCGTGTTTAGGGTCGTCGCCTATGATAAGGTCAAAGTAGGAGAGCAGCCCAAATTCTTCCAGGGCAAGTTCTATGGCCCGCTGACCTTTGTTGCTGAGCACAGCGCAGGTAATGTCTTTTTGCCTAAGCAGGGAAAGGATCTCCTCTGTGCCTTCAAACAAGGTGGTAAGCCTAGCGCCTTCCGTTTCATATAGGTACCGGTAGTGCGACACCCACTCCTGCAGGGCCGCGGTACCTTCCTGCTGCAACGGTGGGTGGAGCAATAGGAGAAGTTCAGATAAATGGCCTCCGGTACCCAGGGCGGCTTTGATTTCAGCTTCAGGCGGTGGTGTAAGGCCCTTTCGTTCAAAGGCTACCTGGAATGTATGCAGAATGGCGCTTTCGGTGGCGCAAAGCGTGCCGTCAAAATCAAAGATGACTAGTTGGTAAGGAACCATAAAGAAAAGGAATTGGCCATGGGGCTAAAACAAAAACATCCTGCCGGAGTGCGGCAGGATGTTTTAAAAGAAGCGATTGCTTAAAACTAAGCAGCTACTACATTGAAGCGAACCTGGTGTTTCACTTCTTTGTGCAGGTTGATAGTAGCGGTGTACTCACCCAAAGACTTAACCTCTTGGTCAAAGTCAATGCGCTTGCGGTCTACCTCATACCCTAAAGCTTTCAAGGCTTCAGAAACTTGCAGGGTGGTTACAGCCCCGAAGATTTTGCCAGACTCACCAGCTTTTGCTGGAATCTCCAACACAGTGTCACCAATACGGTTGGCAATTTCTTGTGCGTCTTTTTGAATCTTTTCTGCTTTGTGGGCAGCTTGGCGAATATTTTCAGATACTACTTTACGCGCAGAAGAAGTAGCCATTTCAGCTAATCCTTGTGGGATCAAGTAGTTACGGCCATACCCTGGCTTTACAGTAACGATATCGTTTTTATAGCCAACGCCTTTAACGTCATCTTTCAGAATAACTTCCATCGTGATTTACCTCCTTATTTTAAAGAATCCGTTACGTAAGGCAAAATAGCCAAGTGGCGTGCTCTGGCAACGGCCTGAGATACACGGCGCTGGAACTTCAAGCTGGTTCCAGTTAAACGGCGGGGCAATAGTTTGCCTTGCTCGTTCACGAACTTCAATAAGAAGTTACCGTCTTTGTAGTCAATGTACTGGATTCCGTTTTTCTTGAAACGGCAGTACTTTTTGCGCGTGTCTTGCTTGTGGATTTTTTCGTTTACTAAACTCATGATGCTTGGGCCTCCTTCTCTTTTTTAGATGATTTGAATTCACCGTTTCTACGGCGCTCATTGTAAGCAATTGCGTGCTTATCAAGAACGGTGGTTAAGAAACGGATGATTTTTTCATCGCGGCGGAATGCAAGTTCCAAAGGATCTACTACGGTAGACGGACCTGTGAACTCTATGAGGTGATAGAAACCAGTGTTCTTTTTCTGGATTGGGTAAGCCAGTTTTTTAAGACCCCAGTTCTCCTCATGGATAATGTCGGCGCTATTTTCCTTAAGCACCTGTCTGAACTTCTCGACCGTCTCTTGCATCTGCACCTCGTTCAACAACGGGGTCATGATGAAAAGAACTTCGTAATTTTTTGAAGTCATTTGGTTAAATGATTTTTTGGTTCGAAGGGGCAAAGGTAAGCCGAAATAAGAGAGAAAACAAAAATGTGCGCAGATAAAGTACAGGTACTGAGGCGCCATTTTCCGTTTATGGGCCGTTTTTCTGAAACTAAGGCAAAACCACAGTAGGGATTTTAAAAACTCCCACTGCTATTTTCATACTCCTTATATATAAGGTGTCATAATTCAGAGGGACTCAATATAATATAGTGAGCTAGCTACACCATTATAGAATCGAAATCCAATAACCGGTCTACCGGTGTCACTTCGTCTTAGTATAGCTTTCAGTCTGAGTAAGGTTAGTAAAAGCCTCATTTACCCAAATGCTCCATCAGGACCAAAATGTGGTAGGGATTTTGGGCCGATCACTCTTGCTCCTAACTTAAATTTGGTAACACAAAGGGGCAATTGTAATAAATTAAGCTAGTACTAGGAGATACATTTGAAAATTTTGAATTATTAATAGTAGTTGTATTATTTTATAAGAGAAATAAGGCAGAGAGCCAGCCAGGTGAGAGGAAATATAGACGATCGGAGAATGCGGGAAAACGGGCGTCTACCAGAGAGGGAGTGCCGAAGTCAAGTAATTTATAAATGTTCTAAATAGGCCCTAAATGGGCTGTATTGAGAGCTTTATCAAATGATTAAGGTCATTTTAGGCGGTGATTTTGACAGGCAAAAATAAGGAATATTGTGTTTGATTAATGGTATGTGGGTAGTAGCTTTGTGCCCATAATGTACTTTCACTATTCTTAACACTACATTAAGCTATGATTAGCTGTAAAAAGAGAGCAAAATATACCTTTCTACTCCCTTTTCTCTTCTTCTTCTTTGTCCTTTCTGCCGCCTTTGCACAGGCGCCGGAGCAGGCTCAGGTAGAGACTGCGGGTGTAACGCCAGGTTCTGCGGCGCCCGCAGCTGGCGGTGGTGCAGATGCCGGTGTCATTGACGCAGGTAGTACCCTTTTCAAAAACAACTGCGTTCAGTGTCACTCTGCTGGCTCTGATGTGGTAGTTGGTCCTGGTTTGAAGGATGTAGGGAAAAGAAGATCAAAGGATTGGTTGCACAAATGGATCAAGAACTCTAGTGCTTTGATCCAAAGCGGTGACAAAGACGCTGTTGCCGTTTTTAACCAATACTCAAAGCAGCAGATGCCTTCTTTTGCCTTCTCAGATGATGAGATTGATTCTATCTTGGCTTACCTGGAGCAGGAAAGCGCCGCCCCTGTGGCCGCCGCTACTTCACCAGGTGGCGTTGAAGGAGCTACGCCAGGCGAGAAGGTAGGCGAGAATGCGATAGGTAACCTAGGCGGTGCCATGGACCTGTTGCTGATTGCTTTAGTAGTAGTGTTAATCGTATTGGTGATTACGCTCCTTATCATTGCCTCTATCCTGCGGAACTATCTGGCTAACAAGCAGGATATGACCGGTGCCGAGCGTGAAATGCTGGAGCAGCGTACCAACTGGGCCAATATCTACAAATCAAAGGCAGTTCGCGTGATTGCAGGTTTGATCCTGGCCGTGGTATTAATTGACCTTACCCTGGATGAAGTGATGGGAGTAGGAATCCAGCAGGGATATGCTCCAAGACAGCCTATCGCTTTCTCGCATAAACTGCACGCCGGTGATCACCAGATCAACTGTAACTATTGCCACACCTCTGTCTATAAGAGTGCCAGTGCCAATATTCCTTCGGCTAACATCTGTATGAACTGCCATAGCCAGATCAAGAAGGAGTCACCGGAGATCCAGAAGATTTACCGGGCTATTGAAAACAACAAGCCAATTGAGTGGGTGCGGGTACACAACCTGCCTGACCTGGCTTACTTCAACCACTCACAGCACACCAAGGTGGGTGGCGTAGAGTGCCAGACTTGCCACGGCCCAATTGAGACCATGGAAGTGGTTGCCCAGCATTCACCGCTTACTATGGGCTGGTGTATTGACTGTCACCGCAACACTCCTCTCAATACCGAAGGCAATGCCTATTATGACAACCTGGTGAAGTTGCATGAGAAGCAGTCTAAAGGCGCCTTTATTGTTGCGTCTAACGGTGGTACAGAATGTTCAAAGTGCCACTACTAATCAATTCCATATCCTGAATTTGAGTTTTTGAGATATATGCAAGAAACAATTAAATACTGGAGAGGGGTAGAGGAGTTAAACAACACTCCGGAATTCCAGAAGCATGCTCATAATGAGTTCCCTGAGTTCCTGCCAGTAAGTGAAGCCAGCGGATCAGAGTCTGCCTCTGAGGTGGCTCCAAGACGTGATTTCTTAAAACTGTTAGGTTTTGGTGTAGCTGCCGTTACCCTTGCTTCTTGTGAGGCACCGGTAAGAAAGGCTATCCCTTACCTTCATAAGCCGGAAGAAGTAGAGCCGGGTGTGCCCAACTGGTATGCCTCTTCTTACTTCAATGGCAGCGACTATAACAGTGTTCTGGTGAAGACCAGAGAGGGGAGACCTATCAAGTTAGAAGGTAACCCACTTTCCCCACTTACCAAAGGTGGCCTTAGCCCAAGAGCGCAGGCCTCTGTGTTGAGCTTGTATGACAACAACCGTCTGCAATACCCAACCATTCAGGGAAAGAAAGCTACCTGGGAGAAAATTGACCAGGAGGTACGTACCCGTCTGACGGGTGCTGCCGGAAAAGTAGCCATCGTTTCTAACACCATCATCAGCCCAAGCACCAAAACGGTTATCCGCCAGTTTGGCGCTCAATTCCCTTCTTTTGAGCATGTAACCTATGATCCAAAGTCATCGGCAGCGCTTTTAAGAGCGAATGGTGGCACCGTTCCTGGGTATGATTTCAGCAAGGCCATGGTCATTGTGAGCCTTGGTGCCGATTTCCTGGGTACCTGGTTATCTCCGGTGGAATACGCGAAGCAATACATTACTAACCGTAAAATCACTGCTGACCGTCCGGTAATGTCTCGTCATTACCAGTTTGAGACTAACATGACGCTTACCGGCTCTAACGCCGACGTTCGTGTGCCTATCAAACCTTCTGAGTATGGTGCAGTAGCTGCCGCTTTATATAATAAAGTAGCTGGCGGAGCAGGTGGAACAGCTATTCAGGCTCCTTCTACCACGGCTGCCAAGCAAATTGATGCCGCTGCAAAAGAATTGCTAGCCAACCGTGGCAAAGCCCTGGTGGTTTCAGATTCAAATGATCCTGCTGTACAGGCATTGGTAGCCGCCATGAACTCCTCTTTAGGTGCTTTAGGAACTACCATTAATCCTAATGCTCCTTCTTACGTGCGTCAGGGGGATGATGCTCAGATGATCCGTTTGATCAATGAGATGAATGCCGGGTCTGTAGGTGCCGTTATATTCTACGGTGCCAACCCAGTATATGACCACCCGCTGAGCAAGCGGTTGGTTACTGGCTTAAGCAAAGTGAAGGTGAAAATCTCTTTTGCTGACCGCGCGGATGAGACAGCAAAATTGGTAGAATACGTTTGCCCAGACAGCCACTACCTGGAGTCTTGGAATGACTATGAGCCTAAGAAAGGTTTCCTGAGCTTAGCTCAGCCTACCATCACTACTATTTTTGACACCAGACAAGCACAGGACACGCTTCTTAAGTGGAGTGGATCTACCTCTGATTATTACTCCACCATCCAGAAGAACTGGGCTGGTATTGTAGGAACAGGTGCAGCCTGGGATAAAGCAGTGCACGATGGGGTGGCAACTGGTTCTACCGGTGCCAACAACCCTACAACTACTGTAGCCCCTATTACCCTGGCCGCCGCTGCAACAGGCGTAAATGGAACTGCTCGTAACAATGCCAAAGGTATTGAACTGGCTATCTATGAGAAAGTAGCCATAGGACCAGGTGTAGAAGCCAACAATCCTTGGTTGCAGGAGATGTCTGATCCTATTACCAAAGCTACCTGGGACAATTACGTAACCATGTCTCAAGCATTGGCTAAAAAGCTATCGCTTGAGCAAAATGATATCGTACGCGTTACGGTAAAAGGCAAAGAGTCTATTGAGCTGCCTGTTTTGGTTCAGCCAGGTCAGGCGCAGGATACTATTGGTATTGCCATTGGCTACGGCCGTAAGGCTGCCGGTCCAGCCGCTGACAACGTAGGAGCAAACGTATATCCATTGGCAACAGTGGCCAACGGAGCGGTGCTTTACTCTGCAGCAGGGGTGGAAATTTCCAAAACCGGAGCAGATAAGCCAATAGCCCAGACTCAGACCCACCATACAGTAATGGGCCGTATTGTAGTGCAGGAAAACACCCTGGCTAACTACAAGAAAGACCCTAAGAGTGTAACTGAGTATATCCGTATTGCTACGCCAGATGGTCCTGAGAAACCTCAGAAAATATCTTTGTGGCAGGATTATGAGTATAAGAACCACCACTGGGGAATGGTCATTGACCTTAACTCTTGTATTGGTTGCGGAAGCTGTACCATTGGTTGCCAGGTAGAGAATAACGTACCGGTAGTAGGTAAGCAAGAGGTTCTGAACCGCCGCGAAATGCATTGGTTAAGAATTGACCGTTACTACAGCAGTGATGCTACCCGTGAAGACGGCGGATTTGAGAAAATGGAAGATCCATCTGAGAACCCTTCTGTTATCTTCCAGCCTATGCTTTGCCAGCACTGTAACCACGCTCCATGTGAGACGGTTTGTCCGGTTGCTGCTACCATGCACAGCACAGAGGGTCTTAACCAAATGGTGTATAACCGTTGCGTAGGTACTCGTTATTGCGCCAACAACTGTCCGTATAAGGTTCGTCGTTTCAACTGGTTCAACTATGCGAACAATGAGAAGTTCGACTACCAGATGAACAATGACCTTGGTAAGATGGTGTTGAACCCAGATGTGACCGTTCGCTCACGTGGGGTAATGGAGAAATGCTCTTTCTGTGTTCAGCGTATTCAGTACGGTAAACTGGAAGCTAAGAAAGAAAGCCGCCGTCCGGTTGACGGAGAGATCGTCACTGCCTGTGCGCAGTCTTGCCCAACTAACGCGATTGTATTTGGAGATATGCTGGATCCAAAAAGCCAGATCTCTCAGATCCTGACCCGCGAACAAGGCGAGCGTGCTTTCCATGTGTTGGAAGAGTTGAACACTCAACCAAACGTGACCTACTTAACTAAAATCAGAAACGCTTAATTTAATACAAAACGATATATGCAGCACGTATCTCCGATAAGAGAGCCCTTAGTAACTGGGGGTAAAACTTATGCAGACATCACGGAAGACGTATGTCGGCAGGTGGAAGCCAAGCCGAATATCCGTTGGATGATGGCCCTGGGGGTTTCTCTGGTTTTTCTAGCGATTTTCTTCTACTCTGTGTACCGTACCTTATGGTTTGGTATTGGGGAGTGGGGACTAAATAAAACGGTAGGTTGGGCATGGGACATCACCAACTTCGTTTGGTGGGTAGGTATTGGTCACGCCGGTACCCTTATCTCGGCCATCTTACTTTTGTTCCGCCAGAAATGGAGAACCTCCATTAACCGCGCAGCAGAAGCGATGACTATTTTCGCGGTAATATGCGCGGCCATGTTCCCGGTTCTGCACATGGGTCGTCCTTGGTTAGCCTACTGGGTATTGCCTTTGCCAAACACCTTCGGTTCCCTTTGGGTGAACTTCAACTCCCCGCTTCTTTGGGACGTGTTCGCGATCAGTACTTATTTCTCAGTTTCCCTGGTGTTCTGGTACATTGGTCTGATTCCAGACTTTGCTACTATCCGTGACAGAGCCACAGGCCCAATCGCTCGTAGAGCCTACGCGTTGCTAAGCTTCAACTGGACTGGTTCTGCCAAGCACTGGTCTCGTTACGAAACCGTTTCCCTTATCCTGGCTGGTCTAGCAACCCCACTGGTACTTTCGGTACACACCATTGTATCCATGGACTTTGCAACGTCAGTAATCCCAGGCTGGCACACGACTATCTTCCCTCCCTACTTTGTGGCAGGTGCGATCTTCTCAGGTTTTGCTATGGTACTGACCTTGATGATTATTACCCGCAAAGTGTTCAAGCTGGAAGATTACATCACGCTGGAGCACGTAGAATCCATGAACAAGGTAATTACCTTAACAGGATCTATTGTAGGTGTGGCCTATATCACGGAGTTCTTCATTGCCTGGTACTCAGGGGTGGAATACGAGCAGTATGCCTTCATTAACCGTGCTACCGGTCCTTACTGGTGGGCTTACTGGTCCATGATGACATGTAACGTAATCACACCACAGCTCTTCTGGTTCCGGTCTATCCGCAGAAGCTTAACCGCTACGTTCATCATCTCTATCTTCGTAAACATAGGTATGTGGTTTGAGCGTTTCGTAATCATTGTTACTTCCCTGCACCGTGACTTCCTTCCATCCAGTTGGGTGATGTTCTCCCCAACTTCTATTGATGTGGGAATTTATGTAGGAACTATGGGCTTGTTCTTTACCTTGTTCCTTCTGTTTGCTAAATTCTTCCCGGTAGTGAACATGGCGGAAGTGAAAGCTATTTTGAAATCGTCTTCTGGAGTAAGCCATACCAACAATCCAGACGCATCTATGCATGGCACAGCACCTAACAACTCTCACAAACATGACTAGTAAGAAATATATACTCGGTGTATTTGACGACGAGGATGTGCTGCTGAACGCCATTGAAAAGACTCGCGCGGCAGGCACAAAAATCTATGACGTATTTTCCCCGTACCCAATCCACGGGATTGATGATGTGTTAGGAATCCAGCGTTCCCGGTTGCCTATCGTGGCTTTCTTCTGTGGCCTTTGCGGAACTTCTTTCGCTCTATGGATGCAGATTTATATGCTAGGATTTGACTGGCCAATGATCATTGGTGGTAAACCACATATTTCAATCCCTGCTTTTATCCCGGTAACGTTTGAGTTAACCGTACTTTTTGCCTCTTTTGGCATGGTGATCACGTTCTTTATCATCAGCGGCTTGCGCCCAACTATGAAAGTACCGGTAATGGACGTACGATCTACAGATGATAAGTATGTAATGGCCATTGAATGGAAAGAAGGCACTGACATTACCAAATTGAATGATCTTCTCCGTTCCAACGGGGCTATTGAAGTTAACGAGAAGGAGGTAGTTAAATAATGAACAGTTTATTTAGAACAGGGGCTAAAGCCTCCTTGATCCTTTTTTCTTCCGCGCTTCTGGCATCTTGCGGAAGCGATAACCAGGATCCCGGTACTGAATATGCCCCGGATATGTACCACCCGGTATCTTATGAACCACTAAAACAGTTAGAGGGCAATAAGAACGCCATCAATCCCGGTGGAATGAACATGCGGGTACCTGCTGCCAATACCATTGCCAGAGGTAAACTTGGGTTTTACACCCATATCTCAAAAGATAGCGCTGAAACAGCAGGCGTAGAACTTAAAAACCCTGTAGCCAGAACTAGCAAGAACCTGGAGGATGGTAAAGTGCTTTATCTTCGTTTTTGTTCTCCGTGCCACGGTGAAACGGGGCAAGGGGATGGTTTGGTAGGAGCTAAATTCAAAGGGGTTCCTAACTATACCCAAGGCCGTTACGCTACCTTACCCATTGGGCATATCTACCACGTGATTGTGAATGGCCGCGGCCGGATGATGCCACATGGTACCCAGGTGAACCCTCAGGAACGTTGGAAGATTGCTATGTACGTGCAGCAATTACAAAAAGGGGTGACAGATACCGAGGCAGGTGATGCCAAGGATACTGGATCCCAAACCAGCGATGCTCCAGCGGGCGCCAGCACTGACCAGAACACAAACCCAGTAACAGGTACTACTACTGATCCTACCAAGGACACGCGTAACTAACCTTTAAAGGTAAATTTTAAATGATAACGGAAGAAAGACTTAGTATCTCTAAAAGAACCACCAATAGGTTCTTCTTCATGATAGCCATTGGGCTGGTTCTGTTAGTCCTCGGTGTTATCATCGCGGCTAACTTTAGTGGCGGCGGACATGGAGAGGCACATGGGGGAGAAGCCACCCACCATGCAGCAGGCTGGGGCCAGCGGTTACTGGCAAACCTATGGTTGAATAACGTGTACCTGACCGGTATATCTGTAGTAGGTGTTCTTTGGATTGCCATCCAATATGTAGCCTACGCCGGCTGGTCAGCATCCATCAAGCGTATTCCTGAAGCATTGGGTAGCTATATCCTTGTGGGTGGAATCATCATGATTCTAATATTTGTGTTACCAATCATTTTCACGGGCCACAATACGCTTTTCCACTGGACAGACCATTCCCTCACGGAAGTAGGCAACCCTAATTATGACCCAATTATTGCGGGCAAATCAGGGTACCTGAACGTTACCTTCTATGTGATTAGAATGGTGGCTTACTTTACCTTGTGGTTCCTGTTCTTCAGATGGTTGCGCAATGAATCATTGGCAGAGGACCTGAATGGTGGCCTGCACCATTACAACAAGAGCATCCGCCTGAGCGCCGCCTTTCTTGTAATCTTTGGGGTTACTTCTTCTATGTCAGCCTGGGACTGGGTTCTTTCCATTGACCCTCACTGGTTCAGTACTATGTTTGGTTGGTATGTATTTGCCAGCTGGTGGGTATCTGGAATAGCTGCCGTAACCTTGACCATCATCTTCCTGAAGCAAGCCGGTTATTTGCCAATGGTTACTGCTAACCACTTGCATGACTTAGGTAAATTCATCTTCGGTTTCAGCATTTTCTGGACCTATATCTGGTTCTCCCAATTCATGTTGTATTGGTATGCCAACCTTCCTGAAGAAGTGTTATACTTCCAAGAGCGTATGGGCGCCTACAACAACCATTACACCTGGATATTATTCTTCAACCTTTTGATAAACTTTGCCTTCCCTTTCCTTGTTTTAATGACAAGAGATGCAAAGCGTCAAATGATCATGTTAAAGATTGTTTGTATTGCTATCCTGATCGGGCACTGGTTTGACTTCTATCTGATGATCATGCCTGGAACTATGCGGGGCGAGAGTGGCTTTGGACTGATTGAAATTGGTACTGCTCTTACTTTCCTGGGTATCTTCTTGTTAAGATTCACCAAGGAATTAAGCAAAGCACCATTGGTTCCAGTGAACCATCCGTTCCTGGAGGAGAGTGTTCACCATCACGTTTAAGACTAAATTTAAAGATTCGGATAATGATTACGATTGCAGTAGCACTATCAATCATCCTTTTACTGGTCATCCTGTACCTGCTTTTCAAAATTCAGGTGTTGGCTTCTATCTTCAAAGGAAGTTACCGGAAAGACATAGGAAAGAGCAACAGAGTGAACGCCGCCTTAATGTTGGTATTCTTCTTTGTAATGGGAGGCTTGTTCATCTGGTCCTTTATGGATTCCCAGAAGGACATGATCCTTCCGGTGGCGTCTGAGCACGGCATTGATATTGACAGCATGTTCTGGTTAACAATGGCTGTTATTGGATTTGTGTTTGTTTTGACTCATATCCTCTTGTTCGTTTATTCTTACCGGTACCAACACAAAGAAGGAAAACGAGCCTATTATTATCCACATAACAACAAGGTAGAGATTATCTGGACGGTTATACCGGCTATTGTAATGGCACTTCTTGTATTCTCTGGATGGAAAACCTGGGCTAAAATTACCAGCCCAGCTCCAGAGAGCGCTGTGGTGGTGGAGATAATGGGTAAGCAGTTTAACTGGTTAGTGCGTTACCCAGGTGGAGACAACAAATTGGGTTTGGTAAAGCATACGCTTATTGATGCCACCAACGAATTTGGTTTGGACCTGACTGATAAAAACGCCCAGGATGACTTCCCGGCAGAGCCAAGTGCTTTCCACGTGCCAAAAGGCCAGCCGGTTTTGTTGAAGATCAGAGCCAGAGACGTAATCCACAGTGTGTTCCTTCCCCACTTTAGAGTGAAGATGGACGCTGTACCAGGTATGCCTACTTCCTTCTGGTTTATTCCTACCAAGACAACTTCTGAAATGCAGACCGAGACCGGTAATCCTGACTTCAATTATGAGTTAGCCTGTACAGAAGTTTGTGGTCGTGGTCACTTTGCCATGAAGATGACCATGATTGTGGACGAACCGGAAGAGTACCAGAAATGGGTAGCTACTCAACAAGCGAAAACCTTTGCCAAGCAACTACAAGGATCTGCCACTGACAGCACAGCTGTAGCGCTTAATTCTTCAGATGCCGCAGGCGCTGCCAACAGCTCTGCTCCAAAACAATAGTTATAAATTATTAACAGTATTGTATGTCTAGTACGGATATTTCATTACATAAGGATGTGCACTTAGAGCACGATGATCATCATGATGACCATCATGATCAGAGTTTCCTTGAGAAGTACATCTTCAGCCAGGACCATAAAGTAATTGCTAAGCAGTTCCTGTTTGCGGGTATTTTCTGGGCAATCATTGGCGGTACCTTCTCCAGCCTTTTCCGTTTACAGTTAGGTTTCCCAGATGCTACCTTTACTTTCCTAGAGCCATTTCTAGGAAAATGGGTAGAAGGTGGAAAGCTTAACCCTGAGTTCTACCTGGCGCTTGTAACAATGCACGGAACCATCATGGTATTCTTTGTATTGACAGCCGGTCTAAGCGGAACATTCAGTAACTTCCTTATTCCTCTGCAGATTGGTGCCCGTGATATGGCATCTGGATTTATGAACATGCTTTCTTTCTGGTTCTTCTTTATCGCCAGCGTGATAATGTTCTATTCCATCTTCCTGGAGACGGGTCCTGCCGCAGGCGGGTGGACGGTTTACCCGCCACTAAGTGCTTTGCCTCAGGCTATATCTGGCTCTGGCGCAGGTATGACCATGTGGTTGGTAAGTATGGCTTTGTTTATCATCTCCCAGCTTTTGGGTGGGGTAAACTATATTACCACCGTAATTAACTTGCGGACCCGTGGTCTTTCCATGTCTAAATTACCTTTGACCATCTGGGCCTTCTTCCTGACGGCTGTCCTTGGGTTATTGGCATTCCCGGTACTTTTCTCTGCGGCCCTTCTTTTGATCTTTGATCGTAGCTTTGGAACCAGCTTCTTCTTATCTGATATTTATGTCGCAGGGGAGGCCCTTTCACACACAGGGGGAAGCCCGGTCCTGTTTCAGCACTTGTTCTGGTTCCTTGGTCATCCTGAGGTGTACATCGTGATTCTGCCTACGTTTGGTATTGTATCTGAGGTCATCGCTACCAATGCACGTAAACCAATTTTCGGTTACCGTGCTATGATTGGCTCCATGTTAGGTATTGCCTTGCTATCCTTTGTGGTATGGGCTCACCATATGTTCGTCTCTGGCATGAACCCGTTCCTGGGATCTGTGTTCATGTTCCTAACGCTTATAATTGCGGTGCCATCTGCGGTGAAAGTGTTTAACTGGATTGCTACTCTCTGGAGGGGTAATATCAACTTTACTCCCGCCATGTTGTTCTCCGTGGCTTTCGTTTCTTTGTTTATCTCAGGCGGGGTTACGGGTATCATTTTAGGTAACTCGGCGTTGGATATCCAGTTACACGATACGTATTTCGTAGTGGCTCACTTTCACTTGGTAATGGGTTCAGCGGCCTTCTTTGGTATGTTTGCCGGTGTTTACCACTGGTTCCCTAAAATGTTTGGTCGTATGATGGATGAAAAATTAGGTTACCTGCACTTCTGGATCACCTTTGCAGGGGTTTACCTGATCTTCATGCCGATGCACTACATTGGTATAGCTGGTTTCCCAAGAAGATATTACACCTGGACTGGATTTGATACCTTCAGCACCTTCATGAACATGAACACGTTCATTACGGTAGCTGCGGTAATTTCTTTTGCTGCTCAGTTCTTCTTCTTGTTTAACTTCTTCTACAGCATTTTCAAAGGCAGAAGAGCCACAGAGAACCCTTGGAAGTCAAACACGCTTGAGTGGACCACTCCGGTCAACCCAGGTCACGGTAACTGGCCAGGACCACTTCCAGTGGTGTACAGATGGCCTTATGACTATAGTAAGCCAGGTGCTCCTGAAGACTTTATTCCTCAGAACGTACCTTTCTCCCAGACGCAGTCTTCTAACTTGCCGCACGAGAGGGATTTCGAATAAAGCATGGGAAGTAAATCTTTTAGTACTAAAAGGTTTAGAAGGGTAGGAGTACTCACCATTGCTTCTGTTTATTTTTTAATCTTAGTAGGGGGGATCGTCCGGAGTACGGGGTCAGGTATGGGTTGTCCAGACTGGCCAAAGTGTTTCGGGTCGTGGGTCCCCCCCACTAGTTTAAGCCAGTTGCCTCCAGATTACCTGGAAGTGTACAAGGAGAAACGGATTCAGAAAAATGAACGCATTGGCCAGCTCCTGCAGAATTTAGGTTTTACAAGAGTAGCAAAAGAAATATTTGCCCATCCGTCTCAATATATTGAAACGGAGTTCAATGCCACCAAAACCTGGATTGAATATGTGAACCGGTTAGTGGGGGTATTAATTGGGTTCCTTATCTTCTTAACCGTTCTGTACGCCATCCCTTTCTTTAAATCTGACCCTAAGGTGTTCTGGGGAGCTTTGCTCTCTTTTCTGCTGGTTGCTTTTCAGGGGTGGTTGGGTTCACTGGTAGTTTCTACCAACCTATTACCAGAAATGGTGACGCTGCACATGGCCTTGGCCCTGGTTTTGCTGGCTTTACTGATCTACATAGTAGAGCGGGTACACAGAGAGCAGTTATGGGCCAATGTCCAGGCTCCGTCAGGTAATGTGAAAGGCTTAATTGCTACCGTACTGGTCTTAACGTTCCTTCAGGTGATTTTAGGGACGCAGGTAAGGGAAGAGGTAGACATGGTTTCGTTTAACCTGAATAACCTAGGCCGCGAATCCTGGATAGATCAATTGGGTCTCTCTTTTTATGTTCACCGGTCTGCCTCTATTTTGGTTGTCTTGTTGAATGTAGTCTTGTTTTACGCAGTTAAGAAAACAGGGAACCAACGGCTGCTCTGCATCACAAAAGGTGTGCTGGGGGTAATTGTGATTGAAATTTTATTAGGTATCATCCTTTCCTATTTGGCTCTACCGGCATTTGCACAGCCATTACATTTGGTATTCGGTACAATTTTGTTCGGATTACAGTTCTGGTTGTTGATCACTTATTATTACACTTACAAACCTTACCAAGCTTCACCCGAATTGGTGGCATAATCACGTTTATGTACGTACAAGACGTAACATCCAGTGCCCAGACATCATCGGCTATGACCAAAGCAACCGCGTATTTTCAGCTTCTTAAGTTCCGGCTTTCTACCACGGTCGCTTTTTCCAGTGCAATTGGTTTTCTTTTGGGGAGACCAGATGCCAATTGGATAAGTACCGGGTTGGTTATGTTAGGTGGCTTGCTGGTAACGGGGTCTGCCAATATTATCAACCAGGTGCTGGAGAAGGATCTGGATAAGTTAATGAAAAGGACCGCCAAGCGTCCGCTTCCTACCGGAGCGGTTACGGTGCAGGAGGCAATTATCTATTGCGTGTTGCTAGGTGTAGCCGGGTTAACGCTCTTAGGGCTATATTTTAACTGGCTGGCCTCGGCTTTGTCTTTCCTGGGCTTGCTGCTGTACGGGTTCTTCTATACACCCTTAAAGCGCATTTCCCCAATCTGTGTTTTTGTAGGGGCCATACCAGGGGCATTGCCTCCTATGATAGGATGGGTGGCAGGTACCGGATATTTAGGCGTGGAGGCCTGGATCTTGTTCGGGATTCAGTTTATCTGGCAGTTTCCTCATTTCTGGGCAATTGCCTGGGTCTTGGATGATGACTATAAAAAGGCCGGGTTCAAGATGCTTCCTATGGCAGGAGGAAAGAACCTGAAGACCGCTATTCAGATCATGATCTACACGCTGTTGCTTATTCCGTTGGGGCTGTTGCCGCTTCAGTTTGGGATGGCGGGCAAAACGTCTGCGTTTATAGCGGTGGTTTGCGGGGCCTTGTTTCTGATGCAAACGTTCTATCTCATGCATACCTGCTCCAAGCGGGCTGCCATGAATATCATGTTTGGGTCATTTTTATACCTGCCAATTGTTCAGATTGCCTTTGTAGTGGACAAATTATAACACTTTCATATGCAAACCATACAAATGACTACAGATACAGAAATACAACCGGTGCAACGCCGGGTTAACCCGCTGAAGTTTATGCTTTGGCTCTTGATTGTAAGCATCGTGATGATGTTTGCGGCCTTCACCAGTGCCTACATTGTGCGGCGCGAAGAGGGGAACTGGCTAGAGTTTGATTTGCCTAATATCCTGTTGTTCAACACGGCCATCATTATTCTAAGCAGTGTGTTTATGCAATGGGCGTTAATTTCTGCCCAGAAGGATAACGTAAAGAACCTTAGAATTGCCTTGGTGCTAACCATAGCGGCAGGTACAGCTTTTCTGGTAGGCCAATGGATAGGCTGGGGCGAATTAGTTGCCAATAAGGTCTTCTTTGGGGGTAGCACCTCCAACCCTTCAGGTTCTTTTCTGTATGTATTAACTGGAGTGCACGCATTTCACTTAATCACAGGCTTAGTTTTTCTAATAATTGTAGTAATTTCGGCGCTTAAGTACAGGGTGCATTCCCGTAATCTTACCCGTATTGAGTTGTGCACAATGTATTGGCACTTCCTGGGGGCTTTGTGGATTTACCTGTATATTTTCTTAGTCTTGAACCATTAATAATTCTGTAACACATATGTCACAAACAACAACCTTTGAGCAGCCAAACACCGGTACCTGGGATGGCGGGAATGAGCCGTTTAAGGCAAGTTATGGCAAACTGATGATGTGGTTTTTCCTCCTGTCAGATGCTTTTACCTTTGGCGCTTTCTTAACAACCTACGGATTAGCCCGTCATAGACACCAGGCCTATGAAGGAACGCATGATGCTTTCACCTTCTCTACCGAGTGGTGGCCAATTCCTGACAAGGTATTCAACGCCTTCCCATTCTTCCATGGTATGGATTGGCCTTTGGCTTTTGTGGCCTTAATGACCATGATTTTGATCCTTTCTTCCGTGACCATGGTACTAGCCGTGGAAGCAGGCCACAGAATGGATAAAAATGATGTACAGAAATGGTTGTTGTGGACTATCCTGTTCGGGTCAATGTTCTTGGGTTGCCAGGCGTGGGAGTGGACTCACTTTATCTCCGGTACTGAAGACGGCATGAAGCTAGCCGACGGAACTGTTGTGCACGGCGCCAACCTGGTGGTGAACCAGTATGGCCCGCCCTTGTTTGCCGACTTATTCTTCTTTATCACTGGTTTCCATGGTACCCACGTTTTAAGTGGAGTAATCTTGTTGATCATGATCTTCATCAACACCGTTAATGGTGTGTACCACAGAAGAGGACACTATGAAATGGTAGAGAAAGTAGGTCTTTACTGGCACTTTGTAGACTTGGTTTGGGTATTCGTGTTTACCTTCTTCTACCTAGTGTAATTGTTTGACTTGTTAAAAACTGCATAGATATGGCATCACATTCAAATCATACGGAAAACTTTGGCCACGCCGGAGAAATCCCGAAAGCACAGACCAAAGTAATCTGGAAAACCTTTTTCATCCTTTGCACTCTTACTGCTATTGAGTTCGCATTCGCGTTCATGATGGACCCGGGTACACTGAGGAATGCAATTTTTATTATCCTAACCCTTTTTAAAGCCTTTTATATTGTAGGTGAGTTCATGCACTTAAAGCATGAGACCAAAGGCTTAATATGGTCAGTATTGATTCCTACCGCTTTATTGGTTTGGTTATTGGTTGCCCTTTTAGTAGAAGGTACTTTTTACGGAGAGTCTGTCTTCAACTATTTCAAGTAAATGAGTCCAAAGAAAACGCTGGTACTGGGTACCCTTTTGTTAGTACCCGTACTAGCGTTTTTGTTTCTTAAGGTGTTTGGGGTGAATAGATTTTCGCTTCAGACGTATTTTCCGGTGTCTACAGACAGCACCCTGGTAGAGGGGAAGTGGCGTTATGACACCTTGTACCGGCAAGTGCCAGATTTCCAACTCATCTCCCAGACCGGCTCCTCCTTTTCCCAAGAGGACGTTCAAGGGAAAATATATGTGGCTAATTTCTTTTATGCAGCCTGCCAGGGGAACTGCAAACAGGTAAGTACCCAATTAGCCCGGGTGCAAGATGCCTTCCGGCTTCAGCCAGACGTAAAAATCCTTTCTTTCTCTTTGCAACCCCAACAAGACAGTGTGTCTGTGCTGCAGAAGTACGCACAAAGTTTTAGGGCCAGGCCAGAGACCTGGGTTTTCTTGACAGGGAAGCCGGAGCAGATGCAACAACTTATCCAGAATGGTTTTACTTTTCCGGCGGCGGCGCCAGACAAAGACTCTTCTTTGGTGCAGCTGCAGAAAAGCCTTTTCCTGGTAGACCGGCAGCGGCATGTGCGCGGGATCTATGATGGAACAGACGCGGGTGAGGTTGACCGCTTGATCACTGAATTAAACGTGCTTCTTTCTGAAGACAAGAATAGTAATGGAAAAAAAGACGAAAAGTAACCCTGCAGACAGTCGGTACCTGGTTTTAATTGCTATCCTTTCTATAGTGGTACCGCTTCTGGTATCTTTTCTTCTCTTTATGCCCCAGACCGGCAAGTTAGGTGACCTGGATGTTTCTTTTCTGCCCAAGCTGCACGCGGTCCTGAATTCTTTGACCGCCATCTCCCTTATCATAGGCTATTACCAGATAAAGCGACAGAACTGGCGCTACCACCGGTTTGCCATGGTCACGGCCTTCGTGCTCTCCACCTTCTTTTTGATCTCCTATGTGACCTACCATTACCAGGCGGCACCTACCACTTATGGTGGCGAGGGAGCGCTTAAAATGGTTTATTACTTTATCCTCATCACGCATATCATTCTGGCGGCCGTTATCGTTCCGTTAGTATTGCTGTCTGTGTACTTTGCTGTGTCTGAGCAATTTGTAAGGCATAAGCGGGTTTCCAGATGGACCTTCCCGCTTTGGTTGTATGTGGCCATTACTGGGGTCCTGGTGTACCTGATGATTTCTCCGTACTATTAGTTGAAACTTTACCCTTTGCGTGGTGTTCTACCTATAGATAATAGCTGTTGAGATGAATAGAAAATATATAGTTTGGATTGGGGCATTACTACTGGTGTTGGGGCTAACGTTTCAGGCGGCGCCCAGCCAGGCGCAGTGCGCTATGTGCACGGCCTCGGTGGAGTCTTCCAACAATGAATCTGGAGACAGTATCGCAAACGGCTTAAACAAAGGAATCCTTTACCTAATGGCTATTCCCTATGTGATTGCCGGTTGCGTAGGCTTCTTCTGGTACCGGTATAGCAAGAAGAAATAGTGGGAGCCTGGAGCCACCTCAAGGCTGGCCTGTCTCAAAAATGTCCCCGCTGCCACCAGGGAAAAATGTTTACCCACCCTGCCCTTAACCTGCAGAAATTTGACCAGATGCCTGAGAAATGCCCGGAATGTGGGTTCAGGTATGAGATTGAACTGGGCTTTTATTGGGGAGCCATGTATATGAGCTACGGCTTATCTGTGGTGATTGTCTTGCTGGTAGGCGTAAGCTTGTATTTCTTAGCCGGTGATCCCGCTACCTGGGTGTATTTAACCGTGGTAGCCATTACCATCATAGGGTTTACCCCGGTTCTCTTCCGTTACGCCAGGGTCATGATGCTGTATTTCTTTGGAAGCGTCTCCTTTGACCCTTCCTTTGCCTCGCAGAAAAATATCCCTTAGCCTGAGAAACAATTAATCAGGCCACTCCCTTAAAAATGAACGCCGCCATCTATTTCTGTTTTAAGCCTGTTTTCAGAAAAATAGCCCCAAAACAGAAAAACCGAATGGTGAATTCTATTTTTTCAAGTGACTTCCGGGGTTTTTGCCCGTATTATGGCTAAGTTCAGGAAAAAAGCAGCATTGAAGCCCCACCGTTATACTATTCCTCTTCTTTTTCTTTTGCTGTCCCTTTTGTTGGGGGGAGTAGCGGCTTTTCTGCAGATTAGTATTCAGCGGGAATTGCTGGAAGCGCCTCAGAAGAAAATGAGTCAGGAAGTGACTGGCAAGCTTCAAAGTAAGATTCAGCAGGCCACCCAGGAACTACGCGAAGTCGCAGAGCACCTGCCCCCAGATTCGGGTTTCTTTACCCAGGTACTGCCGCATGCCCAGGTCCCGCTCTTTATTTACCAGCAGCACAAATTAATATTTTGGTCAGACCATACCACCCGGCTGGATATTGCGCCCCGATTTCTGCGGCCCGGCCTGCAGGTGTTAGAAAGCAGGTTTGGACGTTTTTTGGTCCTCAAACAGCAACCTTCCCCTATTTACTCGCTCCTGGCCGTTATTCCTCTGGAGACGCGGTATGACATTAGTAATGCGTATTTGAGAAGCGGCCTCAACCCCGAGATTTTTGAAGATCATTCCGGGGCCATTCAACTGGAAAAATCCAGGGGCGCCATTCCTATCCTTGATGCGCAGGGCCACTACCTGTTTTCCTTACGCGTCCAAGACCCCAGCCAGTGGCTACACGCGGGTAAGGTCACCTTTGCCTTGTATGTGATGGCTATTGTGGCCTGGGTGCTTTTCCTGGTTTCCTTTTACCAAAAGCTGCAGGCTAATCGCCACAAGGTTTTCGCCTTATGGGTAGTGTTAATGGGGTTGCCGCTTTTACGCCTGCTCATGCTCTGGTTTCAGTTCCCTGGCAATGTGCAGGAACTGGAGTTGTTCAGCCCCCGGGTGTATGCTTCTGCGTGGTGGTCGCCCTCTTTGGGAGATTTATTACTGAACGAGATCTGCCTGCTGGTTATGGCCGGGGTGGTGTACGGGTTTGCCAAGCCGTTGCGTTTAGAGCATGTTTTCCTGAAAACACCTAAAAAACAGATAATCAGCAGTCTGGTCATAGGGGCGGTGATCACCCTTCTTGTTATCAGTTGGTATGAGATGTACCGCAGCCTCATCTTAAATAGCCAGCCGGTCTTAGACATCACCCAGAACATCCAGATTGGGCCGGCAAAGGTGCTGTTGTTCCTGATCATGGTTTTGCACACCATTGGCATAAGTTGGCTGCTACGGCTGCTCCTGTCCTGGTTGCCCTTTACAGCTAACAGCGAGGCTCCATTCGCCTATGCGTTAATGACGGTGTTGGTGCTGGCTATTAACTGGAGCTTCTGGCGAGATGCCCCCAGCGGAAACTGGGCCATTCTTTTTTCCAGCGCTATCCTGGTGGGTTGGGAGCAACTGCACCGAAAACTCCGGCGCCGGGCCGGATTGTACACCAGTATCTTCTTACTGAACCTGATAAGCGCGGGCTTAGGCGCCTCTGCGTTTTATGACCTGTATGCCGTGCAGCTGCGCACCGATAAACAACGCATGGCGAGTGAACTGCTGAAGGACCATGATGACCTTACCGAGTATCTCTTGGCCCAGGCGGCTGAGGCTATCCAGCATGACCATTTGTTGTTTTACGCGCTGAGGGCACCGTGGGTGAACCGCGGTATAGTAGAGCAAAAGATAAAACGCTACCATCTGCGTAACCTCACAGAGAATTACGCGGTGGCGGTGCGCCTCTTTGATGTAGACGGCCAGGCCTTAAACCGGGTGGACACTATTTCCAACCTGCTGGATTATGCCCAGGTATGGGCGCCGCGGGCCCGTAATACGCACCAGAAAGGCCAGTTGCTGATCAACTCAGAGACGGACCCCGGCCGTTTTTTATACCTACAGGAAATACAGGTGCCGCTGAATGAATGGCAATGGGTGACGGTGGTGCTGGAGTTAAGCTCCAAAATCACGGCCCCCAACAGCGTGCTGCCTGAGCTTTTGGTGGAACGCAAAAGTTCCCAGCCTGCCACCATGCCGGCTACCAGTTACGCTCTATGGAAAGAAGGCCGGTGGCTTCGGTCTGAAGGGTATTTTGAATATAACCAGCGTTTTTCGCCGTTGCTCTTTAATGATCCCTTGCTGTACTCGCAGGGGCTCTCGGTGGGCGGGTACCACCATCTGGCGGCCAAGGCCATTAACGGGACGGTGTCGCTGGTGAGTACCCCTGACTATGGGTTCAGCTCGTGGCTGTCCAACTTTTCTTTCCTGTTTCTGCTGCACACTTTCCTGCTGTTCACTTTGCTGGCCTTGGTGGTGTTGTCTAAAGGCCGGCTGGTGCAATCCATCACTTCTACCTTCGGAACCAAAATACAATTGTTCCTGAATCTGGGGGTACTGGTGCCGTTGGTGTTGGTGAGTTTGACTATTGGCAGTCTGGTAACCAACTCCTACCGGCAAGATCTGGTACGGGGCTACACCGAGCAAGGGGATTTTATCAGGCAAAGCATCCTTACCAGCAACTGGGGTGAATATCTGTTCAAGGGCAGGGCAGATTCGCTTACCCGTCGGGTGAACCGGTTGGCCCTGGTAGCCCAGGCCGAACTGAATATCTACAACGCCAATGGCGAACTGCGTATTTCCAGCCAACCGGCTTTGTTTGAGGCTGGGGTTTTGTCTACGCGGTTAAACCCCAAGGCCTTCAGCATGCTCCGGGAACAGGGCCTGAACCGCATTCTGCTGCAAGAGAAAGCCGGGTCTTTGCCGTACAGCACCATTTACGTGCCTCTGCGGGAGAACCCCACCCAGAAGCCGCAAGGGTACCTGGCCATTCCGTTCTTTGATTCAGAAAAAGACCTCAATGCCAAGCTTATCCAGTTGATCACCACCATCCTTAATATTTTCACGTTGCTGTTTGTCTTGTTTGTGCTTTTGAGTTACCTGGCCACCCGGGCCTTGACCGTACCTCTTCAATTGCTGACCGAGCGCCTGAAGCAAACGTCCTTGACCGGGGTAAACGAGCGGTTGGTATATGAGTCACGGGATGAGATTGGCCTGCTGGTGCATGAGTATAACCAGATGCTGCAGAAACTGGAGGAAAGTAAGCAGGAACTGGCCCTGCGGGAAAAAGAGGCGGCTTGGAAGGAAATGGCCCGGCAGGTGGCCCACGAGATCAAAAACCCGCTTACGCCTATGAAGCTTTCTCTGCAATACCTGCGCAAGGCCATGCAGGAAGGCCGCAGCAACCTGGAGGAACTAGTGGAGAAAATCTCCAACACCATGATCACCCAGATTGAAGTGCTCAGTGACATTGCCACTTCGTTCTCCAATTTCACGTCCATGCCAGACCTCAAGCTGGAGACGCTGGAACTGAACGGCTTGGTCCGCAAGGCCACCGACCTGCACCTGAACTCCCAGCAACACCAGGTGGAACTGGAGGTGCCCCAAATGCCTATCTATGTGCGCGCCGATGAAAACCAACTGGTCCGGATCTTCAATAACCTGCTGTTGAACGCGCTGCAGGCAGTTCCTTCCTCTAGTACGCCCCAAATAAAGGTGAAAGTGACCTTAGAATCTCCGCAATGGGTATTGGTAGCGGTGCAGGACAATGGTACCGGTATTCCGGCAGACGTTCAGTCCAAGATCTTCGTACCGAACTTCAGTACCAAGTATTCCGGGTCGGGCATTGGGCTGGCGGTCGTAAAGAAAGGGGTAGAGGCAATTGGTGGGTCTATCTGGTTTGAAACCGAGGAAAACGTGGGGACCACTTTCTTCCTTAAACTGCCTGTAATACAACCATGAGATGCTGGGGCGGCATCCTTTTTTTGCTCGCCTTAATCCTATGGGCAGGAGAGACGCAGGGGCAGGAACTATCTAACCGCAAATGCCGGTGGGTAAAGGTGCAGCCCTTGCCTTTTAAACTTGATTCCCTTACTGTAGCCGAGAACACCATTGAAGTACTGGACAGCCGCCAACTCCAGAGCCCCCTCCGGTTTTTCTATGACGCGGCCACGGGCCAGTTCCAGTTCATTAATGTACCCGTAACCTCATCGGAACCCGCTTTCTTACCCGATAGTATTTTGCAGGACAGTACCGGCGCGTTTCGGGGCCGTTTTCCGCAAAACGTGCCCAAAACAGATTCGGTGCTGGTGTGTTACCGGGTCTTGCCCTTTGCTTTGAGCGGGCCGGCGTTTAAGCGTGACATCCGTACCTGGGACTCAGTTTCTTTTGAGCGGCAGTACGTTTTTGACCAGTCTGCTCCTAGGGAGGAAATCTTCAAAACGCCCGGCCTGAACAAAACCGGTAGCATTTCGCGCGGCGTCTCGGTGGGCAACACCCAAAACGTGTTCGTGAACTCGGCGCTAAACCTGCAGCTGGAAGGAAAGCTAACGGATGAGATCAACATCACCGCCTCCATCACAGACCAGAACATTCCCTTTCAGCCCGAGGGCAACACCCAGCAGTTGCAGGAATTTGACCGGGTCTTCATCACGCTGCAGCATAGACTCTGGACGTTGACCGGTGGTGATGTGGTGCTGCGAAACCGTCCGGCTTCCCATTTTCTCAAGTTCTACAAAAACGTGCAGGGCGGGGCCCTGGAGGTGAACCGCGGCAAGCCCGGCTGGGAAAGCGCTACCTCGGTGGCGGCCTCGGTGGCCAAAGGGAAATTCGCGTCTGAGAACATTACGCCCATTGAAAGTGTGCAGGGACCTTACCGCCTGCGCGGCCCTAACGGCGAACGTTTCATTATTGTGCTGGCCAACTCAGAGCGCGTGTACCTGGACGGGAAACTGCTCACCCGCGGCTTTGACTTTGACTATGTCATTGATTACAACCAGGCAGAGATCACCTTCACCCCTAAATGGGTGATTACCAGAAACTCGCGCATAAGGGTAGATTTTGAATACTCAGACCTTAACTACACCCGCAGCGTGGTACATGCCAGCCATTACCAGAAAATGGGCAAGTTCAACGTATACGGTAACTTCTACCAGGAGGCAGATAACCCCAACAACCCACTCACGCTTAATTTAGATCTCACTGAAAAGCGCCTGCTGTCCCAGATAGGGGATAGGCTGGACCAGGCGGTGGCTCCCAGCGGAGATTCCGTGCGCTTTGACAGGAACCAGGTGCTCTACCTTAAAAAAGACACTGTGACCGCCAGCGGTATCTATTCCATTTTCCATTACTCTACAGACTCTACCCAGGCGCATTATGCGGTAAGCTTTACTGAGCTGCCCACCGGCGGGAATTACGTGCTGCAGAATACCACCGTGAACGGAAGGGTTTTCCTATGGGTAGAGCCCGTGAACGGAGTGCCGCAGGGACGCTACGAGCCGGTGCGCATTTTGCCCACGCCTATCCAGAAGCAGATGATGACTCTGGGCGGAAGCTGGGGCCTGGACGAGAAAACCAATGTGTTTCTGGAGGTGGCTGGCTCTAAAAACGACCTGAACCGCTTTTCAGACCTGGATGCCGGAGATGACCAGGGCAAGGCACTGCGAGTAGGCTACCAGGTAAACGACCGCGACGTAAAATTTCTGGGGGCCTATAAACTGCGTAGCTCGCTCAGCTATGAATACACAGACCCCAACTTTGTGCCCATAGACCGCTACCGCGATATAGAGTTTGACCGTGACTGGAGTAGCCCCACTAATACCACCCTTGCCCGGCAGTCCCGGCTGGAAGACCATATTTTCTCGTTCTCGGTGGGCGGGGTGAAAGATGCGCAACGGTTCCTGAACTACCGTATCAGCAAGCGCTACCGCCCCGGTGAGGTAGACGGCACGCAGCATGTCTTGGAGATGGCGCAAAAAGTGGTAGGGCTGGAGCTGAGAACCAACCTGTTTCTGCTCAATAATGACCAACCCGAAAGCAAATCTGACTGGGTGCGCGGCGAGATTGGGGTTCGGTACCCCACCCGTTTCATCACGCCCGGATACGTGTACCGCTTTGACAAGAACCGGGTCACCTCCAAGCTCAATGAAAGCCTGCTGGGCTCGGCCAATTACTTTGATGATCACCTCTTCTTTGTGGAGAGCCGTGATACCGCCGCGTTCAAGTACCGCGCTGAGTACAGCCGCCGGGTAGATTACCGGCCCGAGAACGGTGAACTTGGCAACAAGCAGGTGGCCAACACCTTTAATTTTAGTACCAGCACGGTCATCAAAAAGAACCAACAGGTAACAGCGCTCATCACTCTGCGCAAATTACAGGCCCGCGACAGTCTCTCTGAAACCACTGTGCTTTCCAAAATTGATTGGTCAGGCGATTTCCTGGACCGGCACCTACGTTCAGAAATGTCTTACGCCATTGGTACCGGCCGTGAGCTAAAACGCCAGTACCTGTTTGTGGAGACGGTCCCCGGCCAAGGCACGCACTACTTTGAGGACCTGAACCGTGACGGGCGCCAGGATTTGAATGAGTTCTTTGAGTCGCAGCCCACAGACCCGCCGTACCGACGCAATTATGTTCGGCTTTTTATTCCCACGGATGAATATGTGCTGGCGTTTACCAACCAGTTTACTTACCGCCTCAATAGCAGCCTGCCCCGTGACTGGCAAACAGCGGAGGTCTGGTGGAAACGCATTGCCTCTAAATTCTCGGCGCTCTCCTTTGTGACCGTTGACAAGCGCATCACAGATGAGGACCTGCGCAGCCGATTAAATCCCTTCAGCCTGAATTTTGAGGACAGTACTTTGCTTTCGTTGTCCAGGTCTTACCGCAATACGCTCTATTTTAACCGAAGCAACCCCAAATACGGGGTGGAATGGACCTTCCAGCAGGGGCTTCAAAAGGTGCTGCTTACCAACGGGACGGACGTGCGGAACAATGCCAGCCAGCAGGTGCTGGTTCGGGTGAACTTAACGGATGTCTTTTCCAGCCGCCTGAACGTCACCCGCTCTAAACGCGAAAGCGCCTCTAATTATTTAAGTACCAAGAATTTTCTGCTTAGAAGTTGGGAAGCCACGCCAGAGCTTTCGTACCAGCCAAACTCCACCATCCGGTTTACCGGCACGTACCAATGGATGAACAAGGCCAATGAGTTGGGCGACCGGGAAAAGGCTCGTTTCCATGAGTTGGGCAGTGAGGCCCGGGTAAGCCAGGTGGGCAAACGCACCGTTACCGGAATCCTGAAATTTATTAAGATTGACTATACCGGTTTAGATTCGTCACCGGTGGCGTTTGAAATGCTCAACGGCTTCAGGCCCGGTAATAACCTCACCTGGAATCTGGCGCTACAGCAAAAACTTAGCAGCGGCCTCAATATCACCCTGGACTATGATGGCCGCAAACCCCAGGGCATCCGCACCATCCACACGGGCCGCATGCAGGTGTCGGTGCTTTTTTAATGATTGATTGAGTGAATGAATGATTTAGTGAATGGTTTTTGTTGAAGGATGAGTTTTCCATTCTTAGCTTGGGTTCTTGGAAAAAGTGCCAAGCCTACCTATTCCACAGTCACTTAAACACTCCATTTCATTCACTCATTCACTCAATCACTCATTAAGTAGTAGTGTAATGCCGTTTGAGCCAGGCGCTGATGCCGGTGAGACCCGGGAAGAGGACGCGTTCGGTGATGTTGGCCTGGTCAAGCTTATCCCTGATCTCCCATTTGAGTTTGGAGGGAATGATGAGTCGGTAGTAAAGGTCTGGGTGGTCCGTAAGCCAGTCTAGGAGCGTGGCGTCTGCCGTGGACATCATGGAGAAGAGGGCGTACTGGTGCACGATGCGCTCATCAAGGGAGGGCGGCTCCAGAAACATGACAAAGGGCTGTTCCTGAAACTCGCCCAGGCTGCGTAGAGAGGCGGCTACCGGGTCAAGGACTTCGGCGGTAAACACGTTGGAGCCTTCTTCTCTAATGGCATTCTGTAATTTCTCGGGCAGGTAATCTGTGGACTTGACATAGTTCACGCACCAGATTACCCCGTCCTGATGGAAATTGTTGAGGTCTGAGGTGGCGAAATGCAGAGCCACGTAGGGCGAATAGGTCCAGTCCAGCAGGCGGGTGGGCAAGCCGTGGTGCTGGGCCACGGCCAGCCAATTCCAGAGAGACTCGCCGGCCTCAGTGGTCATGCCACGCGAGTATTTCCTGAAATTGCGGAGCAGGTGTTGTTCCAGCTTGGCATAGTCGCCGCCTATGCGCATGAGGCTGGTTTTAAGCTCATAGTCTTTGTTCCAGAGCCCCCTGAACACGTACGGGGATCGGTAGCGGTTAAGGGTTTCATCCCAGGAGTCCCGGAAAAGTTCGCGCTGGAGTTCTTCCCAGGTTTCCACCCGTAAATCATTGGGCATTGCCAAAGAGTCAGTTGGAATAGGTTCTTCTGCACTCATAGCGTCGTCTACGAGGGAGTAGGGCATAGGAGTTTGGGCCGTTAAAGGTGATTACGCGTTAATTCTTCAGTTAAGGTATAAATACGGAACATTCTATATTCCCGCCAATGAAAATCAATTAGCCAAACTCAACGTCATCTGTTTTAGGCCCGTTTTCCGGAAAACAGGCCTAAAACATAACGCCGGCTGTGAGGGCCGGCGTTATGTTTTAGAGGCTAATGGTGTTTAATAGTAGCTTTTGCTCATGAGGTAATTCTGCACGTAATCCTGAATGCCCTCTTCCAGGGTATGGAAGGGCCGGTCATAGCCAATGGACCTTAGCTTGTCCATGTTCGCCTGCGTGAAGTATTGGTATTTGTCCCTGATATCCTCGGGGGTGTCTTTGAAATCAATGTTGATGTCTTTGCCCATGGCCGTGAAGGTGTTGAACGCCAGGTCCAAGAAAGTGCGGGCCTGGCCGCTACCCAAGTTGTAGATACCCGAGTCTTTGCGGTGATGCATGAGCCAGTACAGCACTTCCACCACGTCTTTCACATACACAAAATCGCGCATCTGCTTGCCGTCTTCATAGTCTGGGTTATGCGACCGGAACAAGGTAAGTCGTCCGGTTTCCTGGATGGAGTTGAAGGCATGCATCACTACTGAGGCCATTCTACCTTTGTGGTACTCGTTGGGGCCGTATACGTTGAAGAATTTCAGGCCTACCCAAAAGAAGGGCTTGGCCGTTTGCTCCAGTGCCCACTGGTCAAACTCGTTCTTGGAATCGCCGTAGGCGTTGAGCGGGCGCAGCAGGGGAATCAGGGCCTCGTCATCATCATACCCCAGGGTGCCGGAGCCATAGGTGGCCGCCGAGGAAGCGTACACCAAGGGGATCTGGTACTCGCAGCAGGCGTTCCATACTTTTTTGGAGTAGTCCAGGTTGAGCAGGTCCAGGACCTCGCGGTTGGTTTCGGTGGTATCGGTGCGGGCACCCAGGTGGAAGATAAATTCCACTTCTTCATAATTAGTGTCCAGCCATTCAAAGAAGGTATTGCGGTCTACAAACTCCTTTATCTTTTTCCCTTCCAGGTTGGCCAGTTTCTTGCTCACAGAAAAATTATCCACTACCACCACATCATTGAAGTTGGCGGCGTTGAGACGGGTAACAAGGCAACTGGCAATAAAGCCGGCGGCTCCGGTAACTACAATCATGTACTTGGTTGGTTAAGTGATGCGCAAAGCTAACCAAACGTACGGAAGATTACGATAGAAGGGTCTTCTGTTCCATGGAACGCTTTAGTAGGCGAAGCCGTTTTGGGCCTATTTTAGCCAAAACAGGCCCAAAACGCCTAATGTAATTCTTTGCTCCGGCCGGGGGAAGTGGCTGGGGTAGAGGTTAATTTCAGCTTCGGGCAAAACCTGTATCTTTGGTGCATATTTCTACTTATGCTGCTGCCGGTGTCAGGTTCAAGTGCGTTTTCCTGGTGTAAAAAACTTCTGTTCTGTCTGGCCCTGTTCCTGGGGCAGGCCTGTGATATGCGTAAACCTGCTGCCCCCGCTGCCTCGGGTAAACACACCGTGACAGATGATCTGGGCAGAAAAGTCTCCTTGCCTGTAAAGCCCCGTCGCATTCTGGCCCTGGCCCCGTCTATGACCGAGATGCTTTTTGCCGTGGCAGACACCGCTACCATCATTGCCCGGACCCAAAACTGTGATTACCCGGCGGCCGTGCTCACTAAGCCAGTGGTCATCAATTACCCCATGGACTACGAACGGCTTCTGGCGCTTAAGCCAGAAGTAGTCTTCGCTACCGAAGGCATTATCTCCCTGGAGACGGCGGCCCAGATAGAGAAGCTCGGGATTCCGGTGTATTACCAGGCCTATGACAGCGTCTCAGACGTTCTGCGCGGGTTACGGGATCTGGGCAAGCTGCTGCAACAAGAGCCCAAAGCCAATGCCTTAGCCGATTCTCTTCAAAATCAATTAAACCAACTGGTCGCTGGGGCTGCTACTTCTTCTCATAAGCCTACCGTGTTGGCCATTACCTGGCGTGACCCTATTTATGTATATGGCCGAAATACACTCTTCACCGATAAACTGCGGTACGCAGGAGGGCAGAACGCCGTGAAAGATGTTTTTGCCCAGGCGTATCCGGCGCTTACCCGGGAATATATTCTGCAGATAAATCCAGAGGTGGTGCTGGGCGGCTCCTTTGACCAACTGGAGAAGACTTTTTTCTCCTTGTACCCAGAGCTTCGCCGCATAACTGCCTACCGCCAGAAGCGGATTTTCCCAGTAGACGATGATTTAATGTCCAGGCCTAGCCCCCGGGTAGTGGAGAGTATTCAGGAACTAAAGCGGACGTTGCGGTGAGAAGGGCGGTTGTGGTGGTAGGCCTGTTGCTCTTATTGCTGGCGGTGGGGTTCTTTCTGGGCCTGCGGGTGGGTAGTATTGACACCTCATTTCAAACTATTGTTAATGCTTTCCTAAACTATGACGCCCAGGACACAGCACATTACAGCATTGTCCATTTGCGCTTGCCCCGGTTATTGCTGGCATTTTTGACCGGGGCTTCGCTGGCTTTTGCCGGTTACCTCATGCAGGCGCTGGTGAACAATGCGCTGGCAGACCCCTATCTGCTGGGTACGGCTTCCGGGGCGTCCTTGGGAGCCTCCCTCAGTTTCTTCTTTTTCGCTGACCTTACCTTTCTGGGCCTGTACCTGCCGCCGTTCTTTGCGCTGGCCGGTTCATTTTTGGTCACGCTGGTGGTAGTGGTGCTGGGTTCAAGAAGAGGCCAGCTGATTCCCAGCCAGATGCTTTTGGTGGGGATTGCGCTCAGTTCCCTGCTCACGGCACTGGTGAGTTTGATCATGTTCCTCTCAGATTCAGAGAGCCAGCTAAAGTCTGTGGTGTTCTGGAGCATGGGAGGCTTTGAGAAAGCAGATTGGTCTAACCTGGGCTATCCGGCCACGGCCCTTGTTTTGGCGCTGGTCTTGTTTTTCTTTCTGCAGCGGCATCTGAACGTGCTGTTGCTGGGCGCTGACCGCGCCGAGACCCTGGGGGTGGACGTGCGGGCCATCCGGTGGGTGATGCTGGTGACGGTTTCGGTGGTGACGGGCTTTGCGGTGGCGTTTTCTGGGCCGGTAGGCTTTGTAGGGTTAATGGTCCCCCACATCACGCGCGCGCTGCTGGGGACCACCAACAGGTTTAACCTTTTAGCCTGCGCACTGGCAGGCGGGGTGTTCCTGGTAGGCTGCGATTTAATTTCCCGGCTGCTATACCCGCCGGTAGGTTTGCCCGTTGGTATTATAACTTCATTCTTTGGTGTTCCTTTCTTCGTATATTTGTTGCGAAGAAAGAATTACCGATTCAGTTAATGGTATACGTAAGCAGATTAGAGCATTTTAATGCGGCGCATAAGCTGCATAACCCCAATTGGTCCCTGGCGAAGAACAAAGAAATCTTTGGGCCCTGCGCCAACGCCAACTGGCACGGGCATAACTATGAACTGATTGTCACGGTAAAGGGGAAACCAGACCCGGACACGGGGTTTGTGATTGACCTCAAGAAACTGAGCACCCTCATCAGGGAGAACATCATTGAGAAGGTAGACCATAAAAACCTGAACATGGATGTCTCGTTCATGGAAGGCAAACTGGCCAGCACCGAGAACCTGGTCATGGAGTTCTGGAACATCCTGAGCCCCTTGATTCCTCGTATATCCAGCGCGCAGTTGCACAGCCTGAAACTGTATGAGACCCCCCGTAATTTTGTGGAGTACTTTGGAGAATAGCTTTTGACTACTACTAACTAGCACGTTCAAGGCTTTTTTTGGGAGATAATCCTTGGAATCATAACCAGTTATAAACTATCTGAGCAACAATGCTGTTTAGGGTTGGTAATTGGCTCTCCCATTTGGCAGCCCTGTTCTATTGATTCGCCTTTAAATGAAATACTACATTATTGCCGGGGAACGCTCCGGAGATCTGCACGCCTCTAACCTGATCAAACAGCTCCACCTGCAGGATCAGGAGGCGCACGTGCGCTGCTGGGGCGGAGACATGATGGAGGCCGCCGGGGCAGAATTGGTGAAGCATTACCAGGAAATGGCTTTTATGGGCTTTCTGGAGGCGGCAAGCAATCTCTTCAAGATCAAGAAATTCTTAAAGGAGTGCCAGGAGGATATTCTGCGATACCAACCCGATGTGGTGATACTGGTGGACTATGCCGGCTTTAACATGCGCATTGCCAAGTTCGCGAAGGAGCACGGGTTAAAGGTATTCTATTACATCTCACCAAAAATCTGGGCCTGGAACCAGGGGCGGGTACACAACATCAAAAAGCTGGTGGACAGAATGTTTGTCATCATGCCTTTTGAGAAAGACTTCTACCAGAAGTTTGACTATAAAACCGATTACGTAGGCAACCCCGTCTCAGACGCGGTGAACGCCCACCAACTCAACCCCAATTTCCGGGCAGACAACGAACTGGATGACCGGCCCATCATTGCCGTGTTGCCCGGCAGCCGTCAGCAGGAGATTGAGAGCATCCTCTATATCATGCTCAGTATCTTGCCCCCTTTCCAGGATTACCAGTTTGTGGTGGCGGCAGTGAGCAATTTCTCCCGTGAATACTATGAGCACTTCAACCGGAAGCCATTCATCAAAATTGTGTATGACCAGACCTATGATATTCTGGCCAACGCACAGGCAGCCCTGGTAACCTCTGGTACCGCCACTTTGGAGACGGCCATGTTCAACGTGCCCCAGGTAGTATGCTATCGGACCAGCGCCGTGTCTTACTGGATTGGCCGGGCTGTGATCAAAGTGCCTTACATTTCCCTGGTGAACCTGATTGCCGGACGTAAAATTGTCCCTGAACTGATCCAGGGTAGCATGAATGCCCAGAACCTGATAAAGGAGCTGAAGAACATCCTGGAGAACCCAGACGGGCGTGCTGCCCAGTTAGACGGCTACAAGCACGTGCAAGACCTCATTGGGAACTTCAATACCTCTGAGACGGCCGCCAAATTAATGGTGCAATACCTGCGCGAAGACAAAGCCCCTAAAGGCAGCAGCAAATCTTTGGAAGGAGCGTTTTAGGCCTGTTTTGGCCAAAACGGCTTCAAAACGGAAATAGAAAACAGAAGGCCTCCCTTACTCAACGTAGGGGAGGCCTTCTGTTTTATAGGTGTTTTTATCTGGCGGTTAGGCCACCTTCAATTGCTTGATGGAAGATTTCTCAAATTTATCGCGGGCGTAGTCAAGGGTGATCACCAGGTCAATGATGCCTTCCTGCTCTTCAGAGGGCAGGTCAAACATGGCGTCGGTCATAATGCCTTCACAGATGGAGCGGAGGCCACGGGCACCTAACTTGTATTCAGAGGCTTTCTCCACAATGTATTCCAGGGTGTCTTCGGCGAACTCCAGGTTGATGTTCTCCATCTCAAACAGGCGCTTGTATTGTTTCACCAGGGAGTTTTTAGGCTCGGTGAGGATCAGGCGAAGCGTCTCCTTGTCCAATGGGTTCAAGTGGGTAACCACCGGCAGACGGCCAATCAGCTCCGGGATCAGCCCGAAGGATTTCAGATCCTGGGAAGTGATGTAGCGCAGGAAGTTCTCCGTATCTACCTTGTCTTCCAGAGACGTTTTGGAGAACCCGATAGGTTTGGTGTTCAGGCGGCTTTTGATCAGGCGGTCAATGCCTACAAAGGCGCCGCCGCAGATAAACAGGATGTTCTCAGTATTCACGGAGATCATTTTCTGCTCTGGGTGCTTACGTCCGCCTTGCGGGGGAACGTTTACTGAGGTTCCTTCCAGTAATTTCAATAAAGCCTGCTGCACGCCTTCGCCGCTCACGTCACGGGTAATGGAGGGGTTATCGCTCTTGCGGGCTATTTTGTCAATCTCATCAATATACACGATTCCACGCTCAGCGGCTTCCACGTTATAGTCGGCGGCTTGCAGCAGGCGGGTTAAGATGCTTTCCACGTCCTCGCCCACGTAACCGGCCTCAGTAAGAACGGTGGCATCAGCAATACAGAAAGGAACCTGCAGGGTGCCGGCCAGCATACGGGCCAGGAAGGTTTTACCGGTTCCGGTTTCCCCCACCATGATGATGTTGGATTTCTCAATCACCACGTCATCGGTCTTAGGCTTCTGCATTAAGCGCTTGTAGTGATTGTACACCGCCACAGACATCACTTTCTTGGCTTCGTCCTGGCCCACTACAAACTGATCCAGGTAGGTTTTCATCTCCCGCGGCTTCATGAGGTTGAACTTAGGCGTGCGGTTGTTGGCCCGCAGTCGGTTCTCCTCATTTAAAATCTGCTGGGCCTGTCCAATGCAGCGCTCACAAATGTGCGCGTTAATGCCTGAAATCATCACAGACACTTCTTTCTTATTCTTGCCGCAAAAGGAGCACGTAATTTCTGCCATAAACCAAATAGTGGGGTGTAGAGTTACCGCCTGGAAAAACGGGGACTACGACAAAGTTACAAAATAGGTTAAGCACTACACCAAAATATTTTTCTACAATCTGGAAACAGATGTTAGGAAGTCTTTGTGCGATAGAGTTTTATAAAATATAGTATATGTTGTATCTGATTGAGGAAGAACAGAGTGCAAGAAGGGGGAGGCTATAAAGCCATCTTTCACCTGGGCGAAGAGCATAGAAATTATTTTTATTGGCAGGACCATGCGTCTCTGTTTTAGGGGTCTTTTCCTGAAAACAGCCTCAAAACAGAAGCGGTTCCTTTAGCGCGATAAAGCGGGTATATTCATAAAAAAGGCCCGCGGGATAGCGGGCCTTTTTTATGAAAGTAATTTTGTCTAAAAGGGCATTTACGCTTTATGACGGGTCAATACCTCATCTATTAAACCGTATTCCTTGGCTTCCTGGGCAATCATCCAGTAGTCACGGTCGCTGTCTTTGTAAACTTCCTCGTACGGCTTGCCGCTGTGGCTGGCGATGATCTCATAGAGTTCTTTCTTCAGTTTCAGGATCTCACGGGCCGTGATCTCAATGTCTGAGGCCTGGCCCTGGGTTCCGCCCATAGGCTGGTGAATCATGACACGAGCGTGGGGCAGGGCAGAGCGCTTGTCTTTGGCGCCGCCGCACAACAACACCGCTCCCATAGAAGCGGCCAGACCGGTACAGATGGTGGCCACATCTGGCTGCACGTACTGCATGGTGTCATAGATACCTAAACCGGCGTACACAGAGCCGCCCGGGCTGTTGATGTACAGCAGAATGTCTTTCTTGGAATCTACGCTTTCCAGGAACAGTAGCTGCGCAGTGATAATGTTGGCGATATAGTCATCTACCTGCGTGCCCAGGAAAATGATACGGTCTACCATCAGGCGGGAGAACACGTCAATTTCACGGAAGTTAGTAGGGCGTTCCTCAATCACGGAACGGGTCATGCTGGTAGGCTGCATTAAAGTAGTGCTTTCCAGATGAGTAAGGTATTGGTCAACGCCAAGGCCACTCATGCCAAGGCCTTTCACGGCAAATTTTCTGAATTCGTCTTTGTTGTACATAAGGGTTCTGTTTAGATGCCTTAACTTAAAAAGAAACGCGTTGGTTACAAGAAATTAACCAGAGGCGGCAAACAAGGTTTACCTGTTTCCGGGTTGTTTTTCTAAAATCAGGCCAAAAACGCAAAGAGAAGATTCTCTGCCATTATGGCTGAAATCAGGAGCAGATTTTGAGTGCCCGGTACCAAGACCTGGTATTGGGTTTCAAGATATAGGTTATCTGGAAGGCAACAAAACTAAAATCTCCTTTTACCGCCTTTGTTGGTGATTCTATACGGGGCAATAAACCTAAGCCAGAGGGTTCACCCGCTTGCCTGTGGGAGCACCTTGTAGGATTCTGAATAGAATGTACTCTTGTGATTCTCCATAAAACAGAAAAGTCCTTGCCAACTGGCAAGGACTTTTCTGTTATTAGAAGTACTGATTGAAATTACCCAACCAGGCTGCGGAATTCCTCAGCGGTTACGTCTTTCTCAGTCACGGTGATTTTGTCTTTCACGAACGCCAACACACGCTCAGCTACCAACGCCTCGTACTCGTTCACGAAGTTACGGCCGTTGTTTTGCTTTAAGTGGTTGTCTAAGAAGTTGTTGAAAGTATCCTGCATCTCCTCCGGCACCTCAGGCATGTTGAACTGAGCCATCATCTTCTGACGGGCACTGTTCACTACGTCTTCGTTGCTTACTTTAATGTCATTTTCTTCCACCACCTTGTTGCGGATCATAGACCATTTCAGCTCTTTCACATACTGGTCATAGAACTCATCAATCTGCTCTGGCGTGATCTTGCCTTCATTGGTAACGGCTAACCAGCGCTTGAAGAACTCGTTAGGGATGTCAATGGTAGTGTTCTCTACAATCTGGTCAATGATGGCGCGGTCTAACGCGTTCTCAGCTTCCCGCTCATAGTTCTCCTTGATCACCTCACGCACCTTGGCGTCAAACTCCTCCTTAGTAGTTACGGCGTCTTTCCCGAAGATCTTGTCAAAGAACTCCTGGTCCATCTCAGCGTTCTCAGTGCGGTTGATTTTCTCTACCACAAAGGTAAACTCGCCGTTCAGGTCTTTGGTCACGTCTTTGCTCAGGCCGGTTACGTGGGCTAAAGCAGCGTCATCACCAAACGCTTCTCTAATGTCAAAGGTGATGGTGTCACCTGGCTTCACGCCTACAAATTTGTCAGCGCCGGCTAACACCTTGTTTAAAGGCAGAAGGGTTTTGGTTTCAAACTCACCGTCTACCTGCTTCAGGTCACCGTACAGGTAATCATTGGCTTCAGAAACTTCTGGGTTGGTGGTTTTGCCAAACTGGCGTTGCATCTGCTCATAGGCTTCATCAACGGTGGTTTGGTCTACTTCAATGTTGTATTTGTCTACAGACACCTGGCCAAGGGCCAGTTCAAAGTCTGGCAGCAAACCTACAGAGTAGCTGAACTCAAACTCCTTTTGGGTATCCCAGTCAATACCGTTCTCTTCCTGACGGTCAGGAAGCGGCTCGCCTAAGATGCGAAGGTTGTTTTCCTTGATGTAGTTGTTCACAGACTCATGCAAGAGTTGGTTGATAGAGTCAACCAAGATGCCTTTGCCATACATTTTACGGATCAAACCAGCCGGAACTTTACCGGGGCGGAAACCTTTGATATTGGCTTTCTTGCTATAATCTTTGATCTGCTCGTCTACGCGGGCAGCGTAATCAGCCTCTTGCAGGCTAACTTTTAGGCTGGCATTCTGGCCATCGGTTTGATTCAGGGTGATATTCAAAGCTATCAGTTTTTAGTTATGCGACCTTGTAAAATTGAAAAAACCCCCAACCCCGGTTGGGATTGAGGGTTTCACTTGTGCGGATGGAGGGACTCGAACCCCCATGCCTCGCAGCGCTAGATCCTAAGTCTAGTGCGTCTACCAATTTCGCCACATCCGCGTTTGTTGTGTTCCGTAATGGTGCTGCAAATGTAGCAAACTCTTTTTTGTTAATGCAACTTCCTTTCGTTTTTTTTGTTGAAATTTATAAAAAGAGGTCAAAAACGTAAGGGCCCTTGCCTTACCACGGATTTTGATTACCTACCCGTATGATTGACCACGAAGCTGAACGGAAAGAGATCCTGCGTCATTACAGAAAGTTGCTGCGCCATGCCAAGCCCTTCTTAAAAGACAATGACGCCAAGATCATTAAAAAAGCCTTTAACACATCCTTAGAGGCCCATAAAGACATGCGCCGGAAATCCGGGGAGCCGTACATTTTGCACCCCCTGGCCGTAGCACAGATTGCCGTTGAAGAGATTGGCCTGGGCACTACCTCTATTGTGGCGGCCTTGCTGCATGACGTAGTAGAAGACACCGATCTGGAGATTGCCGATATTGAGCGTGACTTCGGCCCTAAGGTGGCCAAGATCATTGAAGGCTTGACTAAAATATCCGGGGTGTTTGAGTACGGTACCTCGCAGCAGGCCGAGAATTTCAGGAAAATGCTGCTCACGCTTTCAGATGACGTGCGCGTGATCCTCATTAAACTGGCTGACCGCCTGCACAACATGCGGACCCTGGGCAGCATGGCCCGGGACAAGCAACTCAAGATCGCTTCTGAGACCATGTACCTGTACGCCCCGTTGGCGCACCGTCTTGGTTTGTATGCCATTAAGTCTGAGCTGGAAGACCTGCACCTGAAATACACAGACACCGAGACCTATAAATTCATCTCCAACAAAATACGGCAGACCAAAAGCGCCCGCAACAAGTTTATCTCAGACTTCATACACCCAATAGAGGAAGAGTTGCGCCGGCAGGGTCTCACAGATTTTGAGGTGAAGGGACGGCCTAAGTCTATCTACTCCATCTTGAAAAAGATGAAGAAGCAGAACGTGACCTTTGAGGAGATTTACGACCTGTTTGCCATCAGGATTATCCTGAACGTGCCCTATGAGCAGGAGAAACCGGCCTGCTGGCGCGTGTATTCCATCGTGACCGATTTCTACCAGCCTAATCCAGACCGCCTGCGTGACTGGATCAGCACCCCCAAAGCCAATGGCTACGAGGCCCTGCACACCACGGTGATGAGTAAGACGGGGCAATGGGTAGAGGTGCAGATCAGGACCAAGCGCATGGATGATATTGCCGAGCGTGGCTACGCCGCCCACTGGAAATACAAGACCGGGGTTCCCAGCGCCGCAGAATCTGGCCTGGACAACTGGATCAACAAGGTGCGTGATATGCTGGACGTGAACAACACCAACGCCATTGAGTTCCTTGATGAGTTCAGGACCAATCTGTTTGTGGAAGAGGTGTTTGTCTTTACGCCCAAAGGCGAATTGATCATTCTGCCAGACCGTGCCACCGCCCTTGACTTCGCCTTTGAGATCCATACTCAGATAGGCTACCAATGCCTGGGTGCCAAGGTGAACCAGAAGCTGGTGCCTCTTAGTTTCAGGTTACACAACGGGGACCAGGTAGAGATTCTAACCTCCCAGAAGCAGAAACCTACTGGCGAGTGGCTGAAGTTTGTCACCACGTCTAAGGCCCGTTCCAAGATCAAGGAGTTCCTGCGCGAAGAGCGGAAGGGCAAAGCCGAGGAAGGAAAGTTGTTAGTGGATGAGCGCCTGTCCCATTTGGCGGTAGAGCCTTCTGCCGCCAACCTTAACCGATTGGCTGCCTACTTTAACGTGCCCTCAGTGCAGGATTTCTATTATAGAGTAGCAGTGGGCCTGCTGGACCTGAAAGAGATCAAAGAATATATCTTTAATCCGCATAGCGAAAAGTACAAGCCGGCCTCTATTTTGGAGGGTTCCTCCTTTGACAAAGAGGTGGAGAAGATCAGGGGCATCAGTTCTCAGTTGTTAGTGATTGGGGGCGGCACAGACAAAATTGACTATACCTTAGCCAGTTGCTGCAACCCCATTCCAGGAGATGATGTGTTTGGCTTCCAGACCGAGGACCAGGGTATTACCATTCACCGTACCACCTGCCCCAAGGCGGTAGAATTGATGTCTAACTACGGCCACCGAATTGTAAAAGCCAAGTGGACCGGGCAGCAGGAGCTTTCTTTCCTGGCCGGGATCAGCATTAAGGGCACCGATAGGGTAGGGCTGGTAAATGACGTGACCAAGATTATCTCCAACTCCTTAAAAGTGAACATGCGTTCTATTACCATTGACTCGCATGACGGGGTATTTGAAGGAAGGTTAATGGTCTTTGTGAATGACACGGCCCAGCTAGAGAAACTGATCCAGCGGTTATCTAAAGTGAGTGGCCTGCTAAGCGTAGATAGATTTGATTCTTAGTTTGCTGGCAAAGAGCGGGGCTGTTTTGGGGTTGTTTTCAGAAAAACGGCCCCAAAATAGCCCCGGATCTTTCTTGTAGATTGTAGAGCCCGAAAAGCAGTTTGCTATTTTTCACCAAAGGGAACGGTTAATCCTAAGAAAGGCAAGGCGAAAAAGCCATCGGCGCCTATGGGGCTAAAAAGCCCGAAGTCAATTCCTACGCGCTTCACAATCCGGCGCCCTCCTATAGATAATAGGCCAACAGCGTCATTGTCCAAGCCAATGTAATAGTTCTCTGTGATAATATACCCGCGGGGTCCCGTCCTGAACAGGCCACTAAAGGTAATGGCCGGTGTAGTGGCCCAATCCCCATCGGCGTAGCCATAGCCCAACCCTATGGTGGCGTTTCTGTCTCTTGAGCCAAACGTGGTTAGGCCATATGCAATCCCGAAGGAGCTTTGCTCCCCAATCACGGTTCCAATCAGAGCCCCGCCTCCTACATTAAATTTGTCTTTGACCACGGGCACTGATATTTTAGGCAGCAACCAGACCGGGCTAGAGGCCCCGCCAAATAAAAACAAGGGTACCAAACCTGCCCCCAACGAAAAATTATCTGTGATACCTACACTAGCTTGGTTTACCAAAAGCATAGTGTTTTGATAATACCCTTCCCCTTTTTTAAGACCGAAGGCATTGGGCGCAAAGAAATAGCGGGATGACTGCGGATTGTCAAACCAAAGCTTTCCGCCCTTCACCTTTCTGGCGTCATAAGAGGTTATGGCTTTAATCTCTGCTATTTTAATGGTGAGCACGCCCATGTTCTGGGTCTTCAGTTGCAACACCTCATTTGTCTGGCTTATAATGGTGCCCATGAATTCATTTCCGTCCCTCATTTCTACTCTATATATAATAAGAGTAGAATCCTGCCTTATTTGCGTAGTGTCTTGCACGGCCTGGGCCATTCCTTCCTGGCAAAGGACACTCACCTGAAGCACTAGTACAAGAAAGAAGATAATAGCAGACGGTCTCATGGGATGGTAGTTAGTCTTGAGTGAAGCAGGAACACTTATCAAAAAACGGAAAGCAATTCCTAGGCCTTAGAAAGCGTTTTCCAGAAATGGGGGCTGGGAGTATCTTTAGGGAAGATAAATAATAATTGTGGTATTTAATATATAAAAAACCGAATGTTGGTTAATCAGTTACAGGCAAAGGCCTTTCAAGAGCATTTAGCCTGGGTGAGAGAAGGGAGTAAAACTAATGCGGCACCTTGAAGTTTATAGAATAGGGCAGAGAGCCGCAGCCAGCTCCATAATTAGCCGCCTTTCTTTTAAGGGGTACTAAAGGCAGGCAGTGATTTTGTTTTCAGGCAAAGGGAAGGCTTTTTAACTTTATCGCAGGGCCGCATCCTTTAGTAGCGCCCATTTTATTACCAGTCAACCTCTTGTAGAAAGGTGTCTTAAAGGAATTGTTGAGAAGATTGATTTTAGCATTCCAACATAAATCCATTAAGTTTGCAGTAGAAGAAGGCATATGGCACTAGATGAAGTAAAGTTTCTGGAGGTGAAGAAGATTTTCACCGCCTACTTAGAAAGTAAAGGTCTCCGGAAGACCCCGGAACGTTATGCAATTTTAGAAGAGATCTATAGCCGCTCAGGGCATTTTGATGTGGAGTCCCTTTACATCAGCATGAAAAACAAGAATTACCAGGTAAGCCGGGCTACTGTTTATAATACCCTTGACTTATTAGTAGAGAATAATCTGGTAAGCAAGCATCAGTTTGGCCGTAACCTGGCACAGTATGAGAAATCATTTGGCCGCCGGCAGCATGACCACGTTATTTGTACCGAATGCCACAAGGTAGTGGAGTTCTGTGACCCCCGGGTACATAACATACAAACCATGGTAGGGGAGCTGCTGAATTTTAATATTCTGCACCACTCTTTAAATTTGTACGGTATCTGCGGTGACTGCCAGGCTAAATTAAACGCCCCAATCCATGAAAATTGAACATACGCTAGAGAATAACATCTTACTTATAAGACTAGAGGGTGATATGATTGGCGGGCCTGAAACCCAGAAGCTCATGGACCTGGCCAATAACACCATTGATGATTCCCTGCTGTTAGCGGCCGTGGACTTGTCAAGCGTTCGTTTTATCAATAGTACCGGAATAGGAGTGTTGGTTTCACTCCTTACCAAGTTCAGAAACAGGGGAGGGGAGCTTATCCTTATCAATCCGTCTGAACACATTCGTAAATTATTAATTATCACCAAACTGAATGCCATCTTCACCATTGCCGAAGATTCAACCAATGCCATTCAGCTTCTTAAAGAATCACTCTAAATGCCAGTTGACATTCTAGTAGGCCTCCAGTGGGGCGATGAAGGAAAAGGTAAAATCGTTGATGTACTTGCTCCTCAATATGATGTGGTAGCCCGTTTCCAGGGTGGGCCTAATGCAGGACACACCCTTGAGTTTGAAGGAACCAAGCATGTGCTTCACCAAATCCCTTCCGGCATTTTCCATGAACACATCACCAACATAATTGGAAATGGCGTAGTGCTGGACCCTATCGTGTTCCGCACCGAGGTAGAAAAGCTTCTGGCCAGAGGAGTAGACGTAGCCAAGAACCTGTTCATCTCTAAGAAAGCCCAGTTGATTCTGCCCTCGCACAAAAGCCTTGACAGAATTTCTGAGGAGGCCTTAGGCCTTATGAAGATCGGCTCTACTCAAAAAGGGATTGGTCCGGCTTACCAAGACAAGATTGGCCGCAGCGGCCTGAGAGTGGGAGACCTGCTTACCCCAGATTTTAAAGAGCGTTACCAAACCACTGTAGCCAAGCATCAGAAAATAGCCTCTTTTTACCAAAAGTCCTTAGATATAGAGGAGCAGGAAAAAGAATTCTTCAGTGCCATTGATTTCCTGCGCACGTTTAAGCTGGTAGATTCAGAGTACATGATCAATCAGGCAATCCAGGATGGCAAGAAGATATTGGCGGAAGGTGCGCAAGGGTCTCTATTAGATATAGACTTCGGTACGTACCCATATGTGACTTCTTCTAATACCTTAGTGGCCGGGGCTTGCACTGGTTTAGGGATTGCTCCTCGTCATATTGGAGAAGTATATGGAATCTTCAAAGCATATTGTACCCGCGTAGGTAGTGGTCCCTTCCCGACTGAACTTCATAATGAGGTAGGAGAGAAGATCAGGCAAGCAGGAAAAGAGTTTGGATCAACCACTGGGCGCCCACGTCGCTGCGGATGGATAGACTTACCTACTCTTAAATATGCTATCATGCTCAATGGCGTAACCCAGTTGAATATGATGAAGGCAGATGTCCTGGATGATTTTGATGAGATCAGCATCTGCACCCACTATAAGTTACCTGATGGTACCGTGACAGACCAGATCCCACATGAACTAGATAAGGCCGGAATAACCCCTGTCTATATAACCATGAAAGGTTGGAGCCAGGTATTAAGAGAGTTTGAAAGCTACCAGGAGTTGCCTACAGCAGTTTTAGAATATGTAGCTTACCTGGAGGAGCAATTAGGAGTTAGTGTTAATATTATTAGTGTAGGGCCAGATAGAAAAAGCACTTTAGTTAAATAAGAACTCAAAAAGCCATTTTAAAAGGGGACCGGAGACAAAGGAGTCTTCGCTCCCCTTTTTTTATAAAAAAGTTGACTAACGGAACTAGCTGTATTCATTAGAGTTAACTCAAAGCACCCAGGGTTCAAAGCCAATTCTAACAGGAAAGCACCGGCAAGGCATTGCAGATGAAAAACCTTAACGTACCTTTGCATTAGCTTCTGACAGGGAAGCTAACCGAAGAGGGCACTGCCTTTTAAGGTAACCAAAAAGAAAAGTTTACTGAGAGTATTGCAAAAGGGAAACCTTTGCGTACCTTTGCACTCCCTTCCACGGAGGGGTTTTCCGAGCCAGCAGGGCGAAGATGAAAGAGGAAAAAAATCTTTAGAAAGTGTTGCACAGAAAAGGATCTTCCTTACCTTTGCACTCCCTTCCAGCGAGGGTCCCGGAAGCCGAAAGGGCGGACGGGAAAGAGAAAAAAAACTTCATCGATCGCTTGCGGAAAGGGAACTTGTTCTTACCTTTGCAGCCCCTTCCGGAAGGAAGCCTCTTACGCCGGCAGGGCGGGAGAGGGAGAAAAAAAAGTTTAAGATAATTGCTTGCAAAGCGAAAGATGTTTCTTACCTTTGCACCCGCTTCTGGAGGGAAGGAACCTAAGCCGGCAGGGCGAGGGGATAAAAAAAGAGAAAAAAAGTTGCCTGGGGGCTTGGAGACGAAGAAATTCTCCTTACCTTTGCAGCCCCTACCGGAAGGGAGGGAAACGGTAAGCGTTGTTTACCGCTAGTCACTAACGACAGGTTAGTGGGAGGTTCTTTGAGTGAATGGGAAAGATAGGAAAACAAGGCAGACACCCTGGTGTCTGTCTAGGAAGAGAAGCAAGCGTATCGGCGGTCGACGTCTTTACAACATCGACTGTCTTTATTATTATTAATTGAGACCAGTC